>CAZEHM010000040.1:0-29761 GCA_964512025.1 uncultured Nitrospira sp. | reverse complement strand
GATCAAGGTGTAGTCGCAGGTGGTCACGAAAAACGGCAGCTGATGGTCCGAATCGGTCCCCGCGATCTGGATCGCTCCGGTGCTGGCCCCGGTCTCCGTCAGCAGCAGCGCCTCGGCAAAATAGGAGCCCATGAAGAAATTCGCCGCCGGCTTCTTCCGCAGCATGATGCCGTCGACCGCGGCCGTATAGCTGAACTGATCGCTGGTGATGAAAAAGTTGGAGTCTTCTTTGAACAGATCGGGCTTGCCCGCTTCCAGATAGGCCTGCTTGGTGATTTCCTGGCAGACGGCCATCGTAATCGGCTCGCGATGGGGCACGAGCAATTCCGTTTCATAGGCCGCGGCTTTCTTCGCCACGCGCCCGAGAATCACCGCCGCGGCGATCGTCGAGGGATCGTGCATATCGTGCGCGCCGGTCATATAGAGAATCGGCTTGCCCAATTCCGTCGACCGGCCGATGGCTTCATCCACCGCGTCGAGGCCCGGAATGCGGCGCAGAAACATCTCGCTCCGTTTGGCTTGCGCGATGGAGAAGAACACCACGCCGCCGAAAATCAGCGTCAGGACCAGATTGTTCACCGAGTTCCAGTTGAACCAGTTCGGCTGCGGGGTCGCCTGCAGAAGCGGCCCGAACGATCGCTCCTCCCCTTTCACCGTCGCGACCGCTACCGTGTAGGGCGTCCCGTCTTTCAGGTCGAGTCTCTTCCCGTTGCGGACCACGTACTGATGCCAATTCTTCTCCGCGTCCCTTGTCCACCAGGGCAACTTGGCGTCTTTGACGAACTTCGTGTCGGCCGGAAACTCGGCGATCGTTTTCAGCGCAGCGGGATCGGCTGTGCCGGCAGGCCCCAGCAGCACCTGATAGCGCACCTCGGCGCGGTCGGCATGACCCGGTTCCCACACGACGGTCAGACTCTGCCCCCCGTCGTTCGGCGTATCGAATACGCGTACATTCACCGGCGCCGGCAGCTGCTCTTCCGCGCACACAGGTGCATTGACACTCTCGCTTGCGACCCCGAATAACAGAATGCTCAAACAGACCGCTGTTCTTATCCACCCGGCTCCTTCGCGCCAAGACGCGGCGTACCCTCCGGGGTACGTTGAGGATCTGCGTGCTGCGAGAACGACGCTGGGTGGATTTTTCAACATCCTGTCACAAGCCTTCGATCACTTCGATATTCGTTCGGGGGATCACGGCAACCTGCCCGTCCGGGAATCGCACTTCCAGCACGCGCGCATCACTTTCCGTAGGAATCTTCTGGAGATCGGCGGGCAAGGCCGAGACCTCCCCGATCTTGCCGAACAGGGGATCGCGAATGATGCGCACCGGATCGCCGATCCGGATGCCTTCGCGCTGCGGCGCCGCAGCGATACCGGACTGCGCTGCACCCGCAGCCTTCGCAATGATGATCTCGGGCCGGATGACACCGGCGCGAATCTGCGTGGCCCCGGAAATCGCCGCCTTCTCCCCGGTGTGGGCGGAGAGCAACGCAAAGGTCTTCTGCGCCATGGGGATCGTTCCAAACCCTTCCGTGAGAATCAGCGTGAATCCCACCTGCTCCGTTCCAGTGATCGCCACCCCCAGGTCATACCCCAGCAGAGCCCGGAGATCCTTATCATGAATCCCCCCGACAACCAATCCGGCGACGCCGATTTCTTTCGCTTTGGCCATCGTCTCCGCGGACAGAAACGACCCGCCGACGACGACCTTTCCCTTCATATCGGCTGTGAGATGAGCCGGCGTCAGGGCTTCGTCCGGCTTCGCCACAGCAATAGCCAGGGCACCGGACGTTTCACCGCCGATGCCGAAGATCCCCTGGATCAGACTGCAGCGCGCTTCGACCGTCACCCCATGACGCGGATGCACGTCCACCACCGTGCCGTCCACATAGGCCAGCAATTCCAGCACGCGCGGCGGCTCACGCAACAGCACCTGCCCTGTAATGGTCGAAAGCGATTCCACCGTGCCGGTGATCGGAGACTTGATCTCAGTTTTGAACCATTTGATCAACGGCTTGTTCTCAGCCAGAATTTCATCCTTCCGGACCGGCTCGCCCTCTTTCTTGATCAGATATTCCTTGATCTCGTCCGGCGCGACACCCAGTTGATTCGCCAGATTCAACGGGTAGACCTTGCCCGGCAACTCGGCCCTGGCCACCGGCTGATTCGATTGCACGAGGTCGCCGACCGCAACCAATACCGTACCCGGCAACGGCAATTGCCGCCGCCGCCGCACGACCGTCTGTTCGGTCACTGTCAGCCCTGGTGTATAGGAATGCGCCATGATCTTGATAGCTTTTAGCTGTCAGCCGACAGCGTTCAGCAAAACCTTCCTACTGTGCAGTCCTTCTGCTCCCCTCACTGAGAGCTGACTGCTGACCGCTGATTACTCTCATCCTGGATACAGATCGACCGCCTTGAACCATTTCGTCAATGCCGCAACTCGGGCCGGTTCTTCAGCCGGCAGCTGTAACGGCCGGCCGCGGCCGTCCAATAGGAGCCCGACAACGCCACCCTGCACCTCGCGGCTGACCGGAGTACCCGCGCCCTGTCCAAGATTGACGGTCTTCGCCGGCTGCATCGCCACCCTGGCCTTCTGGTTCAATCCAAGCGGGAACAGCCGCAACTCACCCATCTTCAGCTGATCCTTGACGACGCTCCCGTCGGGAAAGGTGATTTCGTAGTCTGCCAACCGTTCACCGTCTTTCAGCCGTCCGATCGGCGCGACACAGGTGCCGAGGTAGACCATGCAATCGCGCACGAAGACATCCGTCGCCGCCTTCTCATTGATCGTCGAGAGCACGCCCAGATGCGGCATCATGAAGATGCTGTCCACGGAGAGCATCGTAAACCCGAGCGGCTCATAGGCATCCACCATCATGAGCATCGACTGAATGCGGCGCGGCGCATGCGACAGAATCCCGCCGCTTCCGACGATCAGATCCAGCTTCAGCATGTCGACCAGACTCTTGCCGGACGTCTGCTGCTCGAATGCGTCGGAAATCGTGCGCTCCTGCTGAACGCCTTTGAGACCCGTCGCAAGCGACTTATGGTGAATCAGCGCCAGCCGCAGCGCTTCACGGGCAATGGCCTGTTCGATCTGCAACTCATCGAGCGTTTGCGGAATTGTTGTGGGCCGGACCATCTTGTTCTTGATGCGATTGCGCAGCGTCTGCTCGTCGATCGTGAACGGCACCCACCGCATGATGTTCGCCAGCCCGGCTTCCGCCAGCACATTGGAAATGCTGTAGGACATGCCCAGATTGGCGCTGACCGTCCGGTTGAAAACACTGTCAAATACCGAAAATACGTCGGTCGTCGCGCCGCCGATGTCGACACCGATCAGACTCAGATGTTCCCGCTTGGCGATGGTTTCCATGATGACGCCCACGGCAGCGGGCGTCGGCATGATCGGCGCCCCGGTCATCTCGATGAGTTTCTTGTACCCCGGCGCCTGCTGCATCACATGTTCAAGAAACAGATCGTGGATCTTATTGCGGGCGGGAGCGAGATTTTCCTTTTCCAACACGGGTCGGATGTTATCCGTGACTTCGAGCGCCGCCTTTTCCCCCAGGATCTTCCGTACCTGAGGCTGCGCTTCTTTATTGCCCGCATAGATCAACGGCAGCTTGTAGGTCGCGCCGAACCGCGGACGCGGCTCCGCCGCCGCGATGTACTCCGCCATTTCCACCACGTGTGTCACCGCGCCGCCGTCCGTCCCACCGGACATCAGAATCATGTCGGGCCGCATCGTCCTGATCCGCTCGATCTTCTCATGCGGCAGACGGCCGTCGTTCGAGGCCAGCACATCGATGACAATCGCCCCGGCGCCGAGCGCGGCCCGCTGCGCGCTCTCGCCCGTCATGTTCTGCACCACGCCCGTCACCATCATCTGCAACCCGCCGCCGGCGCTGCTGGTCGAGATATAAATATCGACGCCGGTCTTCGCATCGCGGCACGGGGTGATGATCTTCTCGCCGTCGAGAATCTTCCGGCCCGACAGCTCTTCAATTTCGGCAATCGCGTTGAGCACGCCGCGCGTCACGTCCTCGAATGGAGCCTCAACCGTCGTCGGCGCTTCGCCGCGGAACGTCTGGCGGTACTCGTCGCCGACTTTTTCGATGAGGATGGCTTTGGTGGTGGTACTGCCGCAGTCCGTGGCGACGATGACATTCAACGGATGGTCGAACGTCGGCTTCTCCGAGACATGAGTGGAAGCGCTCATCGAGCTGCCGCTCCCTGAAGCACCGAAGCGGCCTCGATCAGTGCGATGAGGCGGACTGTCGTATCCCGGCGTTCAAGCAGTGCGGCGACTTGTGACACTTCCTGAGCGCTGAATGCCAGCTCGATAATGGGCGCAAAGAAATGCAGGGCCTGGCTGCCGAGGAAATTCATCGGCCCGAGCGATTCCAGAAAGACGACCGCGGGAGCGGCCATCCGCCGCTGCACCACTGCGTCCGCTATTCGCTGGAGCAATGCCAGATCTTCAATCGTAAAGGGCTCGGCTTCGGGGCGAGTGGAAAACGCATGGGCCAGTCCCGCACGGATCCGGCCCCATTGTTCCGTCAGAGAACCCTTGGTGAAGGACGCCATAAGTGTCTGGAAAGTCAGTCAAAACGGTTATGGAACAGCATTATAGGAAGGGGTCGAAAGAGAGTCAATTTGAGCGTTGATCGGATCAGGCCTTTTTCTGCCCGATCTTACTCTCGGTTCCGTTCCACAGCCGTTCGATGTTCCCCTTGTGCTTCAGCACGATGAGACCGCTGACGACGGCGGAGAACAGCACGAACTCCACGGTCGGGCGGGCCAGCGAGGCGATCAGCGGGAACAGCCCGAACGCGGTGAGCGCGCCTCCGGATGAATAGCGCCACATGGCAACGGCACCCAGCCAGGCCAGGAGTAACAGGAATCCGATTGCCGGCTCCACACCCAGGACAGATCCCAGCGCCGTGGCGACACCTTTGCCGCCCTTGAATCCAAGAAACGGCGAAAAGAGGTGCCCGAGAAACGGCGCCAGCGCGACCAGCAGAATCATCCATTCCTGCTGCAGCATCTGCGTCGCGGCAAAGCCCATGACCCAGCCTTTGCCCATATCGCCGATCAATGTCAGGATACCGGCTTTCTTGCCGGACACCCGCAGCACGTTCGTGAAACCGACATTCTTGCTGCCGACCGTGCGCGGATCAGACAGCCCCATCGCTTTGGACACGACGATGCCGAATGGAATAGCCCCCAGCAGATACCCGGCTATTGCCATGAGAACCCAAAGCATTTCGTTATTCATAGTTCAGATAGAACGATTGGGAGGATGACGAGTGGCGAATGAACATCTTTAATTCAGCAGGATGCTCAAAAAGCCCACCGTTCTCACCCGCCCAACCCCGGCGCGCCGGGACGCGCCGTTCCTCGATCAAGGCCGCAGCCGAGATGGCACCGGAGGCGTAGCCTCTGGCTACGTTGAGGATGCGGTCGAGGCGAGAACGCCGCTGGAGGACTTTTTCAGCATCCTGCTATGGAGCTACAGGCCCTTGGCGACAACCTGCTTCCAAAAACTCCACACATACTGCCCGCCGGAAATGTAGCCCAGCACCAGCGACAGATAGAGCGTCACGATGCCGGCCAGGTGCAGATTGCCCAACGCCGCCAGACTGGTCCCTTCGAGAATGAGCATGACGATTGCAACCACCTGCAACGCCATCTTGTACTTGCCCGTCGTCTCGGCGGCGATGATCATGCCCTCGCCGGCGGCGATGGCACGAATACCGGTGACCCCCAATTCCCGGGCGATGATCAGAATGGCGACCAGCGCGCTGACCCGGTCCACGTTCACGAGCAAGATCAACGCAGACAATACCAGCAGCTTGTCGGCAATAGGATCGAGCAGCTTCCCGAGCTTGGTGACCTGGCCGGACTTTCTCGCCAGATACCCGTCGAGCATATCGGTCACGGCAGCGACGATGAAGACGATGGCGGCCATGAGCGAGCGATCGGGATCCGGCGTCGAAAACAACACGACGAACACCGGAATCAACAGAATCCGGGTGAGCGTGAGCAGGTTAGGGAGATTCAGCGAATCCTGCCCGATTTCCCGCCATGCGGCTAAGACACGATTCATAGCTGATGCTACTCTCCCAGACTACAGAAACCCAACTAGACACACTCGAATTTGATAACACTACCTGCACGGAACAACAAGACAATACGCTGCAGGATGCTCAAAAAGCTCGCTCAGCAAGGCCACAGCCGAGAAGGCACCGGAGGCGTAGCCTCTGGCTACGTTGAGGATGCATTCGAGGTGAGAACGCCGCGGAGCGACTTTTTCAGCATCCTGGCTAAACGATGCCGCTTTTTAACAAGTCATGCAAATGAATAACCCCGCGGATGTTCCGGTCGCCCTCGACGACCACCAGCGTGGTAATGGAAAACCGCTCCATCACTTCGACCGCCTTGGCCGCAAGATCCTCTGGCCCGATCGTCTTGGGATGTCTCGATGCCAGCACACTAGCAGTGGACTTGGCGAAATCTCCGCCGCCCTGAATGAACCGCCGCAGATCTCCGTCGGTGATAATTCCGGCCAGTTTTCCGGCCTGATCGACCACCGTTGTCATTCCGAGTTTTTTGGCCGTCATCTCCAGCATCGCCGTCGTACCGGCCACCGATTCCGTCACTTGCGGCAAATCGGCCCCGTGATGCATGAGATCTTTCACTCTGACCAGCAGCCGCCGTCCCAGCGTGCCGCCCGGATGGAATTGCGCAAAATCTTCTTCCCTGAATCCTCGCTTTTGCAACAGCGCCACGGCCAGCGCATCCCCCATCGCCAGGGTCGCCGTCGTGCTGGCCGTCGGCGCGAGCCCCATCGGGCAGGCCTCCTCCGACACCGACACATCCAGCGCCACATCACTCTGTTTGGCCAGAGTTGAGCCCATGCGGCCCGTGAGACCAATGACCGGAATCCCCATGCGCTCGACATAGGGCAGGATTTGCAGCAACTCCGCCGTCTCGCCGCTATTGGAAATGGCGATCAACGCATCTCGTCGCGCCAGCATTCCCAGGTCACCGTGCACGCCTTCGGCTGGATGGAGAAAAAAGGAAGAGGTCCCGGTGCTGGCCAAAGTCGCGGCGATCTTCTGGCCGATCAAGCCGGACTTGCCCATGCCGGAGACTACGACCTTGCCCTTGCACTGAGCCAGCAAGTCCACAGCTTTTTCGAACTTGCTGTCCATGCGATCGACGAGCGCCTGCACGGCGCGCGCTTCGATCTCAAGCACGCGCTTCCCGTCACCCAAACTCCCCAGGCTCTTGACACCTTTGGGCGCGGGGGAACGCTTTGGCTTCAGCTTTAGCTTCGTGGTTTTGCTGCGTCGCATATCCGCATCACCCGCTCGAGCAAAGATTTCAGTTGATGCAGCGGCACCATGTTCGGGCCGTCGGAAAGGGCCTCGTCTGGGTTGGGATGCACTTCCATGAAAAATCCGTCCACGCCGGCGCCGGCTGCGGCACAGGCCAACGGCTCGACGAACTCACGCTGGCCACTGGACTTGGTGCCCCCGCCACCGGGTAGCTGCACACTATGCGTGGCGTCGAACACAACGGGATAGCCGAAGCTCCGCATGATCGGAAACGACCGCATATCGACGACGAGGTTGTTGTAGCCGAAAGACGACCCGCGCTCGGTGAGCACGATGCGCTGACTCCCGCACTCTTCCACCTTCTTCACGGCGTTGGCCATTTCCGGCGGCGAGAGGAATTGCCCCTTCTTCACATTGACTACTTTCCCGGTTTTCGCCGCGGCAATGAGCAGATCGGTCTGCCGGCAGAGGAACGCGGGGATCTGCAAGACATCGACGACTTTGCCCGCTTCCGTCGCCTGCTCGTCCGTATGGACATCGGTCAGCACGGGAAGGCCCAGTTGGTCCTTGACCTTCTTCAGAACCGCAAGACCCTGCTCGATGCCGGGGCCACGGTACGACTTGATCGACGTCCGGTTCGCCTTGTCGAAGGAAGCCTTGAAGACATAGGGGATGCCAAGCGACTTCGTGATCTCCGCGATCTTCCCGGCTGTATCCAGCACCAGCTGTTCGCTCTCGATGACGCAAGGGCCGGCAATCAGAAACGGGCGATGCCCCGCTCCGACTTTGAAGGAACCAATTTGAACTTCGTGCGCCATGGTGTCCTTCGATTAATGCCCGAGCTTTTTGCGTAATGCTGCGCCGACGAATCCACTAAAAAGAGGATGCGGATGATGCGGGCGCGAGCGATATTCCGGATGGAACTGTGTCGCGAGGAACCAGGGGTGATTCTTCAACTCCACGATCTCGACCAACCGCCCGTCAGGCGACAGGCCGCTCAGCACCAACCCCTTGGCTGTGAGCTGTTCGCGATAGGCGTTGTTGAATTCGTACCGGTGCCGGTGCCGCTCACCGATCTCGTTGACGCCATACATCTTCTGCGCCAGCGTCCCCTCCCCGAGCTTGCACAGGTAGGACCCGAGCCGCATGGTCCCGCCCTTGTCGCTCACGGACTGTTGATCGGACATGAGATGAATGACGGGGTGCGGCGAGCGCTCGTCGAACTCCGAGCTATTGGCTCCTGCCAGGCCTGCCACGTTCCGCGCAAACTCGATGGTGGCGCACTGCATGCCCAAACACAGCCCGAGAAACGGCACCTCACGCTCTCGCGCGTACTTGATGGTGAGAATTTTTCCTTCGACCCCGCGCGTCCCGAACCCGCCGGGAATCAGAATCCCGTCGGCCTCGCGCAGAATCCGCTCGGTCCCCTGGCGCTCGACGTCTTCGGACTCGATCCAGGTGATGTTGACCTTCGTCTCATGGTCGATCCCGCCGTGCACCAGCGCTTCGGCCAGACTCTTGTAACACTCCTTCAGCCCCGCATATTTCCCGACCAGCGCGATGGAGATCTCGTGCTTGGGGTGCTTGATCTTCTGCACCATCGCATCCCACTCACGGAGATTGGGCGGGCCGGTCTCGATATGCAGCTGCCGGACGATCAGTTCATCCAGGCCTTCCTTCCGGAAGACGATCGGCACTTCATAAATCGTCTCGACATCCTTGGCGGTGATGACGGCATCCTTCTCGACGTTGCAGAACATCGCAATTTTGGCCTTCATCTCCGGCGGAATATAGCGGTCGGTGCGGCAGAGCAGAATATGCGGCTGAATACCGATCTCGCGCAGCTTGTTCACGGAATGCTGGGTCGGCTTGGTTTTCAACTCCCCGGCCGCGCCGATGTAGGGCACCAGTGTCAGATGGACATACAGGACATTGTCTCGACCGACGTCGTAGGGCATCTGACGGATGGCTTCGAGAAACGGCAGGCTTTCAATATCGCCGACGGTGCCGCCGATTTCGACGATCGTGACGTCGATCCCCTGCGAGATCCGCATGATGCATTGCTTGATCTCATCGGTAATATGCGGCACGACCTGGACGGTGCCGCCGAGATAATCGCCCCGGCGTTCTTTCGTGATGACGGAATTGTAGATCCGCCCCGTCGTGTAATTACTTTCTTTCGTCAGCGACAGCGAGGTAAACCGCTCGTAGTGCCCCAGGTCGAGATCCGTCTCGGCGCCGTCTTCGGTGACGAAAACTTCGCCGTGCTGATAGGGATTCATCGTGCCCGGATCGACGTTGATGTAGGGGTCGAGCTTCAGAAACGTGATCTTCAGCCCGCGGCTCTCCAGCAGATTGCCGATCGACGCCGAGGCCAGTCCTTTCCCCAGCGACGAGACCACACCCCCGGTCACAAAAATAAACTTGCTCATGGCTGCCCCCGTCATCGGCCCGGTGCGGTCCGGTTGAGGTTGAGTTCCCGCTTCAGGGATTCGTACTGCCGTAATTTTTCTTCGGCCTCGGGAACGTCCTCCGGCGCGTCGATGCGCAGCGAGGCATAGGCCGTCTCCCAGACGCGCACGCGGATTCCGTTTTCAAGCGCGCGCAACTGCTCCAGCTTCTCCGCGTCTTCCAACACGCCCGTCTTCATCGACGCAAACCGCAGGAGCGTTTCCTTCGTATAGATATAGACGCCGAGATGAATGTGATGCAGGCCGCTCACGACACGCCGGCTCGGATCGTCGCGCACCAGCGGAACCGGCGCGCGCGAGAAATACAGCGCATAACCCTTGGCGTCCGTCACCACCTTAACGATCCCCGGATTCTGCAGATCGTCGGTCGCATCCATCTTGCGCTTCAACGTGCCCATTTCGGCGCCGCTCTGAAGAAACGGGGCGATGAGATCCGAGAGCAACTCCGGGTTCAGCGGGATTTCGTCGCCCTGCAGATCGAGAAAACACTCCCCCGCAAACATCCGCGCCACCGCCGCGACACGATCGGTTCCCGTCCGATACTCGCCGCCCATCATGATAGCCCGCCCGCCGAACTGTTCGACGGCCTGCTTGATCCGCTCGTCATCCGTCGCCACCAGCACTTCGCTCACGGACCGACAGGCCACTGCACATTCGTACACATGCTGAATCATCGGCTTGCCGGCCAGTTTCACCAGCGGCTTGCCGGGAAACCGCGACGACCCGTAGCGGGCCGGAATCACGACCGTCACCGATGGCAGCGACCTAGCCATTGCCGACCGCCTCCAACAGCTGCTTGGGCGTGACCGTCGCCGTGCCGACCATGCCCACGACGATGCCGGCCGCATGATTGGCCAAAGTCGCCGCTTCCCTCATACTCGCACCGGTCGCCAGCGCCAACGCCAGGGTGCCGATGACCGTATCGCCGGCCCCCGTCACATCATAGACCTGCCGGGCCTGCGTCGGAAGATGCCAGGACGTGCCCTCGCCCTCGTACAAACTCATCCCCTTTTCACCGCGGGTGATGAGGACGGACTGGCACCCCAGCCGCTGACGGATCACGGCACCGGCCTGATTGATGGTTTGATCGTCATCGCCGTGCAACCCGGCCGCCTGCGTGGCCTCCAGGTGATTCGGCGTGATGACCGTCACGCCCTTGTAGTAGCCGAAATGTTCGACCTTCGGATCGACGATGACCGGGATCTTGCGCAACGCCGCCATCCTGGTCAATTCGGCCATGAGCGCCGACGACACCACGCCTTTGGCATAATCCGAGACGACGATGCAGGACAATTCGCGAATCCGCGACTCGACATAGCGCAGCAGACGTTTCTGAAGCGTTCCTTTAAGTTCCTGGCGGCCTTCCATGTCGTAGCGCACGATCTGCTGGTTGTGGGCGATCACCCGGCTTTTCCTGGTGGTCGGGCGGTCATGGTCGATAATTACCCCGCCGCGGCCCGAGCGGGACTTGCCCAGCTCTTTCAACAGCAACCGCCCGCTCTCATCGGCGCCGATCACGCCACACAAATCCGCTTTCCCGCCGAGCGCCAGAATATTATTGAAGACGTTGGCCGCGCCGCCCAATCGCAAGGTCTCCGATTCGACATGCACGACCGGCACCGGCGCCTCGGGAGAGATCCGGCTCACCCGCCCCATCACGTAATGATCGAGAATCAAATCCCCGATGACCAGGAGACTGGCCTGAGGGAACCGCTGGAGGTACTGGCGAAGCGCCTTCTGTGACACGGATTGATTCTGCGGAGTCTGCGGAGCCATGACGTGAGCATCCTTCTAGTCTATTGAATCGCTTTCCCGAACCGGTCCCATCGGACCCATTCAGTCCACTGTCCGTGGCCGCTCCAGGACCAGTAGATTCTGAACGCCTTCCCGCGAATCTTTTCCTCCCGCACGTAGCCCCAGAACCGGCTGTCGAGGCTCTGATCGCGGTTGTCGCCCATGACGAAATACGATCCTTCGGGCACCGTCACGGGGCCGAAATTATCGCGGGGATTGATCGTGCTGTCGATGATGCCCGGATCGATCCGCTGAGTGAAGGCCCGGTCGTCGAGCAGGTCGCCGTTGACATAAATCTGCTTATTGCGGATCTGCACCGTATCGCCCGGCGTGCCGACGATACGCTTGATGAAATCCTTTTCTTCGTCTTCCGGAAAGCGAAAGACGATCACGTCGCCCCGCTGCGGCTTGCCGAACGGCATCACATTGGTGGACGTGTAGCAGTTGACCGGCGGGAAATTCCATTGCAATTTGCAGTCGGTCGGCCATTGCAGTCCGTAGGACAACTTGCTGACGAGAATATGATCGCCGATCAGCAGCGTGGGAATCATCGACCCGGACGGAATCTTGAACGCCTGCACGACGAACACCCGGATGGCGAACGCCAACAGCATGGCGACGACGATGGCTTCGGCATACTCCCGGATAATCGACTTCCCGCTCTGACGGGCCTCGCCGGACGCCGGCACTTCGGCCGGGGCCGCAGCCGGAGGAGCAGCCGTGACATTCTCCAGATTGGGCGGAGTCGGATCAAGGCTCATTCATCCCCTACTTTCAACAGCGCCAGGAAGGCCTCTTGGGGCACGTCCACGCTTCCGACCGACTTCATCCGCTTCTTACCCTCTTTTTGTTTTTCCAGCAGCTTCCGTTTACGCGAGATGTCACCGCCGTAGCATTTGGCGATGACGTTTTTCTTCATAGCCCCGATGGTCTCCCGCGCAATGATCTTCGTGCCGATCGCCGCCTGAATGGCGATTTCAAACATCTGGCGGGGGATCAGCTCTTTCATTTTCTCCGCCATCTGCCGGCCCCGATAAATTGAACGGTCACGATGGGTGATGAAGGACAACGCATCCACCGCCTCGCCGTTGAGCAGGATATCGAGCTTCACGAGGTCGGACTCGCGATAGCCGAGCACTTCATAGTCCAGCGAGGCATAACCTTGCGTGCGCGACTTGAGCTTGTCGTAGAAATCCAGAATCACTTCGTTGAGCGGCATCTCATAGCTGATGACGACGCGCGTCGGATCGAGAAAGTGGATGTCCCGCTGAATGCCGCGGCGCTCCTGGCAGAGCTTCAGGATCGCTCCCATGTACCGTTCCGGAGTGATGACCGTGGCCAGAATGAACGGCTCCTCGAACGATTCGATACTGCTGGGCTCCGGCAGCTCGGCCGGGTTGTCGATTTCCAGCACATCACCTTTGGTCGTCAGCACACGATAGACGACCGTGGGCGCCGTCGTAATCAGCGTGAGCCCGTATTCCCGCTCCAGGCGCTCTTGAATGATTTCCATGTGCAGCAATCCGAGAAAGCCGCACCGGAAACCGAAGCCCAACGCCAGCGAAGTCTCCGGCTCATAGACGAATGACGAATCGTTCAATCGCAGTTTCACGAGGGCGTCGCGCAGATCTTCGTACTTCGCCGTGTCGGTCGAATAGAGCCCGCAAAACACCAGCGGTTTGACTTCCTTGTAGCCGGGGAACGGCGTGCTCGTCGGCCGCGCGGCATCGGTCAGCGTGTCGCCGATCTTGACGTCCGCCACTTCACGCATGTTCGCGCAGAGATACCCGGCCTCGCCCGTCAGGAGCTGCGTCGTCTTCGTCCGCTTCGGCATGAACTTGCCGACTTCCATCACTTCGAACACCCGGTCGTTGGACATGACTTTGATCTTCATGCCGGGCCGGACTTCCCCGTCCACGACGCGGATCAGCACGATGACGCCCTGGTAATTGTCAAACCAGGAATCGAAGATGAGCGCTTTCAGCGGAGCGGCAGGATCTCCGGACGGCGGCGGAATCCGCTCGATGATCGCTTCGAGCACCTCCGGTACGCCCTTGCCCTCCTTGGCGCTGATCGGCATCGCATTGCTGGCATCGAGCTGCAACACTTCAGAAATAGAATTCTTGGTCCCTTCGACATCCGCGCTCGCCAGATCGATCTTGTTGATCACGGGAATAATGGTCAGATTATTCGCCATGGCCAGATTCACGTTGGCGATGGTCTGCGCCTGCACCCCCTGCGTGGCATCGACCAGCAACAGTGCGCCTTCGCAGGCCGCGAGGCTGCGCGAGACTTCATAGGTGAAGTCGACGTGCCCCGGCGTGTCGATCAAATGCAAATTGTAGGTCTTCCCGTCCTTGGCCTTGTAGCGGATCGCGACCGCATGCGCCTTGATAGTGATGCCGCGTTCCCGTTCAAGATCCATGGCATCAAGGATCTGTTCCTTGGCCTCCCGGGCGGTCACTGCACCGGTCGCGTCCAGGAGCCGGTCAGCGAGGGTAGATTTGCCGTGATCGATATGGGCGATAATCGAGAAGTTTCGTATAAGGCTTTGCAAATCCAGCTCTTTTCAGAAAAAAATCGGTTCATTATAGTAACTGCCTCCCGGGTTGTCAAAGCGACGACCCGCCCGTATAATTCGCCCCGCATCCCGATATTTCGATGACTTCGCTCATCAACCTCCTGTCACATCAGCCTCTGGTTCGCGCAGCATGAACAAGACAACCTCCCGGGCGAAATCCCTGGCACAGTGGGATCGGCACTATCTCTGGCATCCCTTCACCCAGATGCAGGAATGGGAACAGGAAACCCCGCTGATCATCGAACGCGGAAAGGGCTCGACACTGATCGATACCGAAGGCCGGAGGTACCTGGACGGCACCTCGTCGATCTGGGTCAATCTGCATGGACACCGGCATCCGGCGCTCGACCGGGCCATCAAAAAACAGCTCGACAAAATCGCGCACTCCACCTTCCTCGGCCTGTCCAATCCGCCGGCGATTCAACTGGCGCGTGAACTCATTCGCATTGCGCCGATCGGGCTCAAGCGGGTCTTTTATTCCGACAATGGTTCAACTGCGGTGGAAGTCGCCCTCAAGATGGCCGTGCAATACTGGCAGCAACGTCATCCCGAGGCCGGCCCCAAACATACGTTTCTCCATCTCAAGCTGGCCTATCACGGCGACACAATCGGGGCGATCAGTGTCGGCAATATCGAACTGTTTCACTCCCGGTTCAAACCGCTGCTATTTCCAACTCTCGACGCCGAGCCCCCCTACTGTTACCGCTGTCCGCTCGCGCTCACCCATCCTTCCTGCCGGATGGCCTGCCTCGACCCGATCGAACAGCTGCTCAAAAAACGGCATCGCGAGATCGCCGGATTCGTCATCGAGCCGCTCGTGCAGGCAGCGGCCGGCATGCTCATGTCCCCGCCCGGCTACTTAAAGCGCATCCGCGAGCTCTGCACTCAATATAATGTCCTGCTCATCGCCGACGAAGTCGCGACAGGGTTCGGCCGCACGGGAAAGATGTTCGCCTGCCAGCACGAAGGCGTCACCCCGGATCTGATGGCCATCAGCAAAGGCCTCACCGGCGGCTATATGCCGTTGGCCGCGACGTTGACGACGGAAGAAATCTACAAGGCGTTTCTGGGGAAATACGAAGAGTTCAAGACCTTTTTCCACGGCCACAGTTATACCGGCAATCCGCTCGGCTGCGCGGTGGCGTTGGCAAACCTCGACATCTTCCGCAAAGAAAAAACCCTGGCCGGACTACGTCCGAAGATCGCGCTCCTGAAACGCCTGCTGAAGCCGTTTGCCGATTTCCCGCTGGTCGGAGATATTCGCCAGCGCGGCATGATGGTGAGCATCGAACTGGTGCGGAATAAAACCACCCGCGAAGCCATCCCGCTTCAAGCCCGCATCGGCCACCGCGTCACGATGGAAGCGCGCCGTCTCGGACTCCTCCTCCGGCCGCTGGGCAATATCATCGTGTTGATGCCGCCGCTGTCCGCGACGCCGCGGGAACTTCAGCGTATGACCGGGATTCTCCGTCAGGCCATCATGAGGGTCCATGCAGACCTGTGACTTCCTGATCATCGGCGGCGGCGTCATCGGCTTGAGCATCGCGCGAGAACTGAAGGCCCGCCACAACGACGCGCGCATCACGTTGATCGAAAAGGAACCGTCCTGCGGCGCTCACGCCAGCGGGCGCAACAGCGGCGTGCTGCACGCCGGATTTTACTATTCGCCCGACAGCCTGAAGGCCAAATTCACCAGGCTTGGCAATGAGCGGCTGACTGGCTACTGCGAACAGAACAACATCCCGCTCAATCGCTGCGGCAAACTTGTGGTCGCCAAAGACGCCGGCGACCTCTCTTCCCTCGACGAGCTGGTGAAACGCGGCACAGCGAACGGGATTGAGATTCAGGAACTGACCGAAGCCGAAGCCAAGCGGATCGAACCCCGCGTCAAAACTTTTCAACGCGCGCTGTTTTCCCCCCGGACTTCGACCGTGAACCCGCAGCTGGTCGTCGACGCCATGCAGCGCGACGCGGTCCGGGAAGGAATCGAGATTCGTCTAGGCACCGCCTACGTGCGGCGGGAGGACATCGGCGTCGGCACGACCACCGGCGCCATCGCCGCCGGCTATGTCGTGAATGCCGCCGGGTTATACGCCGACAAAATCGCCCTTGATTACGGCTTCTCGCAGAACTACCGGATTCTTCCCTTCAAAGGCCTCTATCTTTATTCGAACGAACCGCCCGGCGCCATCCGCACCAATATCTATCCGGTTCCCGACTTGAGAAATCCGTTTCTCGGCGTGCACTTCACGATTACCGCAGACGGGAACGCGAAGATCGGCCCCACAGCCATCCCGGCCTTCTGGCGGGAGAATTACAAAGGCTTGGATAACTTCAGCCTCAGCGAGCTGATGGAAGTGGCGGGCCGCGGTCTCGGCCTGTTGACCAATGCACAATTCGACTACCGGCGTCTGGCGATGGAAGAGATTGCCAAATATTCCCGCAGCAAGATGGTCGCGCTGGCCTCGGCCCTCGCCGAAGGCGTGCATGAAGCACATTATCTGAAGTGGGGGCGCCCCGGCATCAGGGCCCAGCTGCTCGACATCACGAAGAGAAAACTGGAAATGGATTTCGTCCTGGAGGGCGATCACCGCTCAATGCACGTGTTGAATGCCGTCTCGCCGGCCTTTACCTGCGCACTCCCCTTTGCCGGTCACGTGTGCGATCAGATCGCCCGCCATCCACGATAGGCAGCGGTCAATGCTGCACCTCACCGGCAATCAGGCTGCATTTTTCCGGACAGACTCTGCAGGCTTGATCTGCGAAAGCGCGGGAATCGGAACTCCCATAGTTAAAAATCGCGCGACCTTATACCGTTGACACAGACCCGCGACAATCACGATCCCGACAAGCGACAACAGCAACAGGCCGAGCGCGCTTCCCAACGAGAGTGTCGGAACGCTGACGACCAGCAGATAGAACAGCGTCCAATATACAAAAAACTGGAAAATAAAAATGGGGAGTGCATTCTTTCCTATCGGCTCCAACCACCTCCTGCAGCTCTTTACCCAGGACCGTTGCGGCTGGGAAAAGAGGAAGCCGAGCAACAGAAGCGCTGTCCCCGCAAACAGCAACATATAGAAGGGGCCCGGGGGATGTTTCTGTGAAGGGTTGACATACCGGTACCACACAAGATCCAGCGGCTCGCCTCCCATAGTCGTTCGCAAGATCAGCCCCGCCTTGATGACAAAGACCGCGGCGAACATCGCACCAGCAAACAGCAGGAGACGCCGGCTCACACGCCACATGCCGGCGGGTCCGACGCGCTGCAACCATCCCCCCACTGCGCTTCCGGCGAGATAGATTCCGAACCAGGGAAGCAGCGGAAAGGAGAAATCCATCTCAATACCGTATGGCGAGCCTCCGAACAGCAGACTCTTCACTGCTTGAAATAGCGGATCCTCCGGATTCCAGATCTGCCAGACGATCCAGCTTCCAAGGTACAGGAAAATCCCTGCGAGAAGGCGATACCGCGGACGGGTTCCGGGAACCAAATACACTCCGGCCATCACGCAGAATGCCACGGTATCGGTGATATAGCCCTGAGTCAGAGCCCCGGCAGGACCAAACTTTGTGACGAGAGACAACCACACAAGCAGGTGGCCGATCGAAACCAGGAAGAGCGCTCTGTCCAGCAGTCGCAGGCGGAATGCGGTGAAGGCAGCTCCCCGGGTATCTGCCTGAAACCCAAGCATCACACCGCTGACAAGAATAAAGGTTGGAGACGCGCACTTGCAGATGAGGATCAGCACTTCCAGCAACCAGCCATGGGCCGGTGTCTCCGGTGACGCGTAGGTATAGACGGCCAGAAAATGCGACGTGCAGACCATGAGCATAGCGAAGCCGCGCGCCGCATCCAACTCATGAAGCCGCACGCTATTCATTCACGCATGCTCCCGGAGAGACGATGCGCGCGAGAGCCGGACCATTCCCGTTCGACATACGACCGAACGGTTCCATCCGCGAATGCCCCTCTGCGCTTCGATAAGCTCATGGGGTGAATTATGGAGAAAGTCTGGGGAAACGCTATACCGAGGGCTACGGAGAGAAGCGGATAAGGCTACGGATATACGCGAAAACCTACAGTACTAAAGAGGGGCCACGAGTCCTGCCTGGACCGCGATTCTGACAAGGCTCGGAAGATCGTGCACATCAAGACGGTCCATGATATCCGCCCGATGCTGCTCGACGGTGCGGGGACTCAGATCCAGCCGCTGCGCAATGTCCTTGGTCGTCATACCTTCGGCGACCAGCTGTAAAATTTCACGCTGGCGCGGCGTTAGCCGGCTCAACAGCCCCTTCTCCCGTTCAGGGCGATTGTGATACGCCGTAATGGCGTATTTGGCAACTTCCGGCGTGAGGTAGGATCCGCCGCGGCACACCGTCTTCAGGGCAAGTTCCAGCTCGGTGCGATCCGCATCCTTCAAAAGATAGCCCGAAGCGCCGGCATCCATGGCCTGCTCGAAATATTCTTGGGCGGCATACATGGACAACATGATGACTTTTGTATCGGGGGATTCCCGCCGCAATTTGATCAGCGCCTCCAGCCCGTTAAGGCCGGGCATCGCAATGTCCATCAGTACGATATCCGGACGCTCGGCTTTCGCCACATCCACAGCCTGACGCCCGTCACCGACATCCGCCACAACGGTCACCCAGTCGATTTTTTCAACCAGGGCCCGAAGACCTTGACGAATCAGCGCATGATCATCGGCGATGATGAGGCGCACCGGATTCATAATGACGCTCCAACTGCGTGAGACGGGAGCGCGACCGGATTGATGGGAAGCGTCACACTGATGGAAGTACCCTGATGCAGGTTCGACGTGACGGCGAGAGAGCCGCCCATCAGGTTGGCCCGCTCCTGCATGCTGAGCAGTCCGAGACTGCCCCCGTGCTGAGCGGCCATCTGCATGGCGGCAGGATCAAACCCGATGCCATTATCCCGCACCGTGAGAAAAAGAACGCTGGCTTGCTGGGACAGCACGACGTCAACAGACGTAGCCTCTGCGTGTTTGGCGACATTGGTCAACGCTTCTTGCAGGATCCGGAAACACGTAATCGACACATCGTAGGGCGGCTCTTCAGGCCATCCCTCCAACACAAAATCAGTATGCCACCCTGCGCGTTCTCCCTGCCGTTTGATGTACCATTTTGCGGCCGCACTCAGCCCCAACTCATCCAGCAGCGACGGGCGCAGATCCAGGGCCAGATTCCTGACGGCTCTGGTGACTTCCTTGAGGATGGTCAACGCATCCACGATCAACCGTTCCGAGGACACACGCGGTGAGGCTTCCCGGGCACCCTGCAAGTTCAAATTGATCGCCATGAGCGCCTGACCGATCTCGTCGTGAAGATCGCGGGCAACGCGACGACGTTCCGCTTCCTGCGCCTCAAGCACCTTTCGCGACAGCCGCATGAGCCGCACATTCATCTGTGAAATCTGCGCCGTCCGCTCGGCGACCCGTCCTTCCAGCTCCTTATGGGCTTGCTCAAGCGCGCCTTGCGCCGCTCGCCGCCTTACGGTCTCCCGCCAGATCATCCCCATCATCACGGACAGGATCACGACGGTCACCACTTTACCCGCCATGACGGAGGTAAACAGATCGCGCATGCCCTCGTCAGAATCCTCGATCCGCTGAGCCAGCCGCTCTTCCGCCCGCTCTCTCAACCGTTGGACCAGCCGACGAACACGCTCCATGGCCTTCCGGCTTCCCTCCAGCAAACTCGTATCTTCCGTCAGTGACGGCAGCCCCTGGCGCTTTCGCTTCACGATGATCTGTTCCACAAAACGAAGCTTGTCGTCGATCGCAGTCTCCAGCTCGTCGATCTGCCCGGGCATGACCCCATCGTGGAGGAGCAGGACTCGTACGGTTGCTCTATCCTGCCCCAAAGCCTCAAGACCGGCTGCGTAGGGGGCAAGGAACGGTTCCTGGCCGGTCAACACATATCCTCGCTGGCCGGTTTCAACATCAATCAAGTGCGAGAGCAGCGACTCCAGGGCTTCGATGGTTTGATGCGAATGGGTCACCCACCCGTGCGTGCTCCGCACGTCGGCGATCGTGCGATAGATCTGAACTCCGATGGCGATTAACAGCCCCATGGCGCACACGAATCCAAGCACCAACACACGTAGAAATACGCGCGACTCAAGACTATTGGTGAGACGATTACCCATCTCCAACGATAGTACAGCCTGAAGCGCAAAAATCAAGCCCGTGTTTCGTTTCAGATGCCGGTATCATGCGGCTGACGTACTGAATCCTCACATGTCGTGATGCTCCTGTTTGCTGCGGAAGGAAAGAGGAAACGCCGTGACGGGAAATCCGAGTGCCTGTACGCCACCGCAGCCCATACCAATAACGCAGCCCGCGATGGCCTGGCTGCAGCATGAGACGTGCGCGTTGTTCGGGCCAGAGGAAAACACTTTCACGCCTCATTCCCGGGCTTCGAAATGCAGATCAGGCAGCCCGTCGCAAGGCCCCAAGCACCTTCGACTCTTTCATCGAAGGTAGAATCGCAGGAAGACCCGTTGTAAGAAATCGTGAGACACGATAGCGCCGGCACAGCCGTGCCACCGCCCATAGCCCGGCGAGCGAGAGCAGAAACGCAGCAACCGACAAGGCAAAAGGCACAACCGTCCCCTGTTTCACCAACAGATCGCAGGCAGCGAAGTAGAGGTAAAACTGAACGATGAATATCACCAGCGAGTTCTGGCCGATCGGTTCCGCGAGAGCCGCACAGGTTTTGACCCAGGACGGTTGCGCGGGCGAGAGCAATGCACTCACGAGAACCAACGCAGCCCCGCCCATGATCAGCAAGTAGACGGGGCCGGGAGGATATTTCTGAAACGGTGAAATGAGAGCATACCAACTCGGGTCGAACACCGCTCCCGTCACGGACGTATGCAGCATGATTCCCGCTTTAAGCGCGAGTGCCAGCGCGATCATGCCGAAGCCGACGGCACCCAGCCGCCGACTGTTGCGTGAGACATGACGCGATCCACCGTCGTTGAGCCATTCACCGATTGCGCTTCCCACCAGATACCATCCCAGCCATGGCAATATTGGGAAAATCAGAATCGCGTCACTCCCTTCCGGAGGTCCGAGCAGCACTGACTTTATAGGCAAGAACGCCGGATCTTGTGCAGACCAGAATCGCCACACAAACCAATTCCCTACGGCGCACAGCCCCCCCAGCATGAACCGAACATTTCGACTGAGACGAGGAACCGCATAGAGCCCGACGACCACACAGAGGGCCACGGTATCGGTAATATATACGCTCGTCAGCGCTCTCCATGCCCCCCACCGGGGCGTAAACGAAAGCGCAATAAGGAGATGGCCTATGGTCACTAAGAACACCGCCCGGTCGAGGAGATGCATTCGAAAACGAGGGGCACCGGCTGCAGCCTCTGCTTGGTAGCCCATGAGCATGCCGCTCACCAGTACGAATGTCGGCGTCGCCACTTTACCGACAAGGGCCAGCCCGACACCGAACCATCCGTCGAGTGCCAGACTTCTCACAAAGTGGACATCGCAGAAATGAGCCAGGCAGACCAGCAACATGGCAATCCCGCGGGCCGCATCCAATGCAACGATTCGTCCGCCGTTCATCGTCGTACGCGCTCCTTCACTTCACTCACGAGAGCACAGGATGGCTGCTGATCGATCGGCCGGCGTTAGAAAACACACGCCACCCGCCTCGATCTGCGGAAGTCTACAGATCCGGTTTAAGTGTATAGACTCGTTCGTGAATCCCCTAGTGAGCGTCCGAGGGGGGAGGCCCCCCTCTTCAGGAGGGCTTCGAGCAGAACGCTGAACAGGCTAGGAGTGGAAAGGCTTGCAGATATTCCGCAGAAACCAGGTCTTACACGGTCCGCTCACGGCGTTCGTCATCCGACAGAGATTCGTTCTCCGACTTTTACCCTCAGACAATCCGCCGCGCTTCCCTCCTTCACAAACACCTCCAGAGCGCCGTTGCTATTGATCAATGCGGCAGGTTGATCCGGACGGCCTTCGCTATAGCTGCTCACCAGTCCGTCCATCCTGCTGCCGGCAATCCAAATCGTCGGAGTGCCCCTCTGGGTTACCACGCGAACCTCGTCCAAATGTCGCACCGTAAGATCCGTGAGGAGATTACCGAATCGATCGAGGCCGGTAACATGTCCGACCAGTTGGTGACCGCACCAGGCCGGTGATTCAACCTGTAGCCGGACAGGATCATCGATCAACCCGCCGAATACGGACGCCGGCTGTCCCTTTGTCAGCCAGGCTGCCGCCGGCGCGAAGAGATCACGCCCATGAAAGGTTGCGCCCGGCGACTCCAGTTGATACTGCCGATTCTCTAATTGCCGGATCTCGACATCCTGCTCCTCGGCGAGAACCGGCGTCAGCACACCGTTGTCCGGCGCGACAAAATAATAGCGGGCTGTCGTGACGAGAATCGGCCGCCGGCTGCTGCCGACGCCGGGATCGACGACCGCCACGTGCACCGTGCCTGCGGGAAATGTCCGGTAGCAGGCCCCGAGGCAGGAGGCGGCATCCGCGATCCGAAAAGGCGCAATGTCATGGGTAATGTCGATGATGCGGGCGTCGGGGTTGATCGAGAGGATCACCCCTTTCATGCTGGCGACGAAGTGATCTTTGGTGCCGAAATCGGTCAGAAGGGTGATGAGCGGGAGAGCCGGAGGCACGTCACAGCTCCTCGAACTTGATCTCCACGACTTCGTATTCGATGACTTTGGTCGGCGTCGTCACTTCGACGAAATCCCCGACCCGCTTACCGATCAGCGCGCGCCCGACCGGCGACTGCACGGAAATCCGGTTGAATTTCATGTCGGCTTCATCCTGGCCGACCAATGTGTACTGTCTCTTCGACTGCGATTCCTGCTCGATCACCAGGACCGTCGCGCCGAAGACCGCCGTTTCCGTCGTGCGGCCGGTGGTGTCGACCACCCGGGCCTCCGCGATCTTCGTTTCGAGTTCGGCAATACGCGCGGCGATGAATCCCTGCCGCTCCTTGGCCGCGTCATACTCGGCATTCTCGCTTAAGTCTCCATGTGCGCGAGCTTCGGCGATCGCTTCGATGTTTTTCGGCCGCTCGACCTTTCGCAAGCGGTCGAGTTCGGCCTTGAGCGCGTCATAGCCTTTTTGAGTAATGGGCGTAGGCATACTCCAGCAACTCCTCTTACACCGGATTCCGATGATACTCTTGCAAAGATCGAATCGACAATTCTTTCTTCGTCAGAGCTTCGATGCCCATCACGGCCGCCAGCGCTCCTCGCATGGTCGTGTAATAGGGAACTCCCCTCTGCAGGGCCTCCCGACGAATAGACAATGAGTCCGTATGGGCGGAAGCCGTCCGCACGGTATTGACGACCAATGCAACGGCTCCGTTTTTAATGTGATCCACGATATGGGGACGACCCTCTTTTACTTTATTGACGGTCTCCACCTCAACCCCTTTATCTCTCAAGAAACTGGCTGTGCCGCTGGTCGCCTGGATCTTGAACCCCAGGCTGCGCAACCGCTTGGCGACCCCCCACGCCGCCGGCTGATCGGATTCTTTCACGCTGATAAAGGCGGTTCCCGATTGGGGCAACGCGGCGCCCGCCCCCGCCTGGGATTTGGCAAAAGCCCAGCCGAAATCGCCGTCGATGCCCATGACCTCCCCGGTGGACTTCATTTCCGGCCCCAACAGCACATCCACCCCCGGGAACTTATTGAACGGGAACACCGCCTCCTTGACCGACAAGTGCGCAGGCTGGGGCGCATTCGTAAAGCCCAGGTCCTGAAGCGATTTTCCCAGCATCACTTTCATCGCCAGCTTGGCCAAGGGCGCGCCGATCGCTTTACTCACAAAGGGTACGGTACGCGAGCCCCGCGGATTCACCTCCAGCACATACACCGTCTTATCCTTCACGGCAAACTGCGCATTCATCAGGCCCACCACGCCCAACTCCAGCGCCAAGGCCTTCATCTGCCGCTCGATTTCGCTGACGAGCCCTTTATCCAAGCTATACGGCGGAAGCGAACAGGCGGAATCCCCCGAGTGCACTCCGGCCTCTTCAATATGCTCCATGATACCGGCGACGACCACGGTTTTACCGTCGGAAATGGCATCGGCATCGATTTCAATGGCATCCGAAAGATACTTATCGATTAAGACCGGGTGTTTGGGCGACGCCTTCACCGCCGACCGCATGTATTCCAGCAAATCTTTTTCATCGTAGACAATTTGCATCGACCTCCCGCCCAGCACATAGGAGGGGCGCACCATGACCGGATACGTGATCGTTCCCGCAATCCGCACCGCTTCATCGACGGAACGGGCCATACCGCTTTCGGCCTGCCGCAATCCCAGCTTATCCAACAGATCGCGGAACCGCTCCCGATCTTCCGCGCGATCGATCGCCTCGGGACTCGTCCCGAGAATTTTGACCCCGGCTTTGGAGAGCGGCAGCGCCAGTTTCAGCGGCGTTTGCCCGCCGAACTGCAGCACCACGCCGAGCGGCTGCTCCCGATGGATGATGTTCAACACATCCTCCTCGGTCAACGGCTCGAAGTAGAGGCGGTCCGACGTATCGTAGTCGGTGCTCACCGTTTCGGGGTTGCAGTTCACCATGATGGTTTCGACACCCTCTTCACGCAACGCCATCGCCGCATGCACACAGCAGTAGTCGAATTCGATCCCCTGCCCGATCCGGTTGGGGCCGCCGCCGAGAATCACGACTTTCGTGCGATCGGACGGGCGCGATTCGCATTCACTCCCGTAGGTCGAATAGAGATAGGGGGTATTCGCTTCGAACTCCGCGGCGCAGGTATCCACACGTTTATACGTCACAGCCCTGGCCGGCTTGGCGGACTTGCCCGATCCCATGCGCGCCTTCCGCACAGCCGCGCCGTCGGTTCCGAGCAGCTGACCGATCCGTTCATCGGAAAATCCCAGCTCCTTGGCCTCCCACAAGAGCTCGCCGGAGAGCACCGCGGAAGCTTTGTCGGCCCTGCCCGCCAGCATCTCCTCAAATTGGATCAACTCGCGGACCTGCTCCAAAAACCAGGGATCTATTTTGGTAATAGCGAACAATTCGTCATTCGTGAGGCCAAGCCTGATCCCATCGGCCAGATACCAGAGCCGCTCGGGCAACGGCGTTTTCAGCGTGCGCCGGATTTTTTCGAGGGCCTCCGCGCGATTGAACTCGGCAGGAAGGCCGCGATCGATGCCGATCCGCGAGGCCAGGCCGTTCAAATCCAACTCCAGCGAACGAATCGCCTTTTGCAACGACTCCTTGAACGTCCGGCCGATCGCCATCACTTCGCCCACAGACTTCATCTGCGTCGTCAGCGTCGGATCGGCCCCCTTGAATTTCTGGAACGCGAAGCGGGGAATCTTGACCACGACGTAGTCGATCGTCGGCTCGAACGATGCCTTGGTGACACCCGTGATGTCGTTGGTGATTTCGTCCAGCGTGTATCCGATGGCCAGCTTTGCCGCGATCTTCGCGATCGGAAATCCGGTCGCCTTCGAGGCCAGCGCCGAACTCCTCGACACACGGGGATTCATCTCGATGATGATCATCTCTCCGTTGTCGGGGTTCAGACCGAATTGAATGTTGGAACCGCCGGTATCGACGCCGATCTCGCGAATGATCCGCAAGGCCGCGTCGCGCATGCGCTGATATTCCTTGTCGGTCAGGGTCATGGCCGGGGCGACGGTGATGCTGTCACCGGTATGCACGCCCATCGGATCGAGATTCTCGATCGGACAGACGATGACGACGTTGTCCTTGAGATCGCGCATGACCTCCAGCTCGTATTCTTTCCATCCGATCAACGAGCGCTCGATCAAGACCTGACTGGTGGGGCTCATGGCCAAAGCCCAGTCGATGAGTTTCTCGAACTCTTCCCGATTGTAGGCAATGTTGCCGCCGGTTCCTCCCATCGTAAACGAGGGACGGATGATGGCGGGAAACCCGACTTTCTCCAGAATCTTGGCGGCCTCATCACGATTGTGCGCCGTGCCGCTCTCCGGCACGCTCAACCCGATGCGCTGCATCGCCTGCTTGAACGCCTCCCGGTCTTCGGCCTTGTGGATGGCTTCCGCCGACGCCCCGATCAGCTTGACGCCGTACTTCTCCAGCACCCCGCGCTTCACCAGCCCCATCGTGGCATTCAACGCCGTTTGCCCGCCCATTGTCGGCAGCAGCGCATCCGGGCGCTCACGTTCGATGACCTTCTCGACGACCTCGAGCGTGATGGGTTCGACATACGTGCGATCGGCCAGCTCCGGGTCGGTCATGATCGTCGCCGGATTGCTGTTGATCAGAATGACCTTGAATCCTTCTTCCCGTAGCGCCTTACAGGCCTGGGTGCCGGAGTAGTCAAACTCACAGGCCTGGCCGATCACGATCGGCCCGGATCCGATTAACAAAATCGACTTGATATCAGTGCGTTTCGGCATGCGTCCTCAACAGTTGAAAACTAATTCAGTTGCGGCATAGGCCCGATCAACGGGCGATACGGTACAGGCGGCGGAGCGGGTGCAGGTCCACCACGATAGTGCTGCAGCGCTTCGGGTAGCCACGCCTCGATCTGGTTGATACGAGTCGCATCCGACGGATGCGTGGAAAGAAACTCCGGAATGGCCTGCTGTGCCCGGAAACACAACTTTCCGATCATCTGCCTCGGACACCCGCTCATACGTTCCCAGAACGGCACGGCTTCGCGCGGATCGAATCCCGCCGCCGCCATCAGACGCAGACCGATGTAGTCGGCCTCCGACTCCTGCTTACGATTGAACGGCAGCGACACATTCACGCCGTAGGCCCCCAGCGCGCCGGCAATCGCCCCGCCGCCGCCATGGGCTCCCACCGCGGCGCCGATCGCGCCGAGTTGCGCGATCTGATCGATGATGCTGCGGCTCATCCGTTCGACCCCGTGCCGCTGGAGCGCATGGGCGACCTCGTGGCCCATGACCGTCGCCAATCCGGCCTCACTCTTGGTGTGCTTGAGAATACCGGTGAAGACCGCCACCTTGCCGCCGGGCAACGCAAAGGCGTTCACCATCTTGTCGTCATCGATGACGGCAAACTCCCATTGATACTCCGGCTTGTTGGCCGCCTTGGCAATCCGCTGCCCGACACGCTGCACCAGCTCGTTGATTTCCGCATTCTCGCTCAGCCGGGCCTGCCGCAGGACTTCCCGATAAGCGCTCAACCCGAACTCCAGCTCCTTTTCCTCCGAGAAGAAAATGAGCTGATCGCGGGCGGTGCCCGGCGCGCGATAACAACCGGCCAACGAGGCCAATACCCCCAGCGTCGTACAGGCCCTGAACGCCGCATAGAATCCGGCCACTCCACGCACGCCAAGCGCCAGCACCGCACGGCGCCCGACCGGAGTGGCGAGAAACCGGCCTTCGTTCTGTTCCATCTGCTGCGTCATCGGATCAACCAAGACTGTTTCCAAATCGGAACTACGGCATCCACAAATACATAAACTGCGGCGCGCCGCCTCTGACAAACGCCATCACATCGAGATTGCCCAGTGCCGCCAGCGGACTCGGCGCCATGAGCTTGGTGTAGATGTTGTTCGAGTAATCGCCGGGGCGGCGATACGTCACGACCTTGGCTTCGGTCAGTCCCGCTTTTTTCTTGGCCGCCTCGATGGCCTCCTCCAGATAGCCGATCTCATCGACCAGTCCCGCCGCTTTCGCCTGATCGCCGGTATAGATCCGCCCGTCGGCCAGCTTCTTGATCTGCTCCATCTGGAGATTCGGCCTGCCCTCCTGCACCACCGTCAAAAACCGCTGATAGAATGAATCGATCAACGCCTGGAAGATACCCCGCTCTTCGGGTGTCATGACGCGAAACGGCGACCCCATGTCCTTCCGGGGGCCCGAGGTAATCGCCGTGGCTTCCACGCCCACTTTCTCCAACAATCCGTGCGCATTCACCGTGAGCATGATCACGCCGATGCTTCCCGTCACCGTGGAGGGATGGGCCATGATTCGATCCGCGGCGGAGGCGATGTAATAGCCGCCCGAAGCCCCCACATCCATGATCGAGGCAATGATCGGAATCTTGCGGGACGACTTAAAAAGCTTGAGCTCATGATGAATGATATCCGACGCCGTCACCGTACCGCCTGGCGTATTGATGCGCAGCACCAGGGCTTTGACCGATTCGTCCCGGGACGCCCGGGTGAGCTCTTCCTTGATCGTCGCGATCATGCTCGGATAGGTATAAAAACTCTCCTTGTCCTCCGAGCTGATCATCCCGGACACATCCACAAGCAGGATCTTGTCTTTCCCTGAGCCGCTGACCTGATGTTCCTCCAACGGAGCCGGCGGCGGCGGGATGTTGATATGAATGCAAGCGGCGTGCAGAAGACTCAATGCGACCAGCAGCACACCGAAGACGGGACGACTCACGTTATCCATGGTGCTTCTCCATTAACTGCACAAACTCGTCGAACAGATAGGCCGAGTCATGCGGGCCGGGCGACGCCTCTGGATGGTATTGCACGGAGAACACCGGCTGATCCAGACACACCATCCCCTCAATTGACTGATCGTTCAGACTCAAATGGGTGATCGACACTTTGCCCAGTTTCGTATCGATCGTGACCGGACGCTCCGGCACGCCGCTGATCGGCATCGGACTCTGCACGGCGAAATTGTGATTCTGCGAGGTGATCTCGACCTTCCGCGTCCGGATATCGATGACCGGATGGTTCGACCCATGATGCCCGAATTTCAGCTTGTAGGTCTTGAGCCCCAAGGCCAATCCGATGATTTGATGGCCCAGGCAAATGCCGAAGATCGGATAGCGGCCGATGAGCTCACGCACGGCTTCCATGGCATAGGGCACGCCTTCCGGATCACCCGGTCCATTCGAGAGAAAGACTCCGTCCGGCTTCAACGCCTTCACTTCGGCGGCCGACGTTGACGCCGGCACCACGGTCACCTGGCACCCCACATCGACCAGCCGCCGAAGAATGTTTTCTTTCACGCCGAAATCGTAGGCGACCACCCGCCAGGGTTTTCTCCGCCCGGATGGCGTCTTCATCGGAACCGCATCGGGCAGCCATTCTCCAGACCCCTGTTCCCATTCATAAGAACGTTTCGCGGTCACCTCGGCGACGAGATCGCGGCCGAGAATACTCGGCGCCTGCTTGGCCTTCTTGACGGCAGAGTCCCGATCGACATCCCCATGAACAATCACCGCTTGCTGCGAGCCCTTCTCTCTGAGATGGCGCGTCAACGCACGGGTATCGAGTCCTTCGATGGCCACCACTTTGGCCTTGGCCAGATAGTCCTGGATAAGCTGCTTCCCGCGCCAGTTGCTCGCCAGCCGGCTGGCCTCCATCACTACAAATCCCTCAGCCCAGATCTTCCGGGACTCGATATCTTCCGGAGTCACCCCGTAGTTCCCGATATGGGGAGAGGTCATCGTGATGATCTGCCCTTTATAGGAGGGATCCGTCAGCACCTCTTGGTATCCGGTCATAGCCGTATTGAAGACCACCTCCCCGATGGCCTCCCCCTCATAGCCGAGGGCCCGCCCC
>CAZEHM010000039.1:0-30314 GCA_964512025.1 uncultured Nitrospira sp. | reverse complement strand
ATGGTCCTGCACGATGCGATAGGCAATGGCAAGGCCAAGTCCGCTCCCCGCGGTCTTGGTGGTGTAAAACGGTTCGAAGAGCCGGGCCAGCTCTTCTTTCTTGATGCCTATGCCGCTATCCTGCACCGTCAGTTCCACCCATTCCTTTTCGTCTGTTTTGACTCCCCTCGCGATCACGTTGCAGATGCCTCCCTCCGGCATTGCCTGGAAGGCATTCACGATGACATTGACCAACACCTGGCTGATTTCCGTTTCGTCCCCCATGATCGCCGGCAGCGGATCGGACGTATCCGATGTGAGTTGTATGTTGTGATCCTGCGCTTCGTACTGCAAGAGCGCCATGATATGGGCGAGCAATTGCCCGGTGTCGACCGTATGCAGGCGGAGCGCGCCGGGCCGCGCGAACTTCATGAAGTTGTCCAGGATGGCCCCGAGCCGGCGGGTTTCCGCGTTCAAGACGTGCAGATACTTGTCCAATGTCGCTGAGGGGCGTGAGCCGGTACCGGCCCGCAGCTCCTCTTCCAGCAGATGCAGGTTCAAGTCGATGGCGCTCAAAGGGTTACGCAGCTCATGCGCGACGCCGGCTGAGAGTGTATGCAGTCCCGCGAGTTTATCCGCGACACGCACGCGTCGCTCCAGGTCCAGCAACGCTGTGACATCTTTGAGCAGCACAATCACGCCGGCCGACCGGCCGTCATCTCCGGCCAGGTCCGCTGTCGTGACGCGGATCGTGCGGGGCTGGCCGTCGGTGTCATAGGGCATGTCCTGATGATCCACGTGGCGGTTTTTGTGGAGCGCGCCGTCGAGCACTAGACGGATCATCTCCCCTTCGATAAACACGTCCTCGTAAGATTGTCCGAGTAGTGTGTCTGTTAAGCGCTTGAGAGTCACTGTCGCCGAGGGGTTCACGGCTGTGATGTGGCCGCTGCTGTTGACCGTAATGATGCCAGTGGGAATGCTTTCGAGGATGTTCCTGGCCAGGCCTTTGACTTCTTCAAGCGTCCGTCGCGCGTTGCTGTAGTGTTGGAAGGTAATGACGGTCGCGATCCCGATGCTGCCGAGCAGGAAGAGCAACAGGGTCATGACTAACATATCGTAACGGGATTGCCACAGGCTCGAGAGGAACCCGGTTGGAAGATCTTTTCCCTCTGAAAGCCCCTGGACCACGATCTTTTCGTGTTCAAGGCTGAACAGCAGCAGGACGGAGACCACCAGTGCCAGAATCAGAAGTACCGTGCTAATGAGACGGATGGGAAGATCCTGAAAGAGGCTGGTCTTGGGAGAAGGGCGAAACATGGTGAATGATGCCTCACTCGCACAGAATAACGTGATGCTATCACGGCGATCTATTGCTGTACACCACGCCGGATCCCCGGAGTTCGGATATCAGAAGGCGTCTCACGTCATGCGAGGACTCGTCGATCCACATAGCTCTCGACTGCGGGATCATTGGTCACGAAGATCGCGGTCCATGACTCTTCCTTTGAGCACAGTCTGCGAAGGAGGATTTGCCGCAGGTGAGGTTCCATATTATGCAAGGTGCCATCGAAAATCAGTAAGGGCGGTCGTGTCACGATGGCGCGCGCCACGAGGATGCGAAGAATCTGACTCTTGGTAAATTGTGTGCCGCCTGCTTCAACCGGCGACTCAAGTCCGCGAGGCATCCGGTCGATCTCGTCTTGCAGTTCCACGAGTTTAATAGCCCACTGGAGATCCGCGAAGTGAACGGTTTGTCGTCCGAGGGTGATGTTTTCTTCCAGCGTGCCGCTGAATAATGTGGGTTGAGAATCCAGCACCAATCCACGGGCTCCGTTCAGGTAGTCCATCGTCATTTCACGGAGGTCAACGTCGTTGTATCGGATAACCCCGGCCGCCGGCCGGTAGAGACCTGCCAGCACAAGCGCCAGCGCGGTCTTTTCCGTGCTCGACCGGACCAGCACCGAGAGCTTTTCTCCCGGCGCAACTTCCAGATCGACGTGCTCGAACAGCGAGGGAGCATTGGGGTAGGCAAATGCCACGCTTTTACAGGTGAGGTGAAGTCCGCACAGCACAGGATCCGGCAAGCGGAGACTCGTGCTCATGTCAAATGCGGCATGCTTGGGTAAAGCAAAGAAGCGATCCAATTCTCTCAGAGAGGTCAGGACATAGGTCATCGCGTAGATCCGGCGGGTCACGGTATCTAAATTGAGGAGAAGTGTGCCCACGATTACTTCCGCGGCGACAAACTGTCCGAGCGTGATTTGCCCGGCTGAGAGAAGCCAGCCCCCCAGCCCGATCATGCCGCTGTGACAGACGGCCTCCCACACGACGATACTCCGGTACTGACTCCAGGTGAGAATATTCGATCGGGCCCGGCGAAGCGCAAGATACTCGTCCAGCAACTGATCGGTCTTTTCTACTAAGAAGGGGGTGCTGCGACTGGCCTTGAAATGAAGCCGGTTATTCGCAATATCTTGAATCCAGGCCATGACCTCATAATGCTTTTCCGAGACGGTGGCGGTGGCTCCGACACCGCCCTGCCCGGAGATGACCGCCACGAGCAGGAAACCGCCGATAAGAAACGCATTGTAGACGAGAAAATTCGGATGATAGAGCACCAGGATCGTCATGCCGGTTATTCCGGAGACTAAGACATTAATCATGTCGACCAGAACGACCACGACGGCCCGCGGGAGCATCTCTGCTTCCATAAAACGGTAGGCCTGTGTGCGGGCAAAGGCTTCCTGTCTGATGCGGGGCAGGTGCTCGGTCATCGCCACCGCAATGCGCACGTACAGCCGTTGGAACAGCGTCTCCGTGGCGCTGGTTTGCATGACCCGGAAGAATCCGATGAAGAGAAGGCCGATCAGCATGATCAGAGCAAACGTGACGATCATGATCGGCTCGATCGCGTAGGCGAAGGTATTGGTCAGTTCCTGAACGGTGAGCGGAATAACCAGCGAGAAAATACCGATCGCGACGGCATATGAAACGAGGATGGCCAGCACACGGGTTTCGAGTCCAATGATGAGGCCGATTCGGGCAACATCGGCCCATAGACCGTTCTGTGCCGCCATCAGACTCGCTCCGGAAAACGAAGCCATTGCATTGTCGCTAGTTGCCTCAAGGTATTCTTTCGGCAGGTTGGTGGAGCGGGAGCGTTATAGCTTCTTCGTGATTGCGAAAAATGACGTTGTGCTGCGCCGCCGCTTCAGCCAGGCACAGCACTCTTCACAAAGGTCCTGCAATGTAAGATCGTCGAAGAACAAGGTGAATGCACGCCGGGCACAGCGATCGCAACATTTCACTGTCCCGGAGGGAATGTCTTTACCGGTTTCAAGAGATGCATCCATGGTGAATACCTCCGTGTTGTGGCGCTCGGCAAACCGGAACAACGTCAGGCGCTGTCCGCCTCGCGAAGCAGATTCCACGCCTGTTGCTGTTGGACCAGCTCAAAGCATGGTTCACATAAGAGCCGTTCACTGATGTGCTCGAAGACAAGTCGCGGCTTGGGGCCCCCGCATCGTTCGCAGCAATGGTCGGGAGATTCGCTGTCTATGTGGCCAGGCTTGTTCATCGTCCTCTTTCCATTGCCGGACTCTCGTTGCAATCGTATGAGATTGTCGCAGGCCGGGCAGATCCAGCGAGCACCAGGGGGGGCCACGTCAACGTGGGTCATGGCTGTCGCTACGTAACAGCAACTCGCATGCCTCACGGCATCAAGCTAGGAGATGAAGTGTCTTATCAAATACTTCGCAACGGGATAGCTCTCGATTCCATTGCCAAGAAACTCGCCTCATGGAGTCTTCTGCAACATTTGCACGGGATTTTGAATTACGCGCGCTGATCTGGAACGAATTGAGCGAATACCGGTAGAAAAAGCACTCTCTGCCCGTTCATTCAAAATGCAAATATTGCAGCCTGCTTGAACCTGTCAGTGAAAGAGGGGCACCGCTGAGGCAGGAATAACAAGATGATCGGAGAAGCGCGTTCCACTCAGCCCTTGTCTGTTTCCGTCGCAACGATCAATTGCTAGAGAGAAATCTCCGCATTATGGAACAGAGGAAACCTGTTGAGGTCTCTACCGGCCGCAGCCTTCGCCTTCACAACCGTCCAGGCGGCCTCCCGGCCCGCGATGCCCCATGCCGCCCATCCCGCCCGGTCCCATTCCGGACCCGTGGCCCATCATCCCGCGACCATGGTCTCCCGCAAAGCTGCGCTCGTACTGGATGATCGACCAGATCTCTTCGTCGCTGAGCTGGTCGCCGAATCCGATCATAGCCGTGCCGGGCGAACCGTGCTTGATCACCCAGAAGATCTCGCCCTCCGTCCGATGGCGCCAGAATCCATGGTGCTGAAAATTGCGAGGCGACGGATCGAGTCCGACGGCAGCCATCCCGTTGCCGGACCCGTCTTTGCCGTGGCAATTGAAGCAGGTCCCCTTGCCGCTGTAGAGGGCTTTCCCCTTCTCGACATTCTCCGCGGAGTCCGGCAACGGGCTCACCAGCGCGCGCGCTTCCACCAGCTTGTCGGCCGGCACCCGCGGTTTCATCACCTGATGCTCATCCGCCCATACCGCCGACACGCTCAAGGCCCCACAAGCCAGAGAAACCACGAATGCACGTATGAGTGTCATTGTCGTCATCCTGCTCATCACAAATCGAGTTCAACCATCTTGCGATGAAAACGGGTAATGATGTTGGGGTCCGGCGTCAGACGAATCTGCGTGTCGTCCTTCCCTTTGTAGGGCAGCAGATTCAGGACATAGCGCAGGCTTTCCAGCCGTGCCGACTGCTTGTCGTTGGCCTTGACGATAATCCAGGGGCTAAAGGTGGCGTGCGTCTTGCTGAACATTTCTTCTTTATATCGTGTGTAGGAATCCCACAGCTCCTGCGCCTTTTCATCGACCGGGCTCAGCTTCCACTGCTTGAGCGGATTCTGGCGGCGCGCCTCGAATCGTTTCGCCTGTTCTTCCTTGGAAATAGAGAACCAGAACTTGATGATGGTCACGCCGTCTTCATACAGCATATGTTCGAATTCGGTGACCTGCTGCAGGAAACGCTGATGATCCTTCTTGCTGCAGAATCCCATCACCGGTTCGACCACGGCCCGGTTGTACCAGCTGCGGTCGAAGAAGACGATCTCACCTTTGTTCGGCAATTGCCGGATATAGCGCTGGAAATACCACTGCCCCCGCTCTTCGTCCGTGGGCTTGGGCAGCGCGACGACGCGCATGGCACGGGGATTCAAATGTTCCGTAAAGCGGCGGATCGTCCCTCCCTTGCCGGCCGCGTCGCGCCCTTCGACCAGGATCGCAATCCGTTGCCCGCTCTCCTGCACCCACCGCTGCAAGCGGACCAATTCGACTTGAAGCTGCCGCAGCTCCTGCTCATAGAGTAACGTCTTCCGCACGTCCTCCAGATCCACTTCCTTGCGTTTCAGGAGCGTCAGCAATCCTCTGCGGGTATTGATTCGGCTCAGATCCTCATCCGTCAACGAGTGGCCGGCCACACCGATGGCATAGGCGAGCTGATCACCGGGACCGCTCTGCTTCTGCCGATATCCGTCGCCCTGTCTGGGGATCGCGGTCGGAATCGTTTCCAGTTCATCCGTCGACAGCTCTCCCGGGATGATTCCGGATTCCCGTTCGACTCGACGGTCTTTCTTCTGCTTCGATTTTCCGGTCGACTCGTCTTCACCAGCCATGAGAACCCCCGCGTTAGACTCACGTCCCGAATTAAAACACCACGCTCCGGTCGCGTTCAGCGACGGCCTTAATGTAGTCCGGCATGCCTTTAATGGACGCACCGGCCACCAGATCCGCTCCACCGATCTGCCGGGCCACCGCGCAGGCGCCGCAAACCCATATAGGAATATTTGCAGCTTGTACCCCGGCAAGCAAGTCTTTTAGCGGTGTCAGATTCACACCGTGAACATGATCGGCCGTGCCCTTCCGTCCCAGCGTGACGGCTTCGTTCCAAAGCCAGAGCACCACATCGTGCCCCTGCTCCTTGGCTGCTTTCGCCGCGACAAACGGAAGTGTCGCCATGGTCGGATCATCGGTTCCCCGGCTGCCTGAAATGATAAACGTCGCCACCTCAACCTCCTCTTCTGCGTCGTTCGCTGCTCGCGCTTCACGAGCGACGAACGACGGCGCATACCTAAATTCCTACTTCGGTCCCTTAAACGTCGCCTTCACGTAGGCCATCACATCGGCTACACCCTGCTGTCCGATAGTCAGCCCCCAATACGGCATATTGGCGGACTTGCCCATCGCCGCTCCGCCATGATTGATCATATTGTAGAGATACTCGGTCGGCACCTCGCTGAAATTGATGTTGGCATGAATCGCCGGCTTCGGCTCCAGCGTGGCTGCGGCCGGACCGTCGCCCTTGCCGGTCGCCCCGTGGCACTGCATGCAGTACTCTTTGTAGATCACTTTCCCCCGCCCGACACTGGCCTTCGCAAATTCGGGAGCCGTCCAGGGTTCATAGTATTTGAAGTCCGGCACGCCCTGCGCCGCCAGATACCCAATCACCGCGCGCAATTGCGGTTCCGTGGCATCGGCAAGGAATTCGCCGGTGTGAATGATGAAATCCTGCGGGTTCTGGCCGAAGCGGAACAGCCAGTCCATGTTGTATCGCTGCCCGGCTTTCTCGAGTGCGGCACTCTGCTGCCCCCCGATCAGTTTCCCGTTTTCCTCGATCGTATGGCAGCCGAGACAGGCGTGCGCCTTGTAGGCCATGCCCCCGAACGTCGCTTCATACTTGGAGACTTTCGAGACGTCGAACGCCCCGACCTTCACCCGCGGATCTTTGTTGTGCTTCTCGAAATAGTCGGCAATGGCATTCGCCTCCGACTCGGTGACGACCGGATGCTTCATCGCTCCTTCACTGAGATCCCAGCGATAGCCTTTCACATAGAGCGGCGCTTCCTTCCCGGTCAGCCATCGAATCAACCAGGCCCGGTTATACTTGCTCCCGGCCCAAATCAAATCCGGGGCGCGCAGGTTGAACCGCGACTCGGCTTGCCCTTCCATCCGATGGCATTGGACACAGGCCTGCTGGATCAGTTCTTTCGCCCGGGGCTGGTCGCTGCCGAACAGCAGCTTCGGAGTCGACATCAGTCCCACCAGCGTCAGCAGCGCCCCGCCGATCACCACACTCTTCCGAAGATTCATGACTGCTCCTTTCATCTGTCGTGAAAGACTCGCCCCGTTACCTCGACAACAACCATGCGTGCACATCGGCAATGTCCTGGTGGCTGAGCGCTGCGCCCCAGGCCGGCATCGGCCCGCGCCCGTGCAGCACCGTCTCCCAGAACAGATCTTCGTGTTTCAAAATCGGATTCTTTGCGAGCTTGGGACCGAATCCACCGGACGCGCCGGTCCCGTGGCAGGCCTGGCAATTATGTTCGAAGATACCCGCCCCTCTGGTGGCCACGCCGACGAGCGGACCGGCATCCGCGGGCTCCTGAGTCAGCGGCTCCGCGGCTCTCAACTCCTGATCGAACGGGGGAAGATGATCCGGTGCGGCCGGATGGTAACGCGCCGACAGGTACCGGACGAGCAGGTCGGCCTCATCATCGGCGATCTCCGCTCCCCAATGTTTCATCTTCTCGACGGTTGCTGCCCAGCGGTCTTTCGGCAGGCGCTGTTGCGCCACCAGATCCGGGCTGTGGCACACAGAGCACCGCGCAACGATCAACCCTTCCGCACGCGGCGCCAGGGCCGCGCTCACGGAGGCCGGATCTTCCTCCTGCGCGACCGCCAGAAGAGCGACGCCTAGGAGGCTCATGATCATGAGGAGGAGGAATCCTGTTCGCCTCCCATGGCTGACACCTAACGTCTCACCCTTCACTCCTTACCTCCCGCGACCGTCACTGCCACGCGATCCCATCCGTTCCATAAAAACCCGCTCGGATTCCAGGGAGTAGTCTGTGGTTGCACCTGCCCGCTCGAATCCGTCGCCCGACACAGAATGCTGACCGAACCGCTACCGTTGGGTTTCCAGAGAAACTGCCATTGCCGCCAGGCATAGGGCTCGTCCTCACCGACCAGCCTCGCCGGTTCCCAGGTCTTGCCGTCATCGAAGGAGAGCTCCACGGTTGCGATTGACGTCTCTCCGCTCCAGGCCACGCCCTGCACCGTCACCGGCCCCCGCCCGACCTCATCGCCGTTGACAGGCGAGGCGATCAGCGATTTCACAACCATGGCTTCCACGGGGACCATCGAGGTCCCCGGCAGACCGGAGTTCGGTTGGATGGCCGTGACCGGCACACGATAGGCCGTCTGCATGTAGTATCCCTTCGCCTCGTCCGCCTGCACCGTAATGTCGGTCAGCCACTTGGTGCAGGAGTCCGCCATCCAGCCGGGCGTGATCACCCGCAACGGCGCGCCGTGCAACAGCGGCAAGGGACGCCCGTTCATTTCGTACGCGAGAAGCGTGTCGGGGTGAACCGCCTTCTCCAACGGAATACTTCTGGTAAACAAGGGAACCGATGACACCACCGGACGATCGGCGCCCTGGAATTGCACATGTTTCGCTTGCGGTCGTAGCCCTGCTTTGGCCAGCACGTCCCGCAGCCGCACCCCGGTCCATTGCGCGTTCCCGACCGCGCCCCGCTCCCATTGCACACCCGGCACTTTCGGACGATGGAACGCGCGGCCGTTGCCGCTGCACTGCACTACTGCCGTGATCGTCACCCGTTCGAACTGTTTGAGGTCCTGAAGCGTAAGCTCCAGCGGATGCTCGATCAGTCCCCCGACACGGAGCCGCCAATTAGCCTCGGCAATCAATTCGGGCGCGGGCGGACCGAAATGACTTCTCACGAAAAACCGGTGATTGGGAGTCACATAGGACGTGAATTCGCGCACGGGCGTTTCCGCGTCGTAGGGTCGCATCACCCGCACGGTCTGCGGGCCTGTTTCCGGCGAGACCGTCTGCTGGGCCAGCGCCGGTCGCACCTGACGCCAGACCGCGAGCCCGCCGATCATGGCGGCCATCCGCTTGAAGAGTGTCCGACGGGATGATGAACCGGACTCACTCATGGATGTCCTCCAGCGACATGAGGGTTGAGTTGGATGCTGACCGCCGGCGCACCCGAGAGAGACTGGTGTACCGTGCACCCGTGAGCAACCTTCAATAAGCGCTCCTTCATGTCCGGCGCGAGGCGATGCGGCAGCCGGATCGCCAGGGCGATCTTCCCCACACGATGGGGTGCTTCGGCCATCTCCCACTCGGCATCCACCGCCAGGCCTTCGCGCGAAATATCATGCCGGGCACAGAACTGCCCCACAAAGTATCCGACGCAACTGGCCACCGATCCCACAAACAGTTCGACAGGACTCATCCCCGCATCCTGCCCTCCGTCCTCGGCCGGCTGGTCGGTGATTATGCGATGTGTCCCGCTCACGATATCGTGCCGCATGCCGCCATGATAGGAAACGGTGAGTATCATCGTGTCCCTCCCGATCCGGGCAATCGCCACGCGAGATACAGACACCCCAGGGCGAACGGCGCGGCGAGCCAGATTCCTTGTACGCCCAGCCAGCCATGGACCGTCACAGGGCCGAACTGCCCCATCGACAGGAGATGTTCCTCCAACTCGGGAAACGCAAACGCAAAGACCAGCGCACCGACGAGTCCGCCCACGACCGCGACCCACGCATCAGGCTTCCCCTCGGCGGCAGCAGCCAGGGCCGTACCGGGACAATAGCCGGTCACCGCAAAACCCACTCCGAAGATCCCTCCGGCCACTACGATGCCGGGCAAATACAAATCTTTCACTTTCATGTGAGCCCACCCGGCCGCATCCAACAGGTGCACCCCAAGCAATCCCACCCCGATCGCCGTGAAAATCACCTTCATCACCGTCAAATCTTTCAGCCGCAGGGTGTTGATGATCTTGGTGTGGCTCGATGCGCCGGACAGCTGGAGCATGGCTCCGAACATTGCCCCGAGCATCAGCCCCAGCAACAGTTTCATTGGCGCCCCCGTTCGGGATAGAGCCACCGCGCCGTCACGATGGCACCGGCAAAGAGCGTCAGGGAAAACACGAGCGAACTCACCGCCAACTGAGAGACCCCGCTGATCATATGTCCGGAGGTGCATCCGCCCCCGAATCGGGCCCCAAAGAGCAAAAGAAAGCCCCCGATGAATGACCACACCAGCCGTAAGCCGGGCGCGGATCCGAATCGGCGTTGCCATTCATCCGGGACAAGTCTGGTGGTCAACCGGCCGGTCGCCCAGGCCGCGAGGAATGCCCCCAGCGGAATGCCCGCCACAAAAAAGAACTCGTAGGTGGCCAGCGTCCACTCACCGGTTGTGTCCCGGAGATAGGGTGTCTGCGCGGCCACCTCGGGAAGGACTCGATGCAACAGCACGCCATCGAGTGCGACGTATTGGGTTGAAACCCCGATCGGTTGGACCAATGCCACGGCAACGATCAGCACCAGACCGATACCGAGACCGCCGGTCCACCAGGGAAGTACCGGTTCGACCGGAGTGTGCGAGGTCATCAGCTGCTCCTAGTAGGGTGTATCCGCCGGTTTGCCGCCCTTCGGCCAATCGTGCGCTTTGCCGGGGAAGTCCGGACGCGGCTGGCTGTTCATATAGGCGGCCACGTCGTAGGCTTCATCATCGGTCAAGGTCCAGCCCCAGCCCCTCGGCATGTTGGACTTGATGAACGACGCCGCAACGCTCACGCGGGCCATGCCCGCCGCAATGTTGTACGAGTGCGGCCCCCAGAGCGGTGGCGCTGACATCGTGCCCTGTCCGTCCGCGCCGTGGCAGAACACACACTTCGTCGCGAAGAGCTTTTTCCCGTTTACCGGATCAGGAATGCGGCTGGAAACGACCCGCGGAATGCCGCGCCACGGAACGGCGCTTCCCGGCGGCACGTTTTCCGACAGCCAATCGATGTAGGCGACCACGGCTTGTAACTTCGAGCTATCGGGGGGCGCCGCCTTGCCGTTCATGCTGCGTTCGAAACATTCGTTGATCCGGTCCGCCAGCGTCATCTTCCGGTCGGCACGCGCCCGGTATTCCGGATACAACCGGCTGATGCCGACAAAAGAAGCAGTGTTCGGATTCATTCCGGCATCGAGGTGGCAGTTCGTACAATTCAGCCGGTTGCCGACATAGGGCCTGCCATACTCCTGCGTATCGACCACGATCTTGTACCCCAGGCGGATTTGCTCTCCCCGCTGATCGCCGGGTATCTCCTCCGGAGACGGCGGCGCAAATAACACTTCGGCAGCCGTTAATCCGGCTCCCTTATCCCCGGAGTCGAACGACGAACCGACTTTCGGGGTCGGGGTACATCCAGCCCACCCCGCCAGAAGACCCGCCACAAGCATGCCTCTCAAAACGCATGATCGCATCGATTTCTCCCTATCCCTTCTTTCCCGGGGTGACCGGACAGGTATTGATCCCAAACACCGTCCACAGAGGACAATATCCGATTGCGCCGGTGACCAGGGCAATTGTCCCGACCACCAGAGCTATCCCGGTACCCACCGGCGGCAATCCTCCAAACGCCCCGATCCCCAACGCCCCAATGCCAACGACGATACGAATAGGCCGCTCGATTCCGCCGACGTTACAGATCACAATGGCACCTCCTGGTCTGAGGGGGAAGCAGACTCACCGCCTTCGATTCATTGGAGACAGGGAACCTGAAAGGGATTCGCCCGTGTCTCACACACATTACTCCTGCCGGAATGTCCGGACATAGGCCAAGACATCCCAGATCTCGTCGTCTGATAATGCCGTACTCCAGGCGCCCATCGCCGTGTTGGGCTTCCCGTCATGAATCCGTTTAAACAAGCTGGCATCCAACCGGCCTTGGATCGCCGGCGACGTCAGATCGGCCGGTTTCGGCACGAACTGCAGTCCCATCGTCCCCTTGCCGTCGATCCCGTGACAGCGAATGCAGGTGTTGGAATAAATTTCCCGGCCGGTCACCGCGTCAGCTTCCTTCCCCGACGCCGCGGGGAGATCTTTCAGCCCGCCTCCCCCAAACCCCACAGAAACAATTCCGATCAACACACCGAGCATGATTCCGATGACTCGCATACCCACCTCATTTCGTTCTATCGGCTGAGTATTGCGAGCGATGTGCCATCCCCACTGCTGAACAGAAAAGCGAAAATCCCGCAATCTACCGGATGGTTATCTCACCGCGACGCTCCAAATCCGAGCCTAGATAGAAGGAGTGACGAGAAACACCCCAAGGGCGGTTTGGCGACTGTCCCAAGATGCCCCAGCCGAGAGTGTTTAACAAATGGTGGGAGAGAGCGTGACCGCCGCCTTCATGGAGTTTGCAATCAGGCAGTTCGCTTCGGCCTTCTCGATCAGCTCCTTCGCCTTGGCAGTGTCCCCGCCGGCAACGAGCGTAATCACCGGCTTCAACGTGATCTCGGTGAATTGAAATTTTCCGTCTACCAGTTCAAGCCGTCCCTCGGCCGAACTCTCATACGACGTGAACGCCAGTCCGGCCCGCCCGGCAACGGCGAGAAACGTCGTCATCAGACAGATGTTCGCGGAGGCCACAAAGAGATCCTCCGGCGACCAGATCCCGTCGTGCCCCTTGAACTCCGGCGGCGTCGCCACCTCGACATCGGGTTTGCCCGCGCAAGAGATCACCCCTTTCCGCTGCTCCGTCCATTTCACCGCCGTATGATACAGATACATTTTCGGTTTCGATTCCATCACTCCTCCTCATTGAACATTCCGGCACAAGCCGTACTCACGGCTTGATATAGGCCCAGCCCTGCTCTTGCCGCTCCATCAGCCGGACCACGGCCGGCACCGTGTCGTCCACCTCGTCCACCAAGTCCGTCCGCGTCAGCTGTTGGACCTTCATCGTATTGGAACAAGCGGTGTACTGAACGCCGAACTCGGCTTTGAGTTTCGTCAGCTCGGCCCCAAACGGCGTCTTTTTCGTCAACAGGCTCAACCCCGCACCATGCACGACTAGTTCCACCTGAAGCCGCTCGCGGCCGAGTTCGTGGTAGAGATTCCGAATATTGCCCAACGCGCCCCGCTGAATTTTCTCGTCTCCGGAGTTTAGATGCATGACGACGCGATGCTGGGGCTCGGCCGCAATCTGCTCACCGCGACTCTCCGCGGACTGGAGGGGCAACGACACCAAAACGGCCACCACCCCCGCTGCAACAACGAACGGTTTCCACATATCCTCACCTTGTCATGTGTGAATCTAGAATGACCCGCCGGTCATCAGCCGGATCAGCTGCATCGCCGCCCAAAGGAGAAAGACGCCGTACACCGATCCGAAAAACCAGGGAAAGCTGACGGCACGATGGGCCCACCACTGGCGATGCTGGCGAAAGGCCCAGTTCGGCTGAAAGACCGGCGGCTCGTTCCGTGGGTCTTGAATCGGCTGCCTGGTCTCATGCAGCTGATAAAGGCTCGTGACCAGCTTCTGCCGATCCCAGCCGGGAGATTGCTCGATCCCGCGCAACCGCCACTCCCACAAGGCATTCTGGCCGGACAACCGTCCCAGCACAATCGCCATCTGGAGACACATCAACACGCCAAACGCGCAGAGGAGGACGATCAGGATGGTAAACGACAACGGCAGCATTTCCCGCGAGACAATCAAGCCGATCACCGCCACGAAAATGGAATGCGCCGTCAGATAGTCGGAGAGCATCGTATGGTAGTCGCGCACCCCGGATGTCCAAAGCATCAGCAGATGCTCGTAGGTGGAATCGCACGCAACATCATCGGCTGCCCCCATCACGGTCTCCCGTCCGCCACATAGAGCCTGACCCAATCCCCGACCGCATGAGTAAGGGCCACCACACAGAGCGCGATCACGAGATGCTCGCCGATGACTTTCCAGGGCGCGATGGCCTGTGCCCTGGCGATGAAAAAACTGAGTCCGGCCAGCAAGAGCAGGCCCCACAGGACGCTGAGGGGAATCGCGCGATCGAGCGGCACCAGCAACACCGGGATGAGAAATGTCAGCGCGATCACAAATTTCGCCAGGAATGTGGCCCCGGTCGCTTCCCAGATCTGCATGGCCGGGCTATTATTTTTCGACTCTTCCGACACATGAATACCGAGCGCATCCGACATCGCGTCGGCGATCGCGATCGTCACAATTCCACCGATGACGACCGGGCGTGAATGCGTCCCCGAATTCAATCCCACCATCAGTCCCAGTGTGGTAATCACGCCGGACGTCAATCCGAAACTCAGACCGGTTTTCCACGAGGCTCTCATGACACAACCGCCCTGCCGTCGATCATGCCATCCTCATCGGGGAAACGTCAGAATATAGGCCAGCACGGCACGGATTGCCTCATCCGACAACGTTGATTTCCACGCATCCATAGCCGTGTTGGTCCGGCCTTCATGGATACTCTTCAGCAGCCGCGAATCCGGCTTCATCAGCACGTCGCTCGATGTCAGGTCGGCCACCGGCGGATCAAACCGGGTCGCGCCGTCCCCTCGCCCCTGCGGGCCATGGCAGGCCAGACAATATTTCTCATAGACCTGTTTCCCCCGGGAAAGATCCGGTTCGCCCGCCGCCGCCCCGGAGACAGCCGTTGCCAGCCACCATCCGATCACCGTCACTCCGACCATCCGTTTACGGAAGTCCCTCATGATCTCCTCACCGTCCCATGCTCCGGCCGTCCTGTTCACTTACCGGTTGCACTCCGGCGCACGCCGCACGCAACTCTGGAGCCACGACGCGATCTGCGCCAGCATCGTCGCCGTCGCCCGGTTCGCAGCCAGCACGCCCCCGTAGGCATCCTCGCTCGGAGCCGGCTCCTCCACCTCGAACATCTTCGTGCCGACGACCCGGGATTCTTTCAGATCGATCAACTGGCCGCGGAGCGACATCCGCACCAGGCTCGGCCGCCGGACAAATTCCTGCTGCACGATGAAGCCCGACGAATCCAGCCGGTAATCCCCGCGCACCGACCCCGGCAACGCAACCACGGCCCGCCAGGTTCCGGTTTGGCTCAACGCCTGCACCAGCAACGGCGCGAACAAACGCGCGGGAGCATCGGCCCACTGATTCGCCGCATAGAATTCCAGCTCATACGGCCGCTTGAGGTAGACCATCCGCGGCGACTCAAAGCCCGGAAGGGGTTGCGGCTGGCCGACCAGCAGTACGGAACCGGCACCGTCGATAGAAGACCCTTCCCTCGACGCCGCATCAAGGCTCAACTGATACGTATGTATGGGTGGCGCTTCACCGCGAGGCGAGAGGCAGCCGCCCGCCGTCGCCAGGAGCAGTACCGCCGCCGTATGCGCGATTCTCCATCTCATAAATACTCCCCCTACTCCCCCGGCCCCCGCCGGGAAGGCGGACGGCCGAACACCAGCGCATTTGGCTCGCGTTCGAGATCCCGGGCTACCCGCGTCAACGTTCCGGCCAGCTGCCGGAGTTCCGTCACCAGCAAGCCGGTTTCCGGCAACGTCTGCCGAGAGAACTGCTCCAGTTCCGGCCTAGTGTCAGTGACGACCGAACCGACGGCTTTGCTGGTCTTCGCCAGCTCATCCGTCAGTACCCGCAGAGCGTCGGCACTTTTATTGATGCGCAGGAGTAAGACCGGCACTTGTTCATTGAGCGATGTAGTAACCTTCACCAGATTGTCGGCACTCAGGGCAGCGCCATTCAACCCCTGTTCCATCTGCGCCTTATGCGCCGCCACCGTCTGTGCGACATTGGCAAGATCCTTAATAGTCCGTTTCAACGCGGTGCGATTCTCCTCATCCAGGATCTCGGCGGCCCCTTTCGCCACCGTGTCCATGTCCGTCAGCAGCTTGGTCAGTCCCTTTTCCGACAACAGCCGCGAGATCGCTTCGTCGAGCCGGAAAAACAACGACGGGCCCGTCTTGATGACCGGATACTCCTGCCCCGCCAACGCCTGCAGCGGCGGCGCCTCACGGCTGCCTCCGGTTAAATTGACGGTCGCCAGCCCGGTGAGGCCCTGGGTTTCGAGGATGGCAATCGTATCGGTCTTGATCGGCGTGCCGCGCAAGATATCCAGCGTCAGCAGCACCTCTTCGGGATTGCTCTGGTTCAAGGCAATCGCTTTCACCCGCCCCACATCCACGCCGCGATACTTGACGGTGGAATCCACGCTCAGGCCCGCGACCGACTCCCGCATCGAGGCTTCATACCGGTCATAGACCCCGCGATAGTCGGTCTTTCCGAGCCAGAATATCCCCGCCAGCAACGCCGCTCCCAGCAGCGCCACAAACGAGCCGACCAGCAGATAATTCACTTTCGGTTCCATTGTTCCTCGCCTGACGGTCCTCGCCGCTCCCCCGGTGGAACACCTGCACCGGCGTTCCATGCCGCCTGCTCCGTCGCCGCCCGTCCGCGCGGGCCATGGAAATATTCGCGGATCACGGGATCCTCAGATTGCGATAATTCCTGCATCGTGCCCACCCCCAGGACCACCCCGTTACCCAGCACCGCCACGCGGGTGGCAATCCGCCACAGTGAATCCAGATCGTGCGTCACCATCACCACCGTCAACCCCAGGAGACGCTTCAGGGACAGCACCAGGTCGTCGAAGCCCGCCGCGATGATGGGGTCCAGCCCGGCTGTCGGCTCGTCGAGAAAGACCAGTTCCGGATCCATGACGATGGCCCGGGCCAACGCGGCGCGGCGGCGCATCCCGCCGCTCAACTCGTTGGGAAACTTCGTCGCGCTGTCCGGAGGCAATCCCACCATGGCAATCTTTGAGACGACGATATCATGAATCAGTCGCGGGCTGAGCGACGTATGCTCACGCAAGGGCACGGCCACGTTTTCAGCCAGCGTGAGCGAGCTGAAGAGGCCCCCCTGCTGAAACATGACCCCGAATCGCCGGTGAATCGACCTGCCATCGTATTCCTCCAGCTGACGGCTATCGATGCCGAAGAGACGGATCAATCCGGAGGAAGGCCTGAGCAGGCCCACAATTTCACGCAGCAACGTCGACTTCCCGCACCCGTTGCCGCCGGCAATGGCAAAGACTTCGCCGCGCCTGACCGAGAGACTGATGTCTCTATGCACCAGGGACGCTCCGAATCGGGTGGAGACGTGCGTCACCTCGATCACCGGCGAGTCGTGCGTCGGAGACGACAGCATCAACACCACCCTTTCCCGTCCGCCCGCTCTTTCATCAGAGATCCCACCAGTTCAGCAGAATGCTGCAAATCGCATCGAACACGATGACCAAAAAAATCCCCTGGACTACACTGATCGTCGTATGACGGCCGACATCATCCACGCCGCCCCGTATCTGAAATCCCTGGTAACAGCCGACCAGTGCGATGAGCATGGCAAAAACCGGCGCCTTGGCGATGCCGATCAGGAAATGCCGGACCGCCACGGATTCTTCGAATCGCGACACAAACTCCGTGAAACCGACGTTCAACTGGCTCGACGCGATGAGCATCCCGCCGAAGACGCCCAGCACATCGGCATAGACCGTGAGCAGCGGCACGGCGATCATCAGCGCCAGCGTCCGGGGGAGCACGAGCAGGGCCATCGGCGAGATGCCCAGCGTCCGCACGGCGTCAAGCTCCTCCGTCACCTTCATCGTACCGATCTCCGCCGCGTAGGCCGACCCCGAACGGCCGGCGATCAAGATCGCCACAATCAACGGGGAAATTTCACGGAGCAGCGAAATGCCCACCAGATCGACGATAAAAATATTCGTCCCGAACTTGCGTAACTGTTCGGCCCCCTGATAGGCGATCACCACGCCGACAAGAAACGTCAGCAAGCCGGTAATCGGCAGCGCGTTGACGCCATCCATATGAAGAATGTGCAGGAGCGATCGCCAGCGGATATGGCGGGGATGCCGCACGGCTCGGGCCAGCGCCACCGCGCTTTCTCCCAGAAACGTCAGGCCGCGGAGACCGGCTTCCACCTGGCGCCATGCAGATTCGCCAAGACGCGCAACCCACCCGGCTCGCGGCGCCGCGTCTCGGGCCAGGCCGGCCCCGGCTTGCCCGTCGATCCGCTCCAGCAGCGCCGAAAATTCGCTTTGCAGCCCTTGAAGCGGCAGTTGTTGCCCCCGGCGACGCCCGTTCGCGATGGTTACGTGCAGCAACACCGCTCCCCCCGTATCCATAGCCGTCACCTGACTGGCGTCACACGCCGTCATCTCTCGCTGCGGCCACCGCAGCACGCTGATTTGCCGCTCAAGATCCGCCAGGTTCTGCAGCGTCCATCGACCCCGGCAATAGATCACACCGTCGGCAATATCAATCGACGCCTGCTGTTCCACATTCCACTCCGTCCGGATACACTCCCGCTCAGCTGCGCTCCAGGATCGCCTTCAGCTCAGCGCCGCTAAGGACTTCCCGTTCGAGGAGTGTTGTCGCCCCCGTCTGCAACGCAGTCCGTTTGTCCGCCAGCAGTTGCTTCACCCGCGCAAACTGCTCGTCGATGATCCGGCGGACCTCGCAATCGATTTCGCGAGCGGTCTCTTCCGAATAATCCCCTTTTTCCGCAGCCGTCTGGATCTGCATAAACTGCGGCTGACGCTCACGCTCCAATGTGATGGCACCCAGCTTGGCACTCATGCCGTAGGCCTTTACCATGCTCTTGGCGATATCCGTGGCCTTCACCAGATCATTCTGCGCGCCGGTAGATGCCTCGCCAAAGGTGAGCTCTTCTGCAATCCGCCCTCCCAGCAAAACCGCAATCTTGTTCTCCAGTTCCGTCTTGGTCATGAGGAAGCGATCTTCCGTCGGCAACTGTAACGTATAGCCGAGCGCCGCAATCCCGCGAGGGATGATTGAAATCTTCTGGACCGGGTCCGCTCCCGGCAGCGAGAGCGCCATCAAGGCATGACCCACTTCATGGTAGGCCACCCGCTCCTTCTCCATCTTGTTCAACACGCGGTTTTTCTTTTCAAGCCCGGCCACCACCCGCTCGACCGCTTCCTGCAGTTCCGGCATGCCGACCTGCGTCTTGTCCCGCCGCACGGCCAGCAGCGCCGCTTCGTTGATGATGTTGGCGAGGTCGGCGCCCGAGAAGCCGGGCGTCATCCCGGCGACAACCTCCAGGTCGGCGTCCGGACCGAGCGCGACTTTTCCGGCATGCACGCGCAAAATCGCCAACCGGCCGATCTTGTCCGGGCGATCGACCAGGACATGCCGGTCGAACCGGCCGGCGCGCAACAACGCCGGATCCAGAATCTCCGGACGGTTGGTCGCCGCCATGAGAATGACACCGATGCGGGGATCGAACCCGTCCATTTCGACCAGCAATTGATTCAGCGTCTGCTCGCGCTCCTCGTGCACCATCGGCCCCATGCCACGGGCTTTGCCTAACGCATCGAGCTCGTCGATGAAGATGATACAGGGGGCCTTCAACTTTGCCTGCTCAAACAGATCACGCACCCGCGCGGCCCCCACTCCCACGAACATCTCGACGAACTCCGACCCGCTGATGCTGAAGAACGTCACTCCGGCCTCGCCGGCCACGGCCCGCGCGAGTAGGGTCTTGCCGGTTCCCGGCGGTCCGACGAGCAGAATGCCCTTGGGAATCTTTCCGCCGAGCTTGGTAAATTTCTCCGGCGTCTTCAGAAACTCGATTACCTCGCGAAGTTCTTCTTTCGCCTCATCGACGCCGGCAACATCGGCAAACGTCACCTTGATGTCTGTCTCCGCGTAGATCTTGGCTTTGGACTGCCCGACCTGCATAAAGCCGCCCTGGGCCTGCCCCAGCCGGCGAATAAAGAAATACCAGATCGCGCCGAAGATGACGGCCGGGAGAATCCAGGACAGCACATCGCGCCAGAACGTCGTCTCGATCACCCCGACGAACTTCACCTTGTGCTGATTCAACTCCCGAACGAGATCCTGATCTTCCACCCGGATGGTCGAAAACAGCTTCTGTTCTTTGATCTCGCCCTCCGGCTTGAGCTTTCCCGTCAAGGTGTGACTGCCGACCGCCACCTCGGCGACTTTGTCCGCCGCCACGAGCTGCCGGAATTCACTGTAGGGAAGCTCTTCAATTTTCTGCAGCGCAGAGATGAAGTCGTGGACGAGGATCACGGCCCAGACGGCGAGAAAGATGTACCAGATGGAAAAGGAGACTTTTCTATTCACGATTCAGACCCTCTCAACAGGGGCGTCTTTCATCCGGAACCGTTCGGAATACTGTCGCCACAGACGCCCGTCTCCGGATGATGCACTATCCTCCCCAGTAACTCAACGAAGGCTTGTCACGATCCTGAGATGCGGGCGAAGGGGCTGCGCTGGAGGTGGTAGTACAGCAGCGGAATGACGATGAGTGTCAGCAGGGTCGAGGCACCCACGCCAAACAGCAGCGACACGGCCAACCCTTGAAAAATGGGATCGAGAATGATCACGAACGCGCCGACCATCAGCGCGGCAGCCGTCAATACAATCGGCCTGGTGCGGATCGCACCAGCGGTGATGACCGCCTCCTGTAACGGCACCCCCGTCCGTTCCTGCAACTGGATAAAGTCCACCAGCAGAATGGAGTTCCGCACGATGATACCGGCCAGCGCAATGAAGCCGATCATGGAGGTCGCCGTGAAGTAGGAACCGGTCAGCCAGTGACCCGGCAGAATGCCGATGAGCGTGAGCGGGATCGGCGCCATGATGATGACCGGCGTGAGAAACGACTGGAACTGCCCGACGATCAGGAGGTAGATCAGGAGCATCGCGACCGCGAACGCGATGCCCATGTCGCGGAACGTTTCATAGGTAATCTGCCACTCTCCGTCCCATTTCATCGCCAGTTTCTCTTCCGACCAGGGTTGTGACGCGTAGTACTGCTCGACCTGATAGCCTTCTGCCGGCCGGTAGGCCTCCAGCTTCTTTCCGACACCGAGCACACCGTAGACAGGGCTCTCCGCCTGTTCCGCTCCCGGCCCGCCCACGTCTGCCACGACATAGACGACCGGTTTCTGATTCTTGTGATAGATCGCCTTCTCCAGCACCGTCTGCTCCATCGTCAGGAGCTCGGACAATTGCACCATCCCGCCGGTATTCGTCCGCAAGCCGATCTCCCCGATGTGCTCAAGACCGGTCCGTTCGGCCAAGGGCAGCCGCAGCATAATTTGCACCGGGCTTTTTTCCTGGGGGATATGGACCAATCCTATCTTCGTGCCTTCCAGCGCCATCCGCAGCGTGTTCACAATTTCCTCGGAAGGAATGCCGGCCAACGCCGCTTTCGCCCGATCAACGGTAAACAGGTACTTCACCTGCTCGGCTTCAATATAGTCGTCCACATCGACAACTCCGATCGTGGATTCCATCAGCGCCCGGATCTCCCGCGCGACGACCAGTTGCCGTCCATACTCAGGTCCGTATATTTCGGCCACCAGCACCGATTGCACGGGAGGCCCCGGCGGCACTTCCACGACTTTCACATTGGCCCCGTATCGGCGGGCAATCTCCTGCACCTGCGGACGCAACCGTTGCGCGATCTGATGACTTTGGGCGGACCGCAGATCCTTCGCGACCAGGTTGATTTGGATATCGGCCTCATGCGGCTGTTCCCGCAGATAATAGTGACGGACCAATCCGTTGAAGTTGAACGGCGAGGCCGTGCCGACATAGGCCTGATAATCCCGCACCTCCGGGACAGTGCTCACGTAACGGCTGAGCGCCTGCGTGACTCGTGCCGTTTCCTCCAGCGTCGTGCCCTCCGGCATATCCACCACCAGTTGCAATTCGCTCTTGTTGTCGAACGGCATCATCTTCACGACCACGTGCCGGGTGTAGAACAGGAAACACGATCCGACCAGCAGCAGCGCAACGCCCCCCAGGAACGCATAGGCCAGAACCGGGTGAGCCAGCAACGGCGACAGCACCCGTCGGTAGAGGCGTGCCGTCAGACCCTGTTCGCTTCCTTCGTGATCGACTCCCTTGACGACGGCCCCAGGCCGATAGCAGGTCTGGCAAAACCAGGGAATGACGATGAACGCGACGAGCAGCGAAAAGAACATGGCGATGGAGGCGTTCACCGGAATCGGCCGCATGTAGGGGCCCATCAATCCGGACACAAACGCCATCGGAAGCAGTGCCGCAATCACGGTGAACGTCGCCAGGATCGTAGGATTGCCGACTTCGTCGACCGCATAGATCGACGCTTCCTGATGGGGCTTCAACCGTAGCGTCAAATGGCGGTAGGTGTTCTCGACCACGACGATTGCATCGTCCACCAGAATACCGATGGAGAAAATCAGCGCAAAGAGCGTGACCCGGTTGATCGTGTACCCGATAAGCATAGAGGTAAACAGGGTCAACGCCAGCGTGAGCGGAATCGCCAGCGAAACGACCATGGCCGGCCGAATCCCCAGCGCCAGTCCGAGAAACGCCACGACCGCGGCCACCGCGATGAAAAGGTGCCAGAGCAGCTCGTCGGCTTTCTCGCGGGCTGTCTCCCCGTAGTCGCGCGTCACCGTCACACGCACATCGGCGGGAACCGTCACCCCCTTCATGTCCTCGACCTTGCGGATGACGTTCTCGGCCACAGTGACGGCATTCGTCCCGCCCTGCTTGGCCAGCGCCACCGTCACGGCAGGGCGCTGTTCCAGATCCCGCGCCCCGAACCAGACATACTGTGCTGCCTCATTCGGCCCATCCGTGATCTCAGCCACCTGCCTGAGATAGACGGGACGCTGCTCGTTGACCCCGACCACCAACGATTCCAGATCCTCGCGGGATCGAATGAATCGCCCCGTCTCCACCAGGAAACTTTGATTGCGACTGTCGAACCGGCCCGTCGGCAGAGCCCGGTTTTCACCGCGGATCACACCGGCTACCTGCAACGGGGTCAACCCATAGGCCTTTAAGCGTGTCGGATCAATCTGGACTCCGAGTTCGCGCGATCGTCCCCCGACAATAAATCCGCCGGATGTGCCGGGAACTTTCTTGGTCTCTTCCAATACCTGTTCGGCCAATTGGCGGAGGTCAAACTCGCCGTACCGCTGACTCGACAGCGTGACGGTCACAATGGGCACATCGTTCACGTCTTTGGGCTTCACCAGAAAGGGCTCGGCTCCCGGCGGCAGGAGATCCTGATTCGACATCAGCTTGTCGTACAGATCGACCAGACTCTGCTCCATCGGCTGGCCGACATAGAACCGCACGATGATCAGGGCGCCGCCGGGGCGCGAGGTCGAATAGACGTACTCCACCCCTTTGATCTCGGAGATTTTTCGTTCGAACGGTTTGGTCAGTTGTTCTTCGACGATCTTGGCGGAGGCACCGGGAAAGGACAGCCACACGTCGGCCATCGGGACGACGATCTGCGGCTCTTCTTCGCGGGGGGTGACGACGATCGCAAACAGGCCCAGCAACAATGCCGCCAGCATAATCAGCGGCGTCAGCTTGCTCCCGATAAACAGAGCCGCGATCCGACCGCTCAGGCCTGGGCGATACTGATCCATAGAAATCAGCTAGGGCGTTGCCGGAGCGGTAACGGAGTTGAGGATCTGTACGGGCGCGCCGTCGATGCCCCGGCTCCCGTCCATCAACACCCGCTCTCCCACGTTCACCCCGGAGAGGATTTCGCGTTGTTGCTCAAACCGCCGCCCGGCCTTGATCCAGCGGAGTCGGGCAACCCCGTCGGCCCCGACGACATAGACACTCGTCAATTCTCCCCGCTCGATCACCGCAGAAGCAGGAACGAGGATCGTCCGGCCGCTCCCTTTGTCCAGCTGAAACCGGCCGAACATACCGCTCTGCAATCCCGGAGTCCTGGGCAGATCGGCTTTCACGATGAACGTATGGGTTTGCGGATCGCCGGCCGGAAGGATCTGACTGACGACGCCGTGCAGCGGTGCGGCCCCGAGCGCATCAATGAGGACCGGAAGCTTGTCCCCGAGCGAGATGGATTTCAGATCTCCTTCCGCCACGGTCGCCTCCAGACGAAGCTGTAACGGATCCTCCATCTTCAGCAACGGTTGTCCCGGTGAGGCCAATTCACCGGCCTCTACTTTCTTCTCGGTAATCACACCGTCAAACGGCGCCTTCACTACGGTGTAGCTGAGTTGGGCCAGCACGGCCTTGCGATTCGCCTCGGCAACCTTGAACGCACGGGACGCATTCTCGACTTCCTGTTTGGACACGGCCTCATCCTTCAGCAGCGCATTCATTCTTGTCAGCTGTGTCCTCGCATTCTCCTCTTCCGCCTTGGCGCGCGCCAGATCGGCTTGAACGTCGCGATTGTCCAGCTGCAACAGAGTCTGCCCCTTCGTCACCCTCGTGCCTTCTCTGACCAGCAGCGTATCGATCGTACCCTGGATCCGGCTCGACAGCACAGCCTGATAGATCGGCGTCACCTGCCCGGTGACTTCGACACGAACCGGCACCTGTGCGGGCGCGATCTCGACAACGGCGGCCTGAATGGCGGGCTGCGAAGCGGCGGACACCACCGGCGTTACCGGTTCTTCTTTGGAACCGCACCCGCCCAGCACCAGCACTGCCACGATAAGCACACGTTTCACTCGACTCTCCCCGACTTATCAACGTTCTACTCTTGTACGCCGAACTTCCTCAGCAGCGCCATCATCGGACACCAGCCCGTAAACGCCGACTGGATCAGATTCGCCGCCACAAAGGCCGCAAAGTAATTCCAGTAGGGATGGACCGTTACCCCCAGGATAATGGCCAGCAACACGAAGACTCCCGCAATCAGCCGCAGCATCTCGTTGAGTTTCATATCCCCTCCTTTCTGTCTACCTGTGTGAGTCCACAGACAGGTAAAGGATTCACGCAGGCCGGCTACGGCGTGCGCTTCAGCCTGAGCATATAGCTTGTCAGATCATGCAGCTGCTGATCGGTGAGCGGGAACTTCGGCATGAACGATCCGGGCGAGACCGATTGAGGATCCTTGAAATGTTTCAGATGCCATTCCTGCTCCGGCCTGGTATCGCCGACAAACGATAGATCCGGCGCAACCGCCCCGCCGGCACCATGGATCCGGTGACAACCCGCACAGCCGAACCCGGCATACAATGCCTTCCCGCGCGCCACCGCCGGATCGATGCGCGGAACGGCATAGAGGTTCCTGACCGACAGCCCCAGCAGAGCAAAGACCACGACCAGAAACACGACCCCGGCCCCGAGCGCCACCGGCCGCCTGATCGGGTTGCGGGCGGGGTTGCGGTCGATGAACGGCCACAAGAACATGATCAGAATCACTCCCATGGGCAGCACCCAGGTCGCCAGCGGCTCCAGCGGCCCGTGCACATACTTCAACAATTCATAGTAGAAGAGAAAGTACCATTCCGGCACCGGGACGAAACTCGTATCGGACGGATCGGCCTTGTCCGTCAGCGGAAACGGAAGCGCCCAGGCTGCGATCGCCACCAGCGCGAATACACACCCGATCACAACGGCATCCATATAGACCTGGCGGGGATAGAAGGTCTCCCTGGTCAGGGAACCTCGTTCGTCAGTCCAGGGTCCGGCCGGTCCGACACGGCGCAGAATGAAGAGATGCAGCCCGATCAGCGTAATGATGACCCCTGGAAGAAACAGCACATGAATCGCAAAAAACCGTGACAGCGTCAGGGCCCCGAGGGTTTCTCCTCCGCGCATCACCCGCATCATGAAGTCGCCGACCACCGGAACCGTCCCTACCATGTTGATCCCGATCTGCGTCGCCCAATAGGCGGTCTGATCCCACGGCAGCAGATACCCGGTAAAGGCGAAGGTCATGACGAGGAGAAACAGCAGCACCCCGACCATCCACATCGCTTCACGCGGCGGTTTGTAGGCTCCGTAGAGAAAGGCTTGCAGCATGTGAAGCCCGATCGCCACTACCATCGCCGACGCGCCCCAATGATGGAATCCGCGCACGAAGGCGCCGAACATGACCTCTGTCTCGATGTACCGGATGCTGTCATAGGCATGATCGGGGGTCGGCGCATAATAGACCGCGAGGAACATCCCCGTGACGGCTTGCAGCAGGAAAAGAAACAGCGTGACCGACCCGAAGACATAGATCCAGCTGGCGCCGCCAGGGATTGGCTCGTCGAGCAGCGTGCGCTCCACCGGCTTGAGATTGAGTCGACTGTCCAACCAGCGATAGAGCCGCATCACAAGGCCTCGGAGGTCGCCACGCCCGATTTAAATTCTTCAAACACCACCATCAAGCGGCCGTTCTCGATCCTGGCCGGCAGCCGGTCCAGCGGACGCGGCGCCGGACCGGCTAACACCTGCCCGTCGATGCCGAACGTGCTGCCGTGGCAGGGGCATTTGAACTGCTTCTCCTCGTCCGCCCAGCGATACCCGCAGCCGAGATGAGTACATTTCGGCGCGAAGACCGTCACCTGTCCGTCCGGCTGCTTCACAGCCCAGACCGCTTTCTGAGAACGGGTCTGCAAATAGCCGTCCTGAATGGTCGTCACATGATCGAGTTGTTTCGGCTCACCGACCGGCACGTCCCCGACGCCGCCGACATCGACCCACGCCCGCTCCCGCCGTTTCAACGCAGGCGAGATGACATAGCCGAATAACGGAATCGCCAGCCCGACGCCGATCAGGCCGGCAATGCCGGCGGTGACCCAGCTGAAGAACGAACGGCGCGTGCCGACCGGCGTATGCAGGCCGGACTCGTCTCCGACATGATGGTCATCCTCAGACGTCATCCCTACTTCTCCAGTTTCGTAATCCCCATGGCCTTCAAGATCGCCTTCTCAAAAAACGGCTCGCTTACTCCCCGCTTCATCTTCATCAGGAAATACTTCTCCAGGCCGATCTTCGCCAGATGCACCCACTTCCCCTTCTTCGCCCAGGTCACATTGCGCGGCGCCATCTGCGGCAATGCGACGAATGCCATCCCCGTATCGCCCATGTCGGCGAGACAGATCGCATTCCAGGTCGCGGTGTCCCGTTTGGCGTTGTTCTCGATATCGGCGTGAATGTTATGCACCGCCGCCGAGACCATCGACTCGATCATATACCCGGTCTTCGGCGCACCGGTCGGCACCGGCGTCTGCTCGACCGGCGGAATCGCCACGCACACCCCGACCGCATAGATATTTCGATACTTCGGATTCGCCTGATAGGCATCGATGGTCACGAATCCTTTCGGGTTGCACAGACCCGCCGTCCCCGCCACCGCGTCCACCCCGGCAAACGGCGGAATCATCATCGAGTACCGGAACGGCACTTCCTGCCCGTCCTCCAGCAACATCTTTCCCGGCTGCACTTCCTTTATCGACATATTTGAGAGCGGCTTGATGGAATGTTCGGCAAATTCATCCTCCATCAGCCGTCGAGACTTGCCGACACCGGCCAGCCCCATATGCCCGATGTAGGGTTCGGGCGTCACGAAATAGATGGGCACTTTTTTCCGCAGCTTCTTTTTGCGCAAATCGGCATCGAGGATAAAGGCCATCTCATAGGCCGGACCGAAGCAGGAGGCTCCCTGGGCGGCCCCGACCACGATCGGACCGGGATCTTTGAGAAAGCTCTGATAGGCGCCCCAGGCCTGTTCGGCATGGTCCACGTTGCAAACCGACTGGGTATACCCGCTGGGGCCGAGTCCCGGCACTGCGCCGAAGTTCAATTTGGGCCCCGTCGCGACAATCAGATAGTCATACGGCACCTCGCCTTTCGACGTGATCACCCGATTCTGCTCCGGTTCGATCCGATCCGCCATCGCATGGATATACTCGATGCCCTTTTTCTCCAACACCGGCCCCAACGCGAAACTGATATCCTTCCGCTTGCGCCAGCCGACCGCCACCCAAGGATTCGACGGCACGAAGTGGAACGACTCCACGTTCGAGATCACCGTCACCCGATGCTTCTTGTCCAAGAGCTCCCGCGCCTCATAAGCCGCCGGCAACCCTCCGATAGACGCTCCGATGATCACCACTCGCGCCATGGAATCCTCCTTTCTCAGAAGCTGCCGATTGTCGGCTGTCAGCCGTCAGCAATCAGCGTTCAGCCATTCAAACGAGTCGTCATCCTTGATGGTGTGAGCCTTCACCCATAAAATGGATTCGGAATCATCCAGGATTAATCGTCGCTATCATTGCTATCTCAGATATCACTTTCATGCTAAGAGCTGAACGCTGTCGGCTGACGGCTATTGGCTCACACCGAACCGATACATGTCATGGCATGTCGTGCATCGGGCCGTCATGCTCGATAGTCGCTGTAAGATCTGCTGAGAGGTTTCTTTGTTCGCGACCGCATCGGCCAACGCATCCATGTCGCGGTGAATCGACATCCCCATCTGCTTGAAGGGAAGCGGCAGCTTGGCCATGATCGCCGGGTTCACATCGACCGCCATGCCCATGCCTGCGGCGCGGGCGGCTTGTTCGATCTGTTGCCGGTCCGCCGGTTGATCCTGCCCGGCTACACCGGTGACGACACCATGCACTGCCTTCAGCAGCTGCCGCATTTCTCCGAGGATCAGGTCCCGCTCGCTCGAAGCCAGGACAATCTCCATGCGCCCGTCGGATCCTTTCGTCGTCCACCCCTTCACAAACAACCACCCGGCGCCGACCACCGTGACAACCCACAGAAGGACCGCGACAACACCGACCCGCATGTTCATTCCATTCCTCTCACGGAGCCGCGACGGGATGAACCGACACGCCCGCACCATAGTCATACACAAGACTTCCGCCATAGTAGCTGGCAACCAGCATCACCACGACTCCTGCGATTCCCAGCAGCAGCGCGACCATCCGCTGTTCACGAATCCACCCGAGCCATGCGGCCAACCGCAAACCCAGCAACCCGGCAAAGATCCAGAACGTCGCAAACCCCAGCGCTTCATGCAACTCAATCGCCCGCTCGGGCACACCGCTATGCTCAGCCGCATCTTCCGCCATCCCCCCCGAGATCACCGATACTCCCGCCCCGGCGAATCCCAGCACCAGCGTGTACAGACTGGCAGTTCGACAGTCTTCCGGACGCCACTTGCCTCCCAACAGATCGAACAACACCGCAGCCGATAGCAGCGCAATCGGAAAGTGCACCAACATGGGATGGATAGGATGCATATCCGTTCTCCTTTAGCTGGAGGCCGTACTTCATAGAAGAGAGTGCAAGGGAAAGACCGGAATCGCAGAGAAGAGGCACAGCCGTTCCATACAGCAAAATCGGGCAGTTCCCCTGCCCCGGCGGTAACGAGCAGCCCTAACAGGGGAGACTTTCCACAGTGCCATGAATCACACTGTCGCGGAACGGGTCATTTGTCCGAGGAAACGATCGAGCAAAAAAGGCAGGATCGGCGGTGAACCACCGGCCGTTTCTGAGGCTAAGGCTCTAGCCGCCCGTGATCGTCATCAGGATCGGGCCAGCATCACGGCAGCAAACAACACGGCCAGCGACAGCAGGAGCGCAGCGCGAGGCAGCCAGGCGGCGGCGGCGAGGATGCTCCGGTCGGAGGCCGTCCGCTTATCCGGCAACTGAGCCAGAATCTCCCGGACACGGGGACCGAGCACCAGATCGTGCGCCAAGGTCATCAGCAACAGCACGGCGACCAGCGAGAGCTTGATCCCCAAGGGAGACGGCCAGCGGGCCGGTTCAAACAACGACCACCCGTGGGACAACACCAACATGGGCCCGGTCAACAAGAGGAGAGCCACTGCTCCCCATACGACCAGACGAAACCGCTTTGCCGCGGTCCTGAACAACACCCCGGCATCAGGCTTCGACGCCAGCGTGCGATAGGAGGGGGCCAGCACTAGTGAGAGAAAGAGAGACCCGCCGATCCAGCTGACGGCCGCGATGAGATGTATCCAGACGAGTGCAAATGGCAACATGGTGGAGCGACTCTACGATTTCTGCTGGATAACCATCAAGGGGGCAGACGGCTTGACGTCGGATGAGACTGGGGGAAGGGCGCGCTGAGCGGAACTCAGCGCGCCGGATTCCTCAACTCCGACCGCTCGCAGAACATGCCCCACGCAGTCCGTCATGCACCCGCTTCGTTAGAACGAAATCCCCACGTAAGGACCGACCTGGAAATAATCGTTCACCGTGTTGGTCATGCGGGCCGTCAGATGATAGCGGGCATCGACACCCAGCTTGAGCGCCTTCCACACCTGCACCTCAAATCCCGCGCCGAACTGCACACCCATATCGAGATATTGGGTCTTGTTCGAGGGCGGACTGATCACATGAAAATCCAGTCCGATCGGAATAATCCAGGGCCGAAACATGCTGCCTTCCATGAACTTAATCTTCGGTGCCACGTTAATGGTCATCATGGTGAGCTGGACTTCCTGGGGATCGACAGTGGGACAAGTCCCGCCGAGCGTACAGGTCGCAATGCTTCCGGCAGCGTTGTACACCCGATGGGAGTTAATCCGGTTGAACTGCAACCCGATCTCT
>CAZEHM010000038.1:0-30452 GCA_964512025.1 uncultured Nitrospira sp. | reverse complement strand
ATCATTCCCGCCAACATCAACCATCCGGAAACCGAGCCGATGATCATCGGCCGCAACTTCCTGGTGAAGATCAACTCGAACATCGGCAACTCCGCCGTCGCCTCGTCGATCGAGGAAGAAGTCGAGAAGATGATCTGGTCGATCCGCTGGGGCGCCGACACCGTGATGGACCTCTCCACCGGCAAAAACATCCACGAGACCCGGGAATGGATCATCCGCAATTCGCCGGTGCCCATCGGCACCGTCCCGATCTATCAAGCCCTCGAAAAAGTGAACGGCAAGGCCGAAGACCTGACCTGGGAGATCTTCCGCGACACGCTCATCGAACAGGCCGAACAGGGCGTGGACTACTTCACCATCCACGCCGGCGTCCGCCTCGCCTACGTGCCGATGACCGCGAAGCGTATGACCGGGATCGTCTCCCGCGGCGGCTCGATCCACGCCAAATGGTGCCTGGCCCATCACCAGGAAAACTTCGCCTACACTCACTTCGAAGAAATCTGCGACATCATGAAGGCCTACGACGTCTCGTTCAGCCTGGGTGACGGGTTGCGTCCCGGCTCCATTGCCGATGCCAACGACGAAGGCCAGTTCGCCGAACTGGAAACGCTGGGCGAGTTGACCAAGATCGCCTGGAAACACGACGTCCAGGTCATGATCGAAGGCCCCGGCCATGTGCCGATGCACATGATTCAGGTCAACATGGAGAAGCAGCTGAAGGAATGTCATGAAGCGCCGTTCTATACACTCGGCCCGCTGACCACCGACATTGCGCCGGGCTACGACCACATTACGTCAGGGATCGGCGCGGCGATGATCGGCTGGTACGGGTGCGCGATGCTCTGCTACGTGACGCCGAAAGAGCACCTGGGATTGCCGGATCGCGAAGACGTGAAGACCGGAGTGATCACCTACAAAATTGCCGCCCATGCCGCGGACCTGGCCAAGGGACATCCCGGCGCGCAGATCAGGGACAACGCCCTGTCGAAAGCCCGCTTCGAGTTCCGGTGGGAGGATCAATTCCATCTCTCGCTCGATCCCGACACCGCCAAGGACTTCCACGACGAGACGCTCCCGGACAATGCCGCGAAGGTCTCACATTTCTGCAGCATGTGCGGACCGCATTTCTGCTCCATGAAGATCACGCAGGATGTCCGCGACTACGCCGCGCAGTTGCAGGTGGACGAACAGAAGGCGATCCAGATCGGCATGAAGGAAAAATCGGAAGAGTTTAAGAAGTCCGGTTCTGAAATTTATCGATAGGAAGCGCTTTCAGCAAACAGCTGTCAGCCGTCAGCTTGAGATCTGAAGCTGACGGCTAATGGCTGACAGCTGACAGCTGAATGGAGTCGCACATGGCTAAACCGAACCCAGCCCCGTTAAGAGAACGCGACATTACCCGGCAGATCGCGCGGGAATACTATAAGGAGTTCGACTCCCTCATCGAGAGCGACGTCATTATCGTCGGCGCCGGCCCCTCCGGCCTGATTTGCGCCCACGACCTGGCGAAGATGGGGTTCCGCACGCTCGTCGTCGAACAGAGTCTCGCGCTCGGCGGCGGCTTCTGGCATGGCGGCTATCTGATGAACAAGGCCACCATCTGCGAGCCGGCCAATGAAATCCTGGAAGAGATCGGCGTGCCCTGTAAGAAGATCAACGAGTGCGAAGGCATGTATATGGTCGATCCCCCGCATGCAACCGGCGCACTTGTCGCCGCCGCCTATCGCGGTGGCGCGAAGATCTTGAATCTCACCCGGGTGGTCGATCTCATCTTGAGGAAAGACGGCATCCTCGAAGGCATCGTGGTGAACAACACCACCGCCGAGATGGCCGGGCACGACATCATCCATGTCGATCCCATCGCATTGGAAAGCAAGATCGTGGTGGACGCCACCGGGCACGATGCGATCGTCGTGGACCTGCTCCATAAGCGCGGACTATACAAGCCCGTGCCGGGCAACGGGGCCATGTGGGTCTCGCGATCCGAACAGGAAGTGATGGACCGGACCGGTGAAGTCTATCCGAACTGTTTCGTCATCGGACTCGCCGTCGCCGCCGTCTACGGCACCCCGCGCATGGGCCCGGCCTTCGGCTCGATGCTGCTCTCAGGACGCTACGGAGCGGAACTGATTAAGAAGAAACTCAAGAACGAATAGGGATGTGGGAAAAATCTCTGAACCTTCACAGGCTGATCAAAAAGGTTAGCCGGCGAGGCCGCAGAGAGTGCAAACCCGCAGGCGTACTTCTCAGTACGTTGAGGAGTTCGCACGAACGAGAACGAAGCCGGGAACCTTTTTCATCAGTCTGATTATGGATGTACAAGACTTTTTAGAGCAAGGCCAGGGCCGCGAAGAAGACAAGCGCGAAGCCTGGCACCTCTTCCAGCAGGCCTATGAACGCCAGATGAAGGGCGATCTGGAAGAGGCCGTCAATCTCTATAAGAAATCGCTGGCCGTTCATCCCACAGCCGAAGCTTATACGTTTCTCGGCTGGACCTACAGCTTCATGGGACGGCTCGACGACGCCATCGAGGAGTGTCACAAAGCCATCGCCCAGGACCCTGACTTCGGCAATCCCTACAATGACATCGGCGCCTACTTGATTGAAAAAGGGGATTTCGACGAAGCGATCGTCTGGTTTCAGAAAGCCATGCAGGCCAGGCGCTATGAAAGTCCGGCCTTCCCGCATTTGAACATCGGCCGGGTCTACGAAAAGAAAGGCCGCTGGACCGAGGCGATCGACGCCTACAAGAAAGCGCTCACGCTCAATCCCAACTATGCGCTCGCGAAGAAATCGCTGGGCCGCCTGATCAGCTCATTGAATTAGAATTCCATGGACCACACTGAACGCACCATCCTCGTCGCCGTCACCGATATCTTCTTCTACACCAAAGTCCGCGACGCCTTGCGCACCGGCGGCTATCGCATCGAGAAAGCCCGAGCCCAGCAGGACATCGCCGAAAAGACTGCCACCACAGCACCGGCGGTCGTCATTCTGGACATGAACGATCTGACCCTCGATGCCTTTCAGGCTATCGAGACTCTGAAAGCCGATCCCCGGTCAAAGTCCATCCCCATCCTCGCCTATGCGAACCATGAAGAAGTCGATACCTGGAACAGGGCGAAGGCGCTGGGCGTGACGAAGATTGTCTCCCGCAACGAATTCTCGGCCCGCACCAAAGATCTGGTCGATGACGTACAGAAGGGCATCCAATGAAACAATCCCGCCTGCATGCTCAGCACATCCAACTCGGAGCGACATTTGAAGAAGTCACCGGCTGGGAGATGCCTGCCCACTATGGAGACTGGCGCGCTGAATATGACGCCGTCCGCCAGGCCGTCGGTGTCGCCGACCTGTCCCATCGCGGCAAGGTCAGAGTCACAGGCGACGACCGGGTCAAGTGGCTGCAGAGCGTCATCAGCAACGACCTTCTTCCCCTTCAGCCTGGCCAGGGCCGTTACTCCAGCTTCCTGACACACAAGGGAAAGATGCTCACCTATTTCCGCTGCTACGTGCAGACGGACGCCGTCATGCTCGAAGACGTCGGGGAAATCGGCGATGCCACCCATGCCGCGCTCAGAAAGTTTCTGCTCTATGGCACGAAAGCCAAGATGGAAAACTGTGCGGAGAGCTGGGGGTTGCTGCTGGTCAGCGGGCCCCAAGCGGCACAAACTGTGAAGTCCGCCTTCGGCGTCGATTGCGGCGGCCTGCAGCCGGTCAACTTCGTCACAGCCCAGATCGGCGGACAGCAGGCCCTGGTGATTCGAACCGAAGAAACCGGCGAAGTTGATCTTGAAATTCTGCTTCCCGCCGATGCAGTCGCGACCGCCTGGACCAGCCTCATGGAAACCGGTGCGGCCAGCGGCATCAAGCCAGTCGGCAGCCAAGCCCGTGAAGCCCTTCGCATGGAAGCCGGTATCCCGAAAGCCGGATCCGAACTGAACGAAGAAATCGTCCCGCCTGAAGCCAACCTGGAAGGCAAAGCCTTCAGCCTCAACAAGGGCTGCTACCCAGGACAGGAAGTCGTGGCGCGGATGGATACCTACGGGAACGTACGACGGCATCTGGTCGGGCTCGTCTTGAACGATGCGATCATCCCGCCGAAAGGAGCGAAACTCTTCAGTGGAGACCGCGAAGTAGGCTGGGTCAGCAGCGCGGCGACGTCGCCGCAACAGAACAGCATCATCGCATTTGGATTTCCGCTGAGAGACTTCAGTACGGCAGGGACGACGTTATCAATCGACGTCGAAGGCAAAAAGCACGACGCGACGGTAGCGGACTTGCCCTTCTACCGCCGCGCCTGACAGACAATTACTTCTCGGGGTTGCGCGCTGCCGAGACCGCCTTGGCAAAGGCCAGCAGGCTGGCCCGTTCTGCGTCATCTAACGCCAACAAGAGATGCGCTTCTTCGCCATGCATCAAACGCAGGCTCAGGAACGGCTCTTCCTTGCGCTTTTCCTTGTTGTCCCACATCGCATCGATCACCTGCACTTTATCCAACTGTCCGACCGACACCACGTCGTACCGGAAGTAGGAATCGCCGATGACGATGTCGAACACGACATTGCCGGCCGTGAGCAACACCAGGTTGAACCGGCCTTGATCTTCGTACCCTTCCGGCAGGAACTTATTGATATGGAACAGGGCCACTTTGCGATCGCCCAGGGCGGCGCGGAACTTTTCCTTCAGCGCCTGATAATCGATCTGCAACGCCTTTTCATCCGGGCTCGTCGCCGCTGCCGCTGCATCTTCCGCTCTCTGATACACTTCATCTGCTGACATCAACCCTGCCATGACGTGATCTCCCCCCATGTAGCGTACGCGAGGGCGTACGATTGTGTCGTGCTCTCCGACGTGATTTATAAGACTGCGTCCGCTGGTTTCCGCGCTTTGATCGCCCGCACCACTCCGATAAGCCCGAGCCCGGCCCAGGCAAACTCCAACAGGATGAACCCCACCCGTTGATCCTCGATCGCCACCACACCCAGCAAGAGCGATCCGATGATATTCAAAGCCAGGTACCCTGCATCCAGTTCGCGCCAAATCCCGCTTTGGATCAACGCGTAGGCGGTCAGCACCATAAGAGCGCCGACGACCGACAACACCTGGAACAGCATAGAGGAAACATCCCTGATAACCGGCCTGAAGCAAGCTGGTACGGTAACCGGCCTCTAGTCACGATTGCAAGAGGGGTCGGCAACCGGTCGGCGGATTACCGGGCTGTCAGCCGATGCGAAAATCGCGTCTTCCCGGCATCATCAACCGCAGTAAGCTCAAACGAGGTCTTGGTGATGCGGGCAAGGCCGAAATTGTAGTACCCGTCCTCGTTAATAAGCCGGGTGGGGTGCAGCGTCTCACTCGCCGCCGTCAACCGGCCGGGACGGGCCGAGAGCGGTCCCACGATGAACTCGTGAAAGTCGATGACGCCGTCTTGATCGGGGTCATAGGCGTTGGCCTGCACCCAATGGACATCGCCGCCGAGGAACACGACATTCTTCAGCTTCTGGCCGAGAATCGCATCGACGATCATCTGGCGCTCCCGCTCAAACCCCGTGCCGTCCAGCCCGCCCGCCCAACCGTCATACCCCGGAACGCTGGCGCCTCCGCCTTTTGGAATCGAAAGCGGCACCGACGTCGCGACGACTTTCCAGGTGGCGGTTGAATGCGCCAATCCATCGAGCAGCCATTGTAATTGCGCCGCCCCCAGCATGGTCTTGGCCGGGCCGTCCTGATCCGCATTCCGGCTGCGATACTGCCGCGTATCGAGAATAAAGAGTTCGAGATCGGCCCCATACCGGACAGCACGATACATCCGGTTCGGGTCACCGGCGGGCGACGCGATCGGCCAATACTCGCGCAAGGCCTGCCGGCCGGCCGGCATCTGGTCGTCGAACGGCCCGGCGAAATTATTCCGCACCTCATGGTCGTCCCAGATCACATAGACCGGCACCGACTCCAGAAACCGCCGCAAGGACTCGGCCCCGCGCTGATAGCGATGGCGCGCCCGATACTCCGTGAGCGTGGAAGCTTTGAAATCTGCCCCCGGCTCATTGGGCGGCGAAGGGCAGGTGTCGTCGCTGTAGATCGTGTCGCCCAGAAACAGAAAGAAGTCGAGATCCTGTTTCCGCATGACATCAAAGATCGGATAGCCGCCGGCTCCCTGCCGGCAACGCTGCTGCCCGCCCAGATCACCGCTCCAGGCAAACACCACCGGCACTGAACGCCGCACATCCGGCAACGTCGTGAATTCACCCTGCGCCGCCACCGGCGCTTCAACCTGAGCAGCGGAATCGCCTGCCCGTCCGACCAGCACATGATAGCGATAGCGCGTCGCAGGGACCGCCCCTTCCAGGGGAATCGATACCGTAAAGTCTGTCTCGGGACCAGTCGTCATACGGACCGTTCTCGCGACCGGCGCCACTGCCGTTGCCATCTTCGAAGTCGACTGCCAGACAGAGGACGGAGCCCATTCCACCTGCACAGATGCCGGCCCCTCCGTACGCACCCAGAGCAGTGCCCCCCGAGACGTCACATCCCCCACCGCAATTCCTTGCGGAAGGACTTCCGGCTTCATCACCCCCACATCTAGAAAAGGGCTGCCCGGAGGAAGTCCCTCTCGTGAGGCAGACGTACAGCCGATTGGAATAAGTGACAGCAGAAGAGTCGTGATCAGCGGGGTGAAGAATCGCATAGCCTGTCCTTATCTTGCGAAACCAGAAGGATCAACTCCGGCATTGAGACCTTGAAAATGGGACGGCCCGACCGGCATACTGAGACCCATCACACGAGGCACACCATGCACGACGTCAACTGTTGCGTTCAGAATTGCCAGGCAAGCCCCTATGCGCCAGCCGGCACCAAATCGGTCTGCAAAGACCACTTCATCAATTTCCTGACCTGGCGCCGCCGCCGCGGCCCGCAAATGTTCATGAAGTACGCCGCCATGACGATGGACCAACGCGACACCATCTCCGCCGAATGGCAGAAGACCATCCAAGTCGACGAAGTCCCTTCCAACTCGCCGAAGAGTTAACTCCCTGCGGCGAGCGTTCGCTTTCTTCTTTTCCTCAACCTACCCTCAGCAGGGGACTGCGCGCATTGAGCGAGCATCGCCCACATACTGAGGCTCTCAATAGATTCTTGCGTGCGCGCTCAGCGAGCATAGAAAACGACACAACGACCCGCGCCACCCCTCTACCCCATTACCGCTGACCCATGGTGATGAATCAGTAGCCACTCGTCGCCGATCCGTTCGAAGAGGTTCGTCGCCAGCACTTTTGCCTGCTGGGGTTCATCGGACTGCTGATTGACGATATTCTCGACACAGATGACCCAAGCCATGTCGCCAGCCACCTGGATCATGACCTCGGACAATTCAAACTTCATCGAGAAGGTGTTATTGAAAATCAGCACCCAGGAATCACGTACTTCGGGCCAGTCGGACCGTAACGTCCAGCCGGGATGGATGCAGGTGACATACTCCTGATGCGCCCAGACGCGATCCATCTTGGCGATATCGAGGCTTTCGAACGCCTCGTAAAAGGCTTGATTGGCTTGGGTGACTTCGGCGATGCGTTGCTCGATCATGATGACGGGCCCTCCTGAAGGAGGCCATCATACTGCAATCAGAACGGCGAGGGCGAGGAGAGAATCATGTGCGACGGCACAGGTGACGAGCGAGCGGAGGGAATTCATCCATTAGTTGCTCCTTGTGCACGACCCCGTCCACCGACGGCATCCGTCGCGCCGCCGCTACTCTGGCATCATCCAGCGACATAATGACCACCTGCAGGGCGGGGCGCCGTTGCTTGATCAGCGGGACCGCTTCCAGTCCGCTGATATGCGGCATATTCGCATCGAGCAGCACGATGTCCGGAGCGAGGTCCGCCAGACAGGCCAGCGCTTCCGTTGCAGAATTACAGGCGCCGACCACCACAAACAGCTTCTCGCGCTCCAACCAATCCTGCAACGCCTGCAGAACCACCGGATGATCGTCCACGATCAGGATCCGGATGGAGCGGGCGGTTGTACGGGGTTTCTTACCGGGGGGCATCGGGATTGAGTCCCTGCGGAGGCCACGGGACACCGACACCAAATTGTCTCGCCATCTTGTAGATACCGATCATCGACTCGGCGCGCACGCGGGCCTGCTCATCGGAGGACAGATTGGTCAAGACCCACCCCTGCGGCTCGCGGCGAAAGATCCGGAACGGCGCCGGACCGCCGCCGGCGTCCGACTCGCCGGTCACCAGATACTCTTCCCCCTCAGGCCCTTTGACCAACAACCCGATCACGACCATTGTTCCCTCGCCGCGCGGCGGTTGCCGCCGCCAGTTTGACCACCAGGGCCGACAGTCTTAGCAGATGATCCGCGGCCAAACCCAGTGAGGAAATTCCTGATGGGACGCAAATCCCTTAAAAAAATTCGTGGAGGGGAGACCGTCCGGCCTTACGCGGAGGGGTGGACCAGGCCGACCTGAATCGCAAAACGGACCAGGCCGGCGACATCGTGAATGTCGAGACGATCCATCAGCTGGGCGCGATGGGTCTCGACCGTCTTGGCGCTGAGGCTCAACCGGAACGCAATTTCTTTCGTCGAATGGCCTTCGGCTATGAGTTGCAGAATCTCACGCTGACGTGGGCTGAGCCGATCCAGCGGATTGACGGGGCGCCCGCCCTCATGCTGATAGGCTTCGATCGCATACCGGGCGACGGACGGCGTCAGATACGGCTCACCCTTGCTCACGGTTCTGATCGCCAGCTCCAACTCGGGAAGATCGGCCCCTTTCAGCAGATAGCCTTTGACTCCAGCCTTCAGCGCCTGACGGAGATACTCCTCATTGGCATGCATCGACAGGATCACCACTTTGACCGACGGCCAGGCTTTCGTAATCCGGCTGGCAGCCTCCAGCCCGTTCAATCCCGGCATGGCAATGTCCATGAGCACCAGATCGGGCTGATGCGCTTCCACCGCTCGCACCGCAGCCTGCCCGTCGCTGACTTCGGCGACGACCGAGACGCCGTCCATTTTATCCAGGAGCGCATGGATCCCCGCCCGGACCAGCTGATGATCTTCTGCGAGCATGACACGAATCCTGCTCATGAGGATGCCGCCTCCCGCCGCGCTTCAACCAGCGGAACGGAGAACACCAGGGAAGTTCCCTGCCCGACCGCCGACCGGATCGTCATGCTGCCCCCGACCAAACTGACCCGCTCTTCCATCCCCAACATCCCCATACTGAGTCCCTGGTGCGCGCGGCTCCGCATCACCGCTTCATCGAACCCGCACCCGTCATCCTGGACCACGACACGGACCTGTTCCGGCGCCACCGAGAGCGAGAAGGATACCGACTTCGCGCGCGCATGCCGGGCGATGTTGGTCATCGCCTCCTGCACGACGCGAAAGCAAGCGATGCTGCGGGGGGCGGTCAGTGCCAGCGGCGTTTCGTCGAGATGCAACTGCAGCGACCATCCGGCGCGCTCGGCCTGCCGGGTCGCGAACCAGCGCAGCGCCGGCACCAGACCCAGATCATCCAGCAACGACGGGCGAAGATCCAAGGCCAGGTTCCGGACCCGAGCCAGGAGTTGATCGCTGATCTCGATGCTCTCGTTCAGCTCAATCGAGGACCGTGTGCCTTTCCCGTCACGCTGAACTTGCTGCAGATTCAACTTCAGCGCCGTCAGCACCTGGCCGATTTCATCATGAAGATCCTGCGCCACCGCGCGCCGTTCCGCCTCCTGCACATCGAAGAGACGCTGGGCGAGCGTCCGGGCCCGTACGGTGGCACTGCCGAGTTCGGCGGTCCGTTCAGCCACCCGCCGTTCCAGCAGCGCGTGTGCCTCCCGCAGCATATCCTCGGCCCTCCGCCATTCCGTCACATCGTCGACAATGAAGGAACATCGCGCAACCCCGCCGGCGCCTTGATCGATCCACGACACCGTCGCCAGTAACGACCGCCGTTCGCCCTTGCCCCCCCGAGGATCACGATGTTCATATTCAAACCGGACCGGCGACTGCTCTTTGATACAGAGGCGATAGTGACTCAGCCACATGCGGATCACGTCCCGGGGCACACCCAGTTCGGACGCGGTTCTTCCGCGCATCGCCTCCTGCGTGGTGCCCGCAAACCTGGCCGTCGCCCGGTTGGCCGACAGATTCCTGATATCGTCGTCGAGCACCTCCACGACGCCCATCATGAGCGAGGCGCTTTCAAAAAATGCCTGCAGCGTGACTTCGCTTTGCTTGAGAGAGGCCTCCGCCTCACGCCTGGCCGTGATGTCGTGAATCAGCGCGACAAAATGGTCGATCGTGCCGTCGGCTTTCCGCACGGCGCTGGACGAAATCACGGCATGTACCACCCTGCCCGACTTATGGATGAACCGTTTCTCAAGGGAATACCCGTTGATCTCGCCGGCACACACACGTTGAAATTGAGCGACATTGACTTCAAGATCCTCCGGCACGGTTAGGTCGGCCCAGGTCAATTGCTTCAGCTCATCGCGGGTGTAGCCCAACATCACGCATAACTGATCGTTAAAATCGATCCACCGCTTATCGGGAGACGTCATCGCCATCCCAATCAACCCGAGCTCAAAGTACCGGCGGAACCGTTCTTCGCTCTGCCGTATGGCTTCCTGGGCACGCTTTTGTTCCGTCACGTCGACATGCGACCCGGTCATCCGGATCGGCACGCCCTGCTCATCACGAATCAGCAGCGCCTGTGTATGGATCCAGCGATAGGTGCCATCGCGATGCCGCAGGCGATGTTCCAGCTCGTAGGCGGGAATCGTGCCGGCCATAAACGCCTGCACTAACGCAAACGCCCGCTCCCGATCTTCCGGATGCAAGCGGGTTTCCCATTCGGCCGGCGAATCCGTCAATTCATCGGGCCCGTACCCCAGGCTCTCTTTCCACAGCGGGGAGTAATACATCGTGCTTGCGCGGAGATCCCAATCCCAGACGCCGGTCTGCGTGGCCGACACGACGAGATTCAGCCGGGTCTCCTGCTCACGCAGCGATCGCATGGTCGCCTTGAGCGGCGTAATATCGTGGGCAATCGTGGAAATACCGACCACTTCACCCGACTGATTCTTGATCGGCGACAGACTGAGCGACAGTTCGATAAACCGGCCGTCACGGTGTTTCCAGACGGTCTCGTACTGAGCCACGGCCTCTCCGCGCCCGATGCAGGCATGCGGGTCGATTTCCTGCAGGATCCGGTGGGAGGGGATCAGCGCCTGCAGGGAGCGGCCGACCATGTCGGCCGATGCATAGCCGAACATCCGCTCTGCCGCGGCATTCCAGGTCATCACGGTTCCGGTAAGATCCTGGCTGATGATCGCATCCACGGACGAATCGACCAGGGCCGCCAGCTGCCTGGCCCCCCGGTCGAGAATGGCCCCGCGGCTCTGGTTTACGAGGACGGCGAGCGCCCAGAAGAGCGCGGCGCTCACGGTGCGGTTCAGAAGGGCCACTTCCCCCGGAATACCTGCGGGAGAGAGCACCCATCCGGCATACACCAAGAGAGTCGCCAGGCCCGCCACCAGGTAGGCCGACCAGGCAGACTCAAGCCAGAGGGTAAGAAGAATCGGCAGTGCGTAGAGCAGAAACTCCTGATAGCCGAGCGGGGTCAGCCCGTCGAACAGGAAGGTCCCCCCCAGCGCGAACCCGATAAGAATGTACACCGACCGTGTCTTCATGTGGGATGAGCGGCGCGCGGATTCGCCCTGTACCGGGTCAGCCCCAGGACAGAATATTCGACGTTGTGAGCAAATCTACGCGCTCAAGCAGAATCCGCATCGTCTCGCTGAAAATCGATTATCGTCGTTGTATCGAACACAGCCGCATGGGCCAATAGTCGGCGAGAACAATCAGGAAGAAGAACCGTACTGTAGAAAGTGTGCTGCATGAATGGCGGCATAATACAGGAACGGGCGAGACAGAAGTACTCCGGGGACTCCTCCAGGCATCAGGAATTTCCTGATAGGGAAACACACTAGTTCAGGCAGACTCCGCAGAGCCAGGCTGCTGTGTACACCGGTCCACGACCCAGACACCGGCCAGAATAAGCACGATTCCAAAGAGCTCGACAAATCCGACCGTTTCCTTAAGGATCAGCGCGGAGAGCGCCACTGCCGCAACCGGCGTGAGATTCCCCAGGACAGATGCCCGGGACGGCCCGATACCCTGCACGCCGAATAGCCAGGCCTGCTGTGCCACGGCGGTCGCGAAGATCACCAGATACCCCAGCGCCAGCCAATCCGGCATCGTCACCGAAGCCGGCCCGGCATCGAGCATCTTGTGATCGGTCCACAGGAGAGGGACCTGAAGCACCGTCGCCACCAACAGGGTAGTCCAGTTCACCGTCAGCGGTGAGATCCGGTCCATCACGGCGCGGCTGCCGATACTGTAGAGCGCCCAGCTCACCACCCCGAGGAAAACGAGCAGGCTCCCCAGCAGCGGCTGTTCGCCGGCCGCCTGAAACCCCGCGATCGACACCAGGGCCACTCCCGCACAGGAGAGCAATCCTCCGGCCCACACCGACCGGAACGGCACGTCTTGAATCGTCACGGCGGACAGCAATGCCGTGACGACCGGAGCTGAGCCGATGATGACACCCGCCACCGCCCCGCTCACATACTTCAACCCCATCAGGATCAACAGATGATTGCCCAAGACCCCGAGCCCGAGCAGAGCCAGTATGCCGAGATCCCTGCCCGACATCCTGGCCAGCGCCCCCTCCCGCCACCACCAGGTCGCGAGCAGAATCGCGAGCCCGCCGATGTCGCGCAGCACCGACGCCTCGACGGCGGAAAACGACCCCAGCGCCAGCTTTTGCGCGACGATTGACCCGCCCCACAGCACGGCGGCCAGCGCGAGCGCCCCGTAGGCGGCACCGGTCGAGGGTACACTCATTACACCCTCGCCTTTTTTCGGATCATCAACACGCCGTCGCGGATCGTCACTAACACCGCGGTCACCCGAGGGTCGTTGGCGACAGTGCGGTTCAATTCCTGGATCGCCGCAGTCTTGTCGTCGGGCGGCGGCTGTTTCAGCACATCGCCATCCCACAGCACATTGTCGATCAGGATGACCCCGGCGGGCGAGAGCAGTTCCATCGCCCGGCGATAATAATTCAGATAATTGACTTTGTCGGCATCGATGAAGATGACGTCGAACGGCCCGGCCAATTCCCGCATCGTCTCCAACGCCGGGCCAAGGCGGATCTCGATCTTCCTGCCGTGCGGGCTGTTCGCAAAATGCTTCCGCCCCAGCGCGGCCGAGGATTCGTCGACTTCGCAGGTCAGGACGCGCCCGTCATCGGGAAGCGCTTCGGCAAACCAGAGGGCGCTGTAGCCGGTGAACATCCCGATCTCCAGCACACGCCTGGCGCCGACCAACTGCGTCACCATTTTGAGAAATGCGCCTTCCAGCGGACCGACCAGCATCTGGGCATAGGCCATGGTGCGCTGGGTCTCCTCGCGCAGCGCCCGGGCGGCATCGGACTCCGGCATGGACTGCGCCTGGGCATAGGCCTCGATCTCGGGAGCCACCAGCGTCTTCATTCGCGATCCTTTCGCATCGGTCCCGCCTCATTTGAAAATCGCGCCGCGCATTGCGTAGACTGGCACACGCGCGGAGATATTAGCACAAGCGAGGAGACCGGACGTGAAGACTCTGACCGCACTGGAACCCCTGACGACCAAACTGCTGGAGATCACCCGTATCAACAGCGCCGCCTCCGTCTTATCCTGGGATCAGGAAACGCATATGCCCGCCGGCGGAGGAGCCGCCCGAGCGGAACAGATTGCCGTCCTTCAAGGCCTGGCACACGACAAACTCGTCTCGCCCGACATCGAACGGCTCCTCGCCGCCGCCGTCGATCCGGCAACCGGACAGGCGATCGACCAACCCGGCGATCTGTGGGATGAGCCTTCCCGTTCATTGCTGCGGGAAATCTGGCGTGATTTCAGCCGGGCCAAAAAACTTCCGTCCGATTTTGTCATTCGACTCAGCCGGGAATCCTCGCTGGCACAGCAGGTATGGGCCGAGGCGAGAGAACAACGGTCGTTTCGCCAATTCCTTCCGAATCTGCGCACGATGCTGTCGCTGAAACGCGAGGAGACACAGTATCTCGGCTACAAAGACTCGCCCTACGACGCCCTGCTCGACGTCTACGAACCGGGCTCCACGATCGCCGCACTCCGTCCGATGTTCGCACAACTCAAGACACGCCTCGTGCCGCTGCTCAAACGCGTGACCCACAGCCCGGCGCAGATCGACGACAGCATCCTCCGGCACTCGTACGATCAGGCGCGACAGCTGGAATTCGGCCGCCTTGTCCTTATCGCCATGGGCTATGATTTCGAGCGTGGACGGCTGGACTTGTCCGCCCATCCCTTCACCACCTCGTTTCACCCGACCGATGTCCGCGTGACCACCAGGGTCCACGAGCACGAACTGCAATCCTGCCTGTTCAGCTGCATCCACGAAGGCGGACACGGCCTGTACGATCAGGGGCTCGACCAGCGCTACTTCGGCACCCCGCTCGGGGAATCCGTCTCGCTCGGCATCCACGAAAGTCAGTCGCGCATGTGGGAGAACTGTGTCGGCCGCTCACGGGCCTTCTGGCGGTTCTTCTACCCCGTCCTACAGCAGACGTTTCACCACCAACTGCGGACCGTCGACATGGACTCGTTCTACGCGGCGATCAATTGCGTGAAGCCGTCGCTCATCCGCGTGGAAGCCGATGAGCTCACATATAACCTGCATATCATGCTGCGGTTCGAGATCGAGCAGGACTTGATCGAGGGGCGGCTCCAGCCTGAGGACCTCCCGGACGTCTGGAATCACAAGATGCAGGACTATCTCGGCATTACACCCGGTCACGACGGCGAAGGGGTGCTCCAGGATGTCCACTGGTCCTTCGGGGCCTTCGGATATTTTCCGACCTATACGCTGGGCAATCTCTACTCGGTGCAATTCTTCGAACAGGCCAAGCTGGAAATTCCACACCTGGACGAAGAGATTGCCGCAGGTCAGCTGATGGTGCTGCGCCGCTGGCTGGAGCAGAAGATTCACCGCTGGGGCCGGATGTTTACTCCGGACCACCTTGCGCAACGCGTCACCGGACACAGCCTCAACCCGGAACCGTTCCTCACTTATCTCGAAAAGAAATACGGCGAGCTCTACAAACTATAGGAGGCCTGGTCAAACCATACCTTGCCCGGCTGAATAGAGACAATAGGCCCTAGTAATAGCGCTCTACCACTGAGGCGATTGGGCCAGTATTCTCTCCGCACTCTCCGCTCCCATATGTCTGCCATGCCTGCATGGCGCAATGAAAGGCGGCGACCTGTACTCGTGCTTCCTCAACCAAGTAGCAAGCTGGCCGTCAGCGTCCTGCTGAGCACGATTGTCGTCTTCGTCGGCGACATCATCACCCCCCTGGGTTTCGCCGAAGCCATTCTCTATCTGCTGCCGCTCCTGCTGAGTTCGTTTCTCTATGACCCGCGATTGCCGATCCGGCTGGCCGGAGCAAGCACCGTACTGATCGCAGCGGGCTTTGTCCTCTCGCCTCCGGGAGCCCCGGTCGCCTACGCCATCCTGAACCGGACTCTGGCGGTGATCGTGCTCTGGACGGCCGCCTTCGGCCTTCGCCGGCTGATACAGGACCGCATTGCCCATCTGCAGGCGGAACAACGCTGGCAACTGCTCGCCCATCAGACCAATGACATTCTGTGGGACTGGGATATCCGCACCGATGCCCGCTGGTGGAGCGAGAATGCGATCGGGATCTTCGGCTATGACCCCGCCCAAGAAACCTCGATCAACGCCTGGCAATCGCGGCTCCACCCGCAAGACCGTAGCCGGGTGCTCACTGGAATCCACGCGGCGATCGAGCAGGGACAAACCGGGTGGACGGACGAATATCAATTCCGAATGGCCGACGATTCCTACCACGACTTTCTTGACCGCGGCAGAATCATTCGGGATGTGTCAGGCACCGCCATTCGCATGATCGGTGCGATGATCGATGTCACCGCCCGCAAACGGAGTGAGGCCGCGCTTCAACTATCCAACCAACGGTTCGCCGATCTTGTCGAAAATCTCCACGGTGTCATCTGGGAAGCCGAGGCCGGGAGCATGGTGTTCCGTCTCGTCAGTCCGCATGCGGAGGAGCTCCTCGGCTATCCGGTACGCCAATGGCTCGACGAGCCCGACTTCTGGTCCAACCATATTCATCCGGCCGATCGCGACGCGACGGTCGCTCGCTGCCTTGCAGCGACGGCCCAAGGGCTGGCCCACAGCGCGGAATACCGCATGATCGCCGCGGACGGCCGCGTTGTATGGGTCCATGATGTGGTTACGGTCGCCGGTGAAGCGGGCACCCCGAAGACCGTGCAAGGCGTGCTGGTGGACATCACCAGACGCAAACAAGCCGAACAGGCGCTGCAAACGCTCGTCCTGGCCACGGCGTCCGTCACCGGGTCGGAGTTCTTTCCCCAGCTGGTCCGTCATATGGCTCAAGCGCTCAACGTCTCGCACGCCTTCGTGGCTGAAGTGCCGACCGGCAACCGGCTCCGTGCCAGGACACTGGCCGTTTGGTCGCGCAATCGGCACGGGGATAATTTTGAGTACGACCTAGCCGGCACGCCTTGCGCCAGCGTAGTGGGGAAGAGGCTGTGCCTGTATCCTGAACGGGTCCGGGAATTGTTTCCCCAAGACCGGATCCTCCAGAGCATGCAAGCTGAAAGTTACATCGGCATTCCCCTCTGGTCCTCCTCCGGGCAGCCGCTCGGACTTCTCGCGGTGCTGGACGACAAGCCGTTCCATGCGAAGCAGGATGTGGAACCTCTTCTGACAATCTTTGCCGCCCGGGCATCCGCAGAATTAGAGCGGATCTGGACAGACCGCTCAATGCGTGAGCACGAGCTTGCCGTTCGCGAGCTGTACGATATCACGTCCTCCTCCGCCCACTCATTCGAAGGGCAAGTGGAAGCGATCCTGGACCTGGGACGACGATATTTTAACTACCCGATCGGCATCCTTACCCACGTGGTCGGAGATCAGACCGAGCTGAAGATCATGCGCGCCTCGGGCCTGGACATTCCGGCCGGAACCTGCGTTCCCTTTCATGGCAGCCCATGTGAGCAAGCCATTGTCCAGCAAGAATCACTGGACGTTTCCGACTTGCCCGGCTCCCGGTTTGCAGAACATGTCCTCTGTTCCGGCTTGGGACTCCGGAGCTACTTCGGCGCCGGTGTCTGCGTGCAGGAGCACACCTACGGCACCGTCTGTTTTCTGAGCCCGGAGGCCGCCGCTCCCAGGGCCGAGGCCGACAAAATCTTCCTTCAGTTGATGGCGCGCTGGATCAGCACCGCGCTCGAACGCGAGGAGACCCTCGCCGCCCTCCGCAACAGCGAAGAACGCAAAAGCGCGATTCTCAATGCCGCCCTTGACGGCATCGTCACCATCGATGCCGAGGAACGGATCATCGAGTTCAATCCCGCGGCGGAAATCATCTTCGGATATGCACGCGAAGCGGTGCTGGGGCAGCGAGTCGATGACCTGATCATTCCGCCGGCCCTCCGGGAGCGACACCGGCTCGGCATGGCTCACTGCCTGGAAACCGGCAGCGGCCCCTTCTTTGATCGGCGCGTGGAAATCACCGCCCTACGGGCCGACGGGTCTGAATTTCCGATCGAGCTCTCGCTGACCCGCATCGAGGGCCAGCATCCGCCGCTCTTCACGGCATTCATGCGCGACCTCACCGAACGAAAGAAATCCGAAACCGCCCTGCTGGAGAGCGAAGCGCGGTTCCGGCAATTGGCGGAATCGATCACGGAAGTCTTCTGGCTCACGACGCCCGAGAGGGGCACCATGCTGTATGTCAGTCCGGCCTACGAAGCCGTATGGGGAAAGAGCTGTCAAAGCCTCTACAGCAATCCGGCCTCCTGGCTTGAGGCCATCCACCCCGACGACCGGCCGCGCATCGCTGCGGCGATGCAGCATACGCAGACAGAAGGACGCTATTGCGAGCAGTACCGCATCATCCGGCCGAACGGGACAATCCGCTGGATCGAAGACCGGGCATTCCCGGTCAAGGATCACGCCGGCCGGATCGCCCGCATCGCCGGAGTGGCGCAGGATATTACCGATCGAATCGAAGCCGAAACGTCTCTCCGTTCCAGCGAAACCCGCCTCAGGGAAGCCCAGCAGATTGCGGGAATCGGCAGCTGGCAATGGAATGCGCCTTCGGAGGTCACCTGGTCCGATGAAACGTATCGCATTTTCGGGTACGTTCCTCAGAGTATCCTCCCCTCATACGATCTGTTCCTGCGGACGCTGCATGCGGACGACCGGACCGGTATGATCGCCGCGCTTCGCGCAACGCTGTCGGAGAATGCGCTGTTCGACATCGTCTGCCGTATTCTCCGGCCGTCCGGGGAGCAGCGATACATCCACTGCCGCGGAGCCATCACCCGCAATGACGCCGGCCTGCCGGTGCGAATGGTCGGCACGGTGGAAGATGTGACGGATCGGAAGCGAGCGGACGACCGGCTGCGTCTCGCCTATGAACAGCTCCAGGAAGTCACCAGGCATGCGGCCGCAGCGGAGGAAAACGAGCGGCGCAGGATCGCCCGGGAAATTCACGACGAGCTTGGCCAATTGCTGACCGCCATGCGGTTTCAACTGACCTCCCTGAAAAAGCAGCGTAGCGCAAGCGCCGCTCGCGATCAAACACGAGACCGCGATACCCGATTAAACGATCTTCTGGATCTGAGCGACTCCATGCTGAACCAGGTGCGGCACCTGAGCACGTCCCTCCGGCCCGCCATCCTGGATGAACTGGGATTGATTCCCGCCGTGCAGGCTCACGCACGGCAATTCGAAATCCGGACCGGAATCGCCTGCGACGTCGTGGTCGACCCGGCGCTTACCGATTGTCCGTTCGACGACGCCACTTCCTCGTCAGTATTTCGCATTATCCAGGAGCTCTTGACGAATGTCCTGCGGCACGCGCAGGCTATGGCCGTCGCTGTTTCTTTCGCCGCCGAGGGGCCGACGTTAACGGTGACCGTCCACGATAATGGCTCCGGGATCGCGCCCGAACAGGAGCGACACCACAATTCCTTCGGACTCAAAGGCATCAGCGAACGGGCGGCACTCCTCGGCGGCACCTTTGCCATCGGCCCGAGTCCGGCTGAAGGAACAGTGGCCACACTGCGCATCCCCATGTCCGTACTGTCTCTCACACCGCCGCCGCACCCCCCGCACCAGGAGGACCATGAAAATCCTGTTGGTCGATGACCACGCACTCGTACGCCGCGGGGTCGTCCATGTGCTGAGCGAGGATCTCCCCGATCTCACGATCGTTGAGAAGGGCACCGCACAAGACGCCATCGAAGCCGTGCAATCGGGCCAGTGGGACCTGGTCATTCTGGACGTCAATTTACCTGACAAGAGCGGGCTCGATGCGCTCAAAGACATCAAACGAGCCCACCCAAGCCTGCCGGTCCTGATTCTAAGCCTGTATCCGGAGGCCCATTATGCCAGGCGGGCACTCAAGGCAGGCGCGTCCGGCTATCTCACCAAAGACACGGCACCGGAAGAAGTGACACACGCCGTGAAACGCATTCTGCAGGGCGGCCGCTATGTAAGCGCCGCATTAGCGGAGCAGCTGGCGGCCGATCTGGGCACTGCGGCGACCGACTCAAGAGAACGGCATGAGGTCCTCTCGGACCGGGAGCTTGAAGTGCTTCGCCTTATCGGATCAGGCAACACACCCACTGAAATAGCCGAGCACCTTACCCTAAGTATCAAAACTGTTAGCACCTACCGGGCCCGTATCCTGGAGAAACTGAATCTCCGGACCACCGCGGAACTGATCCGCTTCGCCGTCGACCACCAGTTGACCAAGTAGCACCCCCCAGACTGCGTCAGTCTTTATCTGACAAACTAACTATCATGACTCCTACGCACTATTCAGACTGCAGCCGATTGGCAAAATCGACAGGCGCGGCCATAACTGTAAGGGAGGTTCCTATTATCGTCTGACCATATGCCTTCACGACCTTCATACGGCACAGCCAGAACTATCATCATCGCCGACCGCGAACTGCCGATTCGCGCGGGTCTCCTCACCATTCTTGACGGAGAACCTGGCGTCAACATCCCCGCCCCCGTCTCCACCATCGGAGAACTGACGCCCTTGGCTCACCGGCACCGTGAGGCTCTCATCCTCATGGACACTCAATTTCCCGATGGTGACGGGATCGATGCCTGCCGCAAACTTCTTTCTCGGCACCACGGACTTTGCATCATGTTTTTCGCCAACTCCGCGACGCCTCAAACCTTCATGCGGGCGGTCGATGCCGGAGCAGCGGGCTTCCTCATCAAATCCATCGCGCAGACGGATTTACTCGCCGGTATCCGTCAGATGCTGACCGGACAGACGGTGTATGACCCGGCGCTCATGGGAGCGGCGCTGAAGTGGATCGGAAAGCAACAGCAATCGACCGGCATCCCGCTCCCTCAACTTTCCCCGAGGCATCAACAAATTCTCCCCCTGCTGAGCGAAGGGCTCACCAACAAGGAGATCAGCACGCAGCTCAACCTGAGCGAGAAGACCGTCAAAAACTACCTCGCGGACCTGTTCGACCGGCTCCAGATGTCGCGGCGGGCTCAAGTCGCCGCCTGGTTCATTAGCCAAACCGCGCACCGGCCTCCGTCCCGCGATTCATCCGCGATGGCTGAAAAAATGTGGGAACACACTCGGGCCACAGAGGAGCCATTGCATGCCTACAATTCTCCTTATTAGCGACGACGAGGCGTTCAGAACCTCGCTCCATCAGTTGATCGAACGGGACGGGGCGATCGTCTTCGGCGTAGCGAACACCAGAGATATTTTGAGCCAGCCCAAAACCCGCCAAGTTTCGGGTTATGACCTCATCGTTGCAGAAGTGCTCTCGGGCGATCATGACGGGCTGTCCCGGCTTGTGCTTTTTCGAAACCTGCACCCCAACACACCGTTCATCGCTGTCACACGGGAAGATCACGAGGCAGGGCTGGCCTACGGCGGAGCCGCCGCGCGCGCCCTGCATGCCTGGCTGGTCCCCGTCACTTCCGACTCCTTATCTGCGCTGACAGACGCGGCGACTCGCGCACTGACAGGCGAGCTGCCGCCCGTGACGGCCGCTCACGCACGCTAACACCCCCGGGCTATCTGCCCTCCAGATAGGCCGCTGGCGCCTGAAGCTTTCTGCTGAGGATATGTATTTCGGAAGCGACTAATAGCCCATGGCCGTATTGAGCTTGGAAAGAATGGCGGGCGAAAGCGTAAATTCAGCCTGAACCTCGATGCGATGGGGCACCAGCAGCGTGGTATGAAAGACAATGTCGCGGATGGGAATTTTCAACTCGGGCGCTTGAGGCGTGCTCAGTTCAACCGCTTCAACCGAGTTGGTGATCGCCCCGCTGTCCTGAGGACCGTATGTCGTCATGACGGCATCGATGATCTCCTTCACCTTTTCATTGGGCTCCACGCCTTCGATGCCTTTCAGCAAGAGCGGAATGACGTCCTCTTTCGCGTGATCCGACAGGGTGAAGTTTTCGACCCGCTCTTTTCGGCGCAGAGACATCAGGTCATTATCGAGATCCTTGCTGAAGGCGCCGTACGCGAACCTGAAAAATTCAAAATGAAACCCTTTGAACCCTTTCCCGAAAGTTTGAAGCTCGCAGAGAAACCCCAGTTGCTGCAACTTGACGTCACTCAGCAGTCCGTGGGGTTCGGCAAGGTGCAGCACATAGAGCAGGAGCGCACGATCGACCGTAATCTGGTTGGGCTTTCTCATCTATCCTCTCCGGTACGCCAGAAAAAGTGAAACTATAGACAGCCCGCAGGAGAATCGTCAAACCCGGCCGCCGGCCACTTCCCCCCTTGACCCTCCGACGGCTTTGGTCTTTAATGGCTCCTCTTACAGGAGGATCGGCCGGACTTTATGCCCAAACATGTGAAAGAGATGGAGGCGCTGAAGGCGCACCTCGGCAAACACCAGCTGAAATACACGCGCCAGCGGGAACTCATCCTCGAAGCGTTTCTCCAACAGGAACACATCACGGCGGAAGAGATGTACCACCAGCTGGCCAAAAAAGACCCGCATCTGGGCCTGGCCACGATCTACCGTACGCTCAACCTGTTTTGCGAAGCCGGCCTGGCGCAGGCCCGTCATTTCGGCACCCAGACGCAGTACGACAACGTCTCGCACAAGGGGCATCACGACCATCTGATTTGTACCGGCTGCCAGAAGATCGTCGAGTTCGAGAACTGCGAGATCGAGAAGCTGCAGGAAGAGGTCGCCACCAGGAACGGATTCACGATCACCACGCACCGCCTCGAACTGTACGGCCTCTGTTCACGCTGCCGTCATTGACCCCTGCCGCTTTTTTTGCTATCTTGTTGAGACGATTTATCAATTTCAATTGCGAGGAAGACCGCGCATATGGCTACTTTTCTGGGACGACTTCGCCCTTCCATGACATCGCTTCACCGTCGGCATAGACCGGCGCTGCTTCTGCTTCTCGTCACAGTCTGTTCCTTCTACGTTCCGCTCACCGATGCGTTCGCCGCCGACAAACTGGTGGTCTATTCCGGCCGGGCGGAGCGCCTGATCAAGCCGGTCTTTGATGCATTTACGGCGAAAACCGGCATCCAGGTGGATCTGCTGTCTTCCGGCACCACGGAACTCGTGAACCGCCTGAAAGCAGAAGGCGATCGCACTCCCGCCGACCTCCTGCTGACCAACGATGCCGGGAGCCTTGAACTCGCGCGCGGAGCAGGACTCTTGCGGCCGCTCAATATGCGCGAGGTCGAGCGGGCCATTCCCTCGCAGTTCCGCGCCGCGGACAACAGCTGGGTCGGTCTCTCCGGCCGCTTCTGGATCATTGTGTACAACACGACGATGGTCAAACCCGATCAAGTCAACTCACTGCTGGACCTGGCCCAACCGCAATGGAAAGACAAGATTGCGATCCCGAACTCAGGCAGCGAATATCTTCAGGCGGGCGTGTCGGTGATCCGAGCCTCTCACGGCGATGAGCGCACCAAGAAGTTTCTGGAAGGGCTTCGTGATAACGCCGGTTCGCAGGTGTATCAAAAAAGCTCTCAAATCGTGGATGCCGTCGCCAAAGGACAGGTTGCCCTGGGCATTGTGAATCACTATTACGTCTATCGCCACCTCGCCACACAGCCCGCCGCTCCGCTGGCCGTCATCATGCCGGATCAAAAAGAAGGCGGGATGGGCGCAATTATGAACGTGACCGGGATCGGCATCACCAAACCGAGCGCCCATGCGGAGAACGCCAAACTGCTGATCGAGTTTCTCGTGGCGCAGGCCGGACAAAAAATGTTTGCCGATCTCGACAAAGAATATCCGCTCCATCCGGAAGTGAAGGCTGACCCCGCGCTGGCTGACCGGAAAAGTTTCCGTGCGGCTCTGGTGCCGTTGACACGGCTCGCTGAACTCCGGGAACCGACCCTCACGCTGATTGAACAAGTGGGCCTCCGCTAATTCACGAGGCCCGTTGTGACCACGCTTCGCCAGCAGCTCGCGTCTCCGCTGCAACTTGCCGCTATCGCCACCGCCGGACTGATTCTGCTTCCGCTCGGCTACGTCACGATCCTCGCGCTGTCGGCCGACCCGGCCGTCTGGTCCCGCTTATGGGCAACGCGAATTCCCGAGCTGTTGTTCAACACCGTCACGCTCGCAGGAGCCGTTGCGATCCTCACGCTGATTCTGGGGGTCTCCACGGCATGGCTGGTTGTCCGGTTCGATTTTCCCGGACGCCGGATCTGGGAAGCGGCCTTGATCCTTCCGCTGGCCATGCCGACGTATGTCCTGGCGTACGTCTATACCTATCTGCTGGGATTCGGCGGGCCGGCGGAGCACCTCTGGCAACTCTGGGCCGGGCCGCAAGCCCGCATTGTGTCGCCGCAAAGCTTCTGGGGCACGACCCTCGTCATGGCCCTGGACACTTTTCCCTTCGTCTATCTGCTCACCCGTAGCGCTCTCTTAAGCCTGAATGTCTCCTTTGAGGAGGTCTCGCGAGTCTGCGGGGTGTCCCGCCTGATGACGCTCTGGCGCGTCACGCTGCCCCTGATGCGTCCCTCGATCGCCGCGGGAGTCGCGCTGGTCATTCTCTATGTGGTGTCTGATTTCGGCGCGGTGTCGCTGCTGCGCTATCAGACACTTACGTATGCCGTCTTTCAGCAAATGACCGGACGTTCCGACAACACGGCTGCCAGCATTCTGAGTGTGCTGCTCGTCGTCCTGGCGCTGCTCTTTCTCATCACCGAACGCTGGTTCCGCCAGCGCAGCCGTTTTTACCAAACCGCCGGCCGCTACCGGCCGCCGCAACGCGTCCGTTGCTCCTGGATCGGGACCGCCGTGATCACCGTGATCCTGGGCCTGATCGTCGGCATGTCGTTCGGCATTCCCGCCTATTTGCTCGTGACCTGGAGCCTCTCGCCAGAAGCGCAAGCCATTCTTGACAGTCGATTCTATGGATTCATCTGGAACAGCGCCCTGCTCGCCGCTGCAGCCGCAACCGCCGGCGTCGTCATCGGCCTGCCGTTGGCGTATCTCGCAAGCCGGCGCCCGACCGCGCTGAATATCGGATGCCTCCAAGCCGCGTATGCCGGCTACGTGTTGCCGGGACCGGTTGCTGCGCTCGCGGTGCTCGTGCTCTGCCTGAAGATCGCTCCTGTCATGTACGGGACCGTCCTGCTGCTGGTCATCGCCTACGTGATCCACTTTCTTCCGGCCGGACTCCAATCGCTGGAACCGGCGCTGCAACAGATCACCCCGAACCTCGAAGAAGTGGCCCGGACATTGGGGCTGGGCGTCCGCGAAACCTGGCGCCGCGTAACCCTTCCGCTGGTGCGCAACGGTTTTGTCGTCGCCTGGGTGCTCATGTTTCTTCAGACCATGAAAGAGCTGCCGGCCACCCTGCTTTTGCGCCCGGTCGGGTTCGATACGCTGGCCATTCGCGTCTGGCTGGAAGCGAGTGAGGAATATTTTCAACTTGCGGCGCCTGCGGCGCTGCTGATTGTCTTATTAAGTCTGCCGGCTTTATTCCTATTAGTCTCGAAGGACTGGAGGGCCGCGTAAAAGACAGTCCCTCGACACCAGCGGCGGAACACACATGCACACTGAAACACATCACGCGTTGAACCAGCCAGATCTCTACCAACCGGCCTCCAATGTGCTGGAGCTGCGCACCGTCGCCTGCGCCTATGAGACCGGCCGACCGGCGATCCGCAACATTTCGTTTGCCGCACGCGAGGGGGAAATCCTCTGCCTTCTTGGGCCATCCGGTTGCGGAAAAACCACGATCCTCCGGGCCATTGCCGGCTTCGAACCAGTCCGGTCCGGCGAACTGTTTCTCTCGGGACGCCTGGTATCGAACGCAAGTCTCACGGTCCCGACGGAGGAACGGCGCGTCGGAATGGTGTTTCAGGAATATGCGCTGTTTCCCCACCTGCGGGTGGCGGACAACATCGCCTTCGGTTTGCAACACCTGTCGCGAGGCGACCGGCGGTGCCAGGTTCAGGAAATGCTCCGGCTTACCGGCCTGGAAGGATTTGACCGCCGCTATCCGCACGAACTCTCCGGCGGGCAACAGCAGCGCGTCGCCCTCGCCCGCGCACTCGTACAGAATCCCGTGGTCCTGCTGCTCGACGAACCCTTCAGCAATCTGGACCCCGATATGGCCGGCCGGATGCGACAGGATCTCCACGCCCTGCTGCGGCGCACCAAAACGACGACCATCCTCGTCACGCACGATCACGAGGAGGCTTTTGCGATGGCCGACCGGATTGCCGTGCTCAATCAAGGTGTATTGGAGCAAATGGATACGCCGGAATTGATCTACCATATGCCAGCCAGCCCGTTCGTCGCGGACTTCGTGGGACAGGCCGACTTCATCAAAGGCGAAATCCGTGACGGGATGATTCACACGGAGCTGGGCGAATTCCCCAATACGCTCCCGGGCGCGGAGGGCACTGCCGTGGTCGTGATGATCCGGCCCGACGATATCCATCTGGCCCCCGCCAAGGGAGCCGGCGCCCGCATTCAAGCCCGTCAGTTCCGTGGGTCTGAAAACCTGTATACCGTCAGCCTTCCCTCCGGACAGATCGTCCATAGCAGCGAGAGTTCGACCAGTGTATATCAGGAGGGGACGGCTGTGGAGCTTCAGGTCCTAGCTACCCATACGGTGGTGTTCCCTGCCCCCTCCTCGACCGCGTAAACTCACCACAGTCCAGTTGACAGGTCTTTTCTCCATCTGGCATTGATGACGGATCATCCGGTCTCTATTCTAGAAGGTTCACACGCAGAACGGGTGCTATTAAAGGAGTACAGGTATGGACTCACTGAAACACGTGGTGGACTATGGCATCATCGGGCTGTTGCTCGGCCTCAGCCTCTGGTCGGTTGCCGTCGCCGTTGAGCGCTGGCTCTTCTACCGCACCGTCAACGCCGCTCAGTACCCCAATGTCCAGGTGTTTGAAATCGCACTGACGAAACGGCTGGTGATCATCGGGACGGTTGCAGCTAATGCCCCCTATATCGGCCTGCTGGGCACTGTTTTGGGAATCATGCTGACATTCCACACCATGGGGACATCCGGCACCATGGCGGTGAACACCATCATGATCGGATTGAGCCTCGCCTTGAAAGCCACCGCCGTAGGGCTCCTCGTCGCAATCCCCTGCGTGGTGATGAATAACATTCTCCGACGCCGGGTCGCCGAACTGCTGACCCAGTACAAGGTGGATCATGGATCGTCAGCAAGTTGATCAGATCAACGTCATCCCGCTCGTGGACGTCATGCTCGTGCTGCTGGTGATCGTGCTGACCACCGCCACTTTTATCAGCACCGGCCAAATCCCCGTCAATCTTGCCAAGGCGAAGTCGGTCAGCGACCGCAAGGATGTGCCGCTCGTCATCACGCTCACATCGGAGGGGCATCTCTTCCTGAACGACAAACCCGTACCGGACGGCGGCCTGCCCTCCGCGCTCGGCAGTGAGTCGCGCGATGCTGCAGTCGTGGTCCGGGCGGATAAGGTGACCGTGCTCGAACGGTTTGTGGCACTCGTCGACGAAGTGCGCGGGTTGGGCTTTCAACAGGTCAGCCTTGAGGTCATCAGATTGTGACGCAGATCGGGATACACAACCGGCTGAGTGCGAGCGGAGCACACAGAACCGGCTGGCTGGTTTCGGTCGGTCTCCACGGCAGCCTCGTGCTAGGGGCACTGCTGCTCCTTCAACACATGCAGTTGGCCGTGATGGAGGAACCATTCGAGTGGAATGTCGCAATGATTCAACCGGCCGCGGCGCCTCAATCACCGACTACCGCAAGCGAATCGCCACCGGTTCCCCCGACGCCAAAACAGTCACAGGTTCTCGCCCCAAGACACCCGGAACCAGGACCCGCTCAGCCCTTACCGCCTCCCGTCGTCCCCACCCCGGCTCCGCCTCTAGAGACTCACACCACACCACCTCGCGCTGTACCGGCTCCCCCTCTCCCGACACAAGCCACAGCACCCTCGAAGCTCGAGCCCGCTCCTGAGCCAATCCGTGAAGAGCCTCGCCCACAGCCACCGGCTCCCATGAAGTCACCTGAGGCTCAACCGGTAACAACCCCGGCCTCCATGCCAACACCCACACACTCGCAGCCCCCCCCGGAACCATCATCAAACGCCTCGCCATCCAGCACAACAACCAGTACGCCAGAGCCAACACCGACCGCACCTGAATCTGTTCGCACACAGGTGGACACGCCAGCGCCAATGGCAACGCACAACAGGACCACAGATGCATCAGCGGCCGCAAATCCACCTGCGGCGACAACATCCACCGACGTGGCCGCGCTCACTCCATCAAATCAGTCCACCACGGCAAAACCCGATGACGGCTGGCTCTCGGCCCTGATGGGGAAATGGATTGCCGATCTGGAGAAACACTACCCTGCCGCTTTACGGCTGGATGGTGTGCAGGGAAAAGTCGTGCTCGTGGCGATCCTGCACGAGAACGGAACGTTGAGCGATGTGAAGATTGCGAAAAGCTCAGGAAACGACCTGCTGGATCAGGCTGCCCTCGCCGATGTGAAACAAGGCCCTCCGATCAAGCTCTCGCGCCCGCTCGGCCGCCCGCAACGCCCCATCAAGTTTTCGATCAGTTACGATCTGAAAACGGTTCGGTGATGGCTGCCGGCTTCGTCGCGCAATCCTGGTCACGCCAATCCCGCAATGTGCCCTGCTGATCGAATGTCAGAAAATAGGCCCGACAATACTCCGCTCTGGCATACCCGCTATAGCCACTAGTCCCGCTCCCTCGCACAAAATACGTCCAGAGAGAACGTCCGTCTGATTGTATCTCCTGCTTATGCGGCATTCCGTAACGCTTGGCCACCTCCTCCTGCGTGACCTGATTCACCTTGCTCTGAAAGTAACCTGTTTCAAACTCTCCACAGGCGCCGCAGAAGACGAGCCCCAGAACCAGACCGAACTGAGTCCATCGCCGCACCAAACCTGACAGTCTATATGCCATTACTCCCCCCCTCCAAAGAGATCGCCTGTCATGGATACCGCAGTCGAGATCGGAGCCCCGAAGATACCGTCATGCGCCCCTGGGCATCAATAATGACGGCTTCGACATCCGGCAATTGTTCGACCAGCGCCATGCCTTTCTCAGGGCCTAACACAAAGATTCCAGTATCGAGTCCATCCGCCACTGTCCCCTCGGCAGCGATCACGGTGACGCTCTGGCATTCCCGCGCCGGCTTGAGTGACTTCGGGTCAAGGATGTGGTGATACCGAATGCCATCCTGCTCAAAGTACCGCTCGTAGTCACCAGCCGTAGAAATCGCCTCGTTTTTGAGATCGATCGTGGCCACAAGCGCGCCCTCCTGTCGTGGATGGCGTATCCCGACAGGAAACCCCTGCATGCCGGGCAGATCGCCAAACGTTTTGATATCGCCCGAAAGCGCCACGACCCCGGCGGGCGCACCCGCCTGTTTCATCTTGCCTACCGCGCGATCAGCCGCATAGCCTTTACCGATTCCACCGACATCAATGCGCATGCCTGGCAGCGGAAGAAAAATGGTGCGGGCGCCCCGATTCAGCTGGATCACAGACCAGTCGACTAGGGGTCGTATCCGATCAAGTTCCCCCGGACTTGGTATACGCTGCCGCTCCGTGACGCTCCATGCCTCAACAGCGGGTCCGACGGCAATATTAAATCCTCCCTCCGTCAGTCGCGCCATTTCGACCGACCGGCTGATCACGTCGAACGTTTCAGGGCTCACCACGACTGGGCGTTGCCCCGCTGCTGCATTCACTTGAGACAATTCGCTTGTGGAGATCCATGTACTCAGCAGCTGTTCAAGCCGTTTCACCTCCTCAAATCCGGCCTCGATACTGACTTGAGCCGCTTCCTTCGTTGCCCCCACTGCCGTAATGGATACCCATGTCCCCATATGCATCTGGGTCCGTTTGACGACAACCGGCGGTTCAACCGAACGGATCGATCCGCACCCTGCCAGTACCGCCACAGCACACAGACTCGCCATGAACACATCTCTCGCTCGATTCATTTCACTATCCCTCCCGCCCTGAAGAGCCGGTTCCCACAGACACCCAGAGATCGACCGCACGGCCTCACTATGCGGCAGGCACAAGCCTCTTGACAACGGAGCCGCTGTCGAGATATTAATAATCGTTCTCAATTTCATTTACAAGGATTACCGACTACCATGGTCACCACGAAAGCCTCGGATACGACGGCCTGCCATAGCGATGAAACGCGTTGCGAGTGCGGCCAACTCATTGCCAAAGTGCGCGGACGCGGAATCGAGCTGAAATGCAAACGCTGCAAGCGCATTGTCATCATTCCGTTTTCGTCCATCGAAGGATGGAGCACCGTCGCGTCATGATGCCGGACAGCAGATCTCAAGATCATGTGCGAATCTTGAGCTTCTCTCAACATTCACGCACAGACCAAGACCAGAGACCTTCGAGTCCCGAGTCAGACCATTATTTTTCACCATGGAGGTTTGCAATGAGGATGCGGTCGCTCCTCGGGGCTCTCGTCATCGCCAGTTTGTCGGCTATGCCGGCCTTGGCTGTCGACATGACCCCGGAGGACATTAAGCGCATGGTCGATGAGGCGGTCAACAAGCGTATGCAAGAACACGAACGGCATGAGAGCTCGGCCGAACGGGTCATGGAAAAGAAGGAAAGCCAGCCTGGCACAGCCCAATATCCCATGGCAGCCGGCCCGATCACCGATATTCGAGTCGAACGCAAAGGGGAGGAAAATGTCCCTCTGGGATTCGGATCGACTGGATCAGGAAAACTGATTTATGCAAAACCCTTCTTAAGCGCACC
>CAZEHM010000037.1:0-30684 GCA_964512025.1 uncultured Nitrospira sp. | reverse complement strand
CTTTCAGAAATGTGCGTCCCGAGAAGGCTATCTCACGTCCGGGGGAAATCATCCAGAGGCATCAACGACGGAAATGGAAGTGGCAGGATAAATGGTAGTTCATACGGAGAGGGGGAGCGCGATGTTAGAGAATATGAAATTGGGAGTCAGGCTGGGACTCGGATTCGCGGTTGTGTTGATGTTGATGATCATCGCCAGCACGATCGGCGTTCTGAGTTTGGCGAGCGTCAGTGAGACGACAGCGAAGATCGTGGGCTGGAGCTATCCCAAGGTAGTACTCGTCAACGATGTCATCAAGAATACGCTCGACAACGGGCGAACCGTCCGGAACATTTTGTTAAGCACGAATGCGGCGGAAATCGAGGGCTTCTACAAGAAGCTGGCTGACGTGCGTCAGAAAAACGGAGAGTTGCTCGACAAGCTGGATAAATCCCTGACGCTGCCGCGCGGACGGGAATTGTTTAAGGACATCACGGATAAGCGCACAGCGTTGGGCACCAAGTTCACCGAGCTGGATCGACTGGTGAAGGCCGGAGACCGTGAGCGAACCGCCACCTTTATCAAGACTGAATTCGCTCCGGCCAACAATGCTTTCTGGGAATCGTTGGAGAACATGGCCAAGTTCCAGGCGGAGTTGATGGACAAAGCCGCCAAGGAAACCGAATCCTCGTATGCCAGCGCCAGGAATCTGCTGGTCGGGACTACGTTAGTTGCCTTGCTGATCGGTATAGGCATTGCCCTCTGGATCACGCGGTCGGTCATGAGCCAGTTGGGGGGCGAGCCGGCGTATGCCGCCGACTGCGTGAAGCACATCGCGGCCGGGGATCTGACCATGGATATTGCGGTGAAGGAGAAGGACCGCGGCAGCCTGCTGTATGCGCTGAAAGGGATGGTCACGAGCCTGACGCAAGTGATCGGGCAGGTCCGGCAATCGGCCGACGCGCTGGCCGGGGCGTCGGAACAGGTGAGCGCGACGGCGCAGTCGCTGAGCCAGGGGTCCAGCGAGCAGGCCTCCAGCGTGGAGGAGTCCTCGGCCTCAATCGAACAGATGACGGCCTCGATCAATCAAAACAGCGAACATGCCAAAGTGACCAACAATATGGCGACCCAGGCGTCGAAAGAAGCGAGCGACGGCGGGCAGGCTGTGCAGGAAACCGTGACGGCGATGAAGCAGATCGCGGGAAAGATCGGCATCATCGACGACATTGCGTATCAGACCAATCTGCTGGCACTGAATGCGGCGATCGAAGCCGCCAGGGCCGGCGTGCACGGCAAGGGGTTTGCGGTCGTGGCGGCGGAAGTGCGCAAGCTGGCCGAGCGCAGCCAGGTGGCGGCCCAGGAGATCGGGAATCTGGCGGGCGACAGCGTGAGCATGGCGGAGCGAGCCGGCAAACTGTTGCAGGAGATGGTGCCGGCGATCCAGAAGACCTCCGACCTGGTGCAGGAGATTGCGTCGGCCTCCAGCGAGCAGGCGTCGGGCGTGTCACAGATCAATACGGCGATGACACAGCTGAGCCAGACGACCCAGCAGAACGCGTCGGCGTCGGAGGAGTTGGCCGCCACCTCGGAGGAGATGAGCAGCCAGGCGCAGCAACTCCAGCAGGCCATCGCCTTCTTCAAGGTCGGCAGCCATGCTCCCGGCGCGAGTCCCGCCTCCGCGGTGAAAGACAAGGCACGCACGGCGTTCAAGCCGGCGGGCCGGAAGGAGTCACCGTCGGGCACTCCGCCTCAGACTGAGGCGGTTGCGCAGCCCGATCCGGCACAGTTTGTACGATTCTAGGAGGTCGTCATGGGAACCGCATTGTCATCGCAGGAACCGGCCGACGTGGAAGCGGTCGGGGAGGAACAGCATCAATACCTGACCTTTCTCTTGGGGAAGGAAACCTTTGCCATCGGGATTTTGGGTGTGAAAGAGATCATCGAGTACGGCACCCTCACGGCCGTGCCGATGATGCCGCCTTGTGTGCGCGGGGTGATCAATCTTCGCGGGCGCGTGGTTCCGGTGGTGGATCTGGCGGCCCGGTTCGGGCGGCCATTGACGGAGCCGGGCCGGCGAACCTGTATTGTGATCGTGGAAGTGGCTGCTGAAGGGGATCACCGGGACATCGGGATCATCGTCGATGCCGTTAATCAGGTGATCGAGATTCTCCCGGCGGAGATCGAACCGGCGCCCACCTTCGGTGCCAATCTTCGCGGCGAGTTCATCCAGGGCATGGGAAAGGTGGATGGCCGTTTTGTCATCATCCTCGAAATCGCCCGGGTGCTCTCAATCGATGAAATGGCTCAACTCCGGAGCGGACAGGATTTTCCTGCTCCGGCCGGAGAATCTCTGCCCGCATCTCTGCAGGCGGCTGCGTAGACAGCCGATGCCGTGTCAGTCGTTCGGGGGGCGTCCTTATCTGTGGCGCCGGTATTCCGAGCGATGGCCCGTCTTCGGCAGGAATCACATCGCGGCAAAGCCGAGAAAACGACAATAAGATGCTATTCAAGAAAGAGATTTCTTTTCGGTGGCGATTGTTTGCTCTTGTCGGTGGCTGTGCACTCATTCTGATCGGAGTCGGGGGACTTGGCCTCTTCAACCATCGGTCAGGCCTCGAGAGTTTGAATACCGTTTATACGGATCGGGTGGTTCCGCTCCGCGATTTGAAAGTAATCGCCGACTCGTATGCCGTGAATGTTGTCGATACGACTCACAAGGTGCGAAACCGCCAGTTGAGCTGGCTGGAAGGACGCCGGAGCGTTGCGCAAGCGCGCGCCACGATTCAGCAAACGTGGCAGACGTATCTGGCCACGACGTTGGTGGAAGAGGAACACCGGTTAGCCGAGCAGGCCACGTCGCTGATGAAGCGGTCGGAAGCGGTACTCAACCGGCTGCAGCAGATTCTCGACGCGGAAGATGCGGGGGCGTTGGAAGCGTACACGATTCATGATTTGTATCAGACGATCGATCCGCTGTCCGATGTATTTTCCAAGTTGACCGAGGTGCAGCTGCGGGTTGCCAAGCAAGAGTATGAACAGTCGGTGATAGCCTATGAACGGGGGCGTGCGCTGGCGCTTGCCGCGATTGTGATCGGCTTGGCGCTGTCGTTTCTTCTGGCGTGGCTCACGATCGCCAATCTCATGAGCCAGTTGGGGGGCGAGCCGGCGTATGCCGCCGACTGCGTGAAGCACATCGCGGCCGGGGATCTGACCATGGATATTGCGGTGAAGGAGAAGGACCGCGGCAGCCTGCTGTATGCGCTGAAAGGGATGGTCACGAGCCTGACGCAAGTGATCGGGCAGGTCCGGCAATCGGCCGACGCGCTGGCCGGGGCGTCGGAACAGGTGAGCGCGACGGCGCAGTCGCTGAGCCAGGGGTCCAGCGAGCAGGCCTCCAGCGTGGAGGAGTCCTCGGCCTCAATCGAACAGATGACGGCCTCGATCAATCAAAACAGCGAACATGCCAAAGTGACCAACAATATGGCGACCCAGGCGTCGAAAGAAGCGAGCGACGGCGGGCAGGCTGTGCAGGAAACCGTGACGGCGATGAAGCAGATCGCGGGAAAGATCGGCATCATCGACGACATTGCGTATCAGACCAATCTGCTGGCACTGAATGCGGCGATCGAAGCCGCCAGGGCCGGCGTGCACGGCAAGGGGTTTGCGGTCGTGGCGGCGGAAGTGCGCAAGCTGGCCGAGCGCAGCCAGGTGGCGGCCCAGGAGATCGGGAATCTGGCGGGCGACAGCGTGAGCATGGCGGAGCGAGCCGGCAAACTGTTGCAGGAGATGGTGCCGGCGATCCAGAAGACCTCCGACCTGGTGCAGGAGATTGCGTCGGCCTCCAGCGAGCAGGCGTCGGGCGTGTCACAGATCAATACGGCGATGACACAGCTGAGCCAGACGACCCAGCAGAACGCGTCGGCGTCGGAGGAGTTGGCCGCCACCTCGGAGGAGATGAGCAGCCAGGCGCAGCAACTCCAGCAGGCCATCGCCTTCTTCAAGGTCGGTATGGCGCGCGAAGGAGCATCGGTTGTAGGTCGGCGTCGGTGATCGAGCCGGTCCCGTCCGCCGGGCGGCGACGGCTGTTGATAAACCATGGGGCGGCGTGGGTTACGCCGAGTACATCGTGCAAGCGTCTGTCTCCAATGCGTCCACCGGCGAGATTGCGATCTCGGATCGGGAATTCGCCGACTTTCAGGAGTTTGTTTATCAAAGCGCGGGGATCACTCTCTCCTCTGCCAAGAAAGCGCTGGTATCCGGGCGATTGCTCAAGCGGCTGCGCCAGTATCAGCTGTCTTCCTATCGCGAATATTTCCAGTTGATCATGAGCGGGCAGGAGCCCGCCGAACTGCAAACGGCACTCGATCTTCTCACGACCAACGAGACCTATTTTTTCAGGGAGCCGCAGCATTTCGAGTATCTTCGCACGACGATCCTGCCTGCCCGGAAGCCGGGAGAAGCCTTTCGGATCTGGAGCGCGGCCTGCTCGAGCGGAGAAGAACCCTACACGCTGGCGATGGTGCTGGCGGACCAGTTGGGGACGACACCCTGGGATATTGTGGCGTCGGACATCAGCTCGCGTGTTTTGGCCACGGCGCAAGCCGGCCAGTACAGCATGGACCGCGCGGAAAAAATCCCGCAGGCCTATCTGAAGGCGCATTGTCTGAAAGGGATCGGGGATCAGGCCGGCACCTTTCTGATCGATCCCAAGCTCAAAAGCCGCATCCGGTTTCTGTCGGTCAATCTGAACGCCTCACTGCCGCAGGTCGGGACCTTCGACGTGATCTTTTTGCGCAATGTCATGATCTATTTCAATACGGATACCAAACGGCAAGTCGTGGAGCGCCTGCTCTCCGTGCTGAAGCCGGGAGGCTATTTTATCGTCAGCCACTCGGAAAGCCTTCATGGCATCACCGAACGCCTGAAGATGGTCCGGTCATCGATTTACCGCAAGGCCTAGGCCATGTCACAGCCTTCGAATGTCACGGAGGTATTTTTACAGCCGGGAGAATTTCATTTCGGCCATGCGAAGACGCGAATCAAGACCATCCTGGGCTCGTGTGTGGCGATCACGATGTGGCACCCGGTCCTGCGCATCGGCGGCATGTGCCACTATCTGCTGCCGGCACGGGATACCCGTTCCTCGGAGCCGTTGGACGGGCGTTACGGAAGCGAAGCGCTGCAACTGTTTCTGCACGAGATGGCCAGACGGGGGACGACGCTCCGGGAGTATCAGATTAAGGTCTTCGGCGGCGGGAATATGTTTCCCGCGCTCGACAAGCGGGGGAAAGCGCTGGAGATCGGCATGCGCAACATTGAGCTGGCCCGAAAGGCGCTGGAGGATCTGGGCGCGTCTGTCGTGGCGGAGCATGTGGGCGATGTCGGACATCGCCAGGTGATTTTCGATGTCTGGAGCGGAGACGTGTGGGTGAGGCATCAACGGCTGCCCGGCAACGCCGGGCAGGATTCGGTGGGGGGCGCCTAGCATGAAAACGATCAATGTGCTCGTGGTCGACGATTCGGCCACCGTTCGGCAGGTGATGGCCGACTTGCTCAAGAAAGATCCGGAGATCCGTGTGATCGGGACGGCGTCCGATCCGCTCTTTGCCATGGAGCATATGAAGAAGCAGTGGCCCGATGTCGTCACGCTCGACGTCGAAATGCCGAGAATGGACGGGATTTCGTTTCTGAAACATCTGATGTCGACCCATCCGACGCCGGTTGTGATCTGTTCGTCATTGACGGAAAAAGGAGCGGAGACGACGATGCAGGCCATGGCCGCCGGCGCGGTCAGCATCGTGACCAAGCCTCAACTCGGCGTGAAAAAATTTCTGGAAGATTCGTCGTCCCAATTGATTGAGGCCGTGAAAGCGGCGGCCCAAGCCAATATGAAATGCCTGAAAGGCGGTGCGGCTCCAGCCGCTCCCGTGGCGCAGAAACTGACGGCCGACGCAATCTTGTCGGCCAGTACTCATGCGATGGCTCAGACGACCGATCGCCTGGTAGCGATCGGCACGTCCACGGGAGGTACTCAGGCGCTCGAAGCGGTTCTGACCGGCATCCCGCGGGTCTGTCCCGGCATCGTGATTGTCCAGCACATGCCGGAGAAGTTTACGGCTGCATTTGCCGAGCGGTTGAACAGTATCTGCCAGATTGAAGTGCTGGAAGCGAAGACGGGAGACCGCGTCATTCCAGGCCGGGCGCTGATCGCGCCGGGCGGCCGGCATATGATGCTGAAACGAAGCGGCGCGCAATATCATGTCGAAGTGGTCGACGGGCCGTTGGTGAACCGCCATCGCCCGTCCGTAGACGTCCTGTTCAGATCCGTCGCGAAATTTGCCGGGCGAAACGCGCTCGGGATCATCATGACCGGCATGGGGGACGATGGGGCTGCGGGGCTGCTCGAAATGCGGCAGGCGGGTGCCCGCACGGTGGGGCAGAATGAAGCGACCTGCGTCGTCTACGGGATGCCGAAAGAAGCGATGAAGCGCGGGGCAACCGAACGGGAAATCCCTCTGACTGCCATCTCGCAGGAGATATTGGCCTATGGATAGCGTCGTCCTCTTCTTCCCCTTTCGTATCCGCCCCGACTTTTCACGGAAGTTGTTCTCTCACCATCCAGGGTATTGTTCAGTCTCCCGCCCGGTGTGACTGGTACGCATGCAGACGAAGCCGCTATAGTCTGTCCCAGTGGTCCCGACGGGGTCTGTGTGGGACGGGAAGGCTCAGGCGTGCCGAGAATCATTGCACATTTCGATATGGATGCGTTTTACGCTGCGATTGAGGAGCGAGATACACCGGCATTTCGAGGGCTCCCTCTCGTGGTCGGGGCTGATCCTGCGGGAGGGCAGGGGCGCGGGGTTGTCTCGACCGCGAATTACAAAGCGCGTGAGTACGGGATTTACTCAGCCACGCCGATTTCCACAGCCTGGCGCTTCTCTGAGGCCGCGCGTCGACGAGGGTTGCCTCCGGTCACGTTCGTCTCGGTCGATATGCCCAAGTACGCCAGGGTATCCGCAGCGGTGATGGCAATCGCTCGCCGCGCCCTTCCCGTGCTTGAGCAGGCGAGCATTGATGAGGCCTATGGGGATGTGTCCGGCGCCGGCTCGTTCGAGGCGGCGGCTGAGCTATGCCGGTCGATCAAGGGGGCGATTCTTGCCGAAGAACGGTTGACGGCATCGGTCGGGATCGGGCCGAATAAAATGATTGCCAAGATCGCCTCAGGTTTTCAGAAGCCCGACGGGTTTACGGTAGTCACGGAAGCAGAGGCGGAAGCGTTTCTTGCTCCGCTGTCGGTGCGTGCGATCCCGGGAATCGGACCGAAGACCGAATCGATGCTTGCCGCGCGGCAGATTCGGCTTGTTGAGGACCTGAAACGGTTGAGCCCGGCTGAGATGGAGGCGCGGTTTGGCAAGCGGGGGCGCGAATGGTATGCCAAGATTCGCGCGCAGGATGATTCGCCGGTAGCAGAACATTGGGAGCCGAAGTCGATCAGCGAGCAGGAGACTTTTGATGAAGATACGCTGGACTCGCAGGTGCTGGTGGAGCGGCTGTCGCAGTTAGGCGACGGTGTGTTTGTGAGTCTGGTGCGGGAAGGATTCAAGGCCTGCCGGACTGTGGCGATTACTGTGCGGTTTGCGGATTTCACCACGGTTACCAGATCCCATACCTTTGCTGATCCGGTGCGGGACGGGCCGGTTGTGCGTCGCGAGCTGCTCAAACTCCTGCTTCCGTTCCTTGACCGGCGGGAAAATCCGCGGCGGCAACGGATTCGGCTCCTGGGCGTGCGGGTGGAAAAGCTAGAGTGAATGAGTGACGGGGATGACGTGTGATGGGACGACAATGCCGCGGTCGGGGCTAGGACGGTTGTTCCGTAAATCGGATGGTGTAGAGATAGTGGTAGAGCCCTTTTCGCTCCAGCAGTTGCGCGTGGGTCCCCTCTTCGACCACACGGCCCTTATCCAGGACGAGGATGCGGTCTGCGCGCTGAATCGTGGAGAGCCGATGTGCGACCACAAACGTGGTCCGTCCCTGCATCAGCCGCTCAAGCGCTTCCTGGACCAGCCGTTCCGACTCGGTGTCGAGCGACGAGGTGGCTTCATCGAGCAGCAGGACGCGGGGGTTTTTGAGAATCGCCCGGGCAATGGCGATCCGCTGCCGCTGGCCGCCTGACAGATTGATCCCCTTTTCTCCTACTACAGTCAAATATTTGTCGGGAAAGGCCGAAATAAATTCGTGCGCGTGCGCGGCTTTGCTGGCCTCCTGCACCGCCGTCTCGCTCGCCTCGGGGTTTCCGTAGCGAATATTGTCGAGAATGGTTCCGCCAAACAGGACGGTTTCTTGCGGGACGAGCGCAACTTGCCGGTACCAGCTATCCACGGTGACCTCTTTCAGGTCGTGCCCGTCCACGGTGATACGGCCTTCGACGGGATCGTAGAAGCGATGGAGCAGGTTGATGACGGTCGTTTTTCCGGCTCCTGTCGGCCCGACAAAGGCGACGAGTTCGCCCGGTTGTGCTTCGAATGACAGGTGCGACAGCACCGGGGTACGCGGGTCATAGCTGAAGCCGACCTGCTCGGCACGGACATGGCCTTTCACTGCGGAGAGGACGTGCGCATTCGGGACATCCCGAATGTCCGCTTCCGCGTCGAGGATTTCAAACACGCGCTGAGTGGCGCCCTGAGCCTCTTTGATTTGTGCAAATACGCGGGCTGCTGAACTGAAGGGCCCGATCAGGATTCCTGCGAACAGGACGAAGGCGAAGAGATCGCCCGGGGTGACGGCGCCTTCAATGACTTGGGTGCCGCCGTACCACAGCACGGCCGCGGCGGCTGAGAACGTCAGCAGGCTGATGACGGGGACGAACAGGGCCATGATGCCGGCTCGTTTGAGTGAGAGCTCCAGGCCATGCTGGATCTGAGTCAGGAACCGGCCTTCTTCCCGTTTCGTCTGTACGAACGACTTCACAATACGAATGCCAGAAATGACCTCTTCAAGGAGAGTGCTGAGCGCGGCGGTTTGATCCTGGATCGAGGTCGAGAGCGATTTCAGTTTGCGTCCGAAGAATTTGGCGACAAGCACCAGCAGCGGGAGCAGGAGCAGAATGAGAAGGCACAGCCGCCAGTTCATGGCCAGCAGGAATCCGATGCCGCCGATGAACGTCACCAGCTGCTTCGCTGTATCGATGGGCGTTTCGGTGACGATGGATTGAATGACGGTGACATCGTTCATCAGACGGGACAGCAGTTCCCCCGTTCGTCTCCTGGCAAAAAAGCTGACCGCGAGGTTTTGCAGATGGGCAAAGAGATGGGTGCGGAAATCGGCGACGACTCGCTGGGAAATCCAGGTCGTCAAGTAGCTGTGGCCCATTGAGCAGAGGCCTTGCAGGAGCACCAGGCCGATGAACAGCCCGATCAATTCCGTCATGCGGGCGCGGTCGTGTTGAACGGTGATGACGTCCCAGAGCGTGCCGGCCAGGCGCAGCAAGGCAAGATTGATGGCGGCCACTCCCATCACGAGGAGTCCTGCCGCGATCATGCGCGGAAAATATGGTCGTACAAAGGGAAGAAATCGTCTAAATGGCGACATGCGTGCGGGGGTATCGATATGAGGATATGGCGCCGAATCTATGGGCTGTCATCATCGCAATAGATGCTTGCAGCCGAGGAGTGCCAGACAAAGAAGGCTGAAGAGGCGAGGCGCTAGATCTGCGCGATCGACTCGATCAGGTTCTTGTTGATGGCCACGAAGTCCGAGCGATCCTGATCGTTGACGATCACGTCTGTCAGGCTGATGAACAGGCGTGCTTCCTCGTTGATCGCATCCGAGACACGATGGCGCATTGGCGGAACGAGAAAGTCGCCCACGTAGGTGCAATTCACCGTACGGACGCGGATGCGAACCTTCTTGCCTTCCGGCACAATGTCCTCCTCCCGGTGAACGGGGTGAGATTAGCTCTTACGACGTAAGAATTTTTGGCGTCTGCGCAGCTTCTTGTACTTATGTTTGCGCATTTTCTTCCGACGCTTTTTTAAAACGCTCGACATGCAATCAATCTCCAAAGACGGGCGAGTGTAGAGACTTTCTGATGAAAAAGCAAGCCGTCAGTGACCGGGTAAGAATGATTGCGGCGGGTCTGTCAGTGCCGGGTGCGACGGAGATGGGCGCCTTGACCCATCCCTGGGACGTTCCTATACTGCGGGGCTATGGATATGAATTATGTGTCGGCAGTGATCGGTCTGCGGGTGCTCCGTTGGTGCGGGGTGGCGGTGTTGATATCGATGGCGGCTTGCTCAGCAAAGATGATTCCGTACCCTGAGGACCATGAGCGGTTTACTCATATCGATCGTGCGGTAGAAGCGTTGCGTGACGCGTATCAGCATCGCGATCGGTCCGCTTTCCAGGATGTGATGCTGCCTGCGGAATCGCTAGAACAACTGCAAGCAGAAGCCGCTCAGGATTTTGAGTTGTTTCAATCCATTCAGCTGGACTTCAAAACCGAGCGAATCATGATCGACGGAGAGAATATCGACGTCTATGTGCATTGGCAGGGGGTTTGGAAGAAAAATCCGGACGATGCCGGTATTCGCCAGCGTGGTCATGCCCGTTTGCAGTGGGTGGGCATGCAATCCATTCTTCTACGGGGCGTGCAGGGAGATCTGCCGTTTGGGATGAGGGTCCGCCAGGCGTTGTCCGAGCTTCCCGCCTCGCCGCAGAAATCGCTTTCTCGATGACACGTTCAACCGCCAATTCTCGGACAGCCGCCATTCCGCAAGCCGATTTCTTGGTGATCGGGAGCGGCGTGGCCGGGTTGCGTGCGGCGTTGGAGTTGAGCCGGCAGGGCCGCGTCATCATGCTGACCAAGGGGCATCCCCTCCAGAGCAACTCGATCTATGCGCAAGGGGGGGTCGCCGTTGCTCTCAGCGAGGAAGATGATGTGGCGATTCATCTGACCGATACGTTGAAAGCGGGCCACGGACTGTGCCGTCCCGAGGCGGTTCGGGTGCTGGTAGAGGAGGGGCCTGCGCGGATTCAGGAATTGATCCGGTGGGGTGCACAATTCGACAAGGCTGACGGGAAATTTGCTTTCGCCCGTGAAGCGGCTCATAGCCGAAGCCGCATTTTGCGTGCACGCGGCGATGCGACCGGCAACGAAATGGTACGGGCATTGATGGCTCAGGTGGCCAGGCAGAAGCGTATTCAACGGCTCGACTATCACTTCACCGTCGATTTGGTGGTGGAAGATGGCCGTTGTTCCGGAGCGGTCGTGCTCGATGAGTCGACGTCCAGGCAGTTCGTTGTCCCCGCAAAAGCCGTCGTGTTGTCGACGGGAGGTGCTGGGCAGATCTATGCTCGGACGACGAATCCGCCGAATGCGACGGGCGACGGCATGGCCATGGCCTTTCGTGCCGGGGCGATGTTGCAGGACATGGAGTTCGTCCAGTTTCATCCGACGGCACTCTATTTGCCGTCCAGTCCGCCGTTTTTGTTGTCCGAAGCCATGCGCGGGGAAGGCGGTCAACTGCGGAACAACAAGGGCGAGCTCTTCATGCAGCGGTATCATCCCCTGGGAGCGCTGGCTCCGCGGGATATCGTCTCTCGGGCCATCTGGGCGGAGATGGCTGCGACCCGCGCGCATCATGTGTATCTGGACGTCACGCATCTGGGCGCCGAGTTCATCAAACGGCGGTTTCCCACGATCTATGCGACCTGTCTGCGCCATGATATCGATATTACGGAAGAGTGGATTCCGGTCTCGCCCAGTGCGCACTACATGATGGGCGGCGTGTGGACCGATCTGAACGGAGCCACGTCGTTGCCGGGATTGTTTGCAGCTGGGGAGGTTGCTTGCAGCGGTGTGCATGGAGCCAATCGGTTGGCCAGTAACTCGCTGCTGGAAGGGCTGGTATTCGGCATGCGCGCGGCGCTGGCGGCGATTGAATTCGGTCAACGGCATGCGCTTCCGGACTTGTCCGCGCACGAAGACCGGCTTCGTCAGCGAGCGCCGGAATCGTTGGACGACGCGGAGAAACTGAGGAGCTCTCTACGCCGGACGATGTGGGGGCAAGTCGGCGTCATCCGTTCGCGCGAATCGCTTGTCCGGGCAACCGCACAATTGTCCCGCTGGATGAAGCTCGTATCCCATTGGTATGCGGGGCGGGCCGATCTCGAAGTGAAGAACATGGTGCAAGTCGCGCATTGTGTGGCCGAGGCCGCGCTGTGGCGGGAGAACAGCGTCGGGGCGCATTTTCGCGCGGATTTCCCTGAGGCGAAACGTGCCGGTTGGAAGCAACACAGTCAGCTCACTCTGCAAGAGAGCCCTACTGAGCCGAAACGGATTGGGAAGCCGGGAGTGGTCGTGGCGATGCAGGTTCAGCGGATGCGATCACGTGTCCGGTCATCGTCCGGTCGCTCATGAGGAACGTCCGGTAGTAGTGAATCACTTTCTTTACGTACTGGCGGGTTTCATCGATGGGCGGCAGCCCTCGGTAACGATCCACGGTATGCTCCCCGGAATTGTAGGCGGCCAGCGCGAGCGGGAGATTCCCCCGGAACCGGTCGAGCAGCTGGCGCAGGTACTTCGTTCCCCCGCCGATATTATCTTCAGGATCGTAGAGGTCGCGCACTTCCAGGCGCATGGCGGTTTGGGGCATCAGTTGCATCAGGCCGATCGCGCCGGCTCGTGACACTGCCATCGGGTCGAAGCCAGACTCCGCTTTAATGACCGCCCGGATAAGGGCGGGATGGAGCTGGTGCTGCCGGGAATACCGGCTGATCATCGGTTCCAGTTCGCGCTCCGACAGGACGGGGTGGAGTCTGTTGGGTTGTTGCGGGGTAATTCGCCGATAGCGCAGGTCGGTCGGCACATTGGTCAGTGAGATGGTCCCGTTGGCATCGATGTATTGGTAGATTTCAGCCTGTGCGACCGGAAGCCCTGAAAGAAACCAGTGTGCTCCCACGAGGGCCGTTCCAAGAAATAGCTGGGGGGTTTTCAATCGATTGCTCCTACTCGCTGTATTGGTATTGGCGTTTGGCATGGTCAAACGATAGCAGCCTGCACCTGGGTGTCAAGGAATTGCACGTCTTGTGCCCCTCCCGGCGCGGAAGGCATATGAATAAAAGCAATGAGTTGGGGATGAGGGTCAGGCTTGAGGTTCTAGAAAACGGCTTCGATTGTCGACAAAATGACGGTGTAGTCGGAGGGTGAGAGGGCCGGGAGTGCCTTGTCCGATCGGTTGATTGTTGACCGAGACGACCGGCATGACCTCCATGCTGGTGTTCGTTAGAAAGCATTCGTCGGCCTGCAGCAGCTCATCGGAAGTGAAGCGTCCTTCCTGCACGGGGATCTTCAGCTCTCCCGCCAGTTGCAACAGAATCGCCCTCGTAATGCCGTCCAACAGACCGCATTCTACGGATGGTGTGTACAGCCGGCCTTGCGCGGCGAAGAACACATTACTCACGGTACATTCCGTCAGATGGCCTTCCCAATTCAGCAGGAGTGCATCGAAGACCTGTGCCGCTATCGCTTCGCGTTTCGCCAGAATGTTGTTCAAAAAGTTTGTGGCTTTGATTTGCGGAGAGAGTGCGCTTGGCAGATTGCGTCTCGTCTGGGCCACGATAAGTGATACGCCCCGCTGGTACAGTTCGGCAGCAGGCGGATGGAGCGGTTTGGCCATGATGACGACGGTGGCTCTCGGGCAAAGGGCAGGGTCGAGGCCGATCTCTCCCGCTCCCCGGGACACGGTGATCCTGAGATAGGCGTCGGTGTGCTCATTTCCCAGTTGATTGCGATCCATCGCCTCATGCAACAGGGCTGGCCACTCGCTCGGCGGAACGGGAATCGTCAGGCCGATTGCGCCGGCGGAACGGTGCAATCGCGACAGATGATGGTCGCGCATGAAGATCCGCTTGCCGTACGAACGGATCGTTTCATAGACGCCGTCGCCATAAAGGAACCCGTGGTCGAATACGGAAATTTTCGCATCCTGTTCCGGGACGAATCGATCGTTGAGAAAAATCCACATAATCGATGTTACGACAAGGCGCTCAAGAAGGCTTGCGCCTTATGCATCGTCTCCTCATATTCTGTGGCGGGATCCGAATCCGACACAATTCCGGCCCCGACTTGAAGGTAGCCCTGCCGTTCGTGGAGGACCAGCGTGCGGATGATGATGTTGAAATCGAGATCCCCGCTCCAACTCAGATAGCCCATCGATCCGGTATACGGGCCGCGTCGGACCGGTTCGAGCTCGTCGATGATTTCCATGCAGCGGATCTTGGGGACGCCAGTGATGGTGCCGCCGGGGAAGACGGCCTGCAGCAGGTCGAATCCGGTCACGTCCGCGCGCAGTCGTCCGGAGATGTGAGATACCAGATGGCTGACGTGGGAATATTGCTCGATCGACAGAAGCTCATCGACCAGGACGGAGCCGAACTCGCACACGCGCCCCAGATCGTTCCGTTCGAGGTCAACCAGCATCAAATGTTCGGCGCGTTCTTTCTCGTTCCCCAGCAGTTCTTCACGCAGGCGACGATCGTCGGCGTCGGAGTGGCCTCGACGCCGGGTGCCCGCAATCGGCCGGGTATCGGCCGACCGGCCGTCCAGCCGAACCAGGCGTTCCGGCGAGGTGCTGATGAGGCTGGTCGATCCGATGCGCAACAGGCCGGAGAACGGCGACGGATTCATGTGGCGCAGGCGCGCATAGGCCTGGAGTTCCGTTGGGAGTCCGGCATGTTCGGTAAAGCTCCGGCTCGTGACTGAAAAGCGATGCGAGAGATTGGCCTGGTACAGATCCCCGGCGGCGATATAGTTCTGGCAGCGCCGGACCCGCTCCATATAAGAGTCCCGGGATTGCTGCGGGAGGAAGGTGACCGGGTGAAGAGGGGCGGCCTGGTGAGGCTGTGGCGTGGATAACTGCGCTTCTAACGCTGCGAGTCGATCGCAACCCTCTCGATAGAGCGTTTCTCTGGCCTCTCCCAGGAATCGTTCTAGCGGGGGGCAGAACATGAAGTGCCACTCGCCCGAGGTGTGATCGAATGCCGCGACCAGATCGAAAAAGGCGAATTCCAAGTCAGGGAAGTGCAGATCGTCTTCTGCATGGTTCGGCAATGATTCGAATTGGCGTACCAGGTCGTAGCTCATGTAGCCCACGGCTCCTCCGAAAAACGGCGGGGCTCCGGGAGGGCGGGCAATGGGAGATTGCTGCATCAGCCTTGCCAGTGTCGAGAACGGGGCCTGGCCGGTTTGTGTGTGCCCGTCGGCTGAACGGAGCGTCCAGTTCTGATGTGTGCCAGAAAAAACTTGGTATGGTTCGGTCGCGAAGAAGGAGTAGCGTCCGGTGGTTGTCGGACCTTTGCCGCTTTCAAAGAGAAAAGAGGGGCGTGGGTCTGAGGCTACGCGGGAATACAGTTCGAAGGGATTGAGCGCCCAGCCCCGTCGGCTGATGCACAAGGGTTGCGGCGCCCCATGAAGAAAGGGGGCAGGGGATGGGCGTGCCATTGTCATGAATTCAAAAAGTCCGACCTGTTTCAGTGGAGCTCTACTATACCGTAGCGCCTCGGGGAGAGACAGAGCCTCTAACGGCTTGACATTTCAATGAGGATTCTGCTTGAATTGCGCGCTCACAATCGGTTGAGCGCCTCATACAGATTCTTGTCTGAGCACTGACCGGTGAGTAATAGAATGCCCCCTTCTCAAGATCCGTTTTATGCGGGGCTCGGTCAGGCGGTTCGGATTGGAACCGACCTGCTCGCTTCGTTGATCGTCGGAGGCGGGTTGGGTTGGGTGTTGGATACCTACCTCCTCGATTCGACTCCCTGGGGAATGGTAGTGGGGTTAGTGCTCGGAGTGATTGCCGGCATACGGAACGCATACCGGTCGGCCATGCGGTGGCCAGGTTCACCGCCTGATACAGAAAGCAAAGGATAGCCGTGGAAGAAAGTCCGCTTCATCCGTTTGAATTGCATAACTACATCCCTCTCTCTCTTGGTGGAATCGATATTTCCATCAATAAGGCGGTCATCATCATGTGGGTGGTGGTGGCCTTGGTCGCGTTCCTGATGCTCAAGGCAGGGTCGGCGCGTCAGCTGGTGCCCGGCAAATTGCAGAGCCTGGCGGAGATGCTGGTGGATTTCATTCGGGGCATCATTCTCGATACGATGGGGAAAGACGGGATGCAGTTTTTCCCGCTCGTCGCGACGTTGTTTCTGTTTATTCTTTTCTGCAACCTGATCGGGCTGATTCCCGGTTCTTATACGGTCACGAGTCAGATTGTCGTGACGGCGGTGTTTGCCTGTGTGGTGTACGGGCTGAGTCTCGTCATGGGATTTCTGCTGCACGGGGCCAAGTTCATGGGGATTCTCGTGCCGCCGGGCACACCGGGATGGCTCTTGCCCCTCATGATCCCCATCGAATTGATCAGTCAATTGGCCAGACCGATTTCGTTGGCTGTTCGATTGTTTGCCAACATGACGGCCGGGCACGTCATTCTCGGGGTGCTCTTCGGGTTGGCGATCAGCGGCGGGCTGCTCATCGGCTGGCTGCCGTTTGCCTTTACGATTGCGATGAACGGGTTGGAAGTCGGCATTGCGTTTATTCAAGCCTATATTTTTACCGTGTTGACGTGCGTCTATTTGGGTGACGCATTCCATCTGCACGGCCATGATGACCACGCGCATTGATCGCGTGTCAGCCAGACAAGGGAGGAGTAGGACACAATGGATTCAGCAGCAGCAGCATTGTTGGGTATGGGATTGGCGGCGGCGGGTTTTGCCGGCGCCGGCGTCGGAATCGGGTACATCTTCGGCAAGATGATTGAAGCCGTGGCCCGCCAGCCTGAAGCCGAAGCCCGCGTCGGCAAGTACATGTGGATCGGGTTCGCGCTCGTGGAAGCCATCGCGCTGTACGGGCTCGTTATTGCGTTCATCATCATGGGTCTTCGCAAATAACCGTGTTGAGCAATGAGTGCGTGGTACTGAGTCATGCGCTCAGTACTCGGGACTCGGCACACAGGACGTAGGTTAAAACTATGCCGCAGTTTGAATCGAGTTTTTTCTCGTCGCTGATTTTCTGGGAGATTCTGTCCTTCGGGATTCTGTTCTTCGTGCTCTATAAGTTTGCCTTTCCCGGCATCCTGAGCGTTCTGGAAGAACGGGAGAAGAAGATCAAGGACAGTCTCGACCAGGCTGAACGTCATCGTGCAGAGTCTGAGCGGGCGTTGAAGACTTATGAAGCGAAGCTCAGCGCAGCGGCGAAGGAAGCCGAAGCCATTCTGGCGGCGGCTCAGGAGCGGGCGCAGCGACTGCTGGATGAAAACGAACAGCGGATGAGTACGGAAGCGGAGCGCATCAAGGGCGAGGCCACGCGCGAGATCGATCATGAGCGCCGGAAAGCCGTGCAGGACATCCGCAATCAGACCACGGAGCTCGCGTTGATGGTGGCGGAAAAGGTGGTGCAGCGCAGTTTGACGGATGCCGATCAGCGGAAGTTTGCCGACGAAGCGCTCAGCGCCCTCTCGAAGTCACACTCCTAAGCAACGTCCTCTTGCTTTATTTGGCCGGGCGCGGTGGGTCTATGCTCACTCCGCCCGGCCGATATCCTTCCAAGTCAATCGTTACAAACCGAAAGCCGAGTTCCTTCACGCGGCGGCTGATCATCGTCCCCCGTTCCCCTTCGAGCATTCGAGGTAGTTCATCCTGAGCGATTTCGATCCTGGCGATCTCACCGTGATCGCGCACCCGGCAGTGCCGGAACCCTTCCGCGAATAAGACTTCTTCCGCTTGCTCCACCCGGCTGAGTTTTTCTCTGGTGATCATGATGCCCCTGGGGATGCGCGAGGAGAGGCAGGCGGCTGCGGGTTTATCCCAATTCGACAGTCCTAAGTCTCTCGCAAGCGATCGAATGTCTGATTTGGTGAGTTCTGCTTCCACCAGCGGGCTGCGGACACCCCATTCACGTGCGGCTCTGATGCCGGGCCGATCGTCGCCCAAATCGTCGAGATTGGTCCCGTCGACGACGACAGCCGGCGCGCGCTGTTCTCTCAGCCGGCCCATCAATTGGTAGAGGTCGGTTTTGCAGTGAAAGCAGCGGTTTGCATCGTTCTCGGTGAAGGAGGGTATCGTGAGTTGGTTGGTTTCAATCAGCTCATGGCGCGCGCCGATTTCTTTCGCGACCCGGGTTGCGGTTTCCAGCTCGACCGCGGGGAACGTCGGTGAAATGGCGGTGACACCCACGGCGGAATCTCCGAGTTGATCGTAGGCGACTTTCAGGACGAAAGTGCTGTCGATGCCGCCTGAGTACGCGACCAGGACGGAATCCATGGCCGCGAAGATCTCGCGCAGATGCAAAAGCTTGTGTTCGAGTGAATGAGGCTGCATAGCGGCCCACTGCCGGGGGATGTGTTACTGGCGGACTTTGGCTTTGGCGACGTTCCCAACGACGACGAGCGCATAGTGTTGCGGGTCGAGGTATTGCTTGGCTACGCGCTGCACGTCTTCCTTGGTGACGCGCTCGATCCATTTCGGATACTGGCTGAAATATTCGAATCCCAGTCCGTAGTACTCGACCTGGGCCAGCACTTGGGCCAGTTTGGCGGTAGAGTCCAGGCGGAGCGGAAAGCTGCCCATGAGGAAGGATTTCGCTTCCGACAATTCCTGGTCACTGACCGGACTATCGCGGATGGCTTTGATCTCCGTCAACACGCCGGTGATCGCCTGGTTCGTGGCTTCGGTTCTCGTTTGCAGATTCACCCAGAAGGAGCCGGGGAGCATGCGGGCGTCGTAGTGACTCATGATGCCGTAGGCGAGTCCCTGCTTGTCGCGGATCGAGTCCATAAGCCGGGACGAAAATCCGCCGGCCCCCAGAATATGGTTCATGACGGTGACGGCGTAGTAGTCAGGGTTGTTCCGGCTAATGCCCCCGTGGCCCAGCACGATTGTGGACTGTGTCAGATCCTTCTCGATCAGCTGGACGGCTTTCTTTTCCACCGCTGTCGGCTTCTTGGTTGTGCGGGTCTGGCTGTTGCCTTTCTTCCAGCCACCAAAGTGAGTCTGGACAAGCGTCGAGGCCTGTTCGACAGAGAGATCCCCGACGATGGTCAGAATCACTTGATTGGGGAGATATTCCTTCGCGTAGAAGTTCTGGACGTCCGCCAATGTGATTTTCCCCACCGTGTCTTCGGTGCCCTGTACCGGCCATCGATAGGGATGGTTGTGAAAGACCAGCTGGTTGAAGGCTTTCATCGCTACATGGCCGGGATCGTCGCTGTCGCTGGCAATTTCCCCTTGGATCTGCGAACGCACCCGTTCGAATTCATGTTTGGGGAAGGCGGGATGCATCAAGACATCGGCCAGCAGGGTAAAGCCGAGGTCGACATCTTTTTTCAGAACGCGCGCGGAGGCGGTGGTGAAATCTTCAGCCGATTTGGCCTCCAGAGACCCGCCGATAAAATCAATTTGTTCTGCCAATTGCTTCGAGGACCGGCTGGTGGTTCCCTCATCCAATAGACTGGCGACGAGATTGGCGACACCGGCTTTGTCGGGAGGATCGTAGGCCGATCCGGTCTTGACCAGGGCGTGAATTTCCACGATCGGGAGGAAATGCTGCTCCAAGACCAGGACCGTCATTCCGTTCGGCGCGGTAAATTTGGTCGGGGTGATGTCGGCTGCGTATGAGGAGGCCGTCGAAACAACCGCGGCAATCGCTACAAGCGCAGCACAGGTGTTGCGCCAGCTATTTATTCGTGCGAATCGCGTTTGTGCGGTGGTGGTCATCGTATCAGGGCTTTCCGGCATGGGCGGCGGTCGGCTGAGGCTCCGCGGCCTTGGGCGGTTGTGGAATCAGAATGCCGACCGTCCGGTTATCGGGATTCAGGTATTGTTTGGCCACGCGTTGTATGTCTTTGGCCGTGACCGCGCGGATGCGCTCCAGAAATTGATCGACCCGCCGCCAGCCGGCCCCGATGGATTCCGATTGGCCCAGCAGCATGGCATGGCGGAAATTCGAATCCTGCTCAAATACGTGAGCGGCTTCCACCTGATTCTTCGCCCGCTGCAGTTCTAATTCGGTCGGCGGCTCGTTTTGGAGCCGGGAAATTTCACGATACAGGGCATCCTCGACCGCGTCTACTTTGGCGCCGGGATTGACCAGGGCATAGAAATAGAACAGGCTGGGGTCGGTCTGCATCAGGCTGTACTCGGCGCCGACGGCCAGAGAATTCTTCTGGTCGTAGACGAGACTCTGATAGAGGCGCGAACTTTTTCCATGCGACAGGATCGATTCCAGAATGTCGAGGGCGTATGAATCGTCGCTGGAATAATTCGGGACGCGAAAGCCCAGCATGACGAACGGGACTTGCGCTTCGCGTTTCAGAAGAAAGCGCCGTTCACCGCGTTGTTCCGGTTCGACGGCTAAGGTTGTTTTCGGGCTGGGCCCCTTGGGAATCGGTTCGAAGAGATGCTTGATGGTCGGGAGCAAGGTGTCGGCTTTAATATCGCCCACCACGATTAACGTGGCATTGTTCGGCGAGTAGTAGGTGTCGTAGTGGCGCTGTAAATCGTCCAGCGACATGGCATCCAGGTCGGCGAACCAGCCGATGACCGGCCAATGATACGGGTGGCTGAGATAAGCCTGGGCAAAGAGGGCCTCCACGAGAGCCCCTTGCGGATCATCCTCGGTTCTCAACCGGCGTTCTTCTTTGACGACTTCCCGCTCGGTTTGGAATTCGCCGTTGTCGAGGGTCAGCCCCTGCATGCGGTCAGCTTCCATTTCCAGGGCGAGCTCGACGCGATCGGCTGAGAGGTTCTCAAAGTAGGCGGTAAAATCCTGGCTGGTAAAAGCGTTATCTACGCCGCCGTTCTTCCGGATGAGGCGCGAAAACGAGCCCTTCGGATACTTGGCCGTGCCTTTGAACATCATGTGCTCGAGCATATGGGACAGCCCTGCCCGGCCCATGACTTCATTGCGCGAGCCCACTTTATACCAGACCTGGACGGTCGCGACCGGCGCCTTCGGAACCTCGACGAGCAGGACTTTCATCCCGTTGGACAAGAGATATTCGTGCGGCTCGGCCGCGTCGCTCGTTCCCGCCCACAGGCAAAGGGCGAGCAGGACAGAGAAGATTGATAGGTGACGGTGGTGTCGTGAATTCATCATGGGGTGAGTCGCACGAGGCATGCTAACAACGGGATTCGATTTGTGTCAAGGCAGCAGGACCCTGACCTGTTGGAATATTGCCTAATTGGCCACAGGCGCCCAGCACATCGCGCCCCCGGCTTTTGCGAATGAACGCATCGATGCCGGCGCGGGTCAGGATGGCCTGGAACGTGAAGACGCGATCATCGGTCGGGCGGCGGAAGGCATTCCCTGGAAATTCGTTGAACGGAATCAGATTCACTTTACACCGGATGCCTGCGAGCAGCTTCACGAGGCGACGGGCGTCGTCATCGCTATCATTTACACCGGCCAGCAGGACGTATTCGAACGTCAGCCGTCGCATGGGAGGGAGCGGATAGCGGCGGCAGGCGGCCATGAGGGTTTTAAGTGAAGCGATCTGAGTGGCTGCCGGCATCAATTGCCGGCGTTGTTCTTCCGTCGTGCCGTTCAATGAAATCGCCAGATTCACACCGAGCGCAGCCACATCTTTCAAGCGGGTGGCGAGCCCCGCAGTGGAGACTGTAATGCGGCGAGGGGACCAGCCGAGTCCCCAGGATTTATTCGTCAGGCAGCGGATCGCGGCGGACAGCGCCTCGATATTCGCCAGGGGTTCGCCCATGCCCATGAACACGAGGTTGGTCAGGCGTTCGTCGCCGGTGAGATGATCCTGAGCCGTAAGCACCTGATCGACGATTTCATGGGCCCTGAGATTACGCTTCAGCCCCATTGTGCCGGTCAGGCAGAAACCGCAATCCAGCATGCAGCCGACCTGCGTCGAGACGCAGAGTGTCAGCCGGTCTTCGTCGGGAATCAGGACCGTTTCAATGCGAAGACCGTCGTCCAGGGTCAGGAGTAATTTGCGCGTGCCGTCGGATGATTGGAGCACCGTGCAGTCTTCTGTGCGTTGAATCGTCGCGATGGCCACCAGCTTTTCACGGTCGCTCTGTGAGAGATCGGTCATCTGCGCAATGGTGCGAGCCCGGCGCTGGTACAGCCACCGCAGAATTTGCCCCGTCCGGTACCCGGGCCAGCCGAACCCCCGGACAAGCGTCGTCATCTGGGCTTCGGTCAAGCTCAGCAAATTCGTCTGTGGGCGAGTTGATTCGGACATCGGCACTGGTCCAGTTCAAGAATGAGAACGGCAGAGTACCACAGGGAGAAGGTAATCGGCAGTATCCGTTCGTGACGTAATTTGCAATCTGGAGCGGTCCCTCCTACCCCTCTCGCCTATAATGTGGTACTACATTTCAACATGATGATGGCATCTTGCTCGCTCCACATTGCAGCTGTGTTCCTGGCCCTGTCAGGGCTGCATCCTGCCTACGTGCTGGCCTCACAGGTGAGCAATGGAGAAGTGTCCGCTGTCGGCTCCTGCGAATCTCCGGAAGAGTGTTTTCTTGCTGCGGCTCAGCCCAAGGAGCGATTGGGCAACCAACTCACAAAAGATCAGGTCTCGGCGCTGAAGCTGGAGCGATTGCGTTTGATCACGGAGCGTTTCCCCGGTTCGATCTGGGCCAAGCGCGCGGGTGTGCTGTCGGGTGTGTTGCTGATCGAGAGTAATCCTTCCGCTGCCATACCGTTCTTGCAGGCAGGCCAAAGGGATCTTCCGGTGCTCGACGATTATCTGCGACTCTGGATTGGCGAGGCCAAATTGCGCCTCGGTGAGGCCAAGGAGGCGGCAAGTCTCTTTGAAAGCATCGTTCAGACTGTGCCTGATTCGAACTTGGCCGGCCTGGTGGCGCTGCGGGCCGGAGAGGCCTGGTATCAAGCGGCGAGCTGTCCGGAGGCATTGGGCTGGTTGGCGAAGGCGGTGACGTACAACGATAAAGACAAAGACCGTCTCGTGCCGCAAGCGTGGCTGCGTATGGCGGCGTGTCAGCTGCGTGGCGGCCAGATCGTCGAGGGACGGACCACGCTCAAGCAGCTCTGGGTTCGGTTCGCGTATGCGCCGGAAGCGAAAGAGGCGGAGGCGCTGCTCCTCACGAATCTTGGCGGGGAGCCCTGGGCGGCTTCCCCGGAAGATCATTTCAATCGGGCGCAGGCGTTCCTCGGTCAGGCGTTGCATGCGGAGGCAATTGAGGAGCTGAAAAAGTTTTTGGCAATGGAGCCGGCCTCGCCGCATCGGGGGAGCGCGAAGCTCAAGCTTGGTGTCGCGCAAGTGCGGCTGAAGCAATACGATCAAGCCCGCGATACGTTTCGGGCGCTCATGGCTGAACATGTCGCGGAGTCCGATGAAGCCACCGTCTGGCTGGCGCGGGTCTATCTGCGTCAGGCGATGGGGGCGAAGCTGCTGGAGTTGAGCCGCTCGCTGGACAAGCTGTCGTTGTCGGCGGAGCAGAAGGGCCAGATCAATATCTTTGCCGGGATCTGGCTGGAAGATCAGAAGCAGTTCAATGAAGCGATCGTCAAGTATCGGTTAGTCGCGAAGGCGGGTGAACCGGCCACTCAGCGGGCCGAGGCGTCGTGGCGTGTCGGATGGGCGTTGTACCGCACTGCTCGGTACAAGGAGGCCATCGAGGTTCTTCAACATATCGTCGATCAGCGCGATAGCGATTATGAGCCTCAGGCGCTCTATTGGATTGCCCGCTCGTTGACACATACCCAAAACGGCCGGGCGCGCGATGTCTATGCGCAACTGTGCCGGCAGTATCCGTTCACGTATTACTGCCAACTGGCCAGGGAGCAGGCGCCTGATGCGGTGGTTGAAATTGGCCCTCCGCCGGCTTCGTCCGCGGGGGTGGAGTCGCCGACTGCGGAGGTCGTCGCTCCTTCGTTGATGAAATTTTCCGAGGTCGAGCAGCAGCCGGCCTACCGTCGGGCGCTGGAGTTGAAGCTGGTGGGGCTTGAAGCCGATGCGGCGCGTGAACTGGCGGCGCTCACCGAGCAATACACCCGCGATCCGGATATCTTGATGACGCTCTCGATGCGCTTGAACGAGGTGGGGGCCTACAATCACGCCTTGCGTTTGGCGCGTGCCCGGTTCCGTGAAAAGTTGGAGCGCATCGGCGGAGCTGTGGCGCCCGGTCTCTGGAGCGTGGCCTATCCGACCGGTTTGATTCCCACGATCAAAACGCAGGGATTGACCGGAGTGAATCCCTATCTGGTCGCGGCCATCATCCGGGAAGAGAGTCAGTACGATGTGCGGGCCGTGTCGCGGGTCGGCGCGATCGGATTGATGCAGGTCATGCCGGCTACGGCTAATCAGGTCGCGCAGCGGCATCATCTTCCTGCTGTGACACGGGAAGATCTCTTCGATCAGGAGACGAATATCCGGATCGGAGCCCGGTATGTCGAGCAGTTGCTGGCGCAGTTCTCGGGCGACGTGATTCAAACAATCGCCGCCTACAACGCTGGGCCGATCGTGGTGGGGAATTGGGCCGGGCAGCACAAAGGGCGCAGTCAGGATGAGTTTGTCGAACTGATTCCCTTTCAGGAGACGAGGCAGTACGTGAAGCGGGTGCTGCGGAGCTTTAAAGAGTATCTTCGCCTGGCCGGGAGTGCGGGTCCGGTTTCTTGACAAGATGTAGTGAAGTTTTTATAGTGCCCCACAATCTATTGGGTTTATTGGGAGATTTTGAGCATGGCGTTGGATCGTCTCGATGCGCTGGAAGCGCGGATTCGTGAGTTGGTGAAACTGGTTCAGGAATTCAAAAAGAAAAATGCGTTGTTGGAAGATGAGTTGAAGGCGACGCGGCAGCGTCTGTCCACCCAAGATGATATGAACCGGCAGTGGGAGCAGGAACGGGTGGATATCAAGGCGCGAATCGAAAAAGTGATGAGCGAGATAGATCTGTTGGAATGTTTGGACGATTCCAAGGAGGTGGCTCTTGACTAAGACCATTGATGTGGAAATTTATGGCCAGCGCTATTCCATTCGCGGAGAGGCAGATGATGCTTATATTCGCAGACTTGCGAGTTTTGTCGACGAGCACATGCGGACCCTCGCCGAAGGCATGAAGACAGCGACGCCGTCCAAGCTGGCCGTCCTGACAGCGATCAATCTGGCCCACCAGCTTTTCGAATCCGAAAAGAAGCGGACGCAGGGCGAAGCCGATGTCGATCGCCGGATGGAGTCGCTCATGGAATCCATTGAGGAGCAGATGCCGATCTCGCTCTTCCGGTGAGTTTCACCTTGCTTTCGGAAAAGGCCTTTGTTATCGTGGGTCTAGTGTCTTTCGTTATGCGTGTGTCGAGTGGTGAGGATCGGGTTTCCCAGGAACGTCATCCAGATCTGAAATGTGTGATCGAGATAGTCGAATGATCAACGCACAAGAGAACAGCAGTGTATCTGTGTATGCAGTCTTAATACGGTGGATTCTCACATTGTGGGTGATCCCTGTTCGGCGGTTCGTGTGGACGATCGTAGATCGGTGTGGAGACATGCTATTGGATGTTTCCCGCGCTGTCGGTCATGAACTACACGGTCAGCCTGTGTTAGCGGTTATCCCTCGTCGGCGGAGCAGGATGGTGCGGGTTCGAGTGTCTCGGCCGGATGGAAGCGGATACAGATACACAGATAATAGATTCTCTGGTTCCCGCGTGCGGTCGCGTTTGGGATGACAGTATTTCTGGTGTAAGCCTTCCTCGTTTCCTCTCCACCCTCGCATAGCGCTGCGTTGCTAACAGATTGCAGAGAGCAGGCGATTCGGCCTGTTTTCTCCATGAAGGGGGTGCTCCCATTTCTACCTCACTCGTTGCCTACATTCTGTGCGGACTCATCGGGGCTTTGATCGGTGCCGGACTCCTCGAAGTGGTCCGCCGTCAACTCGCTACAGCCAAACGAACAGAAGCGGAAGATCAAGCGAAGCAAATTACTCAGAATGCCCAGCGCGAAGCGGAGACGTTGATCAAGGAAGCCAAGCTCGAGGCGAAGGATCTGATTTTCCAAGCCAAGACGGATTTGGAAAAAGAACAGAAAGTCAAACTGGCGGAGCTGGCGGTCACGGAGAAGCGGCTGATCCAGCGCGAAGAGAATCTGGACCGCAAGCTCGGGGCGATCGAGAAACGTGAAGCGGATGCGCAAAAGCGGGATCAGGAGTTTGTGCGGCGTGAAGAGGGACTGGCCAAGAAGGAAGCGGCCTGCGCCAAGGTCGAGCGCGAGCATCGCGAGGCGCTCGAGCGGGTGGCCGGGATGACCGGCGATGAGGCGAAGAAGCAGCTGATGGTCGAAATGGAGAGTCAGGCCCGCCTTGATGCGGCCGGATTCGCCAAACGGACGCTGGAAGAAGCGCGGGAGAATGCGGAACGGGAAGCACGTGAAATTATCACCAGCTCGATCCAGCGGGTGGTGCGTGACTATGTGGCGGAATCCACGATTTCCGTGGTCCAGATTCCGAATGATGCCATGAAGGGCCGGATCATCGGCCGGGAAGGGCGGAACATTCGCGCGATCGAGGCGGCGACGGGCATCGATCTGATTATCGATGAAACCCCGGAGGCGGTGATCATCTCCGGGTTCGATCCGTTGCGCCGTGAAATCGCCAAGGTGTCGCTTGAACGTCTGATGCATGACGGGCGAATCCATCCGACGCGGATCGAAGAGATCGTCGAAAAGGTGAAAGTCGACATCGATAAGTTGATGTACGAGGAAGCCGAAAAGATTATTTTCGAACTGGGGCTGTCCGATTTCCATCCGGAACTGATCAAGGTGCTGGGCCGGTTGAAGTACCGGACGAGCTACGGCCAGAACAATCTCTACCATGCTCGTGAAGCCGCCTATATTTGCGGGATCATGGCGTCGGAGCTGGGGCTGGACGTCAAGTTGGCCCGGCGCGGCGCGTTGCTCCATGACATCGGCAAGGCGGTCAGTCACGAAGAGGAAGGACCGCACGCGATGCTCGGCGCCGAGATCGCCAAGAAGTACGGCGAGTCCGCGAAGATCGTCAACGCGATCGCGGGGCACCACGAGCAGGTGGAGCCGATCTGTCCGGAGAGCGTATTGGTGGCAGCCGCCGAAGCGCTGTCTGCCGCGCGGCCCGGCGCACGACGTGAGGCGCTCGAATCGTACGTGAAACGGCTGGAGAAGCTGGAGGCGCTCGCTACCGCTTATAAGGGCGTGCAGAAGGCGTATGCGATTCAGGCGGGACGGGAGATTCGCGTGATCGTGCGCCAGGAAGATATTACCGACACGGAGTCGTTTCAGCTGTCACGGGATTTGGCGAAGAAAATTGAGCAGGAACTGACGTATCCCGGCCAGATCCGGGTGACCGTGATTCGCGAAAGCCGGTATGTGGAGTACGCGAAGTGAAGATTCTCTATATCGGCGACATCATGGGGGAGCCGGGTCGCCGGGCCGTGGGGCGGATGGTCCCGCGGGTGGTCTCTCAGCGGCAGGTGGATGTCGTCATCGGGAACGGAGAGAATGTGGCCGGTGGATTCGGCATTACGCCGGAACTGGCGGAGGAACTCTTCGAGATGGGGTTGTCCGTCATCACGACCGGAAATCATGCCTGGGATAAGAAAGAAATCCTCGACTATTTCCCGCGGGAGCCGCGCTTATTGCGTCCTGCCAATTATCCGGTCGGTGTGCCGGGCAACGGCAGTTATGTCGTCGAAACACCGGGCGGCGAAAAGCTGGGGGTCCTCCAACTGATGGGGCGGGCCTATATGCCGACTCTGGATTGTCCGTTCCAGGTAGCGAAGCGAGAAGTCGCGAAGCTGAAGCGGGAAGCGGCGGCGGTGCTTGTCGACATGCATGCCGAGGCGACGTCGGAAAAGATGGCGATGGGGCATTATCTCGATGGGGACGTCATCGCGGTGGTCGGCACGCACACGCATGTGCAAACGGCCGACGAACAGATTCTTCCCAAGGGCACGGCCTATCTGACGGATATCGGTATGACCGGCCCGTTGCATGGTGTGATCGGAGTCAAAAAAGAACTCGCCATTGAGAAATTTCTCACCGGGATGCCGAAGCGATTCGAGGTGGCTTCCGGCCCCACGGTGTTTTGCGCCGTGCTGATCGAGGTGGATGCGCAACTCGGAAAGGCGATTGCGATCGAACGGATCCGGGTCATCGACTAAGGGAGATCTCACCACGGGCTTCAGATTACCTACGTCGTTCTCTTCTCCGGCCTCTTCAGTCAGGCCGGTGCATACTGTCTCGGAATTGACCAGTCTCGTGCGGTCCACGCTGGAATCCAGTTTCACCGAGGTGTGGCTGGAAGGCGAAGTGTCGAACCTCCGCGCTCCTGCATCCGGTCATCTCTATTGCACGCTCAAAGACGAGTCGAGCCAGATTCGCGCCGTTCTCTTCCGGACGACCGCGACGCGGCTCCGGTTCGCGCTTGAAGACGGGCTCCATGTCGTCGCCCGTGGGCGAGTGACCGTGTATGAGCCGCGCGGGGAATATCAGGTCATTGTGGACTATGTCGAGCCTAAGGGGCGTGGGGCTCTGCAGTTGGCCTTTGAGCAACTGAGAACCCGGCTTGCAGAAGAGGGGGTGTTTGACGAGGCCCGCAAGCGGCCGCTTCCTGAGCTGCCACGGACGGTCGGTCTCGTGACATCGCTGAGCGGCGCCGTGATTCGCGATATGTTGACGGTGCTGCATCGCCGTTGCCCGACGCTGCATATCATCATTGTGCCTGTCCAGGTGCAAGGTGAGGGTTCGGCCGAACAGATTGCGGCAGCCATTCAGGTACTCAGCGAGTCTGGCTTGGTAGAGGTGATGATTGTCGGGCGTGGAGGTGGTTCGCTCGAGGATCTTTGGAGTTTCAATGAAGAGATTGTGGTGCGGGCGATTGTCTCGTCGCGGGTTCCGGTGGTCTCCGCGGTCGGCCATGAAACGGATGTGACGCTGGCAGATTTTGCTGCAGATCTTCGGGCGCCAACCCCTTCGGCCGCAGCCGAAGCGGTTGCACCGGTCCTGGCTCAGATTGTGGGCCGATTGGCTGAATTGTCGGCCCGGCTTCAGCAAGTGATCGGCCGGAGGATGGAGGAAGAGCGCCAGCGGTTGCGATTGGCGACACATCAAATCGCGGCGGTGCGTGTGCGAGTGCAGGAAGAGATGCAGCGGGTCGATGCGACGGTTTTCGAAATGACGGCGGCTCTCCGTCTGGTGTTGCAGGCAGGGCAAAGTCGCTTGGTTCGTGCGGAGCAGGGGCTGATGGCCGGAAGTCCCGATTCGCGAGTGCGGCATGGGTTAGCCGTTGTTCCGCAACTTGTCGTCCGGCTGCATCATGGAGTGCGCGGTGGAATGTTGAGTCGGGGACAGCGCGTCGATTCGTGTCTGGCGCATTTGCACGCACTGAGTCCATTGGCGACGTTACGGCGGGGCTATAGTGTGCTGCAACGTATTCCCGACGGGCGCGTGGTTCGGGCGGTGGATGGGGTGAGCGTCGGAGAGGATCTCCATGCAAAGCTGATCGACGGACGTGTGTTATGTACGGTCAAAGCGGTCATGCCGGACTCCTCGGTTTAAAATCGGCCGGGGAGCCGCTATAATGAAAGTATTATCAGGCCTATGAGGAGTTGATTGTGGCGGCTGTAAAGTTTGAACAGGCGATGGCTCGATTGGAAGCGATTGTAGGAGAGCTGGAAAACGGTGACCTTCCTCTTGACGAGTCCCTCAAGATCTTTGAAGAGGGCATTCGGCTGTCAAAAAACTGTTTGAAAGTACTGGAAGAAGCTGAACGGAAAGTGGAAGTCCTCGTCCAGGATAAGAACGGCAAGAAACAGTTACGGGCATTCTCTCTCGATGACGACGACGTTGATGCGGCTTCTCTTGAGTCATAACGGCGTCGCATTTTTCCCGGTGGTCTCCTTTTCACCCGCGTCCTCATTCAACCATGGCAATTCAGCCACGTCCGGCTAAAGATCGGCTCGATCGTGTGTTGGTCACGCGGGGGCTTGCTCAGAGCCGGGATGTCGCGGTTCGGATGATCCTTGCCGGAGAGGTCCGGTTGGATGGGGCGCTTTCCGATAAGCCCGCGAAATTAGTTCCGCTTGATTCGGCGATTGATCTCGTTTCTCAGGGAACCAGATTTGTGAGCCGGGGCGGGGAGAAACTGATCGGCGCGCTTGACACCTGTGCGATCGATCCGCAAGGGGCGGTGTGCCTTGATGTCGGGTGTTCCACCGGGGGATTTACGGATTGTCTGCTGCAGCGTGGCGCCGCGCGTGTGTATGCGGTCGATGTCGGGTACGGTCAGTTCGACTGGCGTCTCCGGCAAGACCCGCGTGTCGTGCTGCATGAGCGGACCAATATCCGCTATGTGGATCGATCGCTCATTCCTGAACCGGTGTCCCTGGTCGTGATCGATGTGTCGTTTATCTCGCTCACCATGGTATTGCCGCCCATCATTCAGTTTCTACAGCCCGGGGCGATCGTCATTGCGTTGGTCAAGCCGCAATTCGAAGTGGGAAAAGGACAGGTGGGCCGTGGTGGGATTGTGCGCGATGAGGCGCAACGACAGGCCGTGTTACAACGTATTCTTGCCTGTGCGGAGGGGCTTGGCTTGACTGAAAAGTCGACGCTCGATTCCCCGATCCGCGGGAAAAAGGGGAATCTGGAGTTTCTGAGTATTTTTGAGTTTCGCAGAGATATTTGTGTTAAG
>CAZEHM010000036.1:0-30830 GCA_964512025.1 uncultured Nitrospira sp. | reverse complement strand
ACGATTTCATGATCGGAACTCACCACGGCGCAATCGGCGCCATACTCGCGCGCCAGCCGCTGGATGACCTGATCGGCCTTCTCGCCCCGCCGTGAGTAGATCACCTGCACGCCGGACCGATGCTCCCGATGTTCAACAGGATACCCCTGCTGCCAGCCGTCGAACACGACCGTCAGCGGATGGCCTTTGCGATGCCGATAGGCGGCCAGATCGAGCAACAACGACTCCCTGGCCATCTCCGACTTCGCTGCGGATTGAGCCCCGAGCAGGTTATAGCCATCAATGATAAGATGGGTTGCCATAGCAATCACGCTACCGGTCGGCTTTCCTCTCTGTCAATCCCGGACTGGAACGGATGCAAGTGCTTGACAACCGGTGGAACATCTGAGAAAAGTTTTTATCCCCGACAATTTATTTAGGCACATGCGACTACGACTCTGGCAGGCTTTCCCGTTCCGCATCTCTCTCGCAGCCCTGTGCCTGCTCGCCCTCACGCTGGGCTTTCTGACCGGAGGATTCGACCAGGCGTTTGCCGCCGCCTCCGATGCCCGTTCTCATCGCCCCCACAAAAGTAAAACCAAAGGCACCCCGGCCTCGATGATGCCGGCCACGGTTCAGAACTTTCGCGTGTTCTCCACCCCTGAGCGAACCAGACTCGTGCTCGATCTGGATCGCCTCACGAAGGTGACGGAACATAAATCGGCGGACTCGGATGATGTGGTGATTTTTCTTCCCTATGCGACCATGAGCCGGTCGGCCAGACTCAGGCTCGACCGTGGAATCATCCCCGCACCCTTTCAGATTGCACAGACCACCACCGGCGCCGTGACAGTAGCCCTGCCTACGCATGCGATCCGCCGTTACAAACAATTCTCCCTCGAGAACCCTGCCCGACTGGTGGTCGACGTGATCCCGGGCATCGCCGTTCCGGATGCTCCCGCACCGGATCAGGCTGCGCCTGTCCCATCGCCCCCCGGCACCTTTGAGCCGCCGCCGCAGCCGACGATTCCCCAGGCCAAGTCGTACAAAACCATCGTGCTCGATCCCGGTCACGGCGGGAAAGATCCCGGCGCGCGGGGCCGGCGCGGCACGGAGGAAAAGGACATTACGCTCAAAGTGGCCTTACGCCTGCGCGACCTGCTCAGCAAACAGCCGGGCGTGCGCGTCTTGATGACACGCGACCAGGATGTCTTCGTCGAATTGGAGGAACGGGCCAAATTCGCGAACCGCCAGGAAGCCGACCTCTTCGTCTCTATCCACGTCAATTCCCATCCCTCGCGAGCCGTCAAAGGGATCGAGATTTACCACTTTGGAGAGGCGAAAGATCAGCGGGCGCTGGAAGTAGCCGCCCGCGAAAACGGGACCCCGCTGAACAGTACCGGTGCAGGGGTAGAGTATTTTCTGGCAGACCTGTTGACGACGAAGAAAATCGAAGAGTCGATGGAACTGGCCTGGACCACCAAGGAATCGCTGGTGGCGCATATGAACGGCCACTACACCGTCACCGACCATGGCGTGAAGACCGCGCCGTTCTACGTCCTCCGCTATACCAGCATGCCCAGCATCCTGGCGGAAATCGCCTATATCTCCAATCCGTCCGAAGAAGAGCTGCTGCGCAAAAATGTATTCATCCGCGACGTCGCCGACTCCCTGCTGAACGGCGTGAAGTCGTTCCTGGCGACCGGCAAGCCGACGGCACGCTAACTCGCTCGCTGCTTCTCCAGGCCATGGCATGCCAACAATCAAGCTGACACTGGAATACGAGGGCACGCACTACGCCGGCTGGCAGCGGCAACCCGACCAACCGACCATTCAAGAAACGGTCGAAACCGCGATCAAGGCTGTGACCCAGCAGACGATCTCCGTCGTCGCGGCCGGGCGCACCGACGCCGGGGTGCACGCGCTAGGGCAGGTCGTCAGTTTTCGCATCGATCGGGACATGACGGCGTATGATTGGGCGATGGCGTTGAACGCCCACCTCCCGCCCGATATTTCAGTCAGCGCCGTCGACTTTCCTCCACCCGAATTCCATGCCCGCTACAACGCGAAGGGCAAGCTTTACCAATACCGGATCCTCAACCGGTCGCCACGACCTGCGTTGGATCGCCAGCTGCTTTGGCACGTCTACAAACATTTGGATGATGCGGCAATGAATCAGGCGGCGCTGCATCTCATCGGCTCGCACGACTTTTCTTCCTTCGAAACGCAACCGACTGAAAACGAAGATCCGATCTGCCACCTTCAACGTCTCGTCGTGATCCGGGAGGGCCACGAACTTCGCATCGAGGCCTATGCCGACCGGTTTTTAAAACAGATGGTCCGCAGCATCGTCGGCACGCTGGTCGAAGTCGGCCAGGGGAAACGTGTGCCTGAAAGTTTTGCGGCCATTCTCGCCGCGCGAGATCGCCGGAAAGCCGGCAGGACTGCTCCCCCGCAAGGGCTCTGCCTCATCCGCGTCGACTACTGACGACTCGGATCCCTACAGACAATTTCCGAGCACTTTGCTATAGTGCCTTGTCGACTCGTTTACCCACCCCATACAAGGAGACTGACGATGAAGATTGCCAGCCTGGTAGTCCTCTCACTCTTTCTAGCCGTGATCGTGCTGACTCCGATGACCGGCGAAGCCGCGGAGCAACAGAACAAGATGGCGACGTGCAACAAGGAAGCGAACGAGAAGGGATTGGGGGAAGGAAAGGGCGACGAGCGGAAGGCGTTTATGAAGGAGTGTCTCTCGGCCAAGCCGGTCAAGAGCGGGAAAACGGCTCAGCAGGAGAAGATGAAGGCGTGCAATAAAGAGGCGGGCGAGAAGAGCCTGAAAGGCGACGAGCGGAAGAAATTCATGAGCACCTGTCTCTCGAACTAGCAGCAACACCCCGGCGCGGCGAAAGTCGCGCCGGAGCCATCCTCTCTCATATCAATCGAGTACTTCCCCACAGCATAGACAGCCGCTAACCACACATACCTCCCAAGCATGTGCACCGCGAATAGTCGTGTGTGAAAAAGAACCGGATTGAAGCAGGCGGAAGAAGAAGAGCTAGAACGGCAGCTGGGAGTCGCGGGCTTCGAGCTTTTTGCGGAGCTCGATGAGTTCCTGCTCCAGCGCGGTGAAACGGTCGCTGATGGGATCGGGGAGGTTGGTTTGATCCATCGTGACATCGGGCAGCCGTTCGCCCTGCGTCTTGATGACGCGGGCGGGCACGCCGATGACGGTGGAATTGGGCGGGACATTCTTGATGACCACGGAATTCGCGCCGATCTTGACGTTGTCGCCTATTTTGATGCCGCCGAGAATCTTGGCTCCGGCGCCGACCACCACGTGATTGCCCAGCGTGGGATGCCGTTTCCCTCGCTCTTTCCCGGTGCCGCCGAGCGTGACGCCTTGAAAGAGCGTGACGTAGTCGCCGACTTCGGCCGTTTCGCCGATGACGACGCCCATCCCGTGGTCGATGAAAAACCCCGTGCCGATCTTGGCTGAGGGATGGATTTCAATGCCGGTCAACCAGCGGGCCAGTTGCGACAACGCCCTGGGTACGAACGGCACGCCGTAGCCCTTCAGCCAATGAGCGATCCGATAGATGAGCAGGGCATGGAAACCGGCATAGGTCAGAATGACCTCCAGCCGGCTGGTGGCCGCCGGGTCCCGATCGAAGACCGCCTGGAGATCCTGTCGAATGGCTTTCAGCATCGTGCGCTATCCTACGACGGTCACACCGCTTCAATCAAACAGACGGCATGGGCATGCATGCCCTCTTCCCGTCCGACGGCATCGAGCCCTTCGCCGCTCTTCACCTTCACGTTCACCTGATCGGGATCGATCCCCATCACCTGCGCCATTTGCTTGGCCATCGCAGAAAGAAACGTGCTCAATTTTGGAGCCTGCGCCACAATAATAGTATCGACATTCACGACCCGATAGCCCTTCTTCGTCAACTTCCCCATCACATCTTCCAGAAGCTTGAGGCTGGAGATCCCTTTGTACTTCTGATCGGAGCTCGGATAGTGCCGGCCCAGATCCCCTTCGCCCATCGCTCCCAGCAACGCGTCGCATACCGCATGCACCAGGACATCGGAGTCCGAATGGCCCAGCAGCCCTTTCGAATGCGGCACGTCGATGCCGCCCAGAATCAATTTGCGGCCAGCCCCGAGGGGATGGACGTCATACCCGCAGCCCACGCGAATCTTCGTTGCCATTACGATCCTCCCGAACGCGCGGCAGTGCGGGAACCCAAGATCGCTTCCCCGATCACCATATCTTCCGGTCGCGTTACCTTGATGTTTTCACCGCTGCCTTCCACAACCACCACGGGATGGCCGACCCATTCAAACAGAAAGGCATCATCCGTTGCATGCACCGACTCCGCATGCGCCTTGCGGTGAGCCGCCTGCAGCCAGTCGCACCGGAATGCCTGCGGCGTCTGGGCCAGCCACAGCGGCTGACGATCGACGGTACGTTCAATCCGATGTTCAGCTCCAACCTGCTTTACCGTATCGCGCATCGGAAGCGCGATAATCGCGCCGCCATGCTGACGCGCCGCCGCTACCACTTCAGAGACCATCTTCTCGGTCAGGAACGGCCTGACCGCATCGTGCACGACGACGATTTCGGTTTCATCCGGAACATGTTCGAGGGCATGCCGGACGGAATCCTGCCGTTCCCGCCCGCCCGCGACGACTTTGGTGATTTTCGAAAATCCGTACCGCACGGCCAGATCGTTCAGACAATAGTCGAGATCGGCCTGCGGGACGGCGAGGATGATCTGATCGATACAGGGGGACGATTGCAGGACGCGTAACGAACGGACGACGAGGGGCTCACCGCCCAACGCCAGGAACTGCTTCGGAACTGAGCCGCCCATCCGCAACCCTTTGCCGGCTGCGGGCACGACTGCGACCACGCGTCTATCCACGAGCGACTTGTAACTCCTCCCGCTCGGCGTCTTCTTTCAAGCGGGTGAAAATCATGCGGCCGGCGGTGGTCTGCAACACACTGGTCACGACGACGTCGACATTGCGGCCGATGCACCGCCGGGCGTTGTCCACGACGATCATGGTGCCGTCGTCGAGATACGCCACGCCCTGACCGGCTTCTTTGCCTTCCTTCAAGACGAACACCCGAATGGTCTCTCCCGGCAAAACGACGGGCCGCAACGCATTGCACAGCTCGTTGATGTTGAGCACGCGAACGCCCTGCAGTTCGGCGACTTTATTCAAATTCAAATCATTCGTCATGATGCGCGCCCCCATCTTCTTGGCGAGCACGACCAGTTTCGAATCCACTTCCTTTACCGTCGGAAAATCCTCATCCACAATGCGCACATCCACGTCAGTCATTTTTTGAATCTTGTTCAGAATATCGAGACCGCGGCGGCCGCGCGCGCGCTTCAAGGAGTCCGAGGAATCGGCGATGTGCTGCAACTCGTGCAAAATGAACTGCGGCACGAAAAACGTGCCTTCCAGAAATCCCGTTTCGCAAAGGTCTGCCACGCGCCCATCGATGATGACGCTGGTGTCGAGAACTTTAAGGCTATTCGACCCATCGGGCAGTTCCGTCGGCCGCGTTCTGGGCCCTGGAAACTTTTCCTGCCCGAATCGTGCCCCCATGACCAGCCCCAGATAGGGAAATCCCAGGAGGAACACGAGCCCGCCGATGTGAAAGAGGAAGGTCTGAACATCGAAGATTTCTCCGCCGACCCACTCCACCAGCCCGGTCATCAAAAGCCCGACCGCCAGACCTGCCGTCGCCCCGACGATAATGCCGAATGAGAATGTCCGTAACGCATATTCACCGGCGACGATCAAACCGCCGGTCACCGCCCCGATGCCGAACCCGTATAGCCAGAACGCGCCGGTGGCATTCTCGGCCCGCAAGAACAAGGCCATGCCCGCCAACGCACTGAGAAGGATAAATATGGCTCGCGATACCATACCGGAACCCCCTCTCCCTTGCTCCCCTCCGGAAGCCTCCTCACCACTGCATGGACGGGACGATGCGACGCGCCGTCCGTCCCTGTCCCCTCTTCTCGGTTCTCACCGGCCCGGGCCGGAAACCTCACCGGCCTGTCCGCGTTACAGACGTCAGGGGCGGAGCGTGAGATAAATCGTCCGTCCCTGTCGCTTCAACAACAGAAGCACCGCCTCGTCTTTCGGCAGCTTCGCCGCGATACGCTCGTAGGTTTTCATGGATGTCACCGGCTGCCGGTTGATCTCGATGATCAGATCGCCTTCGCGCACGCCGGTTTCCTCGGCCGTGCTGCCCGGTTTCACTCGCACCACCACGACACCGCGCTCGCTGGACTTCATTCCGTACCGGCCGGCTACTTCGTCCGTCAGTTCGCGCACATCCAGATCGGACAGGATCCCGGTCGGCGCCGCCGCTTCGGCCGACTCTTCCTCGCCCGACTGGGTCATGGACTTCGGCTGCTCGACGATCGTGAGGTCGATGGTCTTCGGCTTCTTTTCCCGGATCAGCTTGACGGAGACTTTCTTCCCCACCGGCGTCTGAGCAACCGCGTTCCGCAGATGCGTGGGAGAATCCATCGGCTTCCCGTCGTACTCCACGATCACATCGGCGCGCTCCACTCCGGCCTTTTTGGCGGGACTGTCCTCCATCACATCGCTCACCAGCACGCCCTTGGTATCGGCCACGCCGAACTGCTTCGCCAGTTCAGGAGTCAGCTCCTGAATCGACACCCCCAGCCAGCCACGGACAACCTTGCCGGTCTTGACCAGCTGATCCATGATGGAGCGGGCCATGTTGCTCGGCACTGAAAATCCGATGCCCATGTTGCCGCCGCTCTGACTGAAAATGGCGGTATTGATCCCCGCCAGCTCGCCGCGCACGTTCACGAGCGCGCCGCCGGAATTGCCCGGATTGATCGCCGCATCGGTCTGGATAAAATCTTCGTACTCCGCAATCCCCGCCGCCCGCCCCAACGCGCTGACGATGCCCAGCGTGACCGTCTGCGTGAGCCCGAACGGATTGCCCACCGCCAGCACGAACTCGCCGACCTCCAATTGATCCGAATCGGCCCAGGCGACGGTCGGCAGATTGGTCGCATCGATCTTGACGACGGCGATATCGGTCTTGGGATCGGTCCCGATCAGCTTGGCTTTGAATTCCCGCTTGTCCGAGAGCGTCACCCTGATTTCATCGGCCTTGCCGACCACGTGATTGTTCGTGATGATCAACCCGCTCGCATCGACAATGACCCCCGACCCTAACCCGCGCTCTTTCTTTTCTTTGGGCTGCTGCTGTTCGAACCGGCGGAAGAATTCATCACCGAAAAACTTGCGGAAAAACGGGTCCTCAAACGGCGCCGCGTGAGAGCCGCCTTCTCCTTTACCCGTCTTCGTCGCATAGATATTGACGACGGCGGGCTTGACCGCTTTGGCAATTTCCACAAACGTCAGGTTCCCCATCCCCGGCAGAACGGGCTGTGGCGCGGTCGCAACGGGCCTGACCAGCGGAGCGCCTCCGCTGTCCGGAACGGCATGGCCGTTCGAGAGCCACCCGAGATCAGACGCCACCACAAATCCGATAATGATCCCCGCCGTCAGCAGCACGGCGGCCACCATCCACCTTCGATCAGGTCCAGACTCGCGATTGTATTGCTCCATGATTTCTATGCCTTATTCCTGTCGATCACCGCCCGGTGGCTATTGAATCTCTCCCGCATAGATTCCCATGATCGTATGGAGGAACTTGACCGCTTCAGCCTTCGGGCGCTGGAAAGAGTTCCGTCCGATGATGGAACCAAACCCGCCGCCGTCGCGGATCGCCCGCGCTTCGTCAAACACGTTCTTATCCTCGCTCTTGGCGCCGCCCGAGAAAATCACGATGCGGCGGCCGTCAAACGAACTTTGCACCACATGCTTGACCCGCTCCGCCAGCGTCTTCATCGGAATCTGCGTCGATTCATAGACCTTCTTGGCCGCGGCCTGTTCCAGGTGCGCCGTCGGCAACTTGACCTTGATGATGTGAGCGCCGAGTTGCGCGGCGATCTGGGCCGCATAGGCGCCGACATCCATAGCCGTTTCGCCTTCTTTGCTGAGCGACGATCCGCGCGGATAGGACCAGACCACAACCGCCAGACCGGAGGCCTTGGCTTCTTCCGTGATGGCGCGCAATTGTTCATACATCGTCTGACAGTGGGCCGATCCCGGATAAATCGTGAATCCCACGGCGACGCAGCCCAACCGCAACGCGTCCCGGACGCTGCTCGTCACCGAGGGCAGCGGATCTTTCTCATCGTGCAGCACGTCATGGTTGTTCAACTTGAGGATCAATGGAATCTGGCCGGCAAAGTGGCTGGCGCCGGCCTCCAGAAATCCCAGCGGCGCGGCATAGGCATTACATCCGGCGTCGATGCCGAGCTGGAAATGATAGTGGGGGTTATACCCGGCCGGGTTCGGCGCGAAGCTGCGGGCCGGCCCATGCTCGAATCCTTGATCGACCGGCAGAATCACGAGCTTGCCGGTCCCGGCTAACTTGCCATGGCGAAGCATGCGCGCCAGATTCGCTTTGGTGCCGGCATTATCGCTTTCGTACCAACTGAGAATTTCCCCCACCCGATCTGCCATGACAATCCTCCAGAAAATATGACGTGAGTAACGTGCGTTACGCGCGGCCCTGTATAAAGGCTTCGACCCTGTCAACATCGCCCTTGCTGCCGATAATCAAGGGCACCCGCTGATGCAATTTCTTCGGCTCGAACTCAAGAATGCGCATCGTCCCTGTGGTGGCGCGCCCCCCGGCCTGTTCCACCACCATGCCTAACGGATTGGCTTCGTAGAGGAGACGCAGCTTGCCTTCCGGCTTATCCACTTCGCCCGGATACAGGTAGACTCCTCCGCCGAGCAGGATGCGATGCACGTCGGCGACCAGGCATCCGGAATAGCGCCCGCTATACGGCCGCCCGGTGGATTTGTCGGAGGCTTTCAGATACTCGACATACTTCTGCATGCCGGGAGTCCACTTGTGCCAGTTTCCTTCATTCGTCGCATAGACCTTCCCGCGGTCGGGAATCCGGATGCGCTCGTGAGAAAGCAGATATTCGCCGATACTGGGGTCCAGGGTAAATCCATGCACACCATGGCCGGCGGTATACACCAGCATCGTACTGGACCCGAACAGGAGATATCCCGCGGCGACCTGCTCAACCCCTTTTCTCAGCAGATCGCTCTCGATCGGCGGGCGATCGGTCCGCGTGTACTTCAACACGGAAAAGATCGCGCCCAAGGGCATATTGCAATCCGTATTGGACGAGCCGTCCAGGGGATCGAAGAGCAGCATGTACTTCCCCTGCGGCCAATTCTCGGGCAGCACAACCACCTGCTCCATTTCCTCGGACGCCAGGGCGCAGACCAGGCCGTCGCCTTGAAAAGCGCGGAGGAAGGTGTCATTGGCGATCTCGTCCAATTTCTTGACGGTTTCGCCTTGTACATTCGTCTCGCCGGTCGTACCAAGAATATTGATCAGACCGGCGCGGCGTAAGTCGTGCGCGATGACTTTCCCGACAAGTCCGATCTGGCTCAGCAGACTGGAGAACTCGCCGGTCGCCTCAGGATGCTCGGCCTGGCTTCTGATGATAAAGCGGCTTAATGTAAGGGGAAATTGGCCCATAGTAGCGGCAGTATAACGGTTTTACCCGGCCCCGGCAACGAAAGTTCGCTCTCTCACTTGGATGAGGCGATCTCCGGAATTCCGTCGACCAAATCGGCCACGATCGATCCGATGACGACTTTGGCCTTCATCCGCAAGGGGATATGCCGCTCATCGGTCGTAAACCACACGCGGATGTTGCCCTGGTTCAGAAAGATCCCTTGAAACGGCATGATGACCAGGACCTGCGCGGTTTCCAGATTCCCCCAGGGCCCGTCCAACATCTCGATCTTCTCGACCCGCACCTCCACCTGCCTGATCTTCTTATCGTGATAGACCGTCAAGGCCTGCGACGCGCCCTGTTTCAGCGGCAATAGACTCCGGACATAGTACAGGCAGGAAATCAGGTCCTGAGTATCGGCAGGAATCGGCACAAGTTCTGTGACTCCGCCTCGGGTGGCCGACACCGTGTTGTCTTTCCGGTGGAAGATATACTCGATATCCTCCTTCTTCTTCCCTTCCCGCCGGCGAAAGGTCATATGTTCCGGCAGCAGCGTCGTCAGGTCGGTGAGGGATTCGACCCGATTATCAACGGGGAAAAACCTGGTGACCTTCGGGCTCGACACGGCCGTCGTGATGAATTTTCCCGCAGGATGATCGCCGGCGCCGTCGGCGGCGCTCACCTCCATCACCGCCGTTCCCGCGCTGATATTGAGAAACGTGATGTCGTAGGTCAGCCGTTCGCCGACCCGGAAGGGGCGAAGGGGCGCGAGGGAACTCTCCACGGCAAACACCGGCCCGGGGAGCCAGGATGAAAAAAGACAAAGCACACAAGCCAGAAGGCGCATGGCATTGGAGGAAAGGGTCCGTCGGGAGGGATGAAACGAACCCGACACTACCGTTCAAATTCCCGGCGCACGTCGGCCAGTTCGCCTTCCACGATCGCCCGAATCGCATCGAGCGTGGCGGCTGTAGCCGCTTCGAACCGCAGCACCAGGGCCGGCTGGGTATTCGAGGCCCGAATGAGCCCCCAGCCATCGTCGAAAATCGCGCGTACGCCGTCGATGGTGACCAGCTCACGCACCCGGCGCTGATCCCTGCCAAGGCCCTGCCTGGTCCTGGCATAGGTCTCAAACCGGTCGCGCACCCGCTTGACCACGTCGAACTTGATGGTATCGGGAAGATCCACCCGGATTTCCGGCGTCACCGTAGTATCCGGAAGATCGGCGACCAGAGCGGACAGCGGCTTCACGCCTTTCGCAAGAATCTCGATGAGCCGGCATGACGCATAGACCGCATCATCATAGCCGAAATACCGGTCGGCGAAAAACATGTGCCCGGACATCTCCCCCGCCAAAACCGCCTTCTCCTCCTTCATCTTCGCCTTGATCAGCGAATGGCCCGTCTTCCACATCACCGGGCGGCCGCCGCGCTTGGCGATATCGTCGTACAAACTTTGCGAGGCTTTGACTTCCGAGATGATGGTGCTGCCCGGCTTCACGGCGAGAATGTCCCGCGAATACACGACCATCAGCCGGTCGCCCCATAACACATGGCCATGCTCGTCCACGGTGCCGATGCGATCCGCGTCGCCGTCATACCCGATCCCCACATCCGCCTTGTTGTCTTTGACGGCCTGCATCAGGTCCGACAGATTTTCCAAGACCGTCGGGTCGGGATGATGGTGCGGAAACCGGCCGTCCAATTCACAATAGAGCCCCGTCACCTTGCACCCCAACAGTTCCAACGCATCTTTCGCGATGAGCGCCGCAACGCCGCTGCCGCAATCGATAACGACATGCAGCCGTTTCGCATCGACGCCGGCGAAGCTTTTCTTGATATAGGCCAGATAGTCCGGAATGATGGGGTGCTCCGTCAACGTGCCCTGCCCGGAGACAAACTTCCCCGCCTCCATCACCCGGCGCAGGGCCTGAATCTCTTCGCCGTGGATCGCTTCTTTCCCGACGCAAATCTTGAATCCGTTGTACTCGGCGGCGTTATGGCTGCCGGTAATCATGATGCCGCCGTCGACCGGCAAGGTGTGCAACGAGAAATAGACCAGCGGGGAAGGGCAAATACCGATATCGATGACGTTGAGGCCTCCCGCCAGCAACCCCTTGACCAGCGCGCGATACAAATCCGGCGAACTGAGCCGGCCGTCGCGTCCCACTGTAATGGTCTTCGCCCCGCGCCCTTGCACATGCGTGCAATAGGCACGACCCACGCGCTCGGCAATGTCTGCGGTCAATTCCTTCCCGACGATGCCGCGCAGGTCATATTCGCGAAACAGTCCCATAGCCGATCCCGCCTCCTACGCGTTGGCCGTCCGCCCGTAATCATCTTTGAATCGCACGATGTCGTCTTCCCCGAGATACGGCCCGTTCTGCACTTCGATGATATGGAGCGTGGTTTTCCCGGGATTTTCCAACCGGTGTTTCGTCTCGACCGGAATGGCCGTGCTTTGTCCGACTTGAAGATCGTAGACTTCCTCGCCTCTGGTCACACGCGCGGTTCCTGCAATCACCACCCAGTGCTCGCTCCGCTTGTGATGCAGCTGAAGCGAGAGCCGCCCGCCGGGATTCACGGTCACCCGTTTTACTTTGAACCCCGGTCCTTCTTCGAGAATCGTGTAGGATCCCCAGGGGCGATGGACCGTCAGGTGCTCCAGATGTTCCGGCGCTTTCTGCTGTTTGAGAATCTCCACCACTTTTTTGACGTCCTGCGCGCGGGACTTGGGGCACACCAGCGTGGCATCCGGGGTATCGACCACGACCATATCTTCCAGACCGATGGTGGCGACGACCCGCCGGTCGGCATAGACGATCGACCGGGTGCTCTCGAAATCGACAACCCGCCCGGACATCACGTTGCCGGCTTTATCTTTCGCCGCCACTTCATCCAGGCTTCCCCAACTGCCCACGTCGGACCAGCGGAATGAGACAGGCACCACGGCGGCTTTCGAGGACATTTCCATCACACCATTGTCGATCGACACCGAGGTAGCCCAACGATAGACCTCATCGATCGTCTGTTTCGGGGCTCCCGTCTTCAACAGCTGCGCGATGCGATCCATCACTTTTCCCAGCGCCGGCTGGTGACGATGGATCTCCTCTAGAATCGTTGAGGCCTTCCAGACAAACATCCCGCTGTTCCAATAATAATTTCCGGCTTTCAGGTATTGCGCCGCTTTCGCCGCGTTCGGCTTCTCCACGAACTTCTGCACGCGATAGCCCTTGAGCGCCCCCAGCTTCCCGACGAGAGCCCGGCCGTTCGGCTTGATATAGCCATAGCCCGTCTCCGGCCTGATCGGCTTGATGCCGAAGGTCACGAGATGGCCGTCTTTCGCAAGCTGCATCGCGAGGGACACCGCGGCCTGAAACTCTCGCTGGCCGGTAACCACATGATCGGCCGGCACGACTAGCATGATCCCGTCCGGATCCCGCCGCATCACTTCCAACGCCGCCAGGGCGATGGCCGGCGCCGTGTTGCGGCCTTCCGGCTCAAGAACGAATCCGTCCTTCAGCTCATCTTTCCAGTCGGCCAGCTGCACACGAATCTGCTCGGCCTGCGCCGCATTGGTGGAAATGAGGACCTGCGACGCCGGAGCACAGCCGCGGACGCGCCGCATGGTCTGCTGGATCAACGTATGCTCGCCGCCCCCGATCTTCAGCAGCTGTTTCGGAAACAGATGCCGGCTGAGCGGCCAAAAGCGCGTACCGCTTCCCCCCGCCATGATGACCGGATACAGTCCGCGCTTCTCAATCCCCATACAGCATCCTCATCGAGTAGAACGTCCCGCAGACGCAGGAGCCGTTCGCGCCTGAAGCAGCAACTCTGCCAGTTCGCGCACACACCCCTCGCCGCCTTTTTTCTTACAGATATAGTCGACGGCGGCATGGATCACCGGCATGCCGTCCGCCGGCGACGCCGAAAACCCCACCGCCTGGAGCGCTTCAAGATCGTTCACATCATCGCCGATATACGCCACTTGATCCAGCGATATTCCATGGCGGGCGACCATCTCGCGAAGCACGGAAAGCTTGTCCATGACGCCCTGATGCAGCTCAGGAATAGCGAGTTTTTCAGCACGTCGGGCCACGAGTTTCGTGCGCTCCTGCGTGATAATGGCCGTCACGAACCCGGCCTTTTGCAGCAGCTTGATCCCCATCCCGTCACGGGTATTGAACTTCTTCCACTCATCGCCCGATTCGGAATAATACATACCCGCGTCGGTCAACACTCCGTCCACGTCGGTCGCCACGATGCGGATCTGCTTCAAGCGGCTTCGCAGTCCTCGACTTCCGGTTGCGGCAACACGTTTTTTCACAGTGATTCCGTCGTCCCATGAAACATGATACGAACAATCCCCTATCTCGTGGAAACCATCATACCGAGCACTCTCGGCTTTGCCAAAGGAAAATGCATCCGGGATGAGCTATTCTGGCGAGCCTCGTCTCAACGCACGTAACGGAATCCGGCACGGCAGTGCCGGACTGCGTCAAGACGTCTTCCTGCGAGAAACCGTAAGAATCATGGAACCAGCCCGTCTGTTTCGTTCATCGTTGGGATGGAAGGAGCAGCCTGGGCCGGGTCAGGAAACCCGTTGGGGCATCGTCGGAGTAAAGCTTGGAACCCGCTGCCGGAGCTGCAGGAACACTTCGTCCTCGCCCCACTGCAAAAGATTGCCCTCGAGTTGATCCAGCCATTGCTCGAAATCCGTAGAAGGAAGCGCCCCGACCGCGCGATTGATCTTCCCGTGCGTTGTCGGCTCCACTTGCTCGCTTTCGTCGAACAGTTCTTCGTACAACTTCTCACCGGGCCGCAACCCGGTGAAGACAATCTCGATATCTTTGCCGGGCACCAGCCCAGACAAGACAATCATATTTCTGGCCAGGTCGACGATTTTGATCTGCTCGCCCATATCGAGGACGAATACCTCGCCCCCCTGCCCGAGTACACTGGCTTGCAAGACCAATTGAACCGCCTCCGGAATCGTCATGAAGAACCGCTTGATCTCCGGATCCGTCACCGTAATCGGACCGCCCTTGCGGATCTGCTCGGTGAACAAAGGAACAACACTGCCGTTGCTTCCCAGGACGTTCCCGAAACGGACGACGGAATACTTCGTCCGGCCGCGGCGATTGAATCCCCGAATGACCTGCTCCGCGATACGCTTGGTCACCCCCATCACACTGGTGGGATTCACCGCCTTATCCGTGGAGATCAGGACGAACCGGTCCACGCCCGCCACGAGCGCCGCTTCGGCAACCACCCGCGTTCCCAGTACATTATTCCGCACCGCTTCTTTGGGATTGAGCTCCATGAGGGGAACATGCTTATGCGCCGCGGCATGAAACACGAGATCCGGACTCGTCTGGCGAAATACTTCGGCCACCCGTTCAGGGACGGTCACGTCACCGATGACCGGCAGCACTCCGACCGCAGGAAACGCCGCGCGCAGTTCCAGCAACAGCGCATGCAGGGAGTTCTCGTACCGTTCGAACAACACCAGCGATTCGGGCCGATAGGACGCAATCTGGCGGCATAACTCGGATCCGATCGATCCTCCGGCTCCGGTCACCAGCACGGTCTTTCCCTCAAGCAACGGGTGCAGTTCCTGCCGGTCGGTCTGGATCGGTTCCCTCTGCAGCAAATCTTCCAGGCTCATCGGCCGTACCTGCTGAAGCGACACCGGATCGCCCAGCAGCTGCTTCATGTTCGGCAGAATTTTGATCGGCGCCGTGCAGCCCTCCGAGGAGGCCAGAATCCTTTGTTTCGTCGTGGTCGACGCAGACGGCAGCGCCACGATAATTTCATGAGCCTCCAAGCGATCGGCGACGGCCTTGATCTCCTCGATCGCTCCAAACACGGGAATCCCGTGAATTTTCATCTTCCGCTTGACCGGATCGTCGTCGATGAAACCGATCGGCCGGCTGTTGAAACTTGGATCCGACAGCATATCTCTGGCCAGCAGTTCTCCGGCATGACCGGCGCCGACGATGAGCACCCGCCTGGCCGTCGGCGCCACGATTTGGAGCCACTCCCGAAACCAGCGCACCGCAAGCCGAATTCCGGCGATATAGATCCCGCTCAACAGGCCGGTTAAAATGATGACGGATCTTGGATATTCCGTCCGGCCGAGGAGAAGATGCACGACCGCATAAAACACGGCTGAACTCGTCAGCGAGGCCCAGAATATCCGGCCGAGATCGTGGAGCCCCACATAGCGCCAGAGACCGCGTTGAATGCCGTAGGCCCACAACCCGCCCCAATAGATGAGCAGAACCAGCGGCACATAGCGCCAGATCATCAGGTCGAAGGGCGGCTGGATGTCGCCTTCAAACCGCAGCACAAACGCCGTCAGATGCGCTGCGACGATGAGGGCCAGATGCGTCGCCACGACGAGCCCCGCACGGAACCGCAGCACAAGCTGCCCGTACTTTCCTACAATCACATGAAACAGTTGACTGACTAGACCTCGCACGACACTCCCGGCTTTTTTAGATGTGCCTGTCGTTGAACGCGCTTACGCTGAATCGCGGCTCGATAGGCCGACAGAGTTTCCTCAACCGTCTTGTCCCATGTCAACCGGCGCACCAGCTGCCGCCCCTTCTCAGCGAGTTCGCGGCGAACCCCTTTGTCCGTGAGCGCGACCAGTGCGTTGGCAATCTCTCGGGAGTCCCGCGGATCGGACAACAGCACCGCCTCCCCGTTTCGAACCAATTCCGCGCTTCCGTTGAAGTCGGCGGCGCTCATGATCGTGGCAACACCTGCAGCCATGGCCTCCAGCGGCGCCAAGGGACAGGGATCCGCCAGGGTGGGCAAAATATACAGATCGGCGATCGGATAAATCCGTTCAATCTGTTGCACCAGGCCCAAAAACCGCACTTCCGTCCCCACGTTCATCTTGTCCGCTAGACGCGTGTAATAGTCAAGCTTTCCACCGCCACCGCCGGCGATCAACAGCTTGAACTTTCCTCGTGGTATACGCGCCCACCCCTCCAGCAGAGCATCCAAGCCCTTTCGCTTGAATTCAGTCCCGACAAACAACACCACCACATCGTCGGCGGACACGCCCAGCTGTGCGCGAATCTCATCCAACTCCTGCGGTGAACGCACCCACTCTTCCCGCGGCACTTCCACTCCGGTATAGGCCAGCTGGAAATAGTCATCGGAAAGTCCATAGCAGTCTTGCACATTCCGTTTCACTTTCTCCGCCACGGCAATGATCACTCGCCTGCCGTCCCCGGCAAACTGGCAGGCTTCGAGCCATCGCCAGGCAAGCTTTCTCGGACTGATCGCCGTGCCGGCCAGATCCAGAAGCTGTTTCCATTGCCCCGACCTGCGGAGTTCCGGAGATTTAAAACAAGGCGATTGGACCGTCATGACATCAAAAGCGGGGACCTTCTCAAAGGAGTGCACCACATCAAAGCCGCTTCCCGCCGCCTTGCGGCAGAAATAGGAAAAGGCCAGCTGATTCACCCAGGCCGGCTTGCGGCAAACCCTGGGGATCTTATGAAACGTGATGGGTTCGGTGCCGTCGAACACCCACTCGTGAGCGAACACGTGCACCTCATGATGCACGGCCAATCGCCGCACGACCTCCATTGCATACTTCTCCGCCCCGCCGGTGCGCAGAAAACGCTTGATCAGCACGGCGATTTTCAGACGCGTCCCAGGCTCCTGCGCCATCGATTAGACCGGTACCTTTCTCAGAAAGACGAGCATGTCATGCCCCTTCCCGAACATGCGAGCCGGCAACGCCAGCATCTCAGCCATCACTTTGAGCACGCCGTACCTTGCCGGGCCGGCCTGCTGCTTATCAGCAAGCGACACCCGCCTGGTCTGAACCCGTTCTACTCGAAACCCGCATTGCGTTGCCAAGCGCCCGAGAGAATGCGGGTTAAAGAAGCTGATGTGGCCGCCGTGCTGCGCCACGTGGAGATAGCCCCACCCGGCTCCGACCAGCTGAACCGTCCAGCTTGCGCCGTTGCCCGTTCCCACGACGAGCACCCCATTCGGCTTGAGCACCCGCCATACTTCCCGCATCAGCGCGCTTGGATCCGGAAGATGTTCGATCACCTCCATCAAAGTCGCCGCATCGAAGCTCGCCGCCGGATACCGCGCATCCTGAAGGTAGCCGTGGAAGACGTTCAGCCCTGCACTCTTCGCGGACGCCGCAGCTTGCGCCGCAGGCTCCACCCCTTCGACGATAAACCCCGCGCGTTGCGCGCTTCTCAAGAGCGCTCCGCTCGAACATCCGATATCGAGCAGCCTGACACCCTCTGCCGAGCGGGTACGCGCCAGCTTCTTCACGTCTTCGAACAATCTGGCCGCCCGGACATCATGCCTTGATTGCGTGCGTGGAGTCGGAAGGGTCCCGGCCGGCGTATCAAACTCTTTCATCGAACGGTCAAACGCTCCTACTGTAATCTGACTGGCCAATTGTCCACACACGGAACACCGGCGTAACGCCCCCTCGGGAAGGACAATCGCGGTCTCAACCATCTCCCCGGCACATCCGACCGGACAGTTCCGGATCAAACGTGTATCTGCTACTCCGCCGGCATCTGTCACCTGACCATGGCTCATCCTGCCCCCGTCAAATACCGGTTGAGCCCAACTATTGCTTGCGTGCCCTGAGACTGCAGCACACGGTCCAATCGCACCCGGTTCTCATCCAGTCCGCTTCGAGCCTGTTCTTTGTGCCACAAATGAAATACCGGTGCGGCATAACGAGCGGTCTTGTGCTTCACACCCATTCGTAACAGGCGAATGACCAAATCTGAATCCTCCAGCCCCCACCCTTCATACGATTCATCCAGCCCGTTCACATCCAGGAGATCGCTCCGCCAAAGAGAAAGGTTGCACGTCTTCATGCCCTCCCAACGATCCGGCGCCCACTTGCGAAAAGGACCATCCGGGAGAGTCAGCAGCGGGAGGAGGCGATTGACATCACGGCTGGCCCAGGCCCGCACCCATTGCGCCCACGCCCACCGATGGACAGGAATCTGTTCGCCCAGTACACGGCGAGTCGCTTCCGGAGAGAGCAGAACGCGATTCGCCCCCAGGAAATAGCCCCGCTCGGCCAGCCGCTTGTGCGCGCCCACAAACTGCCGGGACGGAATACAGTCGCCATCCGTAAAAATAATGTAGTCTGCGTCCGTCGCAACCGCCGCCCGGTTGCGGATCGCCGCGGCCCGAAATCCCCGATCCTCCTGCCAAACATACCGGACCGTACCGTGGCTGTGACGTTGATACTCCTGCACCACCCCATAGGTCTCGCTCACCGACCCGTCATCGGCGACGATGAGCTCAAAATCCTGATCGGTCTGCGCTTGAAATCCCGCCAGCACCGCCGCCAGCGCATCGGGACGGTTGTACGTCGTGACGATCACCGCCGTCTTCATGACGACATTGATCCGTTGGGCCGCCGCAATGGAGACTGCTTGGGTAGAGGCCAGGCCTCCTGGGCCTCATACCGCTTCGCGTATCGATAAAAAGTCCCCTCGAAATTCCCCAGGGCGATCACAAACCCCGGCCAGCCATCCAGGAATCCCTTCTTGAAGACATAATGCTTCATGAAGGACCACACAGCGTGCGCCACAGCCTGGCCCATCGACACCCGCCGGTCCGCAAGCTTGAGCGCCCCAAGCGTGGAATACCGGTTCGCCTTCTTGACGACTTCCTCAAAATTCCTGAACGGCACCTGCCAGATCGCATGCTGCAAACGCCCCACCGGTTTCGGCGTGAGCAGTTCATATCCTTCATGCACAGGAGACTCAACGTACTTCATCGCCCCCTTCCGAAACAGCTGCGGCTGCCGGAAGTTCGGGTACCAGCCGGAATGCGTCACCCACTGCCCCATAAAATAGTTCCGCCGCGGAACGAGATAGGCGTCGTGCGCGGGCTGGCCCGCCAGCAGAGACAACACTTCATCCCGCACCTCCGGCGTGCACTGTTCATCCGTATCGATGCTCAGAATCCACTCATGCGTACAGACCGCGATGGCACGATTGCGCAAATGACCGAATCCTTCGAATGGAATCTGCACGATGCGCGCGCCCATCTCCGCGGCGATCCGATCCGTGCCGTCGGTGCTGGCCGAATCCGCCAGCACGATCTCGTCGGCCCAGAGGACACTGTTGATCGTGTCGGCGATTTTCCCAGCTTCGTTGAAGGCGATGATGTAGACCGATATTTTCTGCATACCTGAGTCCTATATCTGTGCCGGGCTCGCCGAAACCGGCGGCGCGTCTTCAGGGCGAGCTTCTGCGGCCAGCAGCACCCCGAGAAACGTCGCCAGGAGATGCCCCTCGGCAAACGTTCTGAAATGTGAGCTGAACAGACTCGTCACGCACCAGCCGGCGAGCAATGCCACGGCCAGCCGATGATACACTCTGGGCGATTCACGGTCGCGAAACATCGCCGCAATCCAGGCGAGGAACAACACCAGCCCTGCCACACCCTGCTGAAGCCAGACCGCCATATATTGGTTGTGTGGATCCGTCGTATGCATCGCACGCCAATCGGACGCTTCGTATTTTTTCGTCACATGCTCGCCGTAGGCCTGGACAAACCCTCCGGTCCCGACGCCCAGAAGCCAATTCTCCCGAATGAGTTCTAGACTATTCTGATAAAACACCCGGCGGCTCCCGAAGTTGGTGAGTTCCGCCGACTCCGACTCAGTCGTCCACTGCGTCACCCCGGTCATCACCTTGCTCTGCATCCGTGGTGACACGGCGAAGGCCAGCCCCCCGGCAACGAGCAACCCGACTAGTATCAACATCCGGTACTGCCACGCCGCTTTCCAGCATAACAGGGTGAATGCCCCCAGCCCGAGCAAGGCATACCCACTTCGCGCATCCGTAATAAAAATCACGTTCACGATATATAACAACCCGATGGCTGGCCAGATCCAAACAGCCAGCCCCAGCAGCGACCGTTTTTCCAGAGTCATCCATGTACAGATCAGCGCGGCACTGGCGAACGCCATCCCCTGGGTACCGGTATTTCTCAACAATTCATGGGGAGCGCGCCACAGCGTGATCCAGCCGACGGCTGACGCAAATGACCCCGCAAGTGCCACCGCCGTCCCGGCCAGAAAAGTCGCCAGAAACCGATCCCTCCAACAAGTCTGGTCAAACAGCATCAGCGTCACATAGAGCCATAGGATCGTGCGCCATTTATAAAAATCCGTCCATCGATCGGACCAGGGCACCGACGCATAGGTCATTGCAAATAAGACACCCCCTAAAAATGCCACTCCCCAATACACCAGCGGACGCATGAAGACGGCCTTCGATCGGGAAACAGCCTGCCCGCTCGCCAGAAACGCCACATAAGTCACAACCAAGCCTATAGTGGCGACCGATGGAGAATACAAAATCCCCACACAGGCGATGATCGCCATGATCCGGGCCAGATCGAGCAGTTGTTGGGATACACGCTGTGTCATGTTCTGTCGATACCAATTAGCAGTTTAATAAAGATACTTTCGCCTGAGTTTCTGTAGCAGCGATGTCATACGCCGAATAATATTAGGCGGGGCCGGCTCCAGAGCTGACCGGAATCGTCCGTTCTTGCTGCCCTGTTCCACGATAGGAGGTTCAAGCCAATACATCGCGACTCCACGCTCACGGTCGATCCGTTCAAAGAGATTGTCGATCGGCAACGGAATCCCGCGCTGTTCAATCCACTCGACCCGCAGACGAGCCGCGTGACTTCCCAGCACATAGGCTTCGCCCAACCGTCCTTTGTCGGACTTATACAGGTGCTGTCCTGGCACGCGCAAGCGACGTGAAATATATTGGTTGCCGCCGCTGCCGATAAATAAAACATGGGGAAAATCGAACCGGGCGGACTCATCGAGCGCCCGCTGAAGCTCTGGAATGAACAGAGGGACCAGGAAGGCGTCATCTTCCAAGACCAGAGCACGCTGCCAGTTGCGTTCGGCGATGAGCCGCAGGGCCTGAACATGCTTCAACGCGCAGGACTGTTGACCGGGGCTGAGAAGAGCTTGCCCGAAGTACCGGCTCTTCGTGGCAGCGTCCAGATCGCCGGCATCGTAGGCATGGATGAACTCATAGGGCAGGCCAAGCGGCTGCAGTTGCCGTTCGATACTCAGTCGACGCTCGGTGAAATCCCTGGGGTTGATGACGAGAATTCCATCGAGCAGCCTGATGTCTTCGCGACTCTGTTCGTTACTCATGACACCGACACATTCACGGAAATCCCTTACCGTGAGTCAATGGGCCACACCGTCCCGGCGAAGCACCTGCACAAACGTCAGCCACAGAATCCGCAGGTCGAACCAGAACGACTGCCGACGCAAATACTCCGCATCCAGCTTGACCTTCTCGGGAATAGGCAATTCGTCGCGGCCGTTCACCTGCGCCCAACCGGTCAGGCCTGGCACAAGCCGATGCACCCCATACTGTGTCCGCAAAACCACTAAGTCGTCTTGGTTGAATAGGGCCGGACGCGGTCCCACAAAACTCATGTCGCCCTTCAAGATGCTCCACAGTTGGGGCAGCTCATCCAGGCTCGTCTTGCGCAGAAACGACCCGATCGGAGTCAGGTATCTGGCGGGATCGGTCATCAAGTGCGTGGGGAGCGCCGGCGCATCCGTTCGCATACTCCGAAACTTGGGCATTTTGAATAACCGATTGTCGCGCCCCACACGGTCGCTCCAATAGAAAATCGGGCCGGACGACGTCAGGCGCACGGCAAGTCCGATCACCGCAGATGGAACGAGCGCCAAGATTCCGACGCACGCTGCCAGACACACATCGAAGAGCCGCTTCATGACTCGTGGCGTATCCGCCTTCCCGATCGATCCGACATGACAGTCGCAGGACCGGCCTGAATCGGGTCACGCGCCATTTTTGCCGGTTTCCAAGGTCCGTCGGTAAAAATCCATCCATTCGGCCGTCACGGCTTCTCCGGAGAATGTCGTTACGGCGCGGCGGCGCGCGGTCTGCCCCAACTGATGGCGCCGGGCTGTATTTCGTGACAAATCCAACATTGCGGTAGCCAGTGCGTTCACATCTCCGGCCGCTACCAAGAATCCTGTTTGACCATCGACGACGGCGTCGATCACTCCATCGACCCGATACGCGATAGTCGGAATGCCGCACGCGGCGGCTTCTATAACGACCGATCCAAACCCTTCACGGTAACTCGGCAGGACAAGCACATCCGCCGTGGCCATATAGTCTTCGGGACGAGGCGTCTGGCCAAGCCATCGCAGTCGAGCACCGTTCGCCGTCGTGTCGTGCTTGAGTCGTTCCCACAACCGTTCTTCGTCCGGCCCCACCAGCCACAACTCCACGCGCGGATCAATTTTCGCCACGACCGCGATGGCCTGAGCCAGATCGAAAATCCCTTTGTCTTTCGTCAGCCGCCCGACGAACAAAAATACGCACGCATCATCCCCTGTCTTTTGCTCCTGACGCAGGCGACGACGAATCACCTCGTCGGGCCGGAACCGCTCGACGTCGACACCGGCAATCGATCCCGGTCCCAACACGGAAATCCCGCCTGGGCCGACAACCCGTTCCGCTTCGAGAAACCGGCACTGCGACGGACTATCCGCGAAGACCTGCGACGCCGCATATACGATGATCTGATCAAATAATTTCAACAAGGCCCGAGACAATCCACGCCTCGTCGCCCACACCTGGCCGGTAAAGGTGTGATGCCGGATCCGGATTCCAGTCAGACGGGCCGCCAACATAGCCAGGAGCCCGGCCTTCGGCGTCATGCTATGGACGGCGGCATACCGCTCGGCACGAAAGTGCGCGATCAGCGAGAGTAGCGCTCGCAGATCGTTGAGAAGAGAAATATTCCGAGCGATGGGGAGATCGATCACCCGGATGCGTGGATCGATGCGATCGGACAACGGATACAGCGCGCGATTCACACACAAGGTCACCGACCAGTGGTCTGCCAATGTCTGTAAATGGGTCAGGAGAAAGGCATTCACCGCAAACGGCGTGGTCGCCACGAAACAGATCGAGTTCACCATCGCGCTGATTGCATCCGCCGGACGGGGCCGGTCTAGGCACTCCCCCGCCGTTTAAGCACCACATTGAAAGCCCAGCACATGCCGGGTAGCGAGGCCCATTCCCATTCGCCCAGACATTTCACCAGATGCGCGCCGGCCCCCTGCTTGAAATCGAACACGCCCTTGTTATTGACCGGATCCACGCCGCTCAAGTCGTATTGCGTAAGCCCCCGCTGACTACAATGATCGAGGAGGGCCCAGAGCGTGGCATGTGAGGCGTACACCTTTCTGGCGTTGGCCCCGGCCGCGGCCAGCAGATCCCACGCGGTGGATCCAAATACACCGGCGGCGCGCAACGCCAGCAAGCCCCCTCCGGCATCCACACACCGATACAGCACCAGATGCTCACCGAGTTCTTTCAACATGGCCGCCAGTTCCGCTTCGGTATGCTGCACAGGCAGCGATTTCAACCCTTCCATCTCACGATAGAGCGCCGCCATCGCCGCCACATCCGGCTTCTCCCACCGCTCGATCTGCAACCCATGATGACCGGCGCGTTTCAGATTATGCCGCCAGTTGCCGCTGGCGCGTTTCATTCGATCCTGCTCGTCGCCTTCCAGCGGATAGAGCATGGTCAAACCGGTGCTCATGGTGACGGTCGGACGTCTCCAACCGGCTTGCGCCAGTTGTTCCGGCTCTCCCGGCTCTCCGACCCGAAGCACACTCAGACGGCAATAGAACGGGCGTCGGCCAAGCATCAGGCTCAGCGCGCGGCGAAAGGCTCCATCGAAATTCATCATGGGACCGACCGGACCGCCTGGAATCCAACAGACGGGAATTCCCCCGCGCCGTTGGACGAGCACGCTCACCGCCGCACTGTTCCGCCCTGATGCATCCGATCCTACCAGCCGGAGCGGGTCCCACCCGGCCACACGACGCACCTCGCCCCAGCCATAGCTCTGGTAGAACCCTCCCCCCAAAGCCTCGACCAGCTTGTCCCATGCGTCGGCCTGTCCCTCGAACGGTGTCCAAATCACCATAAGAAATTGATCAAGTGTACGTTGTGATAGTGAACAGGAGCTGTCTGCCGGACAATCCCGGGAAGATCCGGCCAGGTCACGAGATCGAATCCCATTCGGTCGGCCACTCGCTGCATGGCGCGGTACGCCGACGCCTCACTCCGAAACGCATAGCCATAGGGAACGCAGTGTTCCGGTAGCGAGGGAAACACCGGCACGACCTCGTACCGCGCTCCTTCTCGTGCACACTCGAGGTAGGCGGCTCGCCGCCGGGCGATTTCGGCCTGCGCATCACACCGGCTGATCGCGGCCATCAGGCCGGCCCAGGGATTCTGAGAAAACGGAATGGTCGATTCTGACAGCGGATCGGAGAGCGGAAGTTCACTCCCGGTTTTGTGCTTTCTCACCGCCCTCACGAGCGCTGTGGCCATGCGGAGAAGGCCTGAACCGACGAACGGAACGCGGCGCAGCCTCGCCTTCACGGATTGAGCCGACTGAAGGCCTCCGCCATCGATGGGTACCTGCCCTGGCAGACGTTTCGTCAGGACAGAATCGTTGACGACCAGCGCCGCGCCGTCCGGAATTCGGAATGTCTTCCGTATGCTCAACAGTCCCATCGGCGCCCTCGTTCCCAGCCAACGCCCTTGTGGATCGCGACTCAAATATCCGTGCGCGTTGTCTTCGATCACCGCCGCGCCGGTTCTCCTTGCGTAGGCCTCGAACGGCGCGAGGTCCTGCGCAAATCCGAAAAAATTGACCGCCAGCACCGCCTCCGCCTCAGGCCATAGCTCCGGCGGACTCGCCGGCGTCAGCCCGGACGTGACGTCATACCAGCAGGGCGTCGCATCCGCCAAAGCGACCGATGCAAGCACGTCCCGGCAAATGAAGGAGGGCAACAGAACCCGCTGCCCTTTCCCGACACCCAGCAACCGCAGCCCCTCCAGCAGCGCATATCGCGCGAGACTGAAATATCGAATCGCGTCATCGTTGATCGAGCTCTGAGGAAAGAGGACGGGCACGCGTTCACTCTCTTATGCAGCCGGCCGTTTTTCAAGGACCGCTACCATGTCGTTCCCCCATCCGGCCCGGTCAAAGCACGACAAGGTACTCAGCATCGATCTGGCTTCGGCGATTCCCGAGCATCCTCCAAACACGTCCGGCAACATGCCTGCCTCAGCAGCGACTCGAAACATGTCGGGATAGGAAAACGTCGTGATGCGGATCGCCTGCAAGCCGTGACGCTCGCCGTAAGCCACTAGATCCTTGGGTCTGAAGTGATGGAGATGGATCGGCAATTCGACGCAGTCGGGCGCCAGGCGATAGATCAGACCGTCGTAATTCGGAACTGCAATCACGGCCCGTCCCCCCGGGCTCAGATGTGCCGCGATAAACGCAAAATGGGCATCGGGAGAATGAACATGCTCCAATGACCAGTTCATTCTGATCAGTCCGAATAATGCCGACTCCGGCACCGAGGCCAGATCAGGCCAGCACCGCACCCCCGAGCCGGACAAGAAGGCTCTCGCTGCGTCGGAGATCTCGACGCCGGCCACATCGCCCCACTGCCGGCAACTGAGCACCGCACTCTGCCGTCCCCAGTAGTGGGCGTGCCATCCCGATCCGCACCCGATGTCCAAGAATGCGCCTCGTCTTCCCCCGCGGTAATACTCCAACACCGGATCGTCGACAGCCGGTCTGATCCGCGCGGCCAGCCGACGGGCAACCGGTGGAAGAACCGCCGCCACACCGGCCAACGGTGAATTGGCCCAGCAGTCAAGCACACGGTCGATCCACTGACGCCAGAGAGGCGGCGCGGCGTGAAAAGCATACTCTGCCGAATAGTACCGGCCGATTTCATCGGGACGGGGCCGCGGATTGGTATAGTGCAAGCCGCAGTTTCGGCACCGCACGATCGAAAAGACTTCGTCGGTCGTCCGGTGCAGCCGGTCGGTCTGACGCGCGACGACATCGGACTCGGCACTCCCGCAGTAATCACAGCGTACCTGTTCCATTCAACCCGCCGTCACACCCGGTCCCGTCGGGGACCCGAATACTCTGGCGACACATCCCTGGAGGATCCCGGCCATCTTCGCTGCATCAAGCAACAACGCCAGCGGCAGTGCGATCACGATCGCGCCGGCGTGCCGTCCCCACCAGCGACGCTCTTGACTCCGCCGAACAGGATCGACGACGCCTCGAACCGTGACATACAGGATAAAGAGCGCCGCCCCCGGGACCGTTCCCGAAAGCAACGCGGCATAGACGAGCGGAAACCCAATCAAATACGGAATCTGCCGCCAAAGACGAACGCCGGCAATCACACTAGAGTACTCGGCGAGCTTCCACTTTCGAAGTGCGGACGACCACGTGGAAGGGAAATGCGTATAGTGCACGACGGCATCCGCACAGATTTCGCGCGGGCCGTAGCGGGCCGTCAGTCGATCGCTCCAATTGAGATCCTCCGCGGCACGGAGATGTTCCGGGAACCATCCGATTTCATCGAACACGCGGCGATGGAACAGCGATGCCGGCACGACCGAATGTGCGGTGCCTTGCCCATGCGACAACGCACAGACCGCCCGCTCGAACGCGCCGTCAGCGGCAAATCGACATAGCCCAAAGACCGCCCGGACATTCAGACTATTGGCATAGGCGCACAATCGTTCCAGCCAGGTCGGTTCCGGATCGATTCCGGCGTCGAGAAACGCGATCCACTCATGAGCCGCCGCGCGAACGCCGGCATTGCGCCCCGCGCCGGGCATGGCACCGGGCACCGCCAAAACCCGACAGTCTCCGCCGTCCCAGCGCTCCGCCCGCCACCATCGCTCGATCGCCGCCGCACTGCCGTCCGTCGATCCGGCATCGGCGATCAATACCTCCCGGGGGCGCAGCGTTTGGGCCTTGAGTGCCGCCAACAAACGCGGGAGGGCGGCCGCTTCATTCAGAACGGGAATCACCACGGTGACAGCGCAACTCATACGGTGGCAGGATCCTTCGTGCGCCAACGATACCAGTCCCAGTTGCCGTGCAATCGCTGGCGAAACACTCTGAGCGACTCTCCGCCCAACACCTCGGTTCGACCGAGCACGAACGGATCCCGTTTCTCATCGTTGACTGTCGCATAGCTGGATGCCGCTAACCGATATCCAGCGTCTTGAACGGCCGCGCGCACACGGCGATCCGTCGCCCCGTAGGGATAGGCCATGGTGACGACGGAGCGGCCGATGGCGTCTTCCAGATCCCGCTTGCTCCGGCACAATTCGTCCCGCAACCCAGCATCGTCGCATGCCGGCAAGGCCACATGCGTCGCCCCGTGCGCGCCGATCGTGACGTTCGGCATCGCCGCCAACTCACGCAGTCCCGATAGTGAGAGAAAACCGTGACGGCCCTGCTTGACGAAATCCGACGTCACGAATACGGTGAACGGCAAGCCCCGCTCGACCAGGATAGGCGCCGCAACCGTGAGGTTGTCTTCGTAGCCGTCGTCGAACGTGATGGCGAGCTGCGCCGTCGCTCCACACGCCGTATCGGGGGAGAGAGAGATGACACGATCCCGGTACGATGCCGCCAGATAATCCATTTGCCCGATGAACTGATCCCGACTGATCGAAAATAATCCGTAGACATCGCCCAAAGCCGGGGATCCGATGGCATGGTAGAGCAACACGCGCAATCCGGCCGGCGCCTCGCAAGCCCACCGCCCGCACGCGATCACTTCGGACACCGCCTGTGCGACAACCCTCCGCATCCGCATGGTTACACACAGGCTTTCATGGCCGGCGTCCGCAAGCGTTCAACATCATTGCCGCGTAAAATTTCGGCACGAGCGGGTACGTCGAGACGGCTTTGAGGAAATACCGCCAGGCATCGCCGAACTGGCCGCTGTCCTGCAATCCGCGTCCGCCGCTGTAATAGATGAGCGCCATACGCCGGCGAGTCCGCCAGGGACTGGCTTCCCCCCGTTCTTGCTCGCTGTGGAGATGATGCCGGACCACCGCCATCACCGCTTCCATATTACGAAGGGCGACCCGGCTTTGGTTCCCGTCGTGGATCAAGTATTCCCCGAGCACTTCGGGCACAAACCCCATCCGTGTACCGACCTTCGCCAAATTGAGCCACAAGTCGTAGTCCTCGGCCGTGATGTAGGCGGCCTCTTCGCTGAACCGGCCGGCTCGCTCGACGTATTCACGCTTCACCACGACCGCCGAGGTGGAAATGCAGTTCCCCTCGTAGAGCAGCGACCGGTAGGTAGCGCGCGCCTCCGGACCGTAGGCAACCTCGCGCGTGCGCGTTCCCGGGCCGATCCATCGTTCGGCATGACAGATCAGATCGAACCCCTGCTCCATCCGCTGGAGGCACCGGGCGAGTTTCTCGGGATACCACACGTCGTCGGAATCGAGAAACGCAATATAGGGAGCCGCTGTCAGCGCGATGCCGTAATTGCGCGAAGCCGCGATCACCCCGTGATTGGCGAAATTCACCAGACGGATGCGGGCATCTCCGAACGAGTCGACGACCGAGACCGTGGCGTCCTGCGAAAAGTTATTGACGACAATGGCCTCCCATCGGGACTCGGTCTGCGCCAGGACGGACTGCAACGCAGCGGGCAAGAACCGCGCGTGATTGTAAGTAGGAATGACGACGGAGACGAGGGGCTGTGACATGATTCCAATCAACGAGCGAATGCGGTTCGGCACAGAGCCAGCGTCGCGTCGATCTCGTGAGACCACCGCGACGAGAGCGAGAATCCCGTAGCCAGAAGTTTATCGGATGAGTAGGTCAACGCCGACGGCGACGGGCCGGCCGGCGCAGGCCGGACAATCGGCAAGGACTGGCCGGTAAGCGACTTCCAGCGTTCGGATACGAATTCAGTCATCGAGAGGATCGATCGCGCGGCGTCGCCGCCGAGATTGAAGAGTCCATCGCCGGCACAAACGGTGTCACGTTGCAACACATGCAATACTGCCCGGGTGACATCCTCGAGCGTCACGAAATCCCTCAATTGGAGCCCCGCTGTGCGCAGCGCCAGTTCGCCTGTGGTCACCGCTTGTCGACAAAGATCGTTTACCAGCAACATCCAGCAGTTCACCTCGCTTGACATCGGTGCGCCGAACGCATTCGACAATCTGAAGACCACGCCCCGGATCGCTCCTCGCTGGGCGGCTTCCAGGACCGCCTGTTCGCCCGCCAGATGCGAGGTGGCGTAGGGATGGAGATTGCGGGGACAGGTCTGCTCCGTGATGGTCCCTTCCAGGGAACTTCCATAGACATGGGCGGTGGAGAAATAGAGGAAGCGCGGCACGCCGGAACGGATTGCGGCCGTCAACAAACGAGCCGTCGCGACGCCGTTGGATTCGAGCGCTGCCACCGGATCGGCGGCACAGTCTTGGGCATTCATCCCCGCGGCATGGATCACAGCGTCCATGCCGCGGCAGCTCTCTTCCAATGCCACGCGGTCCTGCCACTGCAATCGCCTCACGCGCGCCTGAGGCAGCCAGGCGGGCGGCGGCGCGGCCTGTCTGGTCCCCAACACCACCGTATGCCCCGCGTCGCTCAGGGCATGCGCGATGCGCCCGCCGACATACCCGAATCCTCCCGCGACCAGTATCCGCATGACGTGACGCTAGAGCGCCCAGGGGGCGCCCTTCTTCCACAATGCCTCGAGCAATTCGTGGTCCCGCTTGGTATCCATACAGTGCCAGAACCCTTCGTGACGATAGGCCATCAATTGCCCGGCTTTAGCCGCCTGTTCCAGCGGTTCCCGCTCCAACAACGTGCTATCCCCGTCGATCAAGTCGAAAAATTGCGGCTCGATCACGAAGAACCCGCCGTTGATCCATCCCTCATGCAGCTGCGGCTTTTCCTTGAAACTCGACACCCGCACCCCGTCCAACTCCAGTTCACCGAACCGAGCCGCGGGCCGGACGGCGGATACGGTGATCATCTTGCCGTGGCCGCGATGAAACGACAGCAACGCATTCAAGTCGATGTCGGCCACCCCGTCGCCATAGGTCAGAAGGAACGGTTCATCGCCGATGTACGGTTTCATCCGCTTGACGCGGCCGCCCGTCATGGTGGCGTCGCCCGTATTGACCAGCGTCACCCGCCAATCCACGGAATCGGTTTGATGGGGCCGGATGGTGCCGGAGGCCAGATCGATCGTAAAATCCGCATTGAGGGCGCGATAGTTGAGGAAATA
>CAZEHM010000035.1:0-33679 GCA_964512025.1 uncultured Nitrospira sp. | reverse complement strand
GCTCGTATTTGATCACGCCCTAGTTGGCATTCAATGTCTGCTATCGATTTCACCATATCTCGAATGCCGGGACGCGGTATCCCAACTTAGGGCTCAACTCTAGTTTACCGTTCGGCGGATTTTCGTTTTTCTTCTGACGAAGGGATGGACATCGTGGCACAGACAACGTCTTCCTACAGTTTGGCGATCCTCCTGTTGGCCAGTGCTCTCTCAGGCGCCTGTACCCGTTCGATCGAGGTTCTCCCGTCCGCTCATTCGGACGCACCGGCTGCACCGACGACCATTGCGAACGCCGAGCGCGTCCCGCTCGTACTCGACCCGGCGAAGCTCACCCAGAACGGAGCGCCGCAAAATCCGTCCGTCGACCTGGACCGCCGGCTGTTGGGCTCATTACACAGCCTCAATCTCTTTTCGCATCTTGCCCTCGCCGAACAGGCGCCGGTCACCCCGGACGAGAAAACGATCGTCGCCCGGCTGAGCATCGACGATACGATCGATTCGCATCCCGGAGAGGCGGCCTGGAAGGGATTCGCCATCGGCACCTCCATGTTCCTTCTGTCCCCGGTGATGGACTTTCACTACGATTACGGCACGCATCTGACTCTGGAACTCGAACGCTGGGACGGAACCGTCAAGACCTATCGTGCCGAGTCGTCCGGCACCGCCCGGTATAATCTGTTCAGCGCCAGCCCCTCTATGATCGCGGAGCTGAAAGGCCATGTCATGGAAGCGGGCCTGACCGATCTCCTGCACCAGCTCGTCAAAGATACGACCTTCTACAATGCCAGCAGCGCCCCTCTCGAAGAACGCACCATCCATAGCGTCAGCGTCAAGCTGAAGCGGCGCGCGCAGCCGGCTGTTTCGATCTCCACCTCCGCTCCCGGCCCGTCGCGCTGACGTCGGCGCGCCCGTTCCGCCGCCTCTCGACAGCAGGCCGGTCTGTTCCACGGCACGGCCTGGTCTCCCGCCGTTTGCTAATGCTATGATGGGCTCCTCACGCGGGAGCACACATGGACATTGAAGCGTTTCGTCAAATGGTCGCCAAAAATCCCAAAGGGTTCCTCGGCCGCTACGGCCTGGGCAATAAAATTCTGCAGGAAGGCGGGAGCCTGGAAGAAGCCGTGGAACATCTGCGCGTCGCCGTGCAGCTGGACCCAGTGCATGTAGCCTCGCACCTGGCCCTCGGGCGCGCGCTCATCGGATTGGGACGGCCCGAGGAAGCGAAGCCCGTGCTGCAAGCCGGCATCGACGCCTCCGCCTCCGGACGCGCCAACGGCGGACGCGACCTCGTGCCTGAAATGCAGATGATGCTCCAGGGCCTGCGTTAATCACGGAGACTGCGTATGACACTGGATACCGCCAAACAGCGAATTGAATCGGCCATCGCTCAATTCGGCCCGCGGGCCGCGCCGATGATCGATCTGGTCATGAACGAGGTCCGTTCCGACATGGGCGCGAAAGTCTTCAACGAACTGGTCGACGAGTTCGATCTGGAACTGGAATACAACATCGCGCCGCTGGAGTCCGATTACTCCAACAGTTAACGAGTCACGAGTCACCTGTCTGTGCCACTGATCTGGTCAGCCATCTCCGCCCACGGCTACGGCCACGCCGCCCAGGTGATCCCCGTGCTGAACGAATTGGGCCGGCGGATTCCCTCCCTGAAGATCGTACTCCGCACCAATGTCCCGGCTCATTTTTTCGAGTCCCGGATGACCGTGCCCTGGGAACTGCGTCCGGCCCAACTGGATATCGGCTGCCTGCAGCATGGTCCGATTACGATGGATTGGGAGGCTACCTGGGAGGCACACCGCCGGTTTCACACAAACTGGGCGGCACGGCTCAAGGAAGAGGCCGCCGCCATTCGTGGGTCCGGCGCGGATCTCGTCATCGGCAACAACCCCTATCTGGCCATGGCGGCCGGAGCCGCAGCCGGAGTGCCGGCCGTGGCGCTCGCCAGCCTGAGCTGGGATGAAATCCTGCAAGAGCACGTCAATCGGGCGCAGCCCTGGCAGCACGCGCTGCTTGAAGATATGCGCCGTGCCTATGGACAGGCGACGCTGCTCCTGCGCATCACACCGGGGCTGCCGATGCCGGCGTTTCGCCAGGCGGAGAATATCGGCCCGATCGCGACGCCACTTCCCTCCGCCCGGGATCGCCTCCGTGCGCAACTACAGGTTCCGGATGACGAGACCCTCGTACTCATGGCCTTCGGGGGCATCCCGCTGGAGCATCTCCCGTTTGACCGGATGGAGTCCATGCCTGGAATCCAATTCCTCATCGCCGGCCCGGTTCCACCGCAGAGCCGCCGGGTCCGTTCCATCTCCGGCATGACCGAGCCCTTCAGTACACTCCTCTCCTCCGTCGATGTCGTGATGACGAAGCCCGGCTACGGCACGACCATCGAAGCGGTCGCCGTCCACACTCCGCTGGTCTACGTCCGCCGTCATGACTTTGCCGACGAAGATTCCATCGTGCAGTATGTGCGTCGGTATGGCCGCGGCGTCGAACTGTCGCGTGAAGACTTCCTGAATGCCAGTTGGGAACCGGCCATCAGACAGGCGCTGGCTTCGCCGGAACCGCTCTCCCCGCCGCCTGCCTGCACCGGCGCGGCCGATGCAGCGGCACACCTGCTGCCGTTTCTGCAGCGCTCAGAAGGATAGCCATGCAACTCCTAGCGATCATCGTGACAGGATGCGCGAAGTTCACGGGAGTCCTCGTCGGATGGCTGGCTCAGATCCACATGTTTCTCTACGGTGTCCTGCCGGCGCTGCTGCCGCCGGACCGCCTCGAACGCCTGATGCGCCGCTACTACGACCGGAGCTATGCGCAGGCCGGCGTTCATCTTCCCCTCATGGCCTACTCCTGGTCTCTTGAGCCCTGGGAAGAACGGGTCGTTGCACAACACCTGCCGATCCCCGCGACTACGCTGATTCTCGGGTCAGGTCTCGGACGGGAATCGCTTGTCCTCGCCCGGCGCGGCTATCGCGTACTCGGACTGGATATCGCCCGCGGCGGATTAGTCATCGGCACCCGACGGGCTGCGGAATCGAACCTGCCCGTCACATTCGCACAGGCGGATTTCCTGACGCTCCCGGTTCGAGCCGAATCAGTCACCTACATTCTTCTCTCCGGAGTCATGTACAGCGCCGTGCCCGGGCGCGCACGGCGGCAGGCCTGGCTGCAGAACCTCAAACAGTGTCTCGTGCCGGGCGGAAAAATTGTTCTGAACTTCGTGATCGCCCGGGAGCCGGAGACCGCACTCTCGCGGAAAATCCAGGCCTGCAGCCGGCTGATCCTCCGCTGGCCGGGATCCAACCGGGCCTACCAGAACGGCGATACCTGTACCAACGGCCACTTCATGCACGTCTTCCGCGACGAGGAAGAACTGCGGACGGAGATCGCCGGGGCGGGAATCTCCCTGATCGAACTGAACTGGCCGGACGGCTACGCGGTTCTCTCCTGAGCCGGTTCACACCCGTCGCCCCGCTCACTTCCGCCGAAATACCTCTGGAAGCCCCTTAGAGGATTTGCTATCCTCCCGCTATGAATCCTGCGGCCGTCTACGCGAAACATCCGGATTATGTCCAGCGGGACGTGGCCGGAGAATGTATTCTCGTCCCGGTTCGGCGCTCCCTCAAAGACTCCAACAGCATTTATGTCCTGAATGAAACCGGCGCGGCCTTATGGCGCCGCCTCGACGGCACATCGCCCGTCCGGGACATCTGCGCGGCGTTCATCGAAGAATACGACGTCGCGCCCGATCAACTACATCAGGACTTCGACACTCTGCTGGCAGACCTTCTCTCGATCCAGGCAATCCAAGAGGTGGCGGTCGCCCATGGTTCCACAGGTTAAACTCAACCATCTGCCTGAGCGGTACCCCCTCGCCTGCCAGTGGGAAATCACCTGCCGCTGTAACCTCCGATGCGTCATGTGTTACACCGACTGCCGGAACAATCCTGAGTCAGTGCGCCGCGAACTCACCACCGCGGAAATCCTTCGCATCCTCGACCAACTGCTCGAAGCCGGACTGCTGGAACTCTGCCTGACCGGCGGCGAGCCGCTGGCCCGGCCTGATTTTTTCCAGATCTACGACTACGCCGTCTCCCGCGGGCTCCTCGTAACGCTGTTCACCAACGGCACGCTGATCACCGAATCCATCGCCGACCGTCTGGCGGCTCTTCCGCCACATCGGATCGAAATCAGTCTCCACGGCACTACGGCCGGCACCTTCGAGCAGGTTACGCAGGGAGCCGGATCGCATACGCGCTGTCTGGAGGCCATCCGGCTTCTGCTCGCCCGGCGCCTTCCCCTCCTGGTAAAGACTACGGCCTTGACGCTCAATCGCGACGAGATTCTGGCGGTGAAGGCCTATGCCGCGTCGTTGGGACCGGTGGCCTTCCGCCTGGGAGAGGATCTTCGCCCCGAACTCGATGGGGGAGCCGGACCGTTTCGCTATGCGCTGTCACCGCAGGAACTGGATGAATTGAACCGGCAGGATCCGGACCTCTGGAGTGAAGCCTGCCGGAAATCCCGAACCGATCTGCCGCCCTGCAACAGCGGCATGCGCCGTTTTCACATTGATGCGTATGGCGGGCTGCAACTCTGCTCGGGCAACCGGCAGCAGTCGTACGATTTGCGACAAGGCTCATTCCGCGAAGGGTTTTACGACGCGCTGCCTGGGTTCGCCTGCGAGTGGAAAACGCCCGCCGCGTCGGCGCTCATTCAACCGGAAGCGCACCATGTCTGACCGTCGCCCGCTGGCCATGATCCCCTACGGGACGTTCAGCCGACAAATCCATGAGCAGGCCGCCGCTGACCGCCGGGTCATCAAAGCACAACTCGAACTGACCTATCGTTGCAACCTGCACTGCCGCCATTGCTACACGGATCCGTATAACGACAGCGCCTACTTTCCGCGTGAGCTGACCCTTGCGGAAATTCACCGGTTGCTGGGCGACATGCGCGAGCTCGGCGTCGTCTGGTTGAATCTGACCGGGGGCGACATCTTCATGCAGCCCGATTTCTTCGACATCTACGACGCCGCGGCCGGTCATGGATTCCTGTTGCAGCTCTACACGAACGGCACGCTGTTCACCCGGGGGATCATCGAACGGCTGCAGGCCCGTCCGCCGTTTTCGATCGACATCTCCTGCCATTCCGCCGACGAATCCCGCTTCGACTGGTTTACGCAGGTGCCTGGCTCCTATCGAGCGTTCCTGCGGGGAATCGAGCTGCTGCAGGCCGGAGGCCTTCCCTTTTCGCTCAAAACCAAATTGATGAACTGGAATGCAGGCGAAGTGGATCAACTGCAGCGATTTACAGAAGCCCATGGCCAGCCGTTCGGCTACACTACGTCGCTCTCGCCGAGGCTGAACGGAGACTGCTCGTCTCTGGACTATCGCATCGATCCGGAGACGATCCGCCGCCTCTCCTCGAATCCGGAGGTCATAGAGGAAGACGCCGGTTGCGAAGCCAGCGCCCCCCCGTCGGCCCCCTCGCACGAGCGCCTGTTCCGCTGCGGTTGCGGCACCGACACGATCCATATCAACGCCTGGGGGGAACTCAGCACCTGCACCTTCCAATATGAGACGCGACTGTCATTACGCGAGCACCCTCTGCGCGAAGCGATCGACCTGGCCTTCTCGGCGACTCAGAAGCTCTCATATCACACCGATTCGGCCTGCAGGACCTGCACGCTGCATACGTTCTGCGACAAACAGCCGACACAAGCCCGGTGGGAATCCGGCCACCCGGAATCTCCCATTCCCTATGACTGTGACATCGCCGTCGTCCGTGCGGAGTCGGCCCATCAGGAGCCACTGATCCATCCCCTGCATGATCACCCCCGTCCTGTGACGGCCACAACAGGAGCCTCGTCATGAACCGGAAGAAAGCCTACGTTACACCGCAGCTCTTCGAAGTTCCGCTGGATCAGGAGCAGGCCATCCTGACGTCCTGCAGCACCGCGACGATTGCCACGTCCGCCGGCGGCACCAACGGATGCCGGCCTCCGACAGGTTGCAACAATTATCCCGGGGCCAGTCCCCTCGGCTGCAAACGTTCGGTCATCCCGATGACCTACATGGGTCGAACCTGTCACGACAGCGGCCCGCGCGCGTCGTAGGAACCAGGATGCGCTTCACCCTTGAGATCGGCGGATACCGCATCGCCGTCCATGAACCGAACGGCTACCCTTGTCTCGTCTGGCCTCTCCGTCCGTTCGAGGCCTTTCTTGTCGATGCGCACCACCCCGCCGATATCACGGTGGATGTCGCGGTCGTTCCGACGCTCCCCGACCTGCCGATGGACCGGCTGCGATTCGATTCGAATCATGGTCACTGGAAACTGTTCGAGGCACCGGAAGGGCTCATCCTGGACAGCGCGAGTCCCAAGACTTTGACGTCGCGCGCGCGGGCACGGCTGTCGCCGGACTATCGCCGAGTGGAGGCCTGGGTATTGCCGGATCTTCAGAACGGCCAGGTCGGCTGGTCTCCCATGCATCTCTTCAATCCCGTCCTGGAAGTCTGCCTGCTCTCAATTCTGGCCCGCGAAGGCGGCTTCCTGCTCCACGCCTCGGGCCTGGTCTATCAAGGCAACGGATTGGTCTTCACCGGCGCATCGGGAACCGGCAAATCGACGCTGGCCGGATGGTTTGCCGGGGCAGGCGCCCTGATCCTGAGCGATGAACGTATGATCCTGCGCCGGGATCCCGACTCGGTGAGGATGTTCGGGACGCCCTGGATCGGCTCAGGCTCGTTCGCCGCCAATGCCTCGGCGCCGCTGTCCCGGCTGTTTTGCATCAGTCACGGACAGGACGCGCATCGCTTCAAATCGCTCCCGGCCTCGCGGATCGTGTCGTTGCTCTTACAGCAAACGTTTCTCCCCTATTGGGATCGCGCCGCCATGGACACCACCGTCGACAGCCTGATCTTCCTAACGCAACAGGTTCCCTGTGTCAGTCTGGCCTGTTTGAAAAATCCGAACGTCATCGATGCCATCATGAATCACCAGCTCAACGCTCCGGTGACGGTCGCCTGATGCAACGGCTGAACGGGCAGGCCTATCTCGACGCCGTTTCGACCCGTGCGGAACAGATCCGCCAGCCGGACCATGCGACGATCGAGTTGACCTACGGCTGCAATCTGCGCTGCCTGCACTGCTATAACCCGACCCATCGGGCTCTGCCTCATGAACTCACGACAGCTGAAGTCTGCGCGATCCTGACGCAGATGGCCGAACTGGGCGTCCTGACCGTCAGCCTGAGCGGAGGAGAACCCTCGCTCCGGCCCGACATCGAAACGATCCTTCGCCATGCACGCAAGGCCGGCCTGCTCGTCTCGCTGCTCAGCAACGCCACCCGCATGACTCCGGCGTTCGCATTAATGCTGGAGGACATCGGCGTCTCGCATCTGTTCATTTCCATCTACGGCGCCACTCCCGCTGTCTATGAACGGATGACCGGAATCTCCGGATCGTTCGCGCACTTTCTCCAGGGACTGGCCTGCCTCAGCCGTCGCGCGTTCGCCGTCACCGTTCGCATGCCGGTGACGACGGTGAACCGGCCGGAGGTCGATGCCTGCCAGCGGCTCGTCGAATCCCGCGGGTTCAAATTTCAATACAGCCTCGACATTCATCCCCGGACCGACGGCGACCCTGCGCCGCTCGCCTACCGGCTGAGCCCCGACAAGAAAACGGAACTGGACGCCCGCAAACTCGGCGCCCCGCTCACCGACCAGGATCCGGATGCCTGCGCCGCGGCCGAACCGTTTATTTCCTGCGCCTGCGGCCGAAGCCGTTTTGCCGTGACGCCCTATGGCGAGATGAACCTCTGCGTGGCCTTCCCGACTCCGAAATATGACCTCCGGACGGGAACCGTCCGCGAGGGATGGGCCGCGCTCAAACGCACCGTCGATCTGGCGCAGCCGACGGCGCGGTACGAATGTGCCGCCTGCAACGTGAACCGCTTTTGCCGCCAGGGCCGCAGCGACGCCTGGCTGGAAACCGGCGACATGAGTGCCTGTCTGCCGCATTTCAAAGAATGGGCGCAACTGGAGCATCGGAGCCATGCCCTCCTCGACCCTCGACGACCTCGCTGAGGCCTACTGCCGGGTCAGCAGCGGGAACGCGGCCGCGCTCGATCAGTTTCATGCCCTTGCCACGCTGTTCGAACGAGCCCGCATTCCCTTCGTGGTTTTGAAAGGACTCGCCGTCCTTCTGCAGCTCTATGGCATTCGCGGGACGCGCCCGTTGTCCGACGTGGATCTGCTCGTTCATGAGGCCGACCTCGGGACGATTGATCACATCCTCACCCAAGCAGGCTATACCAGACAGATCGATGGCAATCCCTGCTATGCGTCTCCAGGGAATAGTCTTGCCTTCGACCTCGTGACCTCTCTCTGGTATCTCGATGAACCGGGTTTGGCGGAACTGTGGGCGAACGCCCGACCCCAGATCCTCCATCCTCACACCGTCTCACTCCTGGCCGCCGACGACCTCCTGATTCATTTGACCGCATATGCAGTCATCCATCGCGGCGCGCTCACCCCCGCATGGGAACAGGACCTGCGCCTGCTGCTCCTGCGTGAAACCATCGATTGGACCGCCGTCACGCGCAAAGCCCGACAATACTCACTCTCCATCCCGTTGTTGTATGGACTCACATATCTCCGTCACCGCATGCCGACGCTTCCCATTCCGGAATCAGCTCTGCAGGCCCTGACTCCGGCCGGATGTTTTGAACGAAGCCTCTATTGGCTACTCCAACGGCTGGTCACCGCTCAGCCCATTCCTGAACTCGGACATTTTTTGATCTGGCTGACCAGACCGGCAGGCGGTATGTGGCCGTCACTCCGACAGATATTCATCCCATCGTCTGCTTTTCTCGGATATCGCTATGGAACCGCCGCAACTCGCCGCCCAGTCCTGACACGATGCCGGCGCATGATCGATCTCACCGGCGCGGCGCTCGCCCTGACCGCCCGGATCGCTCGTCGTCTGATTCGGCGTCCACAGCGGGGCCTCGCATGATTGTCACACTGACTCCTCGCACGGCCGCCCGCTTTTCCGCCACCGCGCTCCCGGAAAGCTGTCAGGGTCCCGCCCTGCAATATGTAATGACTCCGCGCGTGGCATCCTGGAGCATGTATCCGACATTGTGCCCGGGCGATCGTCTGGAGTTGGGCCAGGCCGGGCTGCTCCGGGCGGGAGACTTGGTGGTCTTCCGGAGGCCGTTCGGCCTGGTGTGCCATCGGCTGGTCACGCGGCAAGGCACTCTTCTGCTCACCAAGGGCGATGCCTGTTCAGGCCCTCCGGAGCAGGTGCTGCCCCGGGATGTCCTCGGCATCGTGGTCGCCGTAACCCGCGGATCGTCTCGTGCGGAGGTAAACCATCTGTCCGGACTCACGCCTCCGTCTCCATGGAGACGCCCCTTCGAGCACCTCTATGTCACGCTCAGGAGGACAAGCCGCTTGATAGCCGGAACACTCATTCGTCCGGTTTTGCGGCATCATCGGCTGGGAAGATTCATCGTAGGGCAGATTGCGCGGTACGCGACGATCGAACGGTTCGAGGCAAGCCCCCTGCGGTCGCTCGATGCCCGCGCTGAAACCGGTCCGTGGGAACCACCGGCGGACCTTACGGAAGATCGCGAACGGCCTTCGACGGGTACCATCAGACTGGGACCGATCTACCTGGGAGTCTTCGATCCGGGCGCGAATACGCTCGATATCCGGCCTATTCTGGCCGGAACAGGCGCCGAATTGGCCCTCTCCCACCGGTTGAACCGGAAGCGGGAACAGCGATGACATCGTTCTCCAGATAATTCATCTTGAATCCTGCATAGTTAAATACACATCCTTTTGCCGGATCCGTCCGTAGAGTGCTATAGTTGGGGCGTGTTTCAGACTGAAGCCGGAATGTCGTTACCCAGCTGACCCAATATGGACGCCTCGTCGCAACACGCCGCCTCACACATCGATCCCAAATTGCTCGCCCGCGTGGTCAAGGGAGATCACCAGGCGTTCAGCCAGCTCTACGATCAATCGAGCACGCTCTTGTATACGATGGCGCTGAGAATTCTCGGTAATCGCGATGAAGCCGCCGAGCTCTTGCAGGACGTTTACCTGGAAGTGTGGCGCAAGGTCTCGCGCTATGATGTCGGCCGGGGAACGCCGGTCGCATGGCTGGTTACTCTGACGCGCAGCCGGGCCATCGATCGGCTACGGTCGAGAGCCGCTCGGGGGCATCAGAAATCGGCCGATTCTCTGGACAGCGCCTCGGCCGCACAGGTCCAGGACCGGAATCCGAGTCCGTTCGATGCGCAGGCCGACCAGGAAATCCGCACGCTGGTCGGAGGCGCGATGGCCGCCCTCCCGCAGGCTCAGCAACAGGCTCTGGAATTGGCCTATTACGAAGGACTCTCGCACGCAGAAATCGCCGCCCGGTTGAATCAACCGCTCGGCACCGTCAAAACGCGCATCAAGCTCGGCATGTCCAAGCTGCGGGAATCGCTCCGGCGCTGTTGGGATCAAGGTGACCACGCATGACCCACGAAGAACTTGAAGAAGCCGTCCCACTGTACGCAGCCGGCGCCCTGGAACGGACCGAACGGCAGGCGCTGGAGGCCCATCTGCTCTCCGGTTGCGTCTCCTGCCATACGGCGCTGAAAGAGTTTCAGTCGGTCGCCGCTATTCTGCCGTTCGGATTGAGTTCGACCCCGCCGCCGCGCACGCTGAAAGCAAAAATCATGGCGGCGCGCACACCGGCCGCCATCACGGAAGACACGCCGGAAAAAGCCGAGCCGAAGCCAAGCCTGGAGCCGGGAGAATGGATGAACCATCTCTTCCCGCCGGAGTCCGCCTCCAGTCCATGGTCTTTCGGATGGATGATGGGATTCGCCGCCGTCGCCATTCTCATGTTCGGAGGCTATCTGGCCTGGACGTCATACACCCAGAACGTCACTGGAACCGCGGCCGTCCAGCAACTCCAGGCGGCCTCCGAAGACCAGACGAAGAAAGTCGCCGCCTTGCAGCAGCAGCTGGAGGAACGGGAACGCACGATCGGCCAGATGAAAGAAGAGCTGCAGCAGCGCACCGCCGACTCGACCGAACTCAAGGATCAGCTCATCCAGCGCGAAGCCGAACTCGAAGATCTCAAATTCCAATTCGCGTCGCGAGGCGGCGCCGCGCCGGCTTCCCGCGGGCCGGAGGACGAGCTTGCGGCGTTGCTGCGCGCGCCGAACGCCAAAGCCGTCTCCCTCAACGGATCGGACATGGCCAAACAAGCGTCCGGCATGCTCGTCTATGATGCCAAAACCAAGAAGGCCTGGCTCTACGCGATGAATCTTCCGGAGTGTCCGAACGGAACGACCTACCAGCTCTGGGCGATCAACGACAAACCGGTCAGCGTAGGAACATTCCATATGGACAGCGGCGAAACCGCCCACCTCCTTGTCAGTCGAGTTCAGGAATTCTCCAAAACAAAGAAGTTCGCCGTCAGCCTCGAACCCTCGGGAGGACGCCCGACGCCGACCGGTCCGATCTATCTGGTCAGCCAGTCTTAGCGTGTCCCGCGCCATCTCCGACCGACATACCCCGACAAGGGGGGAGCCGCAATGAATGCCACGCTGATGGAAGCCTTCCGCGCATGACCCTCGACCCCGCACAGGATGACGCCTTCATGCGGCTCGCTCTGGAGCAGGCCGCGCTCGCGCCGGCTTCAGGGGAAGTGCCGATCGCGGCGCTGCTCGTGCACGAGGGGCAGGTGCTGGCGCAGGCGCATAATCTGCGGGAAACGCGTCAGGACCCGACGGCACACGCGGAAATTCTGGTGATTCAGGAGGCCGCCGTCAAACTGGAAACCTGGCGGCTGATCGGCTGCACGCTCTATGTCACGCTGGAGCCCTGCCCGATGTGCGCCGGTGCCATTGTGCAGTCGCGCATCGCCAGAACCGTCTTCGGGGCCTGGGATCCCAAGGCGGGCGCCTGCGGATCCTTGATGGATATTCCGACCGATCCGCGGCTGAATCATCGGGTCGAGATGACGGGGGGGATTCTGGAGAAAGAGAGCCAACGGCTCTTGCAGGAGTTTTTTCGAAGCCGGCGCACGGCCCAGAGCGCTGCCCCAACCGCTGATTGACGACGCTAGTCGAACGTCCACTCACCCAACCGCACCGTCCAATCGGTCCCTTCGGCCGCCACGGCTCCAAGCCATCCGTCAGGCAACGGTAGAAATTTGACGACACCACGCTCGATCTCGGCCTGTCCTTTGTGCCAGTCGACCGCAGCGTTTGCGCCATCGGAAGCCATCGTGACCAGGCACTGCCCGAGGGGAAACTTCAGGCCCACGCCTTTGAGCTTCAGAAACGCTTCTTTGGCGACCCAATGCCGGTAAAACGACTCCCGCCGACTCGACGCATCCTGCAACGCGATCGCATTGAACTCCGCGGGCGCATAAAACCGCTCGGCGAGCTTCAGAATGTCTGTCTTGGCCCGAATCTGCTCGAGATCGACACCGACATCCCGCCGACTCGTGATGCCGACCAGCATCCGTCCATGGGAATGGGAAAGGTTGAACCGGACCGGCTGCACGCCGCCATCCTGATTCCCCAGTGCGGGCTTTCCTTCCGGTCCCGCTTGAACGATCACCGCGGCCGGGTCCAGTCCCGTGTAGCCGGACAACAGTTTTCGTAAGCCGCCGCGCGCGAGAACATAGCGGCGCTGATCCTCCGGTCGAATAAATCGGGAGACCCGCATGCGCTCTTCGACCGTCAGCCAGGCCCCGCACTGCTCGACGGCCTTCGCATCTCCGTCCAGCACATATCCCCACAGGTCAACGTCCGACTCAAGGCAGGCCTTTACGACAGGCCGGGCACCCTGCAGAAGCTGCGAGACCGAGAGAAATGTTAGTCCTGAATCACCAGATCCCACCAAGCCTCCCACGACCGTTCTACGGATTCCGGAGAAGATCATACCTGTGTGGAGACGTTGAAGAAAACCAATTGAAAAATCTCCGTCCCCACGTTAAGCTCGCCCCCGAAGTCGCAGCTACCCAAGCTCCGGCCGACAGGTACAGACACAGTCCGGAGAGGTGCCAGAGTGGCCGAATGGACTCGCCTCGAAAGCGGGCGTCCTCGCAAGGGGACCGTGGGTTCAAATCCCACCCTCTCCGCCATACCAAACTTGCTCGACCCGAAGCCCTTCTGATTATTCCTGGCGACGGGAGAAACGCCTCGGCATCTCACTGTCCCTTCGCCTTCCCTCCTAAAACCCGCCGCAACTCGACCATCGCCAGCGTATCGCGTTTGCAATAGGCCAGCAGGGCTTCCTGAATCCTGGCCCGTTCGATCCAATCCGTCTCGACGAACACCATCTTGTAATATTCGGACGCTGCCTGTCCGCCCTCTCTGATAGCGAGGTCGTCATACCGCAACGAAGGCACCAGCGCCGGCAGGACTTCTTTCAGCGAATACGATCCGCCGAACTCCGGATGATAGTAATGTTCCTTGACAACCGGATGCAGATCCCAAATCCGTTTCACCAGCGCCTTCAGCGCCGTTCTGAGTTCCGGAAGAAACTCCGCCAGTTGCTCGATCACCGATTGTTCATACGGGGAATAGACGCAGATACTCCCCTTGCTACCCAGGGAGTCCAGAAGGGATTCGGCCAATGATCTTCGAGGATCCGTCACAGCGGTGTGCAGAAATTCCTGATGCGCCAGTTCGCCGGAATCCTGCTCGATGTGATTCGACCATTGCACGGGAAGCGCCTGGTAGGGACGGGTCCCGGGAAAGCGCGGCACGGCCAGCATCACAGTTTCAAAATCCAGATGATGCACGGGAAATCGCACGCTCTTGAGGGCGGCATCCAGCTTCCCGGACACCCACTCCACATTGTCCCTCACCTTGCGCTGGACGACCGAGAGCTTCGTGCCCTCCGGAATCTCGTCGATGGTCACGATACCCTGTTCGGCCAGTTGACCGGCGATCTGCTTGGCGCCGGGCAAATGAAAGATCCACCGCGCGGGCTTCTGACTCGTGCAGTGATCCCAGAAAGGACATTCGTAGGGCGAGAAACAATGGCGATCCGGATCGATCACCGGAGCCGCCGGCAACAGCAGCATGGCCTTCATCGCGGCCATCTGTTCCGGCACCATTCGTTGCCGCTCCAGTACGATTGAAGACAGGTCTTCGATCGCGAAGAGTTCGCTCAGATCGACCTCGCCGCCGACATAGGTATAGGCGGTATTGATGCGCATGAGATGACAGCTGACGATGTTGAGCCCTGCCCCCGCGAGCACGTGGCGCTGCAGCGCCAGATCCTCCAGATGCACATCCTTCACTTTGGTGGATGATTTCACCTCGATCAGCCGCCACCCCGCCGTGGTTCCGTCTTCCCCCTGCACCCGTTCGAGAATATCCACACGGACGAGGACGCCATCGGCCATAATCGCCGCTTCATAAATCGACGGAACGGACTCATCGGCCATCAGCACCGCAGTCTGCGCAAGCGCAGCCTCGGTCTGCCGGTAGCCGGCCGTCACCAGCCGGCCGCCGGGAAACCGGCGGCGCGCCAATTCTCCGACCTCCGTCCCCATGTCCAGAATCGCCTGCGTCCCCGCATCCGGCGGCGTCGCAAGATAGGGCTGATAGATCTCCAGATGCAGTCGCTTATGGCACTGAAGACCGGAGATATACTTGGACTTCGACAGGCGGGGAACTTTCTGCCCGTCGCCTTGCGGAAGGTTTGTGGATTCTTCAATCATTGTGTGACCCTAACGAACGATGGCGTATTTGTCTAGCTGGGCAGCGCGTGAGTTCTGTAGGATACACTTCCATGGCTTCCCGCATCGCCGACATTCGAAAATCCGTGCTTACCCTGGCCCTGCCGATCACCGTCAGCAGCCTCCTTCAACGAGCCGAAGGCATCGTCGCGGTCTTTTTGGTCGGGGGGCTCGGCGTCATTCCCATCGCCGCCGTCGGTTTGGGGCAACTTCTGGCGTTCATCGCCACGACCTTGGTTTCAGGTCTCTCCGTAGGCTCGAATGTGATCATCGCGCAGCTGTGGGGAGCCAAACGGCAGCGCGATGCCGGAGAAGCCGCGCGTCACTTTCTCGGACTGTCCATCGCCGTCTCGCTGGCACTGGCGGCGCTGGGGATGACACTGAACCATCTGGCGATGAAATTGCTGGGAGCTGAATCCGAAGTAATCGCCCTTGCAATTCCCTACTCAACGATCATTTTTCTAGTGATCCCCTTCACCGTGCTGCTGCAGGTCTTGTCCTCCATCCTGCAAGGCACCGGCGACACCCGCACGCCGATGTATGCCATGATTCTGGTGAATCTGCTGCATATCGGCATTGCCTACCCCCTCGTCTATGGATACTGGGGCCTGCCTGCACTGGGCGTCAAAGGAGCGGCGATTGCCGTGGGAATCGCCGAAGCTATCGGCGTGGCCTTCCTCTGGTGGCGCAGCTGGCCTGTCTTACACCCGTCCACGCACCTCAGATTGGATCTCATTCGAACCATGTGGCATGTCGGTGCGCCGGTCTCGGGCGAGCGCATCGTGCAGCAGGCGGGCATCCTTATCTATACGAAACTGGTGCTGCTTTACGGCACCGTCTCCTATGCGGCCCATCAGGTGGGTCTCTCCATCGAGTCGCTGTCGTTTCTGCCCGGCTATGGCTTCGCGATCGCCGCTGCCACCATGGTCGGCCAGAGCATCGGCGCCGGCAAATATACGAGGGCGAAACTGGAAAACTGGGAAGCCAACCGCCTGGCCATGGTCATTATGGCCAGCATGGGCATCGTATTTTTCTTCTTTCCCTATCTGCTCCTGCGCGCCTTCACCACCGATGAAGCCGTGATCGAACTCGGCACGGTATTCCTCAAGATCGTGGCCCTCCTTCAGATCCCGCTCGCACTCACGATGGTGATCGCCGGATCGCTGCGCGGGGCCGGCGATACACGGTTCATCATGGGCGCCACGATGGTGGGAATGTGGGGCGTACGCGTGCCGATGGCCCTGATCGTCGCCCTCTGGCTCCATCTCTCAGTGTTCTATGTCTGGATGGCAATGATCGCCGATTGGACGGTCAGAATGGCGCTGCTGCTCTGGCGCTATAGATCGGATCGGTGGAAAGCGATTCGGGTCATCAAAACCGCGCGCACGGCATGAACTGAAACCATCGCCAGACTCCCCGGTCTAACACTTCGTTCGTTCTTCAGCCGGCGGCCTGGTATCTTTTCCGTTTCCTACTCGTACTTCTATCCGCCCCACGCCTTTGACGTTCGCACAGAGATCTCCGAGTCCCGGCGTCATCAGGCGATAGGGCCCGCCCTTGCCGTCGGGCAGCGGCTCCCCGTTGAGCTCATAGAGCAGGAGTCCGAAATCCTTCGCCTGTTGCAGCGTGAGCGTGGCGGCATATTTGCCGTCGAGGGAATGAAACGTGACATGATCAGCCTCGATCGCCAGCGCAGGCACATCGAGCAAGCCCTTGACCTTGACCGCCTTACCCGTCATTCCCGGCATCATGGTACCGACATCCGCGACATGATGCTCCGCTGGAAGCTGCCGGAGCGCCGCAGGATCAAGTGAAACAGGCTGCACCACCGCTCCATCGATTCGCACGATCCCGGCCCCCTTCTTTTCCTGTTCCGTCATCGTCTTGATCATGGCCGTCATCACTTCGTTCACCGGAGTCGGAATGCCCAACTCCCGTCCTTTCTGAACAATGTACCCGTTCAAATACGCAATTTCCGTCTGCCGGCCGGCTTTCCAATCGTCATACATCGACGTGTGAATGTCCCGGATTTCCTGCGTCGCTTTCACAACCCGCTCCGCCATGTCCGCCGGCAACGGCACCTTGACCGCCGCTGACACCGCTGCGACTTCGTCGACGATCTGATAGATCACTCGCATCATCTCCGGGTGATCCAACGCCTTGGAGACCTTGTCATCGATCAACACCGTGATCGGATTGAAGACACAGTTCCAGCACATCTTCTCCCACTTGCTGCGACGGATATCTTTCGAGAGATGACAGGGGATACCGGCGGCCGTGAAGAGCTCTTTGATTTTGAGCAGGCGTTCGCTCTCATGCCCCATCAATTCGCCGATCGCCACCGCACCCTTTTTATAGTGATCAATCACGCCGGGCGCGGCAATTTTCGAATAGATGAACGCCACGCCGCCGACGACGCAGTCGCGCTGGACACGGGCGATGATCCGGTCTTCGGTGTCGATGCCGTTCTGTAACGTGAGAATGACTGTCTTATCCGTGAGTACCGGCTCAAGCTGCGTCATGACCTCGTCGAGATCGAAGGCCTTCACCCCCAGAATAATCAAATCCGGCTTGGGCAATTCCCGGGGATCCGCCGCGGCCTGCGGATGGACCGTGAACGTCCCGCTCGCACTCCGGATCGTTAACCCGTTCTGCTTCACCGCCGCCAGCGTCTTCGGCCTGAGCAGAAACGACACGTTGGGATTGTTCTTAGCCAGGTGCGCGCCGAAAAACCCGCCGACCGACCCGGCCCCGACCATCAGAATATTCTTCATCATGACTCCTCGTTCAAAGACGCCGTACTATAGCAGGCTGCTGAACTAGGATAAAATAGTCTCCATGAACCGCCTGCAAGACGCCCGTTCCCGCATCGCATCGGCCCGCTCCCTTACCGTCCTGACCGGTGCCGGCATTTCAGCCGACAGCGGCGTCCCGACGTTTCGCGGCGCCGACGGCCTCTGGCGAAACTTCCGCGCGGAGGAACTTGCGACACCCGAAGCCTTTGAGCGGGATCCTCGGCTGGTGTGGGAATGGTACAACTGGCGGCGGGAATTGATTGCGACAAAACAGCCAAACGACGCCCACCTTGCCATCGCATCATCGGAATCGCGCATCGGCAATTTCTGGCTTATCACGCAAAACGTCGACGGCCTCCACCGCCGGGCCGGATCGACGAAGCTCTCAGAAATTCACGGCAATATCTGGATGGTCCGTTGCTTAGCCTGCGGTGCGGTGACAGAGAACCATCAGGTTCCCCTGTTACTGCTTCCTCATTGCAAACCGTGTGGAGGACTGCTGCGGCCCCATATCGTCTGGTTCGGTGAATCGTTATGGGAAAAGGATCTTGCCCGCTGCGCGAAGCAGCTACAGGCCTGCGATGTGCTGCTCGTGATCGGGACATCCGGCGTGGTGTATCCGGCCGCAGGTTTCGCCTCGCTCGCGAAAGAGGCGGGCGCCTATGTAATCGAAGTGAATCTCGACCCGACGCCGCAATCGGATCTTGTCGATACCGCACTGCGCGGGCGCGCGAAAGATCTCGTCCCCTTGTTGCTACAAGCGGGCGAGTAGCGGCTGCAGTTGATCCAGCGAGCGGATACGATGAATCCTCGGCGTGATCTCAGCCTCCGACCGGTCGATCAGTACGCTCGTCAGCCCGGCTTTCGTCGCGCCTTCCACATCTTCCTTCAAACTGTCCCCGACATGCACCGCATCTTCGGGATCGACCGCATGCTTCTCCAACGCGAGATGGAATATTTTCGGAGCAGGCTTCGCCGCCTGGGACAAGCTCGAAATCGTAATGGTGTCGAAAAACTGTTCGATGCCCAGCCCGCGCAGCACAGGAAACAGTCGGGAATCGAAGTTTGAAATAATGCCCAACTCCAATCCCTGCGCTTTGAGCTGACGCAGCACCGCTTCGGTCTCCGGATAGAGCGTCCAGGTTTTCGGATCTTCGAATACCTGAAAGACTTCCTCGAAGAATTCGTCGAACCCTTCGAACATACCCACGCGATAAAACACATTATGGACAATATCAAACCACCACAGCCGCTCACTTTGTTTGAGGGCTGCCGGCTCCGTCAGCGCAAACACCGGCGGGGCGGCATCCTTGAAGGCCCGGCTGAAGGCTTGCTTGATGGACTCCAGCGACGTCGGGGTCTGCCGAAACCCGTGGCGCACGGCATACTGCAGATAGATCTCCGCGACCGATCCATTGATATGAAACAATGTCTGAGCGGCATCGAAAAAAATGACTTGGTAGGATCCCATCACAGTCTTCTCCCCTCGGTATTTTCACTCGTCAGAACACGTGCCGGATTGTAAGGGGCTGATAACACAGAGTCAAAACGAGGCGGATTCATTCGATTTCTTGACAAAGAATACCCCCCCTGCTAGCTTCGTAATACTTCAATACAATTGGAGAATTCGGTGCCTTCTTCTATTTTTATCGTCGATAGCAGTCCGGCCGTCAGGCGAATGGTTGAGCAGATCTCAACACCCGAAGGGTTTGACGTCGTCGGATTTCAGGACGGTCCCGCAGCCCTTGAGGCGGCCCGCCGCATCAGTCCTGCATTGATTATCGCGGACTACCATCTCGATAACATTACCTTCTCCGGCTTCTGCAAAGAAGTGAATAAACTCGACAACTTGAGCGAAACCTATCTGATTTCGCTCGTGAATCCGGCCGACCGCCCCGACGAAAGCCTTCTCCGGACACTGGGTGTGAAAGCCTTCTTAAACAAGCCCTTTCAATCGGAAGATCTGCTCGACGTCATTAAGACATTGCAGCAGAAAGAACAGCCGCAGAAAAATGGCAATCGCCTCAAACGTCGAGTCTGGCCGCCGGACTCGACATCGACAGATTCGGACGACGACGACGCGGTGATGGACCAGTTGGACGTCTCAGACGAGCAGGAGGATCTCACCATGGACCATCAGCCGGAATCTACGACCGTCACAAAAGCCGCGTCCGCGGTTCCCGGCCCTGAGGAAGCCATGAAAGGCCTCTTCGGACAACTGCTGGAGTCGATGACAGAACGGACGGAGAAGCGGATCGCCGATTTGCTGCCGCAAGCCATTGAAAAAGAACTCACGGCCCGCATTCACTCGGCCGTGAAGCAGGAACTGGACGGGCAATTAGGAGAAATTCTCTCACAGGAACAGCTGACGACGATTGTCCACCCGCTGCTGGTGCAGGAGCTTCCCTCGTTGATCAAGCAGGAAATGGCCGCCAACGAAGGCCTGATCCGTCAGGCCGTGTCCGATATCGCGAGCCCTACCATCAAGGATGTGCTCGACCAATCGGTCCGCGAACTGGCCGAAGCCAGCGTGCGGAAACAACTCCCCGACGTCGTGCGGGAACACCTGGGATCGATCGATCTGCTGGTCAAAGAAGAAATCAGGCAGGCGACTCTCAAACACGCCCCGCTCATCGCCGACGACATTGTCCGGGCGACTGCGGAACAGACCGTCGAACAGGCGGTACAACGAATCGTTCCCGAACTCGCGGAACAGCACATCAAGGCGGAAATCACCCGCCTCACGGCGGCAGAGTAGGCCTCGGGCCTCCTCCGCCTTAGCTCTTCTTTCCGGTCCGCTTTCCCTTCTGGCGTGCTTTCACCAGCGCTTTCACCCGCTTCACATTCTTGCGGTGCTTCTTGCGGGTCTTCCGATCTTTCTCGCGTCCTCGCGGCATGATGACTCCCTTGATGCTGATAATGAATCGTTGGCTGCGGGCGATTGTATAGCACAAGCCAGGCGCAGCCACAAGCCGAGTCGCCTGCCCGTTCCCCGCTCTCGGCAGACATGTTAAGATGCGCCCTTATTTTTTTGACGAAGGGCATCCCATGGCCGCACAACTCGACAAGACCTACGAACCCAAAGCCGTCGAAGACCGCTGGTACCAGGAATGGGTCCGCCGCGGCTACTTCAACGCCTCGCCGCAACATCCCGGCGCACCCTATTGCATTGTTATTCCCCCGCCGAACGTGACCGGTTCGTTGCACGTCGGCCACGCGCTGAACAATTCGATCCAGGACATCCTGATTCGCTGGCGCCGCATGCAGGGCCGCAACGTGCTCTGGATGCCGGGCACCGACCATGCCGGCATCGCCACACAGAATGTCGTCGAGAAACAGCTCATGCAGGAAGGCTCCTCACGGGAGGCCCTGGGGCGCGAGGCATTTCTCGAACGGGTCTGGAAATGGAAGGCTCAGTCAGGCGGCACCATCATCCAGCAGTTGAAACGGCTCGGCGCCTCCTGCGACTGGAGCCGCGAACGGTTCACGATGGACGAGGGGTTGTCGAAGGCCGTTCTGGAAGTCTTCGTCCGGCTCTACGAAGACAAGCTGATCTATCGGGGCGAGCGGTTGATCAACTGGTGTCCCCGCTGCCTGACGGCGCTATCCGATATTGAAGTGGAGCATGAAGACATCAGGGGCAAGCTCTACTCCATCGAGTATGCGCTCGCCGATAATCCGGAGATCCGGCTGACCGTCGCCACGACCAGACCCGAAACGCTCCTCGGCGATACCGCCGTGGCCGTCCATCCCGAAGACGAACGTTTTCGGCACTTGATCGGCAAACAGGTCAGCCTGCCGCTCACCAGCCGCACCATTCCGATCGTCGGCGATGCGATCCTTGTCGATCGCGAGTTTGGAACCGGCGCAGTCAAGATTACCCCGGCGCATGACTTCAACGACTACGAAGCCGGAGAGCGCCATAAACTGGCACGACTCGCAATCCTGGACCATCAGGCACTGATCGATCCTGCCGGCATGCGGAAAGCCGGAGTCGAAACGGCGGTGATCGAAATGCTGCAGGGGCTTCCCGTCACCAAAGCCCGGCCGAAAGTGGAAGCGCTCCTTCGCGAGCGGGGCATTCTCGCCAAAGTCGACGACCACAAGATGGCCGTGGGGAAATGTTATCGCTGCAAGACCGTCGTCGAGCCGTACCTGTCGCCCCAGTGGTTCGTCGACATCAAGCCGCTGGCGGAGCCTGCAATCAAAGCCGTGGAAGACGGGCGCATCCGCATCATCCCCGACGGCTGGACCAACAACTATCTCGGCTGGATGCGGGATATCAAAGACTGGTGTATCTCTCGGCAGATCTGGTGGGGCCATCAGATTCCCGCCTGGTATTGTCTGGCCTGCAATGCCAAACACATCGTGACGACGACGCATACGTCGCCGTCAGGGACCTCTGTGACGAGAACCACTATTTTGCAGGGCGCAACACCGATCGTCGCGAAATCCGCTCCAACCACCTGCCCCGCCTGCAAGGGACAGGATTTTTTGCGCGATCCTGACGTGCTCGACACCTGGTTCTCCTCCGGCCTCTGGCCGTTCTCCACGCTCGGCTGGCCTGAGCAGACCCCGGATCTCAAGGCCTACTATCCGACTGCCACCCTCGTCACCGGTCTGGACATTCTGTTCTTCTGGGTCGCACGCATGATCATGCTCGGCTTGAAATTCATGGGCGATGTCCCCTTCCGCGACGTCTACATCCATGCGCTCGTCCGAGATGCGGAAGGGCAGAAGATGAGCAAGTCGAAAGGCAACGTGATCGACCCCTTGCACGTCATGGAGCAGTTCGGGACCGATGCGTTGCGCTTTACCCTCGCTTCCATGGCCTCGCCCGGTCGCGACATCAAGCTGGCGGAAGAACGGATCGAAGGCTATCGCAACTTTGCCAACAAGATCTGGAACGCCGCCCGCTTCGCTCATATGTATCTCGACGGAGCGAAGGAAGCCCGGCCGCCGAAAGACCGCTCCTTCCCGGACAGATGGATTCTCAGTCGTTTGAACGAAACGATTCGCACCGTCGATCAGGAACTGGAGGCCTATCGATTCGATCGGGCGGCCAGTGCGCTTTATCAATTCTTCTGGCATGAATACTGTGACTGGTATCTCGAACTGATCAAACCGGTTCTTCAGGATCCGGCTCACCCGGAAGGTCCGTCTACCCGTCACACCCTGTCGGAAACACTGGAAGTGTGGCTGCGACTTCTGCACCCTTTCATGCCGTTCCTTTCGGAAGAAATCTGGCAAACGTTGCCGCACCAGGGCGAGACAATCGTGCTGCAGGCCTACCCGATGCCGCGAGATGAGTGGCATGATGGAAAAACCGATGCCGCCTTCCGTCTCCTCGAACGCAGCATCGGCCTGCTGCGGACTGCGCGTGTGTTGCTCAATTACCCGCCCGGTAAACCGATCAACTTCTTCGTGACTCATGACGAGCAGAACACTGCCACCACACTGCAGGCGTTGAAAGCTGACCTGGCTCATCTCGGAAAAGGATCTCTGACTCTGGCGCCGATAGCAGACTGGCCGGCGACCAAGATTCTCCGGCTCGTGACCGAAGGTCTGACCGTGGGAATCGCGGTCGAGGGCGATGTGGACCTCAAGAAAGCGCTCGATCGACTTCTCAAGCAGATCGCCGACGCCGAGAAGGAAACACAGCGGATCGAAGGCAAGCTGAAGAGTGCGGACTTTGTCGCCAATGCCCCACCCGCGGTCATTACGGAACATCAAGAACGGGTACGCAGTCTCACCCGCGACCGGACAATGCTCATGAGCAGCGAACAACAACTCCGCGCCATGCTGGGAGCCTGATCGATGATCTACCTCCCCGCCGCCGATATCCGCCGTGCCGTACGGGCAGGCCTTGAAGAAGACCTCGGCGAGGGCGACATCACGACGACGGCCCTGTTCTCCAAACCGGTCCCGGCTCACGCCTCGATCATCGCGCAGCAGCCGATGGTGGTCGCCGGACTCGCGGCGGCCGTGCAGACGTTTCTGATGGTCGACCCGTCCCTCCGCCTCACGACTCACACGCACGATGGCGACCGTATCCCCACCGGTGCGGTGATCCTCGACGTTGAGGGAGACGGCCGGTCAATCCTCCGGGCGGAGCGGGTTGCCTTGAATTTTCTCCAGCATCTGTCAGGAATTGCAACGCTGACGAAGAAGTTCTGCCAGGCCGTCCGCCATACTCCCGCGCGGATTCTCGACACCAGGAAAACTCTGCCTGGCTGGAGAGCGCTGCAGAAATGGGCGGTGGCATTGGGAGGCGGCACGAACCACCGGTTCTCGCTCGGCGACGGCCTGTTGATCAAAGACAACCATCTGGCCCTGCTCCAGAAAGGTAAACAGGCAGTACAAGCAGCATGCCGGCTGGCCCATCGGGACAGCTCCCGCGCAGTCCCCCTGATTGTCGAAGTAGAATCATTGGCGGATGTCCGCGAAGCCCTCGCAGGCAAAGCCGACATCATCCTGCTCGACAATATGACGCCGGCTATGGTGACCCAGGCCGTCAGACTCATCAAACGCCAGGCCATCGTGGAAGTCTCCGGTGGGATTACACTCAAAAACGTTCGCGCCATGGCACAGGCCGGCGCCGACCGCATTTCCATCGGCGCCCTCACCCATTCAGCCCCAGCGGCCAACATCAGTCTGGAATTGACCCCGGTCCGCCGCCGGCGGCGGCCGCGCAGATAAGCCGTGTCCTCCTCACCGCCTCTCACACCGGACGATATTCGCAGCACACTGGCGACCAAGCACTTAGGCCGGCACCTGCGTCTCTATCCGAACCTGACCTCAACAAACTCTGAAGCCATGTCGCTCGCGCAACAGGGCGCGGAGGACGGCACAGTCGTGGCGGCTGAAAGCCAAACCGCCGGACGAGGCCGTCATGCACGAACCTGGTTTTCACCACCCGGCCTGAATCTCTATTGTTCAGTCATCGTTCGCGGGCTTGACCAAAGGCTCGCCCTGGCAGACTGGCTCTCATGGATACCCCTGACGACGGCATTGGCGGTCGCCGAAGCCGTCCACACCGTTGCCGCGATATCGCTCGACCTCAAATGGCCGAACGACCTCTTGCTGGACGAACGCAAAGTCGGCGGGATTCTCTGTGAAAGTTCACTGACCAGCCCGGACAACCCCGTCGTCGTCATCGGAATCGGGCTGAACGTGAATATGTCCCGGGACATGTTCCCCGACGAATTACGTCCGATCGCCGCGTCGCTCTTTGAATCCACCCGCCGGCTCGTTGATCGTAACCGGCTGCTGGCCCAGCTTCTCCAGGAATTGGAAGAGAGCCTCGATGAATTGCGTGCCCATGGCCCGTCCCGATTGTTGCAGGCCTACCAGCACCGTTGCATCACCCTCGGCCGGCAGGTGCGCGTCGTTCTTGGGGCCGGCGAGGAACTTCTTGGCACCGCCATCGCCATCACGGCAGACGGGACACTGCAAGTCAGACCTTCCGCAGATGCCCCCGGTACGGACAAGCCCCTCATCGAAATCCGGGCGGGCGATGTGATTCATGTCAGACGCTAGCGAAACAGCCATTCCCCCACGTACAATAGCCACCATGCTCTTGGTCATCGACATCGGCAATACCAACGTCGTGTGGGGCATCTTCGAAGGCTCCACCCTGGTGGCTCATTGGCGCCTGGCCACGGATCCCAAAACGACGTCCGACGAATACGGCGTACTCTGCTTGAACCTCCTGACCAGAAGCGGCCGTACACCGCAGCAGGTCACGGATGCCATCATCTCCAGCGTCGTACCGGCCCTTACCGGCACCTTTGACTCGATGGTGGAGACCTATTTCCGCCGCACGCCCTTGATCGTGTCGTCGGATATGGACGTCGGCCTCACGCTCAAATATGCCAATCCCAAAGAAATCGGCAGCGACCGCATCGTGAATGCCGCTGCGGCTTATCATAAATATAAAACCGACCTCATCATCGTCGATTTCGGTACGGCGACAACCTTCTGCGCCGTCACACGGACCGGGGAGTATCTCGGCGGCGTCATCGCGCCCGGCCTCGGCATTTCGGCTGAGGCGCTCTTTGCCCGTGCCGCCAAACTCAGCAAAGTTGAACTGGCCCGTCCGAAAACCGTCATCGGGACTGATACCGCCAGCAGTATCCAGGCCGGCCTGCTCTTCGGCTATGCCGGCCTTGTCGATGCGCTCGTCCGGCGCATGGAACAGGAACTCGGACGAACCTGCCTGGTCATTGCCACCGGAGGCCTGGCCTCCGTCATCGCACCGGAGACCGCCTCCATTACACAGATCGAACCCCTCCTGACCCTTGAAGGCCTGGAACTCCTCTACCGCCTGGCTCGTGGAACCTCACCGTCAACCCAGGCATAGCCTTCACCTTATCTCCATCATTTTTCTCAGAAATTTCTTTGATCCCCCGTTGACTTCCACTTCCTTATGGATATCTGCACCCCTGTAGAGGAATAAAAATGAGTGACGAACCAGACAACACCAATACAATTGACAACTTAGAGAACGAAAGCGCCGCTGACCCTGGTCAGAATACCGGCATGCAGGCAGTCCTTGCCGCCAAGGAAGACGAGTGTAAAGCACTCAACGAAAAGTACCTGCGACTGGCGGCAGAGTTCGAGAACTATAAGCGCTTAGCCCAACGAGACCAGCGTGAGCAGATCAAGTTCGGCAACGAACAGTTGTTGAAGGAACTCCTCCCGGTCGTCGACAATATGGAACGAGCCATCAAGGCGGCGCATGACAACGGGGGCAGTGCGGCGCTGGTCCAGGGCGTGGATCTCACCTTGAAGCAACTGACCGGTTCTCTCGGTAAATTCGGGGTGCAGGCCGTTGAGAGTGTAGGGAAGCCCTTCGATCCGGGAGCGCATCAAGCGGTCTCTCAGGTCCCTTCGGCAACCGTGCCGAACAATCATGTCGTCGACGAATTTCAAAAAGGCTATCGTTTGCACGACCGCATTCTCCGCGCGGCGATGGTCAGTGTGTCCTCAGGTCCGGCGCAGGCCGACAGTTAGTTTCGGAAACGAACGAAGTCGTCAATTTTCTGTAGACGCTGATATCGGGAAGGAAGGAGTTTACTCATGGGCAAAGTTATCGGTATCGACCTCGGCACCACCAACTCATGCGTCGCGATTATGAGCGGCGGCGACCCGGTCGTCATCGCCAACGCGGAAGGCGCGCGCACCACCCCGTCCATCGTCGGCATCACCGAGAAGGGTGAGCGGCTCGTCGGCCAGATCGCGAAGCGCCAGGCCATCACCAACCCGGAAAATACGATTTTCTCGGTCAAGCGCCTCATGGGCCGCAAGTTCAAGAGCCGCGAAGTCCAGGAAGCCATGAAGCGCCTCCCCTATAAAGTCGTGGAAGCCGACAACGGCGACGCTCACGTCATCATCCGCGGCAAGACCTATAGCCCGCCGGAAGTTTCCGCCATGATTCTGCAGAAGATGCGGCAGACGGCGGAAGACTATCTCGGAGAAAAGGTTACGGAAGCAGTCGTCACCGTCCCGGCCTATTTCGACGACAGCCAGCGCCAGGCAACCAAGGATGCCGGTCAGATTGCGGGATTGAACGTTCTGCGCATCATCAACGAGCCAACGGCCGCCTCGCTGGCTTATGGTCTCGACAAGAAGAAAGACGAGCGGATCGCCGTCTACGATCTCGGCGGCGGAACCTTCGACGTCTCCGTCCTCGAAATCGGCGAAGGCGTCTTCGAAGTCAAGTCCACCAACGGCGATACCTATCTCGGCGGCGACGACTTCGACCAGCGCATCATGGACTGGCTCGTCGATGAATTTAAGAAAGACCAGGGCATCGACCTCAAGAAGGACCGGATGGCCTTGCAGCGGCTGAAAGAAGCCGCAGAACGCGCCAAGATCGAGCTGTCGTCGTCGCCGGAAACGGAAATCAATCTGCCGTTCATCACGGCGGATGCCAGCGGCCCCAAGCACATGGTCATCAAGCTGTCCCGGGCGAAGCTGGAGCAACTGGTCGACGATCTGATCCAGCGCACCATCGAACCCTGCCGCAAGGCCTTGTCTGATGCCGGCGTGACGGCGAAGGATATTCAGGAAGTCGTATTGGTCGGCGGCATGACCCGTATGCCGAAGGTCATCCAGATCGTGAAGGAGTTCTTTGGAAAAGAACCCCATCGCGGCGTGAACCCCGACGAAGTCGTCGCCATCGGCGCCGGCGTGCAGGGCGGCGTGCTCAAGGGTGAAGTGAAAGACGTGCTCCTGCTCGACGTCACCCCGCTTTCCTTGGGCATCGAAACCCTCGGCGGCGTATTCACAAAACTGATCGAGCGCAACACCACCGTTCCAACCAAGAAGAGCCAGGTTTTCTCGACTGCGGCCGACAACCAGACCGCCGTCACCATCCGCGTGTTTCAGGGCGAACGCGAAATGGCGAACGACAACAAGCTCCTCGGCCAGTTCGACCTCGTCGGAATTCCTGCGGCGCCCCGCGGCATGCCGCAGGTCGAAGTGACCTTCGACATCGATGCGAACGGCATCGTGCACGTGTCAGCGAAGGATCTGGCGACGCAGAAAGAGCAGTCGATCAAGATCACGGCCTCCAGCGGCCTCAGCAAAGAAGAAGTCGAAAAGCTCGTCAAGGATGCGGCGTCGCATACCGAAGACGACAAGAAGCGGCGCAAGCTGGCCGAAGCCAAGAACCAGGCCGACAACCTGATCTATCAGACCGAAAAGAATCTGACGGAATACGGGGACAAGGTCGACGCCGAAGAAAAGACGAAAATTCAGGACGCCGTGGCGGCGCTGAAGAAGGCGCTCGAAGGCACCGAACCGGACGCCATCGAATCGGCCACACAGACCCTGATGACCGCCTCGCATAAGCTGGCGGAAGAGATGTATAAGAAAGCTGCCGCAACCGCCGCCCCCGGAACGGACGCGGGCGCATCGGCCTCCGCCGAATCCAAGACCGATGAAAAGGTCGTGGATGCAGAGTTCGAAGAAGTAGACAAAGAGAAGAAGTAGGTTAGAATAACCCCGGAAGCGACCGAGTTTCCTCGCAAGGGGAACTCGGTCTTTCTCTGCTGTTCACCCGGTGATGGCTCCTGTGTCTAAACGCGATTACTACGATATTCTCGGTGTTGAGAAAAACTCTTCCGACGAAGAGCTGAAGAAGGCCTATCGCAAACTCGCCCGTCAGCACCACCCTGACCTGCACCCCGGCGACTCCCAGAAAAAAGACGCCGAGGCTAAATTCAAAGAAATCAACGAAGCCTACGAAACGCTCTCCGATCAAGAGAAGCGTAAACGCTACGACATGTTCGGACATGCGGGCGCGCAGCAAGGCCAAGGCTTCGACGGATTCAACGGCGGCGGATTCGGCGATGTTTTCAACGATATCTTCGAAGACTTTTTCGGAGGCCAGCGCGGCGGCGGTCGCGCCGAACGCGGGAACGACCTGCAATACAACCTCGAACTCACCTTCGAGGAAGCCGTCTACGGCAAAGAAGCCAAGCTCAAGATTCCGCGGTGGGAAACCTGCGGCGATTGCAAGGGCACCGGCGCCAAGTCAGCAGCCTCGATCAAGACCTGCCCCAGCTGCAAAGGAGCCGGACAACTCCGGTTCCAACAGGGATTCTTCAGCGTCAGCCGCCCCTGCGGCCAGTGCGAAGGAGCCGGGCAAATCGTCACGGAGCCCTGCGGCACCTGCCAGGGCCGCCAGCGGGTCTATCGCGAACGCACGATTGCCGTTCACATTCCTGCCGGCATCGAAACCGGCATGCGCCTCCGTCTGTCCAATGAAGGCGAACATGGCGCCAACAGCGGCCCTCCCGGCGATCTCTACGTAGCGATTACCGTCAAACCCCATCCAGTCTTTCAGCGCAAGGGCATTGATATTCTCTGCGATGTGCCGGTGAACTTCATCACCGCGACGCTCGGCGGCAAGATCGAAGTCCCGACATTGAAGGGCAACACAGTGATCAAGATTCCCGCCGGAACCCAATACGATAAGGTCATGCGCCTCAAAGGACTCGGCGTGCCCAACCTCAAAGGCGGGCAGACCGGCGACCAGCTCTACATCATCAAGGTCCAGATCCCCACGAAGCTCACCGCACGACAGAAAGAACTGTTGGGCGAATTTGCCAAAGAGAGCGGCATGGTCATGGAAGCCGACGGCGACGGTTTCTTCGACAAGATGAAAACCTTCTTCGAATAATGCCGACGCACCCGGTTCGTTCGGCCGACTGAGCCCTCCATGCCTGTGTTCTTTCTGCCTCCCGAATCCATCACCCCTCCCTCGATCACCGTGCCGCCCGCGCTCCAGACCCACTTGCGCGACAGCTTACGACTGGAACTCGGCGAGGAGATCTGGGTCTGCGACGGACAGGGCTCCCGCTACCTGATGGAACTCACGCGCGTCACCAAGCAGGAACTGGCAGGACGCATCATTACTACTACCCGGGAACCAGCACGCACCGCTCCCCGCCTCCTCATCGGCCAGGCAGTGCTCAAGGGCGAGAAGATGGACTGGGTGATTCAGAAGGCCACGGAACTGGGGGCAAGCGAGATCGTCCTGCTCCAAAGCCGGCACACCATCGTGCAGATCAGACCAGAACGCCTCGACGCGCAGTTGGCCCGCTGGCAGCGCATCGCGCTGGAAGCGGCCCAGCAATCGGAACAATGGCGGGTGCCTGTCATTGCCCAACCGCAGTCATTGGCAGAATGCCTCGCACGCCGTCCCGCCCCGGCGCTCTCCCTCATGCTCGCAGAACGGCTGAAGGGACAGAGCTTGCGCGCAGTCCCGTTGCCTACCGGCATCGAGGAATCGGTTTTAGCCCTGATCGGACCGGAAGGGGGATGGGCACAAGAAGAAATTACGCAGGCTGAAAAGGTTGGCGCCACACTGATTACGCTTGGCCCGCATATCCTGCGCGCCGAGACCGCCGCCATCGTGGCCGCTGGAATTCTGCAAAGCCGACTCGGGTTGTTAGGATAAAAAAAATCTACCGGCCGGCTTCGAGGTGCACCACGGTCCCGTTCTCACCGCTGGCCCAGCCATGCGCCGCATCGGAGAAGGTCAAGCCGAACAGCGAGACCGGCGCAATCGGCGTCCCCTCGCTCCAGGAATAACCCGCATCCGTCGTGCGATACATCATACCGCGCTCGCCGACGATCCATCCCTCTTGAGGGCCGGTGAAGCGGACTTTCAGCAGATCGATCACCTTCGTGCAGGTCTTCCCGCAAGGCAATGTGCGGTCCACCCACTTGGCGCCGCCGTCGTTTGTCTGGAAGAGAGCGCCGGCATTGCCGACCGCCCACCCGGTCGATTCGTCGGTAAAGAACACATCGAACAAGGTCACGGCTCCTTGCGAGACTTGCGGCACCCAGGTGCGGCCTCCGTCGCGCGTGGCCAGCACGGTGCCGAGCGCACCCACGGCGGTGCCCCGTTGGGCATCGAGGAACTGAACGGCATACAGCGCCGCGCTTGTCCCGCTCGCCTGTTCGACCCAGTGCGCGCCCCCGTCTGCGGTATGAAGGATCGTCCCGCCCCCGCCGACCACCCACCCCTCGTTCGCCGAAGGAAAATGAACTCCGTACAGCGGCTGTTGCGTCTCAAGCGGATGTCCCGTCCAGCTCTCTCCCCCGTTCACCGAACGTCTGAGCGTGCCGGCTGCTCCGGTGACCCAGCCGGTTTTCTGATCGATAAAATAGACGCCGGTCAGCAGCGCCGAGGTACCGCTCGCCTGCTTCTTCCACTTCTTGCCGCCGTCGGCCGTGCTGAAGAGGGCTCCGCCGGAGCCGACCGCCCAGCCGATCTTCGCATCCTTGAACTGGACGGCCATCAGCGTCATCGGCGTGTTGGTCTTCTGGAGTGTCGCGAGCACGGAGGGTTCCGCGCTCAGGCCCACACCGGGCATGAACAGAACAACGGACAGGCAGGCACAAAGAATCGCGCTCACCCCGGCCGGATTACTTCTTCTACCCATTCCCCGGTTCTCCATTTACTGATTCGTCCCGGCATCCGGACGGTTATTTTCCCAATAGCCCTTGTCAGGCAGCCCTTTGGCCTCGATCGTAAACGACCCGGCTTCGATGGTCAGCCATTGTTTCTGCGAGCAACAGGTCCCGTCCGGCAGCACATCCCAGGATCCTCTCCGGACCACCAGCGGCCCCGTCGAGAGGTCGTCGAAAAACGCGCCGCGCCGCCCGATGCCGTACAAGTTGCGATGAGGCACTTTCACGACGATCTGGTTGTCCGTCCAGGATTGCACCAGCGCCGCGGCGCCGTTGAACAGCACTTCCGTCCGCGACACATTGGAAATGACCGTACTGCCGGACGACTCCGGCTCATTGATCTCCACATCCAACCGGCGCTTATACGCTTTCTGACTCAATTCCAGCCCCGTGTGCTCCGCCGTCTTCAGGAACGTGCCGAACCCTTTGCCCTTGATCGTCACCAGTTCATCCAGGCCGGCCGACTTCGGCTCGTACGACTCGATGACCGGCGTCACCAGCGTAAATTCACCTGCATCGGTCACCACTTCGCCGCGCGCGGCGCAGCAGGTTCCGTCCGGATTGGGCTTGGTCCCGCTCCGGTAGATTTTCACGGGACCGCTCTTCACACTGAACGGCACCCAGACATCGATGCGCTCGTCGATCCAGCGGTAAATGACCGCTTGAACTCCGCCGATCTCGACGCGGTTCTCGCCCTTGTTGAAATCGGCAAAGCTGAAGGGTGTCGCGCCGCTCTCCGAATACACACCGAAATGCTCGCCGTTGATCCGGAGCAGCGTCCCGATCGGGGCATTCGCCGGAGAGACAGGCATCGCCTTGGGCACCTGCACGGTGAACGTGCCGAGCGCCCGTTCTTTTCCCTGCCGCTTCAACACCAACGGTCCGGTTTCCGCGCCGAGCGGCACGTGCACGACAATCACGTCATCTTTCCATTGAGCGATCGTCGTGAGATTGTTGCCGATCAGCACGGCGTCATCCGCCCCCTTGGCCCCGAATCCCTGGCCGAACAAGACCACTTTCGTGCCGACCGGCCCGTTCATCGGATCGACCCGCACGCTCGGGACCAGCGCCAGCGACACCGCATTGCTCGTCAGATATTCGACCGGCGCGCAGCAGGAGCCGTCCGCCAGCGGGTCGGACGAAGCCAACCGCACCACGACATCCCCGGGCGCCGCATTCGTGGGAATCTCCACCTCGATTTTGTCGTCTTTCCACCGCCTCGGACGCACCACCACGCCGCCGATGACCACGTCGTTGACGCCGAACATCGTATTGGGATCGCGCGCGCCTGCCGTGGCGCCGAAATGTTCGCCGGTGATCGTCACCATCGTGCCGCGCTCGGCTTCCGTCGGCGTGATGGACTCAATGCGCGGCTTCACGACTGTGAACGTGCCGGCAGCGAGCTTCTTTTTCCCGATCACCATCTCGACGGGACCGGTCGCAGCCTTGAACGGCACCTTCACCTCGACCACGTCGGACTCCCAGCGCTGGATCAGCGCGGGCACTCCGGCGAACGTGACTTTATTGAACTGGACGGATTTGAACTGCCCCAGCCCTTTGCCGCTCAACACCACCGTCGAACCGGGCGTCGAGGTCCGCGGTGCGATATCGATCGTGGCCTGCCCGGCATACGAAGCCAGAGGCGCCATTGCGACAAGAACCATGAGTGCAGAGAAAACTCGGCGATATATCATGACATCTCCCCTCAAGACTAAGATCTAGACTCCACAGGCCCGTGGGTATGAGTCAGCACAGATTAATTCGAAGAAACTTCCCTGCACGTGGCACGAAAACCCCACGCACCGGAGTCAGGAGAGAGCAACCGGGGTATAACGTGAAGCGAGGGACGCGAGGACTATAGCAAGCGATTTTTTCGAGTGTCAAGGCAGGGGCTTACTAGGATCTGACCACTTGAAACAAGCACAATCTCGGTATTCTTATAATCACTGACCGTTGGAAGAATTTGAGTGACGAATGAAGAACGGCGTATCGAAATAATATGATCTAGTCACCCAACGCTCGCGTAAGCCGAGAACTGCAAACGATAATATCAGAAGCTGGGGGGGGGGGGGGGGGGGGGGGGGGGGGGGGGGGGGGGGGGGGGGGGGGGG
>CAZEHM010000034.1:0-34293 GCA_964512025.1 uncultured Nitrospira sp. | reverse complement strand
GAACTTCGGCCGACCTGCGAACATTGCAATAAGGCGCTGCCGCCTGATTCGGTAGAGGCGCGGATCTGTTCGTATGAGTGCACGTTCTGCGTAACGTGCGTCGAACAGGTTTTGGAAAATGTCTGTCCCAACTGCGGCGGCGGGTTCGCTCCGCGGCCGATCAGGCCTGCGACGAATTGGAAGGGTGACAACTTCCTGGGGAAGGATCCGGCGAGTACGCAGGTCACGCATCGGCCGGTGGATGTGGCCGCGCATCGTCAATTCTTGACCAAGCTCAAATCGATTCCGCCGGACAAGCGCTAGGGCAGAGTCTCCTCTTCTGCGCGACTCTTCTCCGATTCTGCCTCATTCCGGTACAATCCAACCCATGCATGAATTTCTACTGGTGCTGGCCAGCATAGCCGGAGTGACGGTGATCGGTTTTATGACGAAGCTCGTCACACCGGAGATCATGATCGAGTTCGGGCTCTGGATCCTGGCCGGCGGTTTGTTGATCGGAATTCCATCAGGGGTCTGGTATCACGTGGTGCTCTATCGGGCGTTGAAGCGGCGGATGACGCCGCCTGCCGGCTGGTGGCGCGCGCCGGTCAAACTGCATGCGAAGCTGACTCCATTGGAATTCAAGCCCGTCCGTCCCTGGTTTGTGGCCGGTGCCGCCGGGTTTGTTCTGTGTTGCGTGGGCGGCCTGGCGGCGATTGCGGGACTGTCGGTCGGACAGTTCTATCCCTAATGTGCAAAGGATAATCAGCCGATGCTAGAACTGAAAACCCTCGCGCTATTTGTGGCCACCGCCGTTGCGGAGATAATCGGGTGCTACCTGCCCTATTTGTGGATGAAGAAAGACGCTCCGGTCTGGGTGCTGGCACCTGCCGCCGCCAGTCTGGCGCTGTTTGTCTGGCTGTTGACGCTGCATCCGCTTGCCGCCGGGCGTGTCTATGCGGCCTATGGCGGCGTGTATGTCTCGGTCGCCATCCTCTGGCTCTGGCTGGTGGACGCGGTGCGCCCATCCCCATGGGATTGGCTCGGTGTGGCGGTGTGCCTCTGTGGGATGGCGATCATCATGTTTGCGCCGCGCGAGGTTGCTCCGTAGCGGGAAGCGGGGCGTCACGGTTGTCAGGGGATTCTTCCATGCACGACTGGTTTCAATGGTACGTGCAGCAGACTGAGAAGCAGAAATCCTGGGCCAGGTATCGCGACCGGTACGTCTGTCCCTGTTGCTTCATGCCGACCTTGCGGACGCGGGCGGTATACGATATCTGCGACATCTGTGATTGGGAGGATGACGGACAGGATTCCGACGACGCCGATGAGGTGCGCGGCGGGCCGAACGGCGACTACTCCCTCCGCGAGGCGCGGGATAATTTCGCGCAGCATTTCACCATGTATCGTCCGGCGGATACACGGGCCTTTGCCTTCGAGCAGATGGACCGTTGTTTCAAGGAGCAATTGCACAAGGCCTTCACGCGTGCTATCGCGGACGGTATCGAGGAGGAGTGGGAAGGGGCTCTGGCGATTGAGCAGGAATTGCTCGCGGAACGGGAACGGCGGGACGGGCAGAGTCACTGACTCGGGTGAACACGACAACGGCCGCTGTGATGTGAATGTAATACGGGTGGAGTGAACGCCGGTCGTGTCCGGTCCTGTGAGCGTGGCCTGTATGGTGCCGGTGGAACCAGCACTGCATTACGAAGGTCCGGCGACCCTTGCTCAGCCTGACCAGCTCTATTCAGCGGGGCGCTGGCCTGGTGTCTGCGGAGCCGACGCGGGTGAGGTCGATGTCGGTGAAGCGCGCTGCGACAGGATGGCGGGTACCGGCCTTTGTGCCGGGACGGACGATCTGCATGGCCTGAAAACCAGCCATAGCGGCGGCATTCAGTTCGGCTTCGACATCGGAGAGAAACAGGATCGTGCCGGGTGGGAGTGCCAACTGTCCGGCGATGCGGCGATAGGACGCAGCATCCGCTTTGGGGCCGATTTCCGTATCGAAGTAGTGAGTAAAGAGACCGGTGAGATCGCCTGTTGCCGTATGGGTGAGGAGCAGTCGTTGGGCTTGCTCGGAGCCGGATGAATAGAGGGCGAGTTGTAGCCCGCCGGCATGCCAGGCGAGCAGCGTGTCGGTCACATCGTCATAAAGTTCCGGTGCGAACGCGCCGTTCCGGTAGCCTTCTTCCCAGATGAGTCCCTGTAACCCCTTGAGTCCGGTGTGTTTGCGGTCTTGTGTCATCCAGAGTCGAAGGATGCCGGGAAGCCGGTCCTCTGCGGGCCTGACGCCCTCTTCCTGCGCCACCGTGTCCTGGCAGAGGAGCAGCCAGCGGCGGACGTCGCGATCGTCTCGATGGTCGCTTAAGAACCGGTCGAGTTGTCGGTGCGCATAGGGAAAGAGCGTGTCCCGCACGAACGTGATCGGGAGAATCGTCCCTTCGATATCCATGACTACGCAGCGGATCGTCATGCGCCGGTCCGGTAGCGTTCTTCGATGCGGGAATCCGTGTAGTGCGGAACCCAGCCCGCCTGATCGGTGAAGATGCGAATGGCCCGCACGGCGGGATGTTGCCCCAGGTCGAACCAGTGTTTGGTGTCGGCCGGGACTGCAATGACGTCGCCGGCCTGGCAGAGCAGGGAAAACACTTCGTCTTCTTCCCGTTCCAGATGGAACCAGAACAGGCCTTCGCCTTCGACAAACATGCGCACTTCGTCTTCGCTGTGGGTGTGTTCGCGCAGAAACTTGTCGCGGATCGCGGCGAGGTTCGGCGTCTGACCGGTCACCGTGACCACGTCGACTGTCCGGTAGCCGCCCTGTTCCATGAACGGGGTGAGCCGGTCTTGGTAGGCAGTCAGCACCTCAGGGTCCGGCGTGGCCGGGGTAATCTCCGGGTGGGAGGGCCACCGGTCGTACATGATCCCTCGCGCGTTGAGAAAGCGCCGGATCTCCGTGTCATCCGTGTGAGACGTATGCCGGTCCGGCACTCGAAGTATGGCCATGGCGTCGAATCTCCAATTCACACTGCAGAATGAACTCAAACGTTTCGAGATGGCGTTTGGCCTCGGCGAGATCGCGTCCCCACACGTAGAGGCCATGTCCCGCTAAGAGAAAGCCGTAGGAGGCCGGAGCGACGGTGAGCGCCGCTTCGATCGAGACGGCGAGTGTGGGAATGTCCTGCGCATTGGGAAACACCGGGAGCTGAACCGTGCACTCGTGTGTCTCGATGCCCTCCAGCCCTTTCAGCAGTTCCCAACCGGAGAGGGGGAGGTGCCCCTGCTCTCTGGCGTGTTGTGAGAGGAGCGTGGCGGCCAGTGAATGAGTGTGCAGCACGGCGCCGGCATTCATGGTGCGGTAGAGCATGAGATGCAGAGCCGTTTCTGCCGAAGGGATCAGTTTCGTTTCCGAGACCGGCCGGCCCTGGTGGTCGATCGCCAGTACGTGTTCCGTCCCGAAATGCTCTTTGTCCACACCCGAGCTCGTGATTGCGCAAAGGGCCGGCATGGCCTCGTCTGGGAGGCGGATGCTGTAATTGGTACTTGTGGCGGGTGCCCATCCGTTCCGGTACGACCAACGGGCGACTTCGGCCAGCTGGCCGGCGGCTGCGGTGAACCCTGGAATTGTCTTCATGTACGTGATCCCGTTTGCGATGCTCGTGGTTGTACCACACGGGGGATCTGTCAGGTTACTGGCGGATGCGCCAGGATCCAGCGTGCATCAACGTTGATGGAACGACAGTGCCGCGATTGCCTGGTTACTCGTCGAGGCCGGGGCGAATGAGGTAGGGGCTGTACGTTGCCGCAAAGAGCAGATAGGCGCCGCTCCAGGCGGCCGCTGCTGCGCCGAGTATGAGATTTGTCGGGAGTCCGGTCATCGGCCCGAAGACTCGCAACAGGGCGCCCAGGTTCACCAGGATGTAGATCGCGAGGGTCAGACGGTCTGCGTGCTTCGGTCGCCCCGTATGGCCCAGGCTGGCGCGGGTCATGATCGCCATGGTCATCGCGCCGACTGCGCCGGTCGTGAGGGCATGCACCGCATCCGCCGGTTTCAGGCCGACGCCGAGCGTCGCCCCGCCGATGATGAGCAGTGCCAGTGTGAGCCAGCCGTACCCCACATGCAGGATCAGCACGATCGGCTCAGGCCATGTGAGCCACCCGCGCCATCGAGCTAGTCGAATGACGTTGGCAAGACCTGCGGCGATCAAGAGCCATCCGGTCACGGGCGCCTGAGGGTGAACGGTCCAGAACAGGGCGGCTGCGACAGTGAGGAGAATCGTCAGCCCGTCGTATCGGGTAAAGGATGGAGGCTGGTCGGGCAGGCCCCGCTCGGCGAGGTAGTCACTGGTAAAACTGGGCGTCACGCGCCCGCCGATGAGTGTCAGCAACAGGATCATCAACGCAACGGCCATCCGTTCGGGAAGATCGGTTTCCGATCCCCTCAGCGCCAGCACGTGAAACAAGATATTGGCGGCTGCATAGAGACTGATGACCATGCCGATCGGGGCACGATCCCAGGCCTTCCCTGCTGTGATCTCCCGCCAGACTATGGCGGCCAGCACGACCAGATATCCCGCATCAATGAGAGCCCCTATGACTGGTGCCGGCCACGGCATCGCAATCGTCAGGCGTCCCGCCAGCCAGAGGATCAGTAACGCCAGCAACGGCAGGCCTTTGAGCGGAGCCCGGTCGGTCCAGTTCGGCATCGCCGTCAGCAGAAAGCCGGTGATCACCGCGGGCAGAAAGCCGAAGAGCATCTCGTGGACGTGCCAGTCGCGCGGCGCCAGGCGGAATGAGGCCTCCGCCGCGCCGCTCAGCAGCATGGCCCAAACAGGAATGGCGAGACCGGCAAATAGCGCCGCCGCGAGAAAGAATGGGCGGAAACCGTGGGACAGGAATGCGGGGATCTGGTTGTCGGATGGTTTCATCGATCGATGAACGGGGTTCTCTGGAGTCGGTTGTGCGCCGGGAAGATCTTACTGCCGGTTTTCTATGATGTCGACTGCGATCTCTGCATTCGGTGCAGGATTCTGGCTGACGACATAGGTGGCCAGTTCTCGCAAGCCTGTCGGAAGCGGGGCGGTCACAGATTCCTGAATCAGATCAGGCGAACGCCGGTTGAGGAGCGCGGCCTCTTGCCGTGAGATGGGGCCGAACGGGGCGCGGGAGAGTCGGACGATCACGGTGCCGCTCTCAGCCGGCAAGACCAGGCGTTGCCGTTGGCCTGCCTGGATCTTCTGGGAAATGTGGCCGCTGTCTTTCTGTGGCAGCAGCAGTTGGGTGCCGGCCGGTCCCACATTCTTCCAGACCTGAATGTAGGCATCTTGATTGGATTCCATGGTCAATTGTACCGGCCTTGAACTCGTGGATGCCGCGGCTGCGTCGATTTCCTGCTCCTGCCCGTCAGCGCTCTGCGCAATAAAGCTGTACCGGAGGCCGAGGGGCTTGCCGGGTGTTGCGGGGCCGGCGGCTTTGCTGAGTTGCGAGAGGCCTTCCAGCTTTCGCTTGAATGGATTGGATGGTGCCTCTACCTCGGCCGGTGCGCTCATGGTCCGCTCATTGTTCTGGATCCTCCTGTCGGAATCAGCGCGTGCCACTTCCCCGTAGAACAAGGCGCGTGCGCTGACGGGCTGTGAATCTGCGGCCGGTGCGGCTGCCGTAGCCGGTGACCCGGCGGCACGCTGCCGGTCGGATGATGCGGCGACGCCCTCTGACGCGTTGCCAGGCGCCGCGACCGGAGCCTCCGGCTGTTTTCGAACTTCTTCTTGTCGGCTTTGGGGAGGAGTCCGTTCTTGAGCGGCATCAGCCGGGCGGTAGTCCTGCCGTTGTGCCGGGGTGGCCGCTTTACCGGTCGCCGACTTATCCGTGAGCCCATCTTTCTTGGTGGTTGTCGGGGCAGAGGAATCCGTCTCTTTGGATTGCGTTTTGGACTCAGCGGTTGGTGACGGCGCCGGTTGGGTGGCCGCAGGGAGTCGAGGTGTTGCGGGTGTAGTTGCTTCAGTCGCACCGGATGGGGTCGCGTGCTTCAGACTGTCTTGATAGATCCTGGTGCCGAGGACGATGGCGACGACGGCGGTGGCCAGTCCGCCCGCCAGCGCAAGATTGGCCGGCCGCCGGAACCAGTCCAGCCAGGATGCTGCGCTGCCGCCGGTCGCAGGGCTTGTCTTGTTTAAGGCATGGAGCAGGCGCCGCCGCACGGCGGGATCGGCCAACAGTTCCTTCAGTGCCTGCTCGTCGGCCAGAGCATCGAAGAGTTGCTGGTCCTGCAGTGCGGCCTGATAGAGCCGCTGTTTCTCCTCCGGTGTCAGCGTATCCGCCGCGAAACCGCCGAGGAGTTGTTCGAGTTCGTGTTCCGCCATCGGCTATTCCCAGCTGCCGCCCATGGACGCAAGCAACCGCTTTCGGCAGCGCAGGTCCCAGGTGTAGATCGTGTTCACGGAGGTCTGTCCCATAAGTGTCTGAATCTCGGGAAAGCTCTTGCCCTCCAGCTTCCACTTGAAGAGTTCGCGGCAGCGTTCGCCGAGTTGCGTGATCGCCGCCAGCAAACGGCCTACGCGCTGTTGCTGATCCAGTTGCGTCGCCGGATCAGCACCGGGATCGGCCAGGGGCAATTCCTCCACCGGCTCCTGATTATACTCGCCACGCCGGAAGGCCTTGCGGTGGGCATCCAGCATTTTGAACCTCAAGACCTGAAAGGCCAAGGGAGCCAGTTCCGTCAGTTCGGTGACGGTCGGATACTTCTCGTGGAGGACCGCCAGCGTTTCCTGAGTCAGGTCTTCTGCCTGGTCTCTCGATACGCGTGATGTCGCGAAGGCGAGAATCCTTTCGCGGAGAGAGCTGAGAATGTGGTCTCGATCCATCGACAGCTCTGCTTATCGTGTTCTCGTCGCGGTGGAATGAGGCAGCAGGTCTCCGAGCGACCGGAAACCCAACTTCAGTCCGTTGCAGACCTCGACCTGCCGGTCGAAACGGTTTTTGGTTCTCATCATCCTGCGCAACGTCCCGAAGGCGACACGGCCCCAGGCGGCGATATGGAAGACGGACAGCGGGTAGTCCGTGCCGAAGAGCAGGCGCTCGTGTACCTCGGGGTAATCGCGCAGGTGCAGGAGCATCCGGAAGCGGTTCGGCAGAGTAAGGGCGGAGATGTCCGCATAGAAGTTCGGGTAGCGTTTTACCAGATCGCGCAGGGTCGGCAGAAACTTCTCGAAGAGAATCAGGCCGTAGCTGCAGGCGTGGGCAGCGATGACCGTAGCGCCTTCGTCGAGCGCGACCCGGAGCCGGTCGGGTTCGCCGACCGACTGGTCCTTGCCGATCAGACTGAACTCATAGCCCACATGGCTGAGGAACGGAAGCTTCCGCTCGGCAAGCGCCCGGTAAAATAGTTTGTATTGTTGATTGGCCGGGTCGAACTGTTGCGCGTTCGGCAGCACCTTGACGAGTGTCGCCCCGGCGTCCGCGCAGCGGTGCACTTCTTCGACCGCATCCCGGCGCTGCGGGTTGATCGACACGCCGGCCAGTAATTCATTGGGATGGGCACGGGCGGCGCGCAACACGTAGTCGTTGCTCACGAGCAAGTCGGTATGTTCCAGACTGAGGACACCGTTGGAGTCGTAATGGCCGTCCATGCCGAGCAAGACACCCTTCTGCACGTGTTTCGAGGCGCGCAGTTCCACGAGCAGATCCTCCAGATACTTCTCGTTGGCTTCACGCGGGCGGTGTACCGACAATCCGTGCTTCCAAAATAGAAAGCGAAACAGCGGGCTCTTAAGCATCTTCGGCGAAATATAGCAGCCGTTGTCGCCGTCGGGCAGCGCGGCCAGATGCACGTGACAATCGACCAGCGATTTTGTGGCGGTGTCAGTCATGGGTAATGCTCTCATAGTATCCGAACCGGCCGGTTATTCCCATGCAGGTCTGTATCCTTCTTCCGCCAGGGTTTTGATGCCTTGTTCGAGGCTCGTCATAAAACTTGTACGATCGCCGCTCCAGCGGACGGCTTCTCCGATGAAGACATCACAGAAGAAGGGGACGAGAACGGCTTCTCCTTTCGGCAGCGTTTTGCCCAGGCCGTGCAGGTAAATCGGAGTGATCGGCACGTCGGGATTGCGCTTGGCGAGATGGGCGATGCCTGTTTTGAGCGTGCCCATCTGCTCCGGGTCGCCACGGGAGCCTTCCGGAAAGAGAATCAGGATGTCTCCGTTCCGCAAGGCCTCAGAGCAGGCGGCTAACGGGTCCTGATGCCGGTCGATGATCTCGCGCTCAAGCGGAATGATGTGCATGATGTTCAACGCAAACCATGCAAGGACGCGGTTGCGAAAGAAATAGTCTTTGGCCGCGACCGGCCGAAGGCGCGGCAGGAGCGGCCAGGGGAGGAGTGTCATCAAGACCAAGGTATCAAGATGGCTGTTGTGGTTCGAAACGACGATGGCCGGCCCGTTCAGCGGAATCCGTTCGCGATGGCGAATGTTCAGGCCGATCACGATCAGGACCAGGGGGCGGACGATCAATAAAAAGAAAAGTCGTTGCAACACGACGCGCTCTCAGTAGTGCAGGTAATAGACATAGTGAAACAGCAGCGGCGCGGTATAGGTCAAACTGTCGATCCGGTCGAGGATGCCGCCGTGGCCCGGCAGCAGGCTGCCGCTGTCTTTGACGCCGATGTCGCGTTTCAATGCGGAGATGGTCACATCGCCGATGAACCCGCCCAGGGCGATCAGGAGTCCTGCCCCGACCGACTCGATGAGCGTCAGCGGGGTCAGGTGGGGCGACAGGACTATCGCCAGAGCGGTGGTGGTTCCCACTCCGCCGAGAAACCCCTCCCAGGTTTTGTTGGGGCTGACCTTCGGAATGATCTTATGGCGTCCGGTGAGCTTCCCCCACACATACTGGGCGACGTCGTTGAACTGCGTGAGGAAGATCAGATACAGGACCAATCCCGCGCCGCCGCCGGCCGGGTTTCTGGTCCCGTCCAGAACCAGAAAGAAGGCCGCATGGCTGAGACTGAACACCATCGTCATCAGGCCCCAGTGCAGGGTGCCGGCCGCCCGGAGAAAGTCCCTGGTTTCCCCGATGATGACCATCCGCATGGGCAGCAGGAGGAAAAGATAGACGGGAATGAAGATGATGAACATGCCGTACCACTGCTCATGGACCCAGTAGTACTGGACGGGAATGGCGGCGTAGGCCCAGAAGAGTACGCGGCGATCCGCGCGTCTGGTCGGGATGAGAGACAGGTATTCTTTCAGCGCGAGAAAACTGACGAAGGCGAAAAATAGGATGGAGGCTGTCGGGCTGAGGAGGATTGCGCCGGAAAAGATTCCGATCATGATCCACCAGGACCGGATGCGCTGGATCAACTCCGTATAATTCTTATCCGGATGCAGCCGCTTCAGCAGCGCGGCGGTGAGTGAGGCAACCACCAGAATGCCGAGGACGCCGCCCAGTGCCGCCAGGACCGATGGCGTGATATGCGACAGCATCAGTGCCGGCCCTCCCGTAACGCCAGCCTGGCGCGGTTGTAGACGGTGAAGGACGAGAGCAGCAGCATGATGGACAACGCGGCGGTGATCCAGGCTCCTGCAGGCGCCCCGAGGCCGAGCAGGAGGGCGATCAGTCCGAAGGCGAAGGCCCGGTCGCTTTTACCCATCGGGCCGGCATAGTTGCGAGCTGCGCCGATCTGAATGGCCACCACCCCCGTCATTTCTACGATCACGGCCAGGATGACCAGGCCGGCGATCAGCCAGAGGTTGAAGCCAGGGACCAGCGCGAGCGGCAGATAAAGGGCGCTGTCGGACAGCACATCGCCCAATTCGTTCAGGACGGCCCCGAGCCGCGTTTTCATATCGTGCTCGCGCGCCAGCATGCCGTCGATGGCGTTCAACGCCATGCGAATGAACAGCGTTCCCGGGAGCAGCAGCAGCGAGGTCCGGTCGGGATAGAGGGCGATGACGCCGCCGACGAGGCAGGACAGTGCCAGCGCCGCCAGTGTGACGTGATTCGCCGTCACATGGGCGGAAGCCAGTGCGCGAGTGAGCGGGCGCAGGAGATTCTGAAAAGCCGATTTGAGCTGGTAGATACTGGCCATGGCAATCTGAGTATTCCTACTCGTGAATGTCAGCGTAGCATGTCGTCCCGGAAAGCCAAGTCAAATCACGCTTGTTCTAGAGACGGCAAAGCCGTCAGAGCGAGGCAATCAGCTATCGCGTGCGGATCAGGCGGCGGCCCAACCAGACCAATCCGAACATACAGCCGGCGGTGAGAGCGAGCACGGAACCGGGAATCGTTGCCGCTTCAACTGGGGCAGGGGCAACGCGCAGTTCAGCGGGGAACGGCCGCGGCGGCACGGCGACGGTTTTCCATTTCGATCGATCGGACGGCACGCGCTGTTGATATTCGTCGAGCGAGGCGACGGCATAGGTGCCCGTCGCGCGGCTGGAGGGAATCTGCGGGATATGCACGTAGAGCACCGCTTCGACATCCTCCCGAAGCCATTGTTCGAAAGGCGTGAGTTCCCGCTGCGGATCGGATTGCCTGAGGAGATGCAGGAGATCGTTCCCGATGGCCTCGAAGGTCACGCGCGGCAGCAGTCTGGTGCGTTCTTCAGAAAAGTATCGATAGATTTTCAGTCCGCTGGCCAAGCTCCGGTCCGAGGCGGCCATATAGACGTAGCCGGCCGTCGCCTTCACGCGGTTGCTGGGGCCTTGCAGGGGAATCCGCCAGCCCAGTGTTCTGAGCTGGTCGATGCTGAATCCGGCGCAATTGAGCAGCGAGTGATCGTAATCCAGCTCGTGCCGGTAGAAGCGGCGAAATACGTCCTGGATATTGGCTTGATAGGAAGCCGGGATACGATCCTGCTTCAAGACCAGCACGAGGAGCGCGCTGGGCCGATAGTAGGATTGTCCGCTGTTGAGGTCCATGAGGTAGTTATCCATGGGAACCATGGCGGGGAGAATGCCTTTTTCGCTGACCACGTCCGCGTCATAGAAATTGTTCACCATCCAGTCGGCCCATTCCCCATGCGGGCCGACGCGACCCGTGACAATCCCGAAATGCCCGCCGTGCGCTTCGTCGTCGTCGCCTTGCGCGCCGTTCAGGATCGCGCCAAGGACCGGCTTTCCTGCCCAGGATGCATCGGCGTTTCCCCACAACCGGTGCGTGGTGATGCGGTCGACGGGTAGCCCGTCTGTGTGTTCCATGAGGTGCGGGATCGTTCGATTCTCGACATCGACTGTGCGCGCCTGTTCCGGGGACAGCAGAAAATCTTCCGGCCAGATGGTCCGGGCTTCGAACAAGGAGCCCTCGGCTGTGGAAACGGTGCGGCCGCGCAGACGCAATGGATGCGAGCTGAAAAAGCGCGCGGTGGCATCATTGTAGTAGGACTGATTGGTCGGCAGTTTGGGAGTCACACGGAGCGATATGGATTCGCCCCTCGGGAGGTCGAGATGGGCTCTGTCCGGCGCCAGTGTCGCGTGGGGAATCAATTCGGGAGCACCCAGCCAGGTCAGGAAAGGTGGTTGATGGGCGGACCCTTGTCCTTCCTGAGTCGCGGGAACCGCAATGGTTTCATCCGCAAAGTACCACAGGGCTTGCGGCGGCGTCGGGCAGTCAGTGCATCGGCCGGTCGTCACGGTGAAGGCCGTTCCATCGAAGAGGCCGAGCTGTTCATGCAGGAGCGGAGATTGGCCTAATGGGATCAGTGGTGCGGCGGACGTATTCGCGATCTCCGTGGTGGCCATGGCAGGGCCGGGCAGCAGGAGTATCGCGATCGCAATGCAGACGGCGGTTGGTTTCCGGAAGGGCGGCGGGACGTTGACGTTGCCGGCTGTGCCGGTCTGAGAGCGAAGCTGCCGGTCGTGCAGCGGGCCGAGCGTCAGTTGGGCCATGGTGGCGCCGATCAGGGCCATGCTCATGTCCCACTGGGTATCCCATTCGTCGCCCTGGGTGCCGAGAAATTCCCTGGCCGATTGTCCGAGTGCGACCGCCACCTGCCATTCGAAGAGTTCGTAGAGCGCACTGAACGCCAGGGCGGTCGAGCAGACGAGGAAGAAGAGCCAGCGGCCGGGTTGCAGCGGGGACGTTTTCAGGAGCCATTCCCGCATTACCAGAGCAGGGACGAATCCTTGAATTACATGTCCGAATCGATCGTAGTGGTTTCGCGCGAGACCGACAGTCTCTTGCACCCACCGACCGGCCGGGACCTCCGCGTACGTATAGTGACCGCCGACAATCAGAACCGCCGCATGAACAGCGAGCAGCCAGTAGAGCAGCGGTGTGAGCGGGTGGCGATGATAGGTGGCGATCAGGATGGGGAGTGCGACCACAATCGGAAGGATTTCCAGGAACCAGGTCAGCCGGTCTTTTGGCGCGAGGCCGGAAGCGATCAAGCCGCAGAGGACCAGGGTGAGGAGCAGGGCGGGGGTGCGCGAGAGGCGGTGTGTGGAGGGCATGCTCAGGACGCCGGCATCAGCCGTTCGGTGGCGATGCGTTTGACTCCGCGCAGATCCAGTTTGCCGGTTCCCAGAATCGGCAGTGCCGCCACTTTCACGAATTGGTTCTTAGCCGGGATGAAGAGATTGGGCAGCCCGCTGGCGGCGACTTTGTCGAGTACTGCCGGGAGGCTGGCTTCGTCGATGGTGTAGAGCACGGCGAGCCGTTCGCCTTTTTTCTCGTCCGGCAGGCCGGTGACGGCGAACACCTGCATGTCCGCGCCGGCCGCTTGCTGCAACGCTTCTTCGACTTTTCCATGAGGCACCATTTCGCCGCCGATCTTGGAAAAGCGGGAGAGCCGGTCGGTGATCGTGAGGAAGCCGTCTTCGTCCAGGGTCGCAATGTCGCCGGTGATGTACCAGCCGTCCTTCATGGCTTTGGCTGTGAGGTCTTCCCTGCCGAGATAGCCGCTCATGACATTCGGACCTTTGACCAGCAACATGCCGGCCTGGCCGGGCGGCAGGATGGCCCAGGTGTCCGGATCGACGATGCGCACCGACACGCCGGGGAACGGCTGCCCGACGGTGCCGCGGCGCGACGCGATCTGGTAGAAGCCGGAGGCGCGGAAGTCCGGGCAATTAGACGACACGACGGGGGCGCATTCCGTGACGCCGTAGCCTTCGACCGGCACGATACCGAACTTGTCCTGGAATGCCTGCACGAGGCGAAGCGGAAGTTTCTCTGCGCCGGTCAGCACGACCCGCAGGCAGCTGAATTGTTCCGGCGTGCAGCGGCGTAGATAGAGTTGCAGGAAGGTCGGGGTCACGACCAGCAGGGAGATACGGTATTTGCTGCAGAGGTCGCCGATGACCGCGACATCCAACGGCGACGGGTGAAAGACGATGCCGGTGTTGTTGCGCGCATAAAACCAGAGCAGCATGTAGCCGAAGGAGTGAAAAAAGGGAAGGATTCCCAGGGCGCGATCGGCTTTGCTGATGTGGATGACCTGCCCGGCGCCTTCGACGTTCGAATTGATGGCGAAGTGCGAGAGCATGACGCCCTTGGGCTCGCCCGTGCTGCCGCTGCTGAAAATGATGGTGGCCAGATCGTCCAGGCCGATCGGAGCCGTGCGGCCGCAGGCCCGCTCCAACCATCCGGCCGGTGCGAACAGACCGAGCAGTAAAGCCATGAGCTTGGCGCCGCCGGTAATTGTTTTGGCGATATCTTCCAGATACAGGACTGTCACGCCGCCGGGTATTTCCAATTTGGCTTTCTCGATAAACAGCCGGCTGGTGAGGACGGTCTTGAGTCCTGCCTGGCCCACCGCCGATTCCAGACCGACACGGCCGACGGTGTAATTCAGATTCACACTGGTTTTTCCGGCGAGGGCGGCGGCCACATTGAGTAAGGCGCCGGGGACGCTGGGCGGCAACAGCAGCCCGACGTAGCGTTGCCCTTCCCAATGCGGTTTCATCGCGCGTGCCAGCGTAATGGTGCCGAGCAGGGCTTTGAGTCCGGTGATCGATGGACGGGTGGCGTCCGCCATCGCGAAGGTGAAGGGATGCCGGCGCCAGGCCGAGAGGACCGGACGGTGGATCGGTTGCTGATCCGCTTTACGGAGTGTCCAGGCGGCTTCGCCCAGTTCCCGGACGAGCCGGCGGAGTTCGTGCGCCGGAGTGTCGGCCGGTTGCGGCGCGCCGAAAGACACGGTGACGGGATAGGGAATCTGTTCCGGGAGTTTCCAGATGAAACGTCCCTTCACGAAGCTGAACAGGCTGCCCCAGACCCGATCCAGATGAACCGGGATGATCGGGACCGTCCGGCCTTTGACGATCCGTTCGAACCCGCGGCGGAATGGCAAGAGCGTGCCTGTTCTGGTGATCTGTCCTTCCGGGAAGATGCAGACGATTTCGCCGTCGTCCAGCGCCTGACCGGCGCTGCGCAACGCACGCAGAATGATCCGCGGTCCTCCCGACGATGAGATCGGGATGACCCGCATGATATCCATTAGCCACTTGAAGAGAGGATGGGTCGCATAGGCGGCATCGACGACGAAGCGGACCGGGCGATCGAGACTCGCAATGAGGAGAAAGCCGTCGACCAGCGACATGTGGTTCGGCACCAACAGGGCCCCGCCGGTCTGCGGCACGTTCGTGTGTCCGACGATCCGTACCCGATACAGTGTTTTGGTCAGCACAATGAGGGCGAGTCGAACGAAGGCGCTGGGGACCAGCCAGAGGGCCCACAGCGTGCCGGCGAAGGTGGCCGCCGCCGCCGCGAGCAGAATTCCGGTAGTGGAGAGGCCGAGTGAGGCAAAGACGCCGCCGCTGAGCGATCCCATGAGGACGCCACTATACGTGCACGTATTCGAGAGCGCAATGATGCTGCCCCGACGGTCGGCGGGAGCGTGCCACTGGATCAATGAATTCACGGGCACGACGAAGAGTCCGCACGACAGACCGAGGCCGGTCATCAGGATGAGCGTGCCGGTCAGTCCGGGGCCGAGCAGTCCCAGCAACAGAAGAAAGAAGCAAATTCCCAAGGCGCCGAACGGAATCAATCCGTACTCGACCCGATCGCCGGAGAGTTTGCCCGCCAGCATGGCGCCAGCGCCGATGCCGATCGAGAGCAACGCGAGCGGGAGGCCGGAGAGGGAGTCCGACAGGGCGAGGACGGTCTTGGCATAGACCAGGACATCCTGGCCGACCAGGCTGGCGATCGTCCAGAAGAAGGCGGAGCCGAGAATGGCGAGCAGCAGCGTCCGATTGGATCGGACGGCCAGGACTGCGCCGCCGAGCGTCGAGGCGATGCCACCTTCCGAGCGGGCGGCAGGTACGGCCGGAACGGTCAGGGATGCCGCGAATCCGATGAGCGACAGGAGCGTCAGCGCCAATGGCGCAAGCCAGGTGGCCGAGCCGACGCCGTCGAGGAGAATCCCGCCGATCGCGGTGCCGCCGAGAATAGCGAGGAACGTGCTCAATTCAAGCACGCCGTTGCCTTGCGACAAGCGGTCATGCGGAAGAATTTCCGGAAGGATGCCGTATTTTGCCGGGCTGAACAGCGCGCTATGGACGCCCATGCAACCAAGCACGATCAGGGGGAGCCAGCCTCCGGCCGGATCGATCATCAGTGCGACGGTTCCGGCTGCCATCAGGCCGACTTCGACCGCCTTCATCGCGACGATGATGGTGCGTTTGCTCACACGATCGGCCACAACCCCGGCCACGAGTGAGACCAGCATCAGCGGCAGCGTGAAGATGACGAATGTGAGCGTGGTTTGCGATTGCGAGGCCGATTCGAGGTCGGCTCCCGGCGCCACGGTTGCGGCAATCTGGCGAATGCCGAGCAACGCCACCATGAGTTTCCAGGCGTTGTCGTTAAAGGCGCCGAAGAATTGTGCGATCAAGAGCCCGCGAAGCGGGTGCGACGAAGGAGTGGTCATGCGACGTGTCCAGGTGAAGTGGAATGGGTCGCCTCACTATGGGGCAAGCTCATCCGGAGGTCAAAGAAAACGTGGCTTGCCGCGAAGGAATGCGTGTATTTCGCATCGGCAGGTAAGACGTCGCGGCGACGTGCTGTGCCGTGCCGTTAGGAACGAGGCGGATGGTTTGTCGGCAGTCCTTCCAGTTCCATGATCCGGAGTGCGTTGGTCGTCGGACAGGGACCAGGTCTCAGCCTGTAATCGAATTGCAGCGTGCCGGCGGCGACGGTTTCCTGGAAGTGACTGTTGATGAGGCCGGGAGTGGATTGTTCAAGGTCCGTGAGTTCCAGATCGTGGGTGGTGACGAGTCCGTAGCCGTTGCTGTGCGCCAAGGCCTGAATGTAGGCGCGGCTGCCGATCAGCCGCTCGCGGTTGTTGGTGCCTTTGAAGATTTCGTCGATCAGGAACAGGACCGGCGGGGCGTCTCGATGCTCTGTCGCCTGCAGAATCGACTTCAATCGTTTCACTTCCGCATAGAAGAAGGACAGGCCCGCATCCAGGGAATCGTTGACGCGGATGCAGCAGGCCAGGCGGCTCCAGGTCCAGGCAAAGGTCTGCGCGCAGACCGGCGCGCCGGCTTGCGCGAGGCAGAGATTGATCCCGATCGTCCGGAGGAAGGTGCTCTTGCCCGACATGTTGGACCCGGTGACGAGATATATGGTGCCGCGGCCTGCGAGGGTAATGTCGTTCGCGACGCGCTTGTCGGACGGGATCAGCGGATGCCCGAGTCCGGTGGCGGTCAGGGCCGCCGTGCCGGCGGGAACCGGCCAGAGATAGGCCGGATGGAGATAGGCAAAGGTCGCGAGGGCTGAGGCGGCTTCGACCTCGGCCAGACAATCCAGCCAGAGGGGGAGCAGGTTCTGGATCCGCCGTTGAAACTGCTGCAGGCGGAACGTAAAGAAAAGATCCCAGGGGCAGAGCGCATTGAACGCCAGGTGAATAAGCGGATGGGCTTTGACGCTGACGCCGTGCAGCGCCCATGCAAGGTGCCGGATCAATGCCGACGGGGCTTTGTCCGCCTCGGTGAGCGCGCGGCAGGCGGCGGCCAACGGCGATCCCGGTGTATTCGCCCGCCGTTCAAGAAACTGGAGAAGAGCTCCCAGTTTTTCGACTTCATGATGCAGCCCGACGGCATGTTCGAGTAATTCTTCCCCCTGGTCTGTCGACAAATAGATCACGGCGTAAAGGCCGAATGAGATCATCCAATAGCCCGGCAGCAGATTCAGCAGCGCCGCGAGCGCGAGTCCTGCCGTGATGACGGCAAGCAGGGCCTGAACCGGAAGAATGATGTGCAGATAGGGCAAATGCAGATGATGCTGCAGGACGGCAGCGATGCGGTGCCCGTTGATTTCCGCTTCGCCCATCAATCGGGCCTGGACGTTCAGCCGGTCGCGAAAATTCGTCAGCCGGGTCAGTTCACGGACGAGCTGTTGCCGGTTCTTCCAGATCTGTTCCTCCGGCGGCTGAGTGAGGAGCCAGGACGCGAGTCGTTCGCGCCCTTGTGTGGATGTGGCGGTATCGAGCAGGTGCAGGAGCGAGTGCGGCCCGGTCAGGTCGAGGTCGCGCGCATAGAGATGGCCCTCGGCCGTGACGAGAGGGCAGGGAGGGAGCGACTCCCAGTTCAGGCGAATCCGGGCGAGGTGTTGGCGCTTGAGCGTAGACCAAATGGTGAGCCGATGAATCCGGTGTTCGAGCCTGTTATGATACGCGGCGACGATCACGAATCCGATGAGAAACAAGGCGCTCGACCAGTTGCCTGCGGAGTATTGTTCCAGACGATACAAGCTGATTGTGGTGAGGAGGCCGATGAGGAAGAGGATCAGACGCCAGCGTGAAAAAGAGGCGCTGGCACCGGTGCCTAGCCGGTGGAGTCGGTCGCCCCGGCGGAGAAGCCGGGTGAGCGTCTGTTCGCGGTCGAGTGAGGGAGCCGATGGGCGATGGGTCTGCACGATGAATCCGACCATACTGGGAAGGGATTGGTCCCGTCAATTGTTTGCGAGGGAGAGACCGTGACGCCGGATTGGGTGGATGTGCGGATTCCTGCGGCGGTGGATTCCGGCGAGTTGCTCGGTCTCTTGGGCGATCCGCTGGTGCAAGGCGCCTGGGAGGATCAGGGGACGACGCATCTCTACTGGTCCCGTCAGCACTGGAACGGGGATCAACTGGCGCAGGTGCGTGCGGCGCTTGATCAGCTCGATCCCTCCGGGCGGAGCAGCGGGGCCGTTCAGGTCGGGGATCTGCCGCATCAGGATTGGAACCGCCAGTGGGCACAGTCGGTCAAGCCGCTCCGGGTGGGACGCCGGCTGGTGATCCGGCCCAGTTGGGAGACCGCGTCGTTGCTGCCCGGCGATCTCGACATTATCCTCGACCCCAAGCAGGCCTTCGGCACGGGACATCACGCGACCACCCGCATGTTGCTGGAGTGGCTGGAGGAATTGATTCGCGGCGGCGAATCGGTCCTCGACGTAGGATCCGGCAGCGGCATTCTGGCGATGGCGGCGTTGCGCCTGGGCGCGCGGTCGGCCGTCGGCGTCGAAATCGATCCGGTGGCGGTGGACTGTGCCCGGGAGTGCGCGGGCCAGAATGCGTTCGGGGCGGAACTGGAACTCATCTGCGGGACGCTGCCCGATGTCGCGATGGGTACGCGGCCGGATCTGGTCGTTGCGAATATCGACCGGCAGACGCTTCTGCTGCTGGCCGATGAGTTAGCCGCGTACGGCGTGGCCGGTTCCCGGCTCTTTTTTTCAGGTCTGTTAGTCGAGCAGGTGGATGAAGTCATGGCACGGTACGCTTCGCGGGGACTATATCCGGTTCATCGGCGAGAGCAAGATGGCTGGGTGGCGCTTGAACTCGGCCGGTCTGAGCCGTGCGAAGGACAGGAATAGATCATGAGCCGGGGCCGGCCGCCTTATCCGCATGTGCATCAGATCAGCGTGTCGGACGGTGGGGTGCCGAAGCGGCCGGTGTTCGAGGCTCGCGTGACGGTGCAGGGTCTGGCAGGCGACCGTCAGCGCAATTTGAAGGTGCACGGCGGTCCTGACCGCGCGGTCTGTCTCTATTCGTTGGATGTGATCGAGCAACTACAGCAAGCGGGCCATTCCATCGAGCCGGGCTTCTCCGGAGAGAATCTCACGCTGGCGGGACTGGATTGGGGACTGGTGCAACCGGGCGTCAGATTTACGGTTGGGCCTGAGGTCGAATTGGAAGTGACGAGCTATACCGTGCCTTGCAGCCACAACGCCCGATGGTTTCATGACGGAGACTATCAGCGTATCTCGCAGAAGAAGCATCCGGGCTGGAGCCGGGTGTATGCCAAAGTCCTGAAGGAGGGTGTCGTCAGGCCGGGAGATCAGGTAGACGTTAAAAGAGCAGTCAGCAATCAGCTTTCAGTCTTCGATCCGGACTGATTTGCTGACCGCTGAAGGCTGATAGCTGAAAGCAGGTACTGTATGAATCGTGTGCTCGAACCTGAATTGATGGATGATCCGTTGCAGGCCAAGGCCTATGCCGAGGCGGATTTCTCTTCGGAGAATCAACGGTTCGTCGAGTTGTTCCGGGAGTACTTTCCGGAGTTTTCCGAGGGCCATGTGTTTGATCTGGGTTGCGGGCCCGGCGACATTCCGGTGCGCCTGGCGCGTGCGTTGCCCGGCTGTCGCATCACCGGAATCGATGCATCGCAGCCGATGATTGCGCTGGCCGAGCAGGTTATCAGTAAGGCCGGGGTCGCGGATCGGGTGACGGTGCGTTGCGAGCGCTTCCAGGATTTAGCCGGGGCCAACCAGGCCGATGCGGTGATTTCCAACAGCGTGCTCCATCATCTGCCTAATCCGCTGCAGTTCTGGCACAAGCTGCGGCTCTTCGTGAAACCGGGCTCGCCGGTGCTGGTCATGGATCTGTTGCGGCCCGAGTCGCCCGAGGCTGCGCAAGCGATTGTGGATCAGTATGCGGACGGCGCCCCGGAGATTCTGCGCCGGGACTTTTACAATTCACTGCTGGCGGCATTTACGGAAGATGAAATCGGCGCTCAGCTGGCGCAGATGAATCTCACGCGGCTGCTCATCGATGTGCCGGATGATCGGCATTGGGTGGTCGGCGGCATCATCTACTGATCGTCAGGGTGGTGAAAACGGCCCCCAACGGCGTTCTCGCCTCGGCCACATCCTCAACGTAGCCGAGAGGCTACGCCTCCGGTGTGGCCGTCGGCTGCGGCCTTGTTGGATGACCGTTTTGACCACCCTGTTTCTTGTATGGGGGCATCTGTCCTATGCCGGCCTTCCTTGGAGTCGTTCTCCTCGCTCTCTTCATGAGCAGCCTGTTTCCAAACATTGATTATTCTCACGCCCAACTCGACCGTCTGCGGAAATCCAAACCGATGGAGCCGACACCGGTTCCGGAAACCCCGATGGTGTTGATTCCCGGAGGCCCATTTGAGATGGGGGCTTCCGGTACGCAGGCCTTGGAGGATGAACGGCCTCGCCATCGTGTGATGCTCGACGCCTTTCAGATGGACCTGCACGAGGTGACGACTGCGCAATATGGCGCGTTTCTCAGGGCGACGGGCCGGACGGCTCCCTGGCTGTGGGAGACGGTGAGTCCGATCATTCACAGCGACCGGCCTGTGATCGGCGTGGACTGGTATGATGCCGACGCCTATTGCCGGTGGGTAGGAAAGCGGCTGCCGACCGAAGCCGAATGGGAGAAGGCGGCGCGCGGGGTCGACGGGCGGTTGTACCCCTGGGGCAATCAGGCGCCGACGAACGATGTCGCGAACTTCGCCCTCGGGGCGCGGTTCAGCTACAGTCAGGTGCTTATGCCGGTGCAGTCGTACGAGTCAGGGAAGAGCCCCTACGGTTTGTATCAGATGGCGGGAAATGCGGGGGAATGGGTCTCCGACTGGTACGGCGCGAATTATTACGAGCAGAGCCCGGAGGCCAATCCTTCTGGTCCGGAGAACGGCCAGTTCAAAGTGCTGCGCGGCGGGTCCTGGTCCGACCTGCCTAAGTATCTCCTCACGTACGGGCGATTCAAACTGCCTCCTGAGACGCGCAATAGCTACATCGGCTTCCGCTGCGCAAAATCGTGACGGCTGCTGAAAACGGTCCCGTTTCTCACCCGCCCGACCCTGGCGCGCCAAGACGCGCCCTGACCCAGGCTTCGTTCTCGAATCGAAATACTCCTCAATGTACCCCACTCGGAGAACAAGCTGTCTCAGCAGCTTGGGGTGGGTGGGTGAGAACCGGTACGCCTCCGGTTATGTCTCTCCTGCGGCCTCGTTGGATGACCGTTTTGAGCAGCCGTTTTTAGTCGTCGGCCTCTCTGCGACGTACCCCATCGGGGAAGGAGCTGTCTTGGCAGCTCGGGGTTGGGTGGGTGAAAAGCATAACGCCTCAGTCGCTGAACTTCCTGCGGCCTTGTTGGATCGTCTATTTGAGCATCCTGAATGAAGAGGTAGTTTTCACCAGCCGCTAGAGGATACTTCTGCTCACTTCGGCGGAGAGTGCGCTTTCGTTGCCGGCGCTGTCGTAGGCGGAGAGAGCGAAGAAGTAGGTGGTATTTCGCTGGAGGCCTGTCACGGTATAGGTGGTGGTGTTTCCTATGATGGCTGGTGAGCCGGAAGCGCTGTACTCTCCTGACGAGGTTCCGAAATAAATCTTGTATCCGGCCAGGTCGCTCTCACTGTTTGCTGCCCAGGACAGTGTGACACTTCCCGTGGAGGATACCGGGGGAGGTGATGAGGGTGGAGTGGCCGATGGTGGCGTTCCGGCCGGAACGACGACTACGGGCGTAGACGGTTGCAGCAGCGCGGCAAAACCAGGGTTCGTCTGCATGAGACGAGCCATTCCAGGCGAGAGGGTGGCCGGTGTCTGGCTCGAGTTGACCGCCGCCGTCGGGGCGGCTGCTGCGGCCAGTCTGCCGGATGAGGCCGGAGTTGCGACTGCGCCGAGAGAGGACATCGAGAGCGGTGTCGTGTTGATTGGAGCGATAGGACGATCGCTGCCCGCTGCCGGGATACTTTTTAACGTGCTGTCCGGACCAGGCGTGCCGGGAAGATTTCCCGCCGGCGACAGTCTGGAGCTTGTTCCGGGAACAGCTGTTGGTTCGGCCGCGAGGGGCGGAATTGCTGTCGGCGAGACCGGTTTTTTCATCAATTTATGATGGAGTGTCAGAGAAGAGGATGTCGTGCCTGAAGGCGTCACCGCTGTGAGCGGCTTCGAGGGCTGTAGAACGGCGGATTCCGGATGGGGGACGACCGGCGCTGCCGGAGCAGTCGGGCGGTGAATGAGGCTGTGCCGCTTAGGCTGGTCAGTTTCTCCAGCGAAAGCTGAGCCCATGCAGGCTATCGTCAAGATCCAGACGGAGGTCGTGGCACCGATTGTGGCTCCGGCCCGATGTGAGCGATATACGAATTGTGGGATAGTCACGTCAGCCCGATCTTGACTAAGAGTCAGTTACATTGAATGAGATAACTAACTTCACAGCAATTGATGTGCCATGGAGCCTCACGTAATTCTGTGAGATTGATCGATCTAAGTGATTGATTCAATTTAAAATGCGATTTTCGCCATATGCAGATCTACGTGCGATGGAGGGAAAATCCTGCATTGCCGGGATGAATCAGCGCTGCCTGAGGCGCCTGCTTCGAGTTCAAAGGCAAGGGGAGATTGAAGCTAATCGGGGATTTGTTATTGGGCAGTGAGCACGATGGCGGCAAGAACGAGCCCGGTCAGAAGTGTGAGAATCGAGAGGTATTGCAGCAGGCTTTGATCGCTGGTCCACTCTGTCTGCCAGGGTTCCGGATAGATCGGGCGATTCTCCTGACCGGGGCGCTCTTCGAAGAGGCCGAGGACCTGTTCAAGATGAATGAGCTGCTGTTTGGCCTGCCGATGGCGGGTCTTTTGTTGCCGGATCATCAGGGCAAAGGTGATGGCCAGGATGAGGCTTCCGCTTGCAAGGAGCAGCCGGGCGGGAGTCGTGAGCTGGCGGACAGACGGGACCAACAGGATGATCAGTAAGAGCGTAAAAAGCGATCCTGCGCCGGTCGCGGTCCAGCGCATCATTCGGTCACGCCGGCGATACACCTCTTCCTTAAAAATCCGATACAGCGTCAGAGCGGTCTCGCGCTGTTCGTTCCGGGCAATCATGACAGGTGTGCGGCGAACCACTCTGCGATGAGCGTCGTCATCCGCTGGAAGTCCGGGCCCTTTGTAAACTGATGGTCGGCGCCTGCGAGCAGTTCCATCCGTTTCGGACAGGTCAGCGCGGCGGCCAGCTGTTGGCTCTGGTGCAAGGGAACGCATTCGTCTTGATCGCCTTGGACGATCAGAGTCGGCGTCGTGACGGTCTTTGCCGGCTCGTAGGCGATGTGGCGCAGGCTGTCTTCATAAAACGCGTAGCGCAGCCCGATCCGTTCGACGCCGCCCATGATATTGGGTATGGTATCGGTCGCTTTCCAGCGGGCCATCTCCGCATCGCCCAGCGTGAGCCGCAGTTCCTCGGCAAAATCCACGACGGGACATTTCAGGGCCAGACAGGCCAGATCCTGACGCTGCGCCGCTGTGAGAATCGCGACCAGCCCGCCGAAGCTCGATCCCATCAGTCCGAGCCGGACGAATCCTTTTTGCCGGACGAGGTCCAGCGCGGCATGGGCTTGCGCGACCGCGATCGTCGTGGTGAGCGCTTCGAACGGCCCTGCGCTGTCTCCTTGACCGAAAAAATCAAACGCGAACGTGGCGATACCTTGATCGTTGAGGAGCCGGGTCAGGGTTTTGTTGGTGGTACTGCGTTTCCCTGAGAGAAATCCGTGGCAGAGGACGGCGATCCGATCCGTGCCATTTGCAGGGGTTCCCAGGACAGCGGCGACGCGATGGCCTAAGGGGTCGAGAAACAAAAGATCCTGTTCCATGGGAGATCGTATCCAGCAAAGACGGTGATCAGGTGTGCGATGCCGTGACCGGATCCGGATCGGTCAACAGGACCGTGACCAATTTGACGGAGAAGAGGATCAGTCCGGTGAGCAAGAGTCCGAACGTTGTCCACATCGCGGTCTGGATGTAAGGCGACGACAACGGCACATTCCAGGTCAGTGATGCGAGTAGCGCCAATCCCATGGTGCCCAGGCTGAGACTGGCCACCTGGATCGTCCGCCACCGGTCGATTACGCCGGTCAGGTGCGTGAGGTACGGGCCGCGCTTCTTCGGGCTGGACACTCGACGGACCGCCAGCGTCACCGGAACGAGGTGGGAGAGTGCTCCCACGATGGTTTGCAGGATAAATCCGATCAACGCCATATGGGTGTAGGCGATCAGATGGAGCGAGCCGAACGGCATCAAGGGAGTGGCCGACAGATTGTTGGCGGCCACCAGTATGCCGAGTATCAGTGTGAGGACGAGGAAAAACGTGCCGACCAGGAGATGGTCCGATGCGGCGCTGCCTTGATGCGTCGAGGCCATCCAGGTTCGGAACAGATTCATGGCGTAGAGCAGGGCGCACAGGAGCAGGACGCCTCCTCCGGCCATTTCAATCATGACCGAGGAATTCAGAAACCCGCCGATCAGCACGGCCAATCCCAGCGGGAACAGCCACATGACGATCCGGGCGTGACGGGGACTGGAGAGCGGGGCGTTCAAGACGGTCGGCAGCAGATTATGCATCGTGCCGACGATGGCGAGCGTGATGAATCCCAGAATGTTGAGATGGATGTGGGCCAGCCGGACATAGCCGAACGATTGCTGCGCCCATGCAAAGGCCATGGTTTCGCCGCAGGCCAAACCGGCGAAGAGCGCGAGTATCGCCAGGGCGTAAAACCAGAGGTTCAGCGGTGGGGCATTGAGGCTTTGCCGGGCTTGGCTCCAGGTGTCGCGGGCGATCCAGAGAAAGGACGCGACGACGAAGAGCCCGCTGATTCCGATCACCGTATAGTTGTGGAATCCGAATCCCGCGACCATCCCCAGCGCGCTGCCGTTGATCGTCACAAACAGGAGCGGATGCGATTCACGCCGGTTCTGTCCCGTCAGGAGGAGCGGAGAGATAAAGATGAGCAAGGCGCCCAGAATCATTTGCGCGACTCCGCCGACGAGGGCGGCATGCACATGGGCATGCCGGATCCAGTGAGGAAGAGGCGTGCCTCGAACCAGGCCGATCAGAATGGCCAGTCCGACGAGCGAGGAGAACAGCAGCCATGAAAATCCGGTCAGAAGGAAGGTGAGCGGCCGTCCGGGAAGTCGCGACATCGTTGGTTCCTATGTTTCGAGAAAGTAGAAGTGATTGGTCGGGCCTGTGCCATGTCCGATGGCCAGACTGTGGCGGATCGTTTCCGTGAGATAGGTCTTTGCGGCCTGCACCGCATCCGCCATCGCTTTGCCGCGCGCCAGCTGCGCCGCGAGCGCCGAGGCGAAGGTGCAGCCTGTGCCGTGGGTATGCGGCGTATCGATAAACTCGCCCTTGTAGATATTGAAGAACCGGCCGTCGTAGAGCAGATCGGTCGCGCGTTCGGCCAGCAGGTGGCCCCCCTTGATGAGGACGTACTTGGGGCCGAACCCGTGGATGATTTTCGCGGCGCGGCGCGCGTCGGCCAGGTTGCCGATGGCGAGGCCGGACAGCTGCTGAGCCTCATGGATATTGGGTGTCACGACAAGCGCCAGCGGAAAGAGCTGCTTCTTGAGGGCGTCGATGGCGTCCGGCTTCAGCAGCGCATGGCCTGATTTGGAGACCATCACCGGGTCGACGACCAGATTCGCTACCTTTTGTATGGCGAGCATTTTCGCGACAAGTTCGACGATGGCAGTAGAGGAGAGCATGCCGGTCTTGACGGCGGAGACGTCGAAGTCGTCGAAGACGGCATCAAGCTGCGAGGCGATGATCGAGGTCGGCAGCTCGAACACATCGGTCACATCTTCCGTGTTCTGCGCCGTGATGGCGGTAATGACCGACATGGCAAAAACCCCGTTGGCCGACATGGACTTGATGTCCGCCTGAATCCCGGCGCCTCCGCCCGAGTCGGAGCCGGCGATCGTGAGCACTTGTTGTAAGGTACGTGAAGCCATCGTTGTTCCGATTCGTTAGGGGGTGGCTGGAGTCACCGGAGCCGGCGGTGCCTCAACGGCGAGTCCGTCGATTGTAAACGTGGCATCCCGGCGGGGTGATTTTTCATGAAAGGAGAACGTGAACTGTGAAACGGCCGGCGAATCGGCCGGCGCGGTAAAGGTCAGCACCGCCCGGTCCTTCTCTCGCGGGGAGAGTTCCACTCCTCTGGTGCAGAGCCCCTCGCGATTGCCTTCGACACTTTGCGACCACTGTCCACCCTGGTCGTCTTTCAAGACGGTGTCTTGCAGGAGACAGAGCAGTTTTACATCGCGTGGCGACCGGTTTTCAATCGTCAGATCCATGCGGATTTGATGGTCCTGCCGGTTCATCGTCCGCACGACCAGCTCATAGAATTCGTTTCGATGAAACCCCAGTCCCTCCGGTGTGGCCGGCCCTCTCGGCGGCTCGGCTTTCACGGGCGGGGGCGTATTGGCCGTTTTGACCATTTCGGCCAGCGGCCCGGCTTTCGGAATCATGCCCCGGGCGGCACCGATGGCTTGTCCATTCAACGGGCTGATGAGTTTCACGGTCACGAGGATGCCTTCCGGGGAGTCGATATAGGATCCGATGGCGAAGACATCGGTCCGGATGGTTTTTGCAACGCCCTTCAGGATCTTCGGTGGCGTGGAATCGAGTTGGGTGATATGCCGCTTCTTGAGTGTGGAACTGACGAGTTTGCGTTCCACGACTTTCACATCTCCCGCCACTAGTAATTGCGTGCCGAGTTCCTCCGCCAAAAACTGCCCGATCGGGGTGACGACGCCCTTGGCATCCGTGAAGTCGATGATGGCGAGGCGTTCTTTCTTGGCTTTGACCGATTCGGCGATGACTCCTTCAGCCAGGGTCTTGAGGCTGTCCTCGTAGTTTCCGGCTGCGAAGACATGGGTGGAAAGCAGCGTGGCGCAGAGGAGTCCTGTTATGGCGAGAAACTGTCTGATCATAGGAGTGGAGCCATTATACTCAGGTTGGGCCGGGTGTCTAGAGCGCACTTGCCGGTGACGACTGCTTGAAATTATACCGGCCAGTCCTCTTCGTTCCAGGCCATCTCCCAGAACATCCATTCGTAGCGGGAACTGATTACGAAGGCTTCTTCCATCCGGCGCTTTTCTTCCACCCCTGCGGTCTTGGCCCACTGATCGACTTTCTTGCGCATCCATTGCTGGACTTCGGCGAACTCCGGCGAGGCGTAGAGCATGAGCCAGTTGCGATAGGGATGATTCTTTTTCGGCGGGCCGTGTTTCAAAAGATGCTGTCCGACGACGCAGTAGATCCAGGCGCAGGGGAGGGCGACGACGGTGATCTCCGCGGCTGATCCGCTCTGCGCCACGCTTAGCATGTGGCGGGTATAGGCATAGTTGGTCGGGGCCATGGGGACCGAGGTCATCTGTTGAGCGGTCATTTTCCATGCTGTGCCGTAGCTTTCATGGAGGCTGCGTTCGACGACGATGGTGTCTTCGGCCAGTTTGGCAAAACGGAGCGCGCTGTCCGCATCGGGGGCCTTCACCGCCCCTGCGGCGAAGACGCGTGAGAGATCGCCGAGAAATCTGGCGTCCTGCAGGATGTAGTATCTGAATTTCCGCTCCGGCAGCGTCCCGTTGCCCAGGGCCACGACGAAGGGATGGGTGAGCTGAGCCTTCCATATGGAGGCGGCGAGGGCGCGAAGATGGTTCGAGAATGACATAGCGTCTCCTGAATCAAGGGACTGCGCAATTATGGGGCCGGCGGCCAGGGGCGCGGCAGGCGGTTGATGCCGTCCAGCGCGGCGACTTTATAACATTCGGCCAGCGTCGGGTAGTTGAACACGGTGTCGATGAAGTAGTCGATCTTCCCGCGGTAGGCAATGACGGCTTGCCCTACATGGATCAATTCGGTGGCGCCTTCTCCGATGATGTGGACCCCGAGGAGTTCCCTGGTGTGCCGGTGGAAGAGCAGTTTCAGCATGCCGGTCTCATCGCCGATGATCTGCCCCCTGGCGATTTCGCGATACCGTGCCACACCGATGCCGAACGGGATGTCGGCTTTGGCAAGGTCTTCCTGAGTGCGCCCGACCATGGAGATTTCCGGGATCGAGTAGATGCCGTAGGGCAGCAACGCCGTATCTGTTCGATCAGGCAGGCCGAAGGCATGGCAGGCGGCGTGGCGTCCCTGCTGCATCGAGGTCGAAGCCAGCGCGGGAAATCCGATGATATCTCCGGCGGCGTAAATATGCGGGATCGCAGTCTGGAAATGCTCATTGACGGTCAGCCGGCCGCGGCTGTCCGGTAAGAGGCCGACTTGTTCGAGATTCAATCCCCTGGTCGCCCCCACCCGTCCGATGGCGTACATCAAGGTGCTTGTGGCAATGGGCTTGCCGTGTTGCAGGGTCACGGTAATCTGTCCGCTTGGTTCCTTCTGAATGCTGACGACTTCTTCCTCGTGGTACAGGGCGACGCCGATCTCTTTCATTTGCCGCTGGAGGGTCTCGATGATTTCCGCATCCACGAATTCCAGCAACCGCGGACGCTTATCGATCAGCGTGACCGGTACACCGAGTGTCGCGAGAATAGACGCGTATTCGGTTCCGATCACGCCGCCTCCGACGATTACGATGGACGGTGGAAGCCGTTTCAGTGTGAGGAGTCCATCGGTGTCGATGATGGCGTCATTGTCGAAGGGGATCTCGGACGGCCTGGCCGGCTCAGTCCCGACGGCGACGACGAAGAAGTGGGCGGTGTGTTCGACGATCCCGGAGGCCTGGTGGACGCGCAGCCGGTGCGGGTCTGCGAAGCTGGCGGTGCCGTAGATCACGTCGATGGAGTTGCGCCGCATCTGATCCTGGACGATCCGGATTTCGTTCGTTACGACGTGGGTGGCCCTGAAGATCAGATCTTCGATCGTGATCGTGTCTTTAACGCGGTAGCCTGCGCCGTAGAGGTTGCGCTGCCGAAAGCCGGACAGGTAGAGCACGGCTTCTCTGAGAGATTTACTGGGAATGGTGCCGGTGTTGATGCAGACGCCGCCGACGACCTCCTTTCTCTCGACGATGCCGACTTTCTTGCCCAGCTTTGCGGCCTGCACCGCCGCTTTTTGCCCGGCCGGACCGGTGCCGATGACCAGGAGGTCGTAGTTGGCCATATCAGCTCGCCGTCACGAGCGAGCGGGCGAATTTGAAAGCTTCTTCGAGGTCGGGGAGTTGCGCGAGTTCCGGGGTGATTTGCAGATAGCGGATGACGTTATGGGCATCGACGACCATGACGGTTCTCGCCAGGATATGTGGGTCGCGCAGAAAGAGGCCGTGGGTTTTCCCGAAGTCGGCGCCGCGATAGTCGGATAGAAACGTGACGTTGCGAATCTTGGCTTCTTCCGCAAAGCGCTTTTGCGCGAAAGGGGTGTCGATGCTGACGGTGATGAGTTCGACCATCTTGTCCAGGCCGTGATTCTTTTCGCTCAGTTGATGGGTCTGTTGCTCGCAGACTTTGGTATCGAGGGAGGGGACGACGCTGATGATCCGGACTTTGCCGGATCCGGCGGTATGAGCGATGTTGACTGCTGCGAGATCCCGATCCGTCAGCTTGACGTCGCGCAATTGATCTCCGACTTTGACGCCGGTGCCGGACAGCATCAACGGATTCCCTTTGAAGAGAACGGAGTGCCCCTCCCCGGCTGCGACGCTGCCGTCAGCCACCGGCAGGTTGCTGTACGAAAATCCCGAGTCCAGCAGCCGGCCTGAACCGCTGCATCCGGCCAATCCGATCGTCAGAAATAAGCCGATCACGAGTGCTTGGGGGCGACGTCTTGTCATGCTGTGCTCCGCGGTGAAGTTGGACAGTCGTAACGAAAGTATAGCCTGCCGATGCCGGGTGCTCAAGGCTGGAGAAACCGGAGAAGGTGTGGATTGACCTCGTCCGGCCGTTCCCACTGGGGGATATGCGCGGCCTGCGGGATTGCAATAAATGTGGATTGGGGGATGAGCTCATGCAGAAGCGTGCCTGTTTTGACGGGAAATACCCGGTCTTCCTCGCCCCAGAGGATGAGCGTGCGCTGAGTGATGGTTCTGATGCGCGGGGCAAAATTCCGTTCCCATAGCGGGAGGTTTGTGCCGATGGTCAGGAGCGCGCGGAACAATCCCGGTCGCTGGCGATTTCGGTTGGATCGGTCCAGTACGGCCGGAGTCAGGAGCGCCGGGTCGTGGACGAATTCGCGCAGGGTGGATTCAAGCATCCGCCCGCCGAACAGCCAGTTGCCGACCGAGACGAGCCAGGACGGCGTCTGGGTGGTCAACGCGCGGCGGAGCGAGGGACTGCCGAGGTGTGCCAGCACATCCGGGGGAAGACCGTCAATGAGAACGAGCGAGGATACGCGCTCGGGATGGTCGAGGGCCAAGCCGATGGCGAGGCCGGCGCCCATCGAATTACCGACGATGGCGGCCTGCGGAATCTGCAGCGCATCCAGAAAGCCTGTCAAGAATTCCAGCAATTGATCGGGCCGGTATTCGATCTCGGGTTTGTCGGAGAGTCCGGCTCCGAGCAGATCCAGCGTAATGACCCGGAACCGTGTGGCGAGCGCCGACTGTTGATGTTCCCACTGCCACATCGATCCGCCGAATCCGTGAATCAGGAGGACGGGCGGCCCCTGGCCATGGTCCAGATACGCGATGCGTTGTTCATCGACCATGACGGATTTCAGCGGGAGGCGTTCGAAGGAGTCGAACCAAGGAGGAAGCGGATCGGGAGTTGTGCAGGCCCCGAGCATCATACAGAAAAGCCCACCGATCATCATTCGAAGGAAGGCCTGCACGGATGGTCCTGTGCGTGGGTGGCGCGTGACGACTTATTCCAACTGGATGACGGTCTCGTCGGTTTTGACGTTTTCGCCTTCCGCCGCGAGGATGGCCGACACCTTGCCGTCGATCGGGGCGGGAACCCGGCTCTCCATTTTCATGGCCTCGATAATCAGCAGCGGGTCGCCGGTTTTCACACGATCGTCTTTCGCGACCAGGATCTTCACCACCCGGCCCGGCATCGGTGGCGCGACATCGCCTGGCTTGGAGGGGCGCGGGCGCTTCGGCTTCGAGCCTGTGCCGGTGTCAGGCGCTTCCGGCACGCCGGCGAGCACTTCCTGAATCGGTTCCAGCGACACTTCTTCCAGCTTGTCGTTCACGCGGATGTAGTAGGGCTTGCGTCCGTCCACCTTGCGGCCGGAGCCGGAGAGTTTCACATGGTAGGTTTCGCCGTGGACGGTGACGTTGAATTCCACCGGCGCCAGATGGAGTTCACCGGCTACAGCGGCGGGACCTTTGGCCACGGTGGTCTCCAGCGGCCCTTGAGCCAGATCGCCTTTTTCGCGGGCTTCGAAGAAGTCCCTGGCGATGGCCGGGAAGAGCACGAAGGAGAGTTGATCTTCGATGGTTTCGGCCGAGGCCGGCATTTCTTTCTTGCTGGCTTCCAGTTCGGGTTCCAGCCGGTCGGCCGGTCTGGTCTTGATGGGTTCTTCATCGCCGATGGCCCGGGCCAGAATGTCATGATCGACCTGGCCAGGCGCGCGGCCGTAGAGCCCCAGGAAGTAATTCTTCGTTTCGGTCGTGATCACTTTGTAGCGCTCGCCGGTCAGCACGTTCAGCGTCGCTTGCGTGCCGACGATCTGGCTGGTCGGTGTGACCAGGGGCGGATAGCCCATGTCTTTTCTGACGCGCGGGACTTCGTCGAGCACTTCCTTCATGCGATCCAGCGCGTCCTGCTCCGTCAATTGCGCCGCCAGGTTCGACAGCATGCCGCCGGGGATTTGCGACGTCAGAATTTCAGCGTCGACGCCGGTGAAATCGCTTTCAAACTGGCGATACTTGCGGCGCACCGTCCGGAAATGTTCGGTGATCGGCAGGAAGGTCGCCAAGTCCAGTCCGGTGTCGTACGGGGTGTTCTTCAATGAGGCGACCAGCGTTTCGGTTGCCGGGTGTGATGTTCCGCCGGCCAAGGGCGACATGGCGGTGTCGAGCATATCGAGTCCGCCGAGAATCGCCATCAGGGCCGACATGGAGGACATACCGGACGTGTAGTGGGAGTGCAGATGGATCGGAACCTTCACGGCGCTCTTCAGTCGCTTGATGAGGTGATAGGCCTCCATCGGCTCCAATAGTCCGGCCATATCTTTGACGCAGAGCGTATCGGTGCCGAGATCCTCCAGCTGCTTGGCCATGCTCACGAACCGGTCGACGGTGTGGACCGGGCTGACTGTGTAGCTGATGGCCGCCTCGACATGCTTGCCGCAGGCTTTGACCTCGCGAATAGCGCGGTCCATGTTGCGGACGTCGTTCAGGGCGTCGAAGATGCGGAAGACATCGATGCCGTTGACGGCGGAGCGCTCGATGAACCGTTCCAGCACGTCGTCGGCATAGTGCCGGTAGCCGACGAGGTTCTGTCCGCGCAGCAACATCTGCAGCCGGGTGTTGGGCATGGCGGCGCGGAGGGCGCGGAGCCGTTCCCATGGATCTTCTTTCAGGAAGCGCAGGCAGGTGTCGAACGTCGCGCCGCCCCAGACTTCGAGCGACCAATACCCGACGGCGTCCAGCTTTTGCGCGATCGGCAGCATGTCCTCGGTACGCATGCGCGTGGCGAGGAGGGATTGATGCCCGTCGCGAAGGGCGACATCGGTGATCAGGACCTTGTGTCCGGGGGACGGCTGGAGTTGTACCTCGGCCGGTTTGGCCGCCTTCGTGCGCGACGTGCGCACCACCGGTCCGCGAGCGGGTTTCTTGATCGCTGTCTTTTTCGATTGTGCTGTCCGTCGTGCCGCCATCGTCGTTGCGTACTCTTAATTTAGGTGTGGTGCGTATGTGGTCAGGTGTTTTCGGGCAACCCGGTTACAGACCCTCGTAGGCGGCGATGGCCGCCGCGATGGCAAGCACCAGGTCTTCCGGCTGTTCCACGTCGTCGTAGTTGAAGAGGTCCGGATGCGTATCCAGATAAGAGGTGTCGAACCGTCCGGCCCGGAAGTCCTGATCCTGCATGATCGCCTTCATGAACGGGATCGTGGTTTTAACCCCTCGCAGCACATATTCTTCCAGCGACCGGCGCATACGGCTGACGGTTTCCTCCCACGTCCGTCCGCGGACGGTCAATTTGGCCAGCAGCGCGTCGTAGTAGGGCGAAACGGTGTAATCCTTGTACACGGCGCCGTCGATACGGACGCCGATGCCGCCCGGTGACAGATAGGCGGTGATGGTGCCGGTGCAGGGCCGGAAGTTATTGCGCGGGTCTTCGGCGTTGATCCGGCATTGAATGGAAAAGCCTTGTAGGGTGACATCCGATTGCTGGATCTCCAGCGGTTTTCCGGCGGCGATCGAGATCTGATTGCGCACGATGTCGATGGCGGTGATCTGCTCGGTCACCGTATGCTCGACCTGAATGCGCGGGTTCATTTCCATAAAGTAATACCGGCCGTCCTGATCGAGCAGGAATTCGACCGTGCCGGCATTGTCGTAAGAGACGGCCCGGGCGATTTGGATGGCCGATGCGCCCATCTCGGCGCGCAGGCGCGGGGTCAGGATCAGGGACGGGGCAATTTCAATGAGTTTCTGATGGCGGCGTTGAATGGAGCAATCCCGCTCGCCCAGATGGATGATATTCCCATGTTTGTCTGCCAGGATCTGGAATTCAATGTGATGCGGCCGCTCGACATATTTTTCAATGAACACGGCGCCGTCGCCGAACGCGGCCAGGGCCTCGCGGGAGGCCACTTCCATGTTTTCGCGCAGCTCGGCATCCGTCCGGACGACGCGGAGCCCCCGTCCGCCGCCGCCGGCGCTGGCTTTGATCATGACCGGATAGCCGGCTTCTTTGGCAAAGGCCAGGGCTTCTTTAATATCCGTGACACCGCCTTCGGTGCCGGGAACGACCGGGACGCCGATTTCTTTGGCCAGGTCGCGGGCTTTGATCTTGCTGCCCATGGCGTTGATGGCGGACGGGGAGGGACCGATGAAGGTGATCCCCGAAGCCTGGCACAGCTCGGCAAACTCCGCATTTTCAGCGAGAAAGCCATACCCTGGATGGATGGCATCGGCCCCGATTCTGAGAGCCAGATCGACGATCTGTTGCTTGTCGAGGAAACCTTTCACTGGGCCCGGGCCGACCAGGTAGGCTTCGTCGGCTTTTTTCACATAGATGCCGGTCGAATCGGCCTCGGAATAGATGGCGGCCGTAGCAATATTCAGCTCGCGGCAGGCGCGGATGATGCGCATGGCGATTTCGCCGCGATTCGCGACTAGAATTTTCTTAAACATAAGGGAACTAACCTGGGCCACAGCAGACCCCGCACACGGCCAAATCCGGCGCAAGGGAGCGCGTAACCTAGCA
>CAZEHM010000033.1:3957-34396 GCA_964512025.1 uncultured Nitrospira sp. | reverse complement strand
GTCCCAATGTTCACGTGCGGCTTCTTCCGCTCAAATTTCGCCTTCGCCATAACCTCAATCTCCTTCAATCAAATGACAAGCGTGCGAAGCGACTCCCTTCGCAACCGTTAACCTCGAAAGCACCAAGTCGTGACAGCCGGATGAGTGGAGCCCACGACGCGGATCGAACGCGTGACCTCGTCCTTACCAAGGACGTGCTCTACCAACTGAGCTACGTGGGCTTTGCGGTCCGTCATCTTCATTCCACCCAAGACACACAACTCAACTCGATGGAGCGGGCGATGGGATTTGAACCCACGACAGCCAGCTTGGAAGGCTGGAACTCTACCACTGAGCTACGCCCGCCCGAATATCTTCGTCAGCACTGTCGCGATCTCAACTCGATACGGCCTGCTATACTTCCGATCACACACATCAAACCAACAAACTTAACGCTGGTGGGCAGGCAAGGATTCGAACCTTGGAAGACATAAGCCAGCAGATTTACAGTCTGCCCCCTTTGGCCACTTGGGTACCTGCCCGTTCCAACTCAACCTGTATTTCACGCGCTGAAATTCGACTCAAATTCAGCGAAATCTTTCGCCGTATCCACACTGAAAAACTAGAGTAAACCTGTCCGCACACAGCTCTCTCCCCTCATCGAGGAGGAGAAACAGCTGATCTAGCGAACTAGGCTATTTCAAGAAACGCTGGATTCTATTGACGAAGTTGCGCCATGTCAAGAGGGGAAATGGCCTCTTCGCCATTTTTTTCGCTCTATGAGGCCAAGACCGGGCACGGGTGGCCGACAGAAATATTTTTGACCTGACCTGCTGCCTTTTCGGCAGCGCCGATAATTTTTTCCGGCAAACCAAGCACTTGCTTCATCAGACGCCGACTTTCTTCGAGCGAAATCTGGGACCTACTGGCAAGAAAACGCTTCTGCGTCACCCGCCGCTCATCAGGATCTTCTGGCACGTAGTACCCTCGGAGCTCACCCGCCTCAATCGCCCGACGAAACCGGGCCGCCCATTCCCCCGAGAGCTGAGGGAATTCACTCATAGACCGCCCCCCCTTCTTTTCAATCTCCAACTGATTCCAGACGGCCCACCCGACAAACACCGCCCAGGTTTCATTGAGCGCTTCCCAAGCCTCAGAATCTGAAAGATACCGGACCTCCGTCTCATGACTCCGCTGAACCACCGGCGTGATGAACACCTCCCGATACCGGCATACTTGCATCTCACGGGCGAACACGATCACCCCCTGCTCCGGACCCGGCAACCGTCCCCCGAACTCCTCTGATTCAAGATAGTCGATATAGGCATGGAACAACTCGTGATACAGTACCTCCAACTCTTTGGGCGTCATCGTCGTGAGCGGCCGCACATCGCGCCCCGCCGCATGGAAGGAAAGCGTCCGATTCAACACCATCCGATGCTCTCCTGGATGATACTCAGCTGCGTAGGTGCGCAGATCGTCAAATTCAAACCGTATAAAGTCCGGCGGGATGGCCCGCAGAAAACCTGTAGGCAATCGGAGCGCCGTCGCCCCGCCGATGAGCTGCGCCCACATCCTGGCCGCCCCCGAAGCCATCGGTTCCTCGGCCATGGACCGACCGGCCCCTCCCGTACAGAGGAGAGTCAGACTGAAGAACACCGTGAACCAACGATATATGACGGAACCCTGCATGCGACCTCAGAAAACAAACGGCCCGGGATCACATATCCGGCACACTAGTAGTCTTGATCGTGATAGCTCCCCCAATGACTTCCCCGTCCGCCCTCTTCAACCAGCGCCACAGTGTCAAACAGATCCGGGGAAACGTGGTCCAGGAACCGGGAAGGCTTCGACAACAACATCCCGCTGCCCTTATCGTAGACATTAATAGGATAGGTCAGAAACAGATGGCGCTTGGCCCGCGTGACGGAGACATAGAACAACCGCCGCTCCTCCTCCAGATCCTCATCGGCGACAAACGAATAGACCGAGGGAAACCGGCCATCCACGATCCAGATCACAAACACGGCCTGCCACTCCAACCCCTTGGCCGAGTGGATCGTCGAGAGCACCATCCGCTCGTCGTCCCGGTCCGGCGCATCCACACCTGACGCACTCCCGTCCGGCGGCTCCAGGGCCAGGTCGGCGAGGAACTCGTTCACACCGGGGTACCCTTCGGCAATCGTATGGAGATGATCGAGATCCCGGGTGCGCTTGGGATAGTCGTCGTACTGTTCTTTAAGAATCGGAAGATAGTACTCATAGATGTGGTTCACCTGCTCCGAGGGGGAACGGTCATCGGTCCCCGAAAGACTCTCCAGCGTATTCGCCAGATTCTTGAGCCCCTGGCCGGAGCGGCCGCTCACCCCGCGCAGTACCTCGAACGGCTGCCCGCCCTTCACGATCGCCGCGAGCAGATCGTGCGCCTTCTTTGGCCCGACCCCCTCCACCAGCATCAGCACCCGATTCCAACTGACCGTATCCAGCGGATTCGCAAGCACCCGCACATGCGCGAGCAGATCCTTTACATGTGCCGTCTCGATGAATTTGACCCCGCCGCGCTTGATGAAGGGCAGCCCTTTGCGCGACAGTTCGATTTCCAGATCGAAGGAATGAAAGCTGGACCGGAAGAGCACCGCCACTTCACTCAGCGGAATCCCTTCCTCCCGCAGCTCAAGAATTTTCTGCGCGATAAAGCGGGACTGCGTGTTCTCGCCCGCCGCTTCCACCAGCGACGGTAACGGCCCGTCGATCTTCCGCGTGAAGAGCCGCTTCGTATACTTCTCCGCCGCCTCGTCGATAATGCAGTTCGCCAGATTCAGAATCGGCTGCGTACTGCGATAGTTTTCTTCCAGCTTATAGATCTGCGTGCCGGGGAACAGCGCCGGGAACTCCATAATGTTCTTGAACGTCGCCCCGCGGAACGCATAGATCGACTGCGAATCGTCCCCCACCACCATCACATTATTATGGGTAGCGGCCAGCTTCCTGACCACTTCAGCCTGCAGCCGGTTCGTATCCTGGTACTCATCCACAAGAATGTAGCGAAACTGCCGCGAGATCGTCGCCCGCGCGGTTTCGTCCAAGAGCAACAGCTGCCGCAGCATCACCAGCAGATCGTCGTAGTCGAGCAACTGCTTCTGCCGCTTCGCCGACTGATAGGCCGTTTTCAACCGACTCAAATCTTCGATGTGATCGGCGAAATGCCCGAACTCGTCAAGAATGATCTCTTCCAGCGAGCGCAATGTGTTCTCGCTCTTGCTGATCATCTCCATGATCGTTCCCTTGCGGGGGAAGCGCTTGTCCTTTTCATTCAGCCCGAGCTGAGCGCGACACAGCGCGATCAAGTCTTCCGCATCGCCGCGATCCAGAATTGTAAAGCCCGGCTCCACCCCGATCGACCGGCCGTAGCGGCGCAATAACAGATTCGCGACAGAATGGAACGTGCCACCGCAGACACGCTCGCTCCTCGCCCCGATCAACTCGCCGGCCCTCTGCACCATTTCCTGTGCCGACTTGCGGGTGAAGGTGAGGAGAAGGATGTTCGAGGGATCGACACCCGAATCAATGAGATAGGCCACCCGATAGACCAGCGTGCGAGTCTTGCCGCTGCCCGCACCGGCGATCACCAGCGACGGACCTTCGCCCGCCGTCACCGCCGCCAGCTGCTGCGAATTCAACGCCGCGGCATAGTCGATCGACAGCTTGCGCGGCGCAGCCGCATCGTCGGAGCGTTTCAGGACGTAGGTTTTGACTTCTCGTTCCATGAATGACCCAAGGAAGGCCGAATGGCATGATACCAGTCATGCGGGCCGAGCTGTATAACATACCGCCGGAACCCTTCTCAACGAGCCGTCTCCTGCGCTAAGACTCCGAAACTGCCCCTTTCATCCCCAAACATCCCTCCGCTATAATCGCGCCTCTTGAACAGGAGCACGTATGGGAACCGCCAACAAAGAATACCAAGCGCAACTTCGCCAGCTCGCCGAACTCATGCTCGCCGTCTCAGGCGAGTCCGTCACGATGATGAAGCGCAATGCCCCGGAGCAGGCGCTGAAGCTGAAACGGCAGGATGAGTGGGGGATCTACCTCGAATTTCTGAAGGTCATGTTCAATCTCACCGACCGGCTCACGGCGCTGCATATCCCGATCAAGGATCAGCTGGAGTTCATGAACGGGCTGGAGGATGCGGTCACGACCCAGCTCAAGGCCGTGCTCGAACCGGCGTTCGGCAACAACGCGGATCAGATGGAGATCGTCCTGACCGTCGGCAACGCCGTCGCGGAAAGCCGCGACCTCTACGAGAAATACAAGTTTCTCATTACCGAAGAGTCGAAAACGAAGAACGAACTGTTTCAAACCTTCTCCGAGCGCGTCGCTCAAGCGCTGGGTGCCCCGCAAAACGGCCAGGTCATCGCCGCCGCAACCTTGTGTGCCAGCGCGATCATCCCCGCAATCAGTGCCGTACTGCTCGGCCAGGCGCCACCGGCGGCCGCGCCGTCCACCCCGACCCAGCAAGCTGCGAAACCATCGGGCAACGGTGAGCCTGCCAAGAAGGGTCCGACGGGGCAGGACATCAAACTCGTGAGCCTCATGTCGAATGTAAGCGGCGAAGAAGTGGAAACCCGCTGGGGCCTCCATCCGCGCTTTCGCGGGGACCTCACGCCCGCCGAACTGCAACAACTCACCAAGCTCCTGAACCGAGTTGCAAAAATCCTTGGCGAACGCTACGCCGCCGTGGCATTCTCCGAGGAGTGGAACTCATGGCACAAGACCGGACACGCCTAACCGCGTCCCGACCGATCCGCCCGTCTTCAGCCAATCGCTTCTAGCCCCTGCAACGAGCGCCACCCAAAGGAGTCCGTGTGAATACTGCCGACAATGCGAATCCTATTCCCAAACATCTGCCGCAGAATGTGATCCGGCTGGCCGAACTCTCGCAAAACCTCTGGTGGAGCTGGAAGCCGGAAGCGCGCGCGCTGTTTGAACTGATCGATCCGACGCTCTGGTATCTGACCCATCACAATCCGGTGCGGCTCCTCATGGAAGTCTCGCCGGAACGGCTGCAACATCTCGGGCAGGATCCGACATTTGTCCGGCAGTATTCCGCCGTGATGAAATCCTTCGACGAATATCGCCAGAACACCGGCACCTGGTACGGCGCCAAATACGGGCCAAGCTCCGCCCCTTCCGTCGCCTACTTTTCGGCCGAGTTCGGTCTGCACATTTCCATCCCCATTTATAGCGGCGGCCTGGGCATTCTTGCCGGCGATCACTGCAAAGAAGCGAGCGACCTGGGCGTACCGCTGGTGGGCATCGGCTTCATGTACCCGCAAGGCTACTTCCGCCAGCGGATTACACCGGAAGGCTGGCAGGAAGCGGCCTATGCCCCGTTCAACCGCGAAGAGTCCCCGATCCGGCCCGCCCTCACGCCGGCCGGAACACCCTGCAAGATCACCGTCGTGATGGGCCATCGCACCGTGGCCGCACAGGTATGGCGCGTCGATGTCGGACGCATCGTACTCTATCTCATCGATACCGATGTTCCGGAAAACAGCCCAGAGAATCGTGCCCTCTCGGCGCGCCTCTACGGAGGCGATCAGGAGATCCGCGTCTGCCAGGAAATCCTCCTGGGCATCGGCGGCGTGCGCATGCTGCGGGAACTGGGTATCAACCCAACCGTCTTCCATGCCAACGAAGGCCACTCCGCCTTTCTGACGCTGGAACGCATCAGGGAATTCGTCCAAAAAGGATCGACCCACGCCGAAGCCAGTGAACTGGTTCGTCAAAGCACCGTCTTCACCACCCATACCCCGGTGCCGGCCGGCCACGATGTGTTCCCCCATCACCTGATGGATCGTTACTTCGCGGGTTATTGGGAGCAGCTCGGATTAACCCGCGATGCATTCCTTCGCCTGGGTGAAACGCCGGAATCGCGCGGGCAGGGCTTCAACATGACTGCGCTGGCCATGAACCAGGCCGCCCACGTGAACGGCGTAAGCCGCGAACACGGGCGAGTCTCCCGCGAGATGTGGCAGCACCACTGGCCGGGCCTCGCGACGGATCTAGTGCCGATCAAGCACGTGACCAACGGCATTCATGCGCCGACCTGGATCGGGCCGGAGCTCAGCCAGCTCTACGCCAAGTTCCTCGGTCCGGACTGGGCCGAGCGTTGCGACGAGCAGGCCATGTGGCAGCGTGTCAGCGATATCCCTGACAGCCAACTCTGGGCCGTCCGGCAACTCATGAAACGCAAATTGATGGGATTCATCCGCGAACGCGCCAGAACCGGCTGGATCAACGGCCATCTGCAATCCTCACAGGTCATCGCCCGCGGCACGCTGCTCGATCCGGAAGCGTTGACACTGGGATTCGCCCGGCGCTTTGCCACCTACAAGCGGGCGACGCTGCTCTTCCGCGATCTGGACCGGTTGAAACGCCTGCTGCAGAATCACTGGCGGCCGGTGCAACTGGTGTTCGCCGGCAAGGCCCATCCCGCGGATGAACCGGGACGCTACTTCATTCACGAAGTCGTGAACTTCTGCAACGATCACAAGCTCGGCGGCCATATCGCGTTCCTCGAAGACTACGACATGCACATGGCCAAGTTTCTCGTGCAGGGCGTCGACGTGTGGCTCAACACGCCGCGCTTCCCGCTCGAAGCCAGCGGTACCAGCGGCATGAAAGCCGCGCTGAACGGCGTCATCAACTGCAGCGTGCTCGACGGCTGGTGGAAGGAAGGGTATAACGGCGCAAACGGCTGGGGCGTCACACCTCTGCCGCCATCGACCGACCAGCACGAACAGGATGTCCATGACTCGGAAGAGCTCTACCGCCTGCTTGAACAAGAAGTCGTACCCCTTTACTATCAGCGCGACCTCGACGGCACGCCGCGGGGCTGGCTCCAAATGGTGAAGGAATGTATCCGGACCGTTGCCCCGCAGTTTTGCACGAAGCGCATGGTAAAGGACTACGTCGAGACGATGTACAGCGGCGCCTCTGCCCGCACCCCGTCGTCATGGTGAACGCTTCCTCGGCGAGGGGCCGAGATCGCGTTCGGCAGACCGCTGCAATCGTCGCCTTCTGTGTGGCCGCCGTGACCGGCCTGTTCCCGGAACCCGGTACGCGGACCGAATGCCTCGCAGCCACCGCTCCCTCGTCCGCTCAGGACAAAGAAATTACCGCACTCTTTAAGGCCGGCGACTATCCGGCCATCATCCAGCGCTTTCAGGCCCTCCCGAAAGACGCGACACCGTCAAAAGAGCTGCTTCGCTTCACCTTCCACAGCCTCGTGAAACTCGGACGGGGTGAAGAAGCCCTCCCGCTCTATCCCCGGATCAAAACCGAGGGCCAGCCGGACGACCTGACATTGCTCCGCCCGCTCGCACTCAGCCTCATCACCAGCCGGGTTCGTGATCAGAAAGAACATGTGCGGATTGCCGCCTATACGGTGCTCGCCGAATTGGGACTCTCGGAAACCGGCTCCCTGCTGGAGGACGGCCTGCTGAACAGCTCAGTACTGGTCCGGGCCCGCGCTGCGGAAGCGATCGGCAAAGCCGGCCTGGCTGCCACGTCCGGCGCGCTGAAACGGGCGATCAACGACGACGCGCCGAGCGTCCGCATCGCCGCGATGAATGCCTTGGGCGATGCCCGAGTCATGGAGATGAAACAGCGGTTGATTGAAATCGGACGGACCGAGGAGGGGCCTGAAGCCATCTTTGCCTATGCCGCGCTCTACAAGATGGGCCAGACCGATATGCTCATCGACATCACGAACGCCGCCACCCTACCCGACGCCGAAGTCCGCATGGCCGCGATCGGAGTCCTGGGTCGGCTGAAGCGGCCGGCAAGTCTGGCACTCCTCAGTCAGGCTGTCTATGATCCCAATCCGTCGGTGCGGGCTTTTGCCGCCGGGGCGCTCGGCGAGTTCGGCTCCCCCGGCGGAGTTGCCCCACTCACCCATGCCCTGGGCGACGAAATGGCGATGGTGCGCGGCGTCGCGGCCGGCAGCCTCGGCCGGTTGGGGCTCAAAGAGAATCGTCCCTTACTCCAGGCCCTCACGAAAGATCCCAGTTTGCAAGTGCGCGCGAGCGCGGTGGAAAGCCTGCTTCGCCTCGGCGACTCATCCGTTTTGCTACTCGCCGCCGATCTGGCCAGAAACCCGGATCCGTCTATTCGCGGAAGCGCCGCCCAGGCATTGAGCGCAACATCGGACAAGGAGGCCCTGTCGCTGCTGCAAGCCTTGCTTCAGGATCAGCAACCGCTCCCGCGACTCATGGCCGCAAAAGCGTTAGGCAAGGTGACAGGCCCCGTCATTCCTATTCTACTGAAGGGCTTGCAGGACTCCGACGAAGCAGTGCGTATCGCCGCAGCCGGCAGCCTCCTGCAACAAACCGCACGTGCCGCGCGACCCGCGCGTCGGCCCTAGAGACCCGGAGACCCATGCTGAAATTTCTCGGAATGTTGTTACTGATCGCCGCCTCATTCAGCGCCGGCTACTATGTCGGCCAGCGTCCGATCGGGACACTCCAGCAAACCGTGTCCGACCTCCAGCAATCGATCACAAAGCTGTCACGGAATGTCCTGGATACCACGCAGGGCATCGAACGTGACTTGCGCCGGCGCCAGGGGCTGGTCGATGCGAAATCACGGGTCGTGCAGGCAAAGGCCAACCTGTTCGAACGAAACTTCGGGGACGCGGCTAAGGAGCTGGGGGAAGCCGTGACAGTGCTGGAGAACGCCACAAAGGGCGCAAAGGCCGATCCCGCCATCGATGCGGTCCGCGACCTGGCCAGCGCGATGCGGGAAGTACGATTAGACGTGTCGATGGGAAAGACCACGCCGATGAAACGGCTGGACGAGATTCAATTACGGCTCGATAAGGAATTAAACCGGTAACTTAGGCATTCGCCGGTTGAGACACCGGCTGTTTCTTCCACTTAGCCAGAATCCGCTCGACACGCATTTTCACGACCATATCGGGATCCTTCAGCAGCGGCTTGATCGCCTCGCGCCCCCGCTCGTCCCCGATGGATTCCAATGCCGCCGCCGCAATCAATCTGGTAAACCAGTCCTTATCCTGCAGCATGGCGATGAGCGGATCGATCGACGAGCTGTCCTTAATCCGGCCCAGCCCCAACACGGCGCTCTGGCGGACGCTCTCATCCTTGTCCTTCAGCGCGGCGATAAACTTCGGCACCGCTGGCTCGCCGAGTTCCACGAGTGCGTTGACCGCATCATCTTTGAACTCGTCGTTTTTCAGCTGCACCATCAGGGGATCCAAAACCCGTTCGTCGCGGATCTTTCCGAGCGACAGAATGGCGTACTTCCGCACATCCCAGTCGCGAAGGAGCTTCAGTAGGATTTCGACGGCCGGCGACCCGACCTGTCCGAGCGCTTCGATCGCGACTTCCCGCACTTGCCAGTCACCGTCGCGCAGGGCGCGCGCCAGCGGCTCGACACAGCGCTCATCCCCCATTTCGCCGAGCGTGATGACCGCTTCACGTCGCACGACCCAGTCCGGATCGCTGAGCAGATCGATCTGGATCTCGATCTCGTCCTTGACCTTCTCTTCTTCAAGAGGGACGGTTTCGGCGGTGGCGGCCACGACGTCCTGTGACGCCGCAGGAGCCAGCGCCAGATCTTCAGCGACCTTGTCGGCTAATTCATCGCTCGCAGGCAGTGCATCGGAGGCCTCAGCGGACGGGGATGTCTGACGGGGGTGTTCCATAGTTCAATCCTACAACGATCGCTCGAACATCAGGGTGAACGGATTACTTCGCAGGAGTCGCGGCCTTCTTTCCCGCCGCATGCTTCTGCCTGAGAGCCAGGGACCGGCGGCGGCGTTGTTCGCGCTTCAACCGCTTCCGCAAGGCCCGTACCGCTGCGCCACCGTCGTCGGCTTTTTTGGTGCTGAGCTTCTTCTTCAACTTGGCTTCTTCGGATTCTCCTGCCGTCTTCTTCGCCATGCCGTCTGACTCCTCTTCCTCAAATCGATAATGGGCGTAACGTGCCCTTGAATTTTGACGGCCCAGTGTAGAGGAGACCTTCCGGCACTGTCAACCGCAACAACTCCCGTCGCTATCCGATGACCAGCGTCACATTCTCCGTGTGGGCCGTATGATCGGCCGCCAACAAGGACGGGACGCGACGAATCCGCCGCTGCATCAGCACATCGGTCGGCAGCAAGCGATGGCGAAACCCCGACGAGGAAACCGGCAGTCCCACGGCAGAAACCGGGGACACCCGGATGGCCAGCGGATCGAGGTGGTGCACACTGAGAAGCGCCGACTGTGTCGATGGCGCTTCTTCTTCCGCTAGAACGAAGTCGGGACGGCGGTCTCCGACGACTTCCAATTGAATGACGGATAATCCGTTCTGGACCATCCCCAGCTTCACGGCAGCCGCCTGAGACAGATCGAGAATACGACCATTGACGTAGGGGCCGCGATCGTTAATCCGCACCCGAACATGCTTCCCGTTAGTCAGATTCACCACCCGCACCATGCTGCCGAGCGGCAGAGTCCGATGCGCAGCGGTCAGGGCCATCATGTCAAACAGTTCTCCGTTCGCGGCCTGCTTGCCGTGAAACTGCTCCCCGTACCAGGAGGCAATTCCCCGGTCCTTGATCCCCACATCCAGGCCGGCTTCCCCTTTCGGCACCCAGGAACAGGCCCCAAAGGACAGACAAAGGGCGGCCAAGAGGACCCCTGAGAGACGTGAATGCATGTGCGTGTCACAGATCTGCGGTTTCATCTTCACTCTGTTCCTCCACGTGTAGGCATGAATGCTTGCCACAGGTGTCAGCCTACGGGAGGTTGCCGGCCTCAACAATACCGACTGAGTACCCCCTCCTCCCTACTTTGGAGTGAGGGAAATCCGATTCTGGTCGCAATCGGGTGGTACCAACACGAACAAACAGGCATGTTTCGAACGTAAGCGGTACGGCTATATATAGGGAGAGCGGAGGGGGAGTCAACCAGGAGCCTGACAAAGCAGCCGGCCAAACGGGTCGATTCGAGGCGGGACGCCGACTCCGGAGTCGGTGTCCCGGCCCCGACTCCGGCTACCGGAAACGCAACGCCGCCCCGTCAAACTTGGTCTGACCGGCGAACTTCTCGAAATTCCGTTCCAGGACTTCGTTGAGGATTTCCTCGCCGTCCTCCGGCGCGTACCAGAAGACCGTATAGGTTCCGGTATGGCTATTCGTGCTGGTAATAGAACTGCCGTCCTTCTGATTCGCGGCCTGGAAGATCATTTTGTTCTTCGCCACAATATCCGTCGATCCGATTGCCCCATGGGCGTCAGCCGAAAGTTCCTGAATTCTCCCTGAAATCACCACGTCCGCCGCCCCTGGCTGAACGGCAGCCGCCACATACTGGGCACGCCATCCTTTGCGCACAAGATAGTCGGCGAAGGCTTTAGCCGTGACTTCTCCGACCGTCCCGTTCTTGACGGTATAGGCCTCGTCTGAGCCCCACAGCGAATGGCGGCTTCCCAGCTTCGTCCGATCAGACCGGTCATCCTGAAAAGGAGTCACAACAACCTTCACAGCACCGACCGGAGCCTCGGCCGCCGGCGCGGCGGACGGTTTGCTCCCCAGATTGAGCGGCACCGCCTCACCCTTTCCCGCGCAGCCTCCCGCCCAAACCAAGCTTCCCAACAAAATCGTTTTCAACACGATGTGTTTCACAAACACCTCCCCTTCACATGCCAATAAGACGATGACCGCAACGATGACGAAACAGCTTCACAGACAAGGCGAAAAACTCTAGCAGGTCGCTCCCCAGCTGTAAAGATCGCCTCTGCCGGGACCGGTAGCGGGCAGAGCCACCCGCCCCGTATTGACTGAGCCCGGCGGACTCAGTAAGATCCGGCCGGTGATGACGATGTGCTCGTGCGGCGTAAGCAAGCGGCTCACTCCTTCACAGTTGATCACCCCGACACCACATTCATGATTGACGTTCACAACATTACCAAGCGGTATGGGAATCTCACGGCCATCGACCGGGTCACGTTTTCCGTGGCCAAAGGCGAGGTTCTGGCGTTCCTCGGACCGAACGGCGCCGGCAAAACTACGACCATGCGCATTCTCACCTGCTTCATGCCGGCCACCGAAGGCACGGCAAAGGTAGCGGGCTTCGATTGCGCCGATCAGCCGCTCGAAGTGAAGCGTCGCATCGGCTATCTTCCTGAAACGCCCCCGGTCTACCAGGAATTCACGGTTTCCGAATATCTGACCTTTGTCGGCCGGATGCGCGGAATGGTGGGCAAGAATCTCTCAACGGCCATCGACCAGTCTATTGAAAAGCTTGCCCTGGGCACGGTCCGCCATCGCCTGATCGGCAATCTCTCGCGTGGCTACCGTCAACGGGTGGGGCTGGCCCAGGCGGTCCTCCACGATCCGCCCGTCTTGATTCTGGACGAACCGACGGTCGGCCTGGATCCGAAACAGATCATCGAAATTCGCGACTTGATCAAGAGTCTGGCGGGGTCGCATTCGGTCATCCTCAGCACCCACATTCTTCCCGAAGCCACCGCGGTCTGCCAGCGGGTCGTCATTATCAGCGGCGGACGAATCGTCGCGGAAGACACTCCCGATCAGCTCTCGGCCCGGCTCCGGCATTCGGAAAAAGTCTCTGTCACGATCAAGACTCCACCGGCCGATTGCCAGACCAGGCTCCAATCCATACCCGGCATTCTGAACGTCTTCACGGGGCAGACCGCCGGCAATTTTCTTCTGGAATGCGCCCTGGGTCAGGATAAACGCGATGAGATCGCCCGGTTCGTGATCTCCAACCAATGGGGACTTCTTGAATTGCGGACCATTTCCATGACGCTCGAAGACGTCTTCTTGCAACTGACCCGCCACGAAGAGGGCATGGCACCCCAAGCCGAGGCAGTAACCGAACTCCCCTCGGCCACCCAGGAGACCGCTTCATGACGCCGGTACAAGCCATCATCGCCAAAGAGCTGCGGGGCTACTTCGTCTCCCCGGTGGTCTACGTGGTCGGAGCGATCTTTCTGCTGATCTTCGGATTCTTGTCCTATCTCTATGTCGTCTACGCCGGCTACCAGGCCATTCAGATCATGCAGATGCAGGGCGGCCAGGCCCAGCTGAATTTAAACGATCTGGTCTTCCGTAATCTCTTCGCCAGCATGCGGTTTGTGCTCCTCATCATTCTGCCCATTCTGACGATGAGGCTCTTTGCGGAAGAGCGCAAACTCCGCACCTTTGAATTTCTGATGACCTCGCCCATCGGCATCAACGAGATCGTGGCCGGCAAGTTCGTCAGCGTGTTTCTTGTTTTCTTGAGCCTCCTCGGCCTGACCGGCCTGGTGCCGACGGTCCTGATGCTCTTCAGCGACTTCGACTGGAATCCGATTTGGACCGGCTATCTCGGCATGACCCTGCTGGGTGCACTGTTTATCTCCGTGGGCCTGCTCGCCTCCGCCATCACGGAAAACCAGATCGTCGCCGCATTTCTCAGTTTCGGCATGCTGCTGCTCATCTGGTTGATCTCCGGCCTGGGCGCCCTGTTGGGAGATACGCCGCTCGGACAGATCATCTCGTATGTGTCGTTCATGGATCACTACGATCGCCTCGTCCGCGGCCTGATCGATACCAAAGACCTGGTGTACTTCTTCAGCAGCCTCGTCTTCATGCTCTTTCTCACCCACCGCGTGGTGGAATCGACCAGGTGGAAATGAGTCTGAAAGTCCTCCCGCTCGGCATTATTGGAACCGTGCTGGCTGTCGCCGGCCTGATCGCCTACAGCTTGAGTCCGGATCTGCTGTGGGCCGTTACCGTTGCGGAAGGGCTGGCGCTTCTCTGCCTGATTCTCTTCTTCATCCTGCATTTCGATGCCGTGAAAGCCTTCTCGAGCCGCCGTTCGACCCACATGGGAGCCAACAGCCTCCTCATGGTCCTCCTGGTGGCAGCCATTCTTGTAATCGTCAACTTTCTGGCTTCGCGCCATTCGATCCGCTGGGATCTCTCGGAGAGCCAGAACTTCACCCTGGCGCCACAGACCTATCGCGTGCTCCGCGGTCTGCCACAGGATGTGAAGATCACCGTCTTCACACGAGAAAAAGATCCCGGCTATACCGGCTACAAAGAACGGCTTGAGAGTTATCGGCAGGCTTCCGGCAAACTCACCGTCGAATTCGTCGATCCTGAGCGGCAACCGAAGATTGCCCAGAACTATGGCATCTTCCGAACCGATACCGCCGTCTTCGAGAGCAACGGGCAGACCATCCGGGTGACCAGCCCATCGGAAGTCGAGCTCACCGGTGCGCTGCTCCGTATTTCCAAACCCGCCAAAAAACGGATCGTGTTCCTGGAAGGGCACAGTGAGCGAAGCCTGGAAGACAAGGAACGAAACGGTCTGTCTCTGGCAAAAGAAGCGTTGATCAAGCAGGGCTACGACATCGGCACCCTGTCACTGTTGAAAGACTCGGCCGTACCTGACGACACTGCCGTCCTCATTCTCGCCGGTCCGCGCAACCAAGTGACCAAGGAGGAACAGAGCCGCATTCAAGCCTACGTGGACAAGGGCGGACACCTGATGGTGATGGTCGATCCTGACACGAAGACCGAACTGGAGCCATTGCTTGCCCATTACGGCTTAGGCCTGGGCTCAGGGGTGCTTGTCGACCTCCAGGATCGATTGGCTCAAGGCGACCTCACCGCCCTGCTCATCCGCACATTCACGGAACATGAGATCACCCAGGACCTAACGGCCGCGGTGCTGTTTCCCCTCTCCCGTCATTTGACCTTCGATGAGCAGACCGGAAAAGACTGGGACTATGTCCCGCTGGCACGGACCTCCCCGAACAGTTGGGCCGAAACCAACATGCAGGGTCGTGTCGTGCAACTCGACGAAAAGGAAGACATGAAGGGCCCGTTGCCGCTCGCCGCCGCGCTCGCGCCCAAGCAGGCTCCGGATGAAGGTAAACCCCGGCCGGCCATCGTGGTCGTGGGAAATTCCGCCTTCGCCACCAATGCCTTCTTTAACTTCCCGGGTAACACCGATTTCTTCCTGCATACGGCCGGCTGGCTGGCCGAGGAGCGGGATCTGATCTCCATTGTTCCCAAGGAGCCGGCACTCCGGCCGTTCATTCCGAATCCCACGCAGGAGCGGGCGTTACTCTACATTCAAGTACTCTTCCTCCCCATCATGACCATGCTGACCGGCGTGATGGTGTGGAGAAAACGCCGCCGGCTGTAATCTTATGCGCTACTGGCCGACACTATTACTGCTGGTCGTTCTGGCGGGGCTGGGGGGCTACCTCTATTTCGTCGAATTACCCGCCAAATACACCGAAGAGAAACAGGTAGTCGCCCAGCAAACCCTCCTCCCTTTTCCCGAAACCGAAATCACGGGGCTGACCGTGTCCACGCCGGACGGCACGGTGGAGATGAAACGGAAAGAGACGAAGGGCTGGGCCATCACATCGCCGCTCCAGACCGACGCCGATACCCGGGAAGTTCAATCCATGATTCGGGCGCTGGTCACAGGCATAGTGCTCCGCACCGTCGAAGAAAAGCCGGCCGCGCTCGCCCCGTTCGGATTGGAGCAACCCATCACGACGATCACCGTCAGCGCGGGAGCCCAGCAGGAAACCTTTTCCATCGGCGACAACGGCCCCCTGTCGTCGACCCTCTATGTCCATCGCCACTCGTCGCACAGCGTGCTGTTGACGGACCTGACGACGAAGAGCTTCGTCAATAAGACCCTGCTGACCTTCCGGCGGAAGGACCTGCTGCAATTCGTGCAAGCCGATCTGGACCGTGTGCGGCTGACCTATCCGACGACGGAAATCGTCCTCTACAACATGTCGAAAAACAAACCGAAGCCGACCTGGAAAATCCGCTACCCGATCGAAGCGGAAGCGGACCAGACGGAAGTGCGTTCGCTCCTCTTCAAACTGGAAGACTTGAAGGCCCTCGGCATCATCGATCCCGGCCCTGAGCGGACCGCGATCGTGAAAACGCTGACCGCACCGAAACTCAAAATCACCCTGCATACGGCCGACGGGGACCAGACAGTCAAGCTCTATCAGCCCAACCAGGACAGCGGCGAGGCCTTTGCCGAAACCAGACCGGATGCGCCGCTCTATCGAATCAACCCGCTGGTCATCAAAGATCTGACGCGCGAACTCTTTACATTGCAGGACAAACGGCTGCTGGGAGTCGACTATACAGAGATCGCCCTGCTCTCCGTGAAGACACGCGATAAACAGTATGTGCTCATCAACGAGAACGGCCAGTGGGTCCTTGAAGATCAGCCCACTGAGAAACTGAACCAAGAAGCGGCCGATCTCCTCGTCAGCCGCATCGCCAACCTGCCAGCCGAAGAGCGGGTCACTAAACAACCGGCCCCCCTGGCTCCCTACGGGCTCGTCGCCCCGACCGCAGAATTTGTCGCCACCGGAAGAGACGGCAAGATCGCCGGACGACTCACGCTCGGCAGCCAGGCCGGAAACCTCATCTATGCCACCGGCGAACGATTGCAGGGCGTGTTCCAGGCCCGCCCAGACCTTCTCAACCAGATTCCGTCCAAGGCGGAACTGCTGGCCAAGCCTGCAGACAAAACACAAGCCGCTCACTAGCACACAGCACAGCTCCCATCGACCGGAAGCACGCCCCTCACGTTACCCAGCCCCGGGACTGTCAGCGGATGCTGTAGACCGGGCCATACAGCCGCCCGCCCCCCTCCATATGAGATAGTTGCCTTGGCGACATGACTGGGACTATATTCCCAACATGCCGCAATCGAAGTCTCAGCGCCCCCTCTCTGCCGCAACGCTTCAACTCCTGCGTCCCTTAGTCAAAATCCTGCTGCGAAATAATGTCCCCCATCAAACTTTGGCTGAATGGGCCAAACAGGCTTACGTCGAGGTGGCGAAGAACGAGTTCGGGATCGATGGAAAGAAGCAAACCGTCTCCCGCATCGCCATTCTGACCGGACTGACGAGAAAAGAAGTTCAACGCCTGCTGACCCAGCCGGAAGGCGCGCAACAGGCCACCGGTGAAGAGTACCATCGGGCCGCCCGCGTCATCACCGGATGGGTGCGGGATCCTGATTTTGGAGACGGAAAGGGGCATCCCCACCCGCTCCGCATGGAAGCCAAAGGCGCTTCCTTTACTGAACTGGTCAAACGGTACAGCGGCGATATGCCGGTTCGCGCGATGCTGGATGAGCTGCTGCGGGTCGGCGCCGTCAAACAACTCAAGGACGGCCGGATCTGCTTGCTCTCACGCGGTTATGTGCCTCAAAAAGGTCCGGCGGAAAAGCTCACTATTTTAGGAAGCGATACGGCGGACCTCCTTGCCACCATCGATCATAACCTCTACGACAAACCCGCCAAACCCAGAGTGCAGCGAAAAGTCATGTACGATAATGTGCCTGTCGAAGCAGCCAGGGAGTTTCAAATATTGGCGGCAGCCCAAAGCCAGGAACTTCTGGAGTCGCTGGATCGGTGGCTCTCGCATCGCGATCGCGACGTCAATCCCGCCTCAAAGGGAACCGGTCGAGTCCGGGTCGGGCTTGGGCTGTATCACTTTGAGGAACGACTCGATAAAGAATCCTAAGTCGTATTCAGCGCTCTAATACGCAGATGATTATGCCATCACCACGATTACGCCATCTGGCCATCGCTGCCGGGATGTTCCTGGCACTTGTCTCGTGCGGCCCTGCAGCGCCTACGCCTCAGGCCGGCGGCGGAATCGGCGGAACTGGGTCCGTGGCCACAGTTTCATCAGGCCCCATCACCAAATTCGGCAGCGTGTTCGTCTCCGGAACGGAGTATGACAATACCAACACGCTGTATTGTATCGACCACGAACCATGCAGCACCGTGAACCGGCTGAAACTCGGAATGGTGGTGCTCGTCAATGGCACACGGACGGTCGAATACGGCTCGAATAGCACGTTGCTCCACGTTGCCGACACCATTACCTACGAAGAAACGGTCGAAGGGGTCGTACAATCCGCATCCGCCGACGGCCTCAGCCTCGTGGTGCTCGGACAGGTCGTGTCTGTCAACTTGAAAACCGAGATCGATCCGTCATTTCAAGGAGCGACGCTCCACGTGCTCGATCCGGCGAAGGTCGTCAACGCGCTTGTGGAGATCAGCGGCTTTGTCACGGGAGACGGAACGATCCTCGCCACCTTGATCCAACCCCATACCGGGATCCCGCATTATGAGGTGGAAGGGGTGATCAAAAATCACGACCGAATCGCAAAAACATTTGAGATCGGATCGCTCGTCGTCGACTATTCGCGTCCGACAACCCAGCTCAGCCAAATGCCTTCGTCGACCAACCAGAGCTGGAACGGCCTGGTCGTCTTCGTGCTGGGCGATCAATGGAACCAGGGCGGACCGGGCCCCCATGGAGCCCGGATGAACGCCACCAGCGTGAAGCCGAAAACACTCGGTGTGACAGACAACCAGGACACAGAAGTCGAAGACTTCGTCACGCGGATAGACGGACCCGGCGATTTTTACTTAAACAACGTACATGTACGGACAGACGCGGGGACGGCCTTCGAGGGCGGGACCGTCAATGACATCCTGGTCGGCAGCCACCTGGAAGTCTCCGGCCCGTTGCGCAGCGGGATACTGACCGCCGCCCAGGTTGAGTTTGACGATGAAGTAGAACTGGTCGCGAATATCGAGATCGTGACCCCCGCCACCAACAGCCTCACGCTCATCGGACTCAGCGGCCTGACCGTTACATTCGATGGCCGGACCGCTCTCTCAGGGCAAGGCAATCCGACAACCGTCGGCGATCTGCACTCGGGCGACCATCTGCAGATCCATGGAAGACTGCGCGGGAACGGTGCCCTGCTCGCGACGGAAGTCGAGCGCAGCGATCCCTCCTCCCATGTTCAACTGGAGGGATATGTCACCAACGCGGCAGATCCCTGGTTGACGTTGCTCGGATCGACGATTGACACCACGTCCATTCCTGACAGCGGGTTTCGTGGACGCTCCGGGACTATCGGCAGAAGCGCGTTCTTCACCGGTCTCGGAACAGGAGAACAGGTCACGCTGCAAGGAAGGGTCGCCGGGACACAGGTCGTCTGGACCGCGGCGCGGAGAGCGTTGTGAGAAACCGGTCTCGGCTTATCGAGGAACGGCAGTACCGTAATACGTATCCACCAGCACACCGATTTCTTTGAGCATGGGAGTCGGCAGCGTCCCTCCGGCGCAGACAATCACTGCGTCGTTCTTGATCTGCCCCCGCCGTCCCTCCTGCTCCAGCACGACCGCATCCTGCTGGATTTCCTTGACCCCGCAATGCAGCGCCACCTTGATACGCCCCTTCTCGACGGCCTGCTTGAGCAGTTGCCGATTTTTCTCCTTGGGCCTCGTATAGATCTCATCTCCGCGGCACGACAAGGTCACGGTCGTGCCAGGTTCAGCGGCGATCGCAATGGCCGCTTCCGCGGCACTGTCGCCTCCGCCCACCACCAGCACATGCTGACCGCGATACTGCTCCGCATCAATCAGACGATAGACGACTTTGGACCGTTCTTCCCCCGGCACACCCAGCTTGCGCGGAGTCCCGCGCCGCCCGATGGCCAACAGCACGTTAGCCGTCTTGTATTCGGCTTTCGGCGTCTTCACGATAAAACCGCTGCCGGTTTTCTGAAGGGAATCCATCCGCTCCATGAAATTGATCTTCAGGCCCGTTTGCCTGATGACCCCGTTCCAAAATTCCAGCAGCTCTTCCTTGCTGATCTCGTACCGGTCGAATTTCCCGACAATCGGCAACTGCATCGGCGCAGTCATCGCAAGTTTACGGCGCGGGAAATGATAGACGGTGCCGCCGAGCCCGTCTTCCTGCTCGATGGTCACAAATCGCAGTCCTGCCTCTTTCGCGGCCAGAGACGCGGAAATCCCCGCCGGTCCGGAGCCGACAATGACCACGTCCAACTCGCCGGACTTACTCTTTTTCTTTGCGATGGTCTGAATCGCCCGCTGGCCCTGATCCACACCTTTCCTGATGAGCCCCATACCGCCCAGCTCACCGGCGATAAAGATGCCGGGGACATTTGTTTCGAACGTCGGCTTCAGCTGCGGGATATCGATGCCGCGCTTCTCCGTGCCGAAGACCAGTGAAATCGCTTCGACCGGGCAGGCCGTCTCGCAGGCCCCATGCCCGATGCAATGATCCGGCTGAACCATCACCGCCTTCCCCCGCACAAGACCAAGCGCTTTTTCCGGACAAGCTTTGATGCATGCTCCCGACCCAATGCATTTATTGGTATCAATCACCGGATGGAGAGTGAGGGGTTCAGAAATCCCTGACTGTTTGGTTTTCTCGAAGCGCGCCCGATCGCGACGCTCCCGTTTCCGGTGGCGGCGAAGATAGAACAGCAGGACCAGGAGCAGGGGCAGGAAATAGAGCCAGCTGACTGATAAGAAGAACATGGGACAGCCTCTGGACTACGGAATTTCCCGGTCAATGACAACCGGCACCGTGTTGACCCCGAGCTTTACCGGCCCGCTCATGCCTTGAAGATCCCCGCTCTTGGGCATCGCCTCTCCGGATTTCGACAGGCGGGCAACAATTACCACCGGGCCGACATCGGAAAGTTTTCTCGACGGCATGGGGCTGGTCGAATCATCGAGCCGGAACGTGAACGGCAAGTCTTTTCTGGTCGCGCGGACAATCGACACGGGCATCGGCGGGCCGTTTACCTCCCGTGCAAACACAAAGAGCGTGTCGGTCGGTGATCCCTTTGCGGCAAGATCCGGGGCGATGGTCACCTGGCCACGGATGGCCACGGATGATCCGGCCGGTGCAGGCGTCTTTTCCGGCACCGCAGGGCGTGAGGCCACCGGCGCTTGTCGAATCCCCCCCAGTTCCTTGGCTTCGGCAATTCCGTTCATGATCTCCTGGACAGCATCCGGATCCGTATCGGAAGGAAGATTAGCGCGCGCCTCTTCCCAGTATGCAGCGGCGCGACCGAACTCTTCATGATTGTACGCGACCGTGCCTGCCAACATCAGGGCCTTGACGTTGCGGGGATCGGCCTTGAGAGCCTGTTGAATCAGCGCTTCCGGCCGTCCTTCCAGCTTCCGCCCGTTGAGCACTCCTAGGGCGTCCGCATAATCCGCCAACAATTGAGCATCGTTGGGAATCAGCTGCATCGCCTTCTCATACATCTGCACCGCTTCCGGATGACGCCCCAGCTCGACATAGGCCCGGGCAAGCAACGCCCATCCCACCCCGTCGGTAGGATTCTGTTCGAGCTTCGCCTTCAACCGCTCGGTCAATGCGTCCATCTCGCTCAGTGAAAAGGGCTCACGCCCTCCGTTCCCAGCCACGGCCGGAGCTGAAGAGCCGGCAGAGGAAAGAGACGCCGGGCTGCCGAGTTTTCCATAGAGTCCCACGCTGACGATGGGAATGAGCAGGGCAAGTGTCACAGCCACCGCCTTGTTGTTCAGCCGGGGTAAGGATCCGGCGGCCGGAAGCTCCACGCTGCCGGTCTCTTCGAGCACACGACGCTCTAATTCCCGCCGCGCAATCTGATATTGCTCATCCGTCAGCACGCTGTTCCTGTGATCCTGCTCTAACTCAACGAACTGCTGCCGGTATACCGACAGTCGCTTTTCCTGTTCTCCCCAGTCCACGGCAGTCGTGCGCCGCAAGAGTGGCCAGAGCAGCACGCCGAGAATGCCAACGGTCAAGCCGGAGACAATGAGCCAAAATGTCACGATCATGGGTGCTTGGCTCCATTGGACAACAATTGCGCCACACGTTCATGGTCGGCTTCGGACACGACCGCCTCGGGAAGCGTTTTCTGCCTCCGCCGGAGGGCCAGGATCAACACCGTCCCTGCAACGGCCAGCAGCAGAAATGGTCCGATCCAGAGCACGGTCGTCGTGGCTCGCAACGGCGGCCGGTACAAGACAAAGTCTCCGTAGCGTTCGACGAGGAAATCAATGATTTCCTGATCGCTCATATTCTTCGCGATCATCTCGCGCACTTCCCGGCGCAGATCCTCCGCCAACGGCGCGTTGGAATCTGCCAGAGTTTGGTTTTGACAGACCAGACAGCGCAATTCGACCGCCAGGGCCTTCAGTCGCGCTTCAGCCTGCGGGTTCTCCGCCAGCGGCCGGGCTTCTTGAGCCGCCGCCAAACCCGGCATGGCCATCGCAATGATCACTATCCAGATCCGGATCATTGGTTCTGCAACTCCCGCACAAGAGGAAGAATTTTCTTTTCCAGGACATCCTGATCGACCGGTCCGATCTGCTTGTACCGGATCTTCCCCGCTTTATCGATCACGTAGGTCTCCGGAACACCATAGACACCGTAGTTGATGCCGACACGCCCTGCCTCATCGACGGCAACCAGTTGGTACGGATTGCCCCACCGCCGCAACCAGGCCAGTGCTTCTTCCCTGGTATCCTTATAGTCCGCACCAAAAATCGGGACTTCGCCGGACTTCGCGATCTCCATCAGAACCGGATGTTCCTCTTTACAGCCGTTGCACCAGGAGGCCCAGAAATTCAGCAGCCAGACTTTCCCCGCCAGCTCTTTCGGCGAAAAGACCTTGTCGGCTTCATGCAACTGCGGCAGCGAGAAATCAGGCGCCGCCTTTCCCACCAGCGGAGACGGCACTTCGCGCGGATTCAACGTCAATCCGACCGCGAGAAACCCCACCATCACCAGAAAAATCGCAAGCGGGAGTAAAAAGCGCTTCATACAATCGGAGCCTCGACCGGCTGAGATGCCGCCGCTGGGGCTTCCGGCTCACGCCGCCACGCAAGACGATACCGGCGGTCGGTGATCGCCAAGACTCCCCCGAAAGCCATGATCAGGCAGCCGCCCCAAATCCAGTCAATGAAGGGTTTGTGATAGAGCCGCACGCTCCAGGCGCCTGCCTCGAGCGGCTCGCCTAACGACACATAGAGATCTCGTAACAAGCCGGAATCGATTGCGGCTTCAGTCATGGTCTGGCTCTGCACCATATACCGCCGTTTTTCCGGATACATGACGGTGACCTCGCGACCGTCTCTCGTGACACGAAACGTTCCCCGGGCTGCAATGTAGTTCGGGCCCACCAGATCTTTCGCGCCATCAAACTGAAACGTATAGCCGCCGATGGTCGCATGGTCGCCGACGCTCATCCGCACATCCTGTTCGGTTTCAAACCCCTTGACCATCGTGACGCCGACGATAAAAACGGCAATCCCGCAATGGGCCAGGATCATGCCCCAATAGGAGCGCGGAATCGACGCAAGGCGATTCACAAGACCGGCTCCCTCAAGGTGAGTCAACCGCTCGCGCACATTCACGACGGCCGTCGTCACAATCCACAACGCCAGCAGGAGTCCGAGACTCAGCAGCGGAGTCCATTTCCCCAACACAAACGGCAACAGTACTGCCGTGGCAACACTGACTCCAAAGGCCCAGCGCAGCCGCAAGGCAAGATCCGGCAGGCTCGCCTTTTTCCATTGAGCCAACGGGCCAATCCCCATCAGAAAAAGAGCCGGCGTCATGAGCGGCACAAAAACCGTATCGAAGTACGGCGGGCCGACTGAAATTTTCCCGAGACCCAAGGCATCCAGAAACAGCGGATACAGAGTCCCCAATAACACCGACGCCATCGCCACAACCAGCAGCACGTTATTGACCAGCAGCATCGCTTCGCGCGAGACCGGATCAAACCCGCCGCCTAATCCAACGCGCGGTGCCCGCCACGCATACAGCAAAAGCGATCCACCGATGACCACCGCCAGAAACACCAGAATAAACAACCCCCGCTTGGGATCCGTGGCAAAGGCATGGACCGAGGTCAGCACGCCGGACCGCACCAGGAACGTACCCAGAAGGCTGAGCGAGAACGCCATAATGGCCAGAAGAACCGTCCAGACCTTAAATCCGCCCCGTTTATCCGTGACCGCCAGAGAATGGATTAATGCAGTACCGGCCAGCCAGGGCATGAAGGACGCATTCTCCACCGGATCCCAGAACCACCAGCCGCCCCATCCCAATTCGTAATAGGCCCATCCGCTGCCCAGCGCGATCCCGACCGTGAGGAAGCACCAGGCGACCGTCGTCCAGGGGCGGGACCACCGGGCCCAGGCTGCATCCAGGTTGCCGCCCAGCAGCGCAGCGATCGCAAACGCGAATGCGACGGAAAACCCCACGTATCCCATATAGAGCATCGGCGGATGCATGACCATGCCGGGATCCTGGAGCAACGGATTGAGATCGCGGCCATCGGCTGCGGCGGGAATCAATCGTTCGAAGGGATTCGACACCGTCAACATGAACAGGAGAAATCCGAGGCTCACCAAGCCCATCACGCCGAGAATGCGCGCCCGCATCGCTTCCGGGAGATGCTTTGAGAACAGTGTCACCGCCATCATCCAGAGCGTCAGAATGAAGGTCCAGAGAAGTAACGATCCTTCATGAGCGCCCCAAATAGCGGCCAGGCGATAATGCAGCGGCAGTTTTGAATTGGCATTCGCCGCAACATAGAGCACCGAGAAATCCTTGTCCGCAAATGCATAACCGAGACAGCAGAACGCAATAAGCACAAGCAGAAACTGCCCCCGTGCCGCAGGCTTGGCAACCGCCATGAAGGACGGATTGCCGGACGCCGCGCCGAAAATCGGCACGGTCCCCTGCACCGCCGCAACGCAGAGAGCCAGGATCAAGGCGAAGTGACCGATTTCCGGAATCATAGAGACGTCCTACGTTAGGGAGTCACGACAAGTGTGTTGCTGCTCTGCTTCCCGGCCGCTTTGGCCTTGGCCATCGCCTCGGCGGCTTCCGGCGGCATATAGTTTTCGTCGTGCTTGGCCAGCACCTCGCTGGCCACAAAGGTCCCCTCGGGCGAAAGTTTCCCCTGCGCGACCGCCCCCTTCCCTTCCTTGAACAGATCCGGAAGGATGCCTTTGTACGTCACCGGCACGCGTTTCACCGTATCGCTCATGACGAAGTGCACGGTCAGACCGTCGTTCTCCCGCTGGAGCGTTCCCGCTTCAACCATTCCGCCGATACGAAAGCTTTGGCCTTTCGGCACTTCCCCGTTCGCCACTTGCGTCGGCGTGAAAAAGAACACGAGATTGCTTTGGAACGCGTTCAGCACCAACGCGGCGGCGATCCCCAAGGCCACGAGCCCGAGACCGATGAGGCTGAATCGTTTCTGTCGCGGAGTCATTCGTGGTTTATCCCTTCTTCAGAAGATTCGATCCGCGAGGCCATGGCCTCGCGGCGGCGCAACGAGAGCACTTCCCAGACCATGCACAACGCCGTCGTTCCGAACGACACCCACACATAGAATCCATAGCCGCCCATGGCCAGGAACTCCGAAAGGCTTCCCCACTTCATGCACGGACCTCCTTCACGCCCGGCTCGACAGCACTCTGATTCCAGCGGGTCTGACGGTTCCGTTCAAGGATCACGCAGCGCAGCCGCACCAGAATCACCGCAATACTGTACAGCCAGAACCCGACGGCCATGAGCAACATGGCCGTCAACATCGTCGCGGCCATTTTCGGCGCCGCCGTCATGCTGACCGATGCCCCTTGATGCAGCGTGTTCCACCAGCGCACGGAAAAGTAGATGATCGGCACGTTGACGACGCCGACCATCGCAAACAACGCGCTGGCCCGGTCCGCCCGCCGGAGATCATCGATTGAGGCATGCAACAGCATCACCCCCAGGTACAGAAACAACAGAATCAGTTCAGACGTGAGCCGCGCATCCCAGACCCACCAGGCGCCCCAGGTCGGCTTACCCCACAGAGCGCCGGTGAGGAGCGCCAGAAATGTAAACATCGCCCCGGTAGGCGCGATCGCTTGCGCCATCATAAAAGACGGGCGCGCCTTCAACCCCAGCCCCAGACCAGCCCAGATCGCCATCACCACATAGAGAAACATGGACATCCATGCCGCCGGCACATGCACAAAGATGATGCGGTAGGCCTCGCCCTGCTGAAAGTCCGTCGGCGCCACGAAAAACCCGAGATACAGTCCGGCCGCCATGAAGAGGACCGCTGCGCCCGCACACCAGGGAATGAGTTTCCCGGCAAGCGGATAGAGCGCCTGCAGGGAGGAATACTTCGACCATGTGACTCGCGAATCGCTCATATCAATCCTGTTTACTCTACCGCAATACGGATGGCGGCGGCAGTAGCCCATGGAGCCAGGGGGAGCGCCAGCATCAAACAAGCCCCGAGGAGCGAGAGATTGGCCTCGGCACCGATCCCCGCCACCGTGCCGCTCACCGCGCCCGCACCGAAAATCAGAACGGGAATGAACAGCGGCAAGACCAGCAACGTCACCAACATCCCGCTCCCGCGGACACCCAGCGTCAAAGCGGCGCCGATTGACCCGATTAAACTCAACGTCGGCGTACCAAGCAGCAGTGACAGCGCGAGCACAGCCAGTACATTTCCCTCCAAGCCGAACTGCAGGCCGAGCAGAAATGAGAGCAAGACGACCGGCACCCCCGACACAAGCCAATGAGTGAATACCTTCGCCAACACAAGCACTGCAAGCGGATGGGGGATCAGAACCATTTGTTCTAACGCGCCATCCTGATAGTCCGCTGTAAAAACCCGGCCCAGGGACAATAAACAGGACAGCAAGGCCGCCACCCACAGCACACCCGGGGCAATCGTTCTTAACACCGCCGGTTCAGGGCCGACGCCCAGCGGAAAAAGACTTGCGACCATGACGAAGAAAAACACCGTCGTCATAAGATCCGCACGCCGTCGAAAGGCCAGCAGCAGATCCCGCCTCACAATCGCAGCGACCGCCCCTCCCAGGCCAGCCTGACTCATCCGGGAAGCCTCAGATGCCGCACAGATTCCCGGCCGAGACCGATCTCCTGGTGAGTGGCCACGACAGCCATCCCGCCTCCATCCAGATGACGTTTGAATCGCGCTGTCAGGAGGGTGACGCCTCCCTCGTCCAACGCCGCAAACGGTTCATCCAGAATCCACAGAAGCCGCGTCGACAACCACAGCCGGGCCAGCGCGACACGCCGCTTTTGCCCCTGCGAAAGCACTCTTGTCGGCAATACGTGCGCACGGCGGCTCAAGCCGACCGCCTGAAGCGCCTCACGAACAGAACCAACAGAAAAATCATCGCCGGAAAGATGGGCGGAAATCTGCAAGTTCTCTAGAGGAGTCAGATCATCCTTGATGCCATTGAGATGGCCTAGATAGGTCAGGTTCCGCGTGTAGTCATCCTTGAGTTGATCGATATCTGTTCCATTCCACTGAATCACACCCCGATCCCTTGGAAACAGGCTGCAGAGCATGCGGAGGAGGCTCGATTTCCCGCTGCCGTTTTCACCCACAATCGCTAACATCTGCCCCGGTGCGACCGCCGCGTTGAGGCCGGAAAACAGGGTCCGGTCACCGCGCACGCAAGCTAAATCGATAATTTCCAGCATGCTACGAGAAATCCCATCTCAGACCCAGGAAGAAGAACTGCCGTGACGTCGTATCCTTCTGTGTCGGACTGTCCGTCAATGTCTGCTCGTACCCGCCCGAGGCTTCAAAATTCCAACCATCCAAAAACCGGTAATCCATTCGAAGAGTTGGAGTCACTCGGTATAGATCGACACCGCTGCTGTCCTTTTGATGATACAAAATAATGAAGTGATCAAGCTGCCATTTCGGCCCCAGCCGGCCCAAGAAATTCAGAGTGACCGACTCTCCGTGATAGGCCGGACTCGAAATATAACTGGCATTGGCCACGAACGTCGTATTCTCAAATGGGAAGTTCGCTCCGATGGCTTGAGCCGTATACGTCCAGATATTGCCTGTGCCGGGGAGCGCTTGCAAGGAGCAAAGCGAATCAGTCGTCGCGTTCGGGTTCAGAAACAGCGTACTGGTTCCCGGAAGAATAACCAGGCAGTTTGAGGCGGATGTGCCGGCAATACGATTCATCCGCACATCGCCGCCGAGTTGCCAGTCCTTTGACACAGCATGAAGAACGCCGGCCAGGAACAAATCGCTAGTCGCAGTCACAGATTTCGCTTGCGCCCGCAAAAGGGCTTCATTGGTGGTATTGACCATCGACAGCGATGCCCCGGGACTCCCGAACAGCGCGTTCGTGGTTTGCAGATACGGTGTTCTCCGGTGGTCGGCCAAGAGGGTGAACGTGGTCCCTTCCGTAACCCAGGTTCCATTGAGCATGGCGATATTGAGCACGCCATAGGACACATCGTAGTCGACTAAACCGAAGGCATTTTTCCCGTTGGCGGCATAGCGGAGCTCGGTGCCGACCGCCCGGCGATCGACGATCCCGTTGACCATCTGATTAATAAAATAGGCATTCCCGCTCCAAGCCTGACCGAGCGGTCCGATATCGACATTCGCACCGTAAAAATACCGGTTCAGCCCAGCCGTGAAATTTCTCGGGTCATCCGGCACGTAATTGGAACTCAAGCTGAACTGCCTGGGCTGGCCGGCCAGAAGATTGAGATTGAGAAATTGCGGCACGGCGGTATAACGAACCCACGCCCCGTCGAACCGGAAATCCAATACACCTCCGGTATTCCCCGGCTGCCGGCCGACCCGGACGAAGTATGAGTCCTGACTGGCATGTTCGGCATAGAGCGCCCGCAATCGACTGATATTCCTTCTGTCGTCGCTGGTGGCCAAAAGATCGTAGGTTTGCGTTCCTCGAACCACGATCCTGTTGTCATATTCGTCCTTACGATACCGCCCCGTTACGTCAAAGGCCGACTGCAGCAATGATTGGTCGTGAAGATTGAGATTCGTCGAATTGTTGGTGGTTTTGTCCGTAATCTTTGTCTGTGAATATCCACCGTAGTAGTACTCGTAGACGCTGCCATAAACACGTATTTCATCGATCTTCTTGGCCGGCTTCTTGGCTTGTGCGACCTGGACCTTGGCCTCCGACAACGCTGCCAGGCGTTGTCGAACTCTGACGGCGCCCTCCCCGTCGGGGTACGCCCGAAGATAGTGCTCATATTCGGCTTTGGCTTTCGTCGCCTCCCCATTGCGTTCACGGGCCACACCAACCATTTCTTGCGCATCCCGAGATTGTTTGTTCGGCGGAAGATTGAGCATTGCATTGAAGATCTGCACCGCCTTATCAGTGTCTTCAGCTGTCAACGCCGCTTGGCCCAGTTTCATGAGTTCGGCCGCATATTGTTCAACCTGCATCCCCGGACGGAACGGGGGAATGTCGAAAGCCTGTTTGGGGGCCGAGGCGACGGGAGGTGTCGGCGTCGGTATTTTCACCTCCGGCGGTACGGGCGAGGGTACGGCCGGCCGATCAAGTTTGACAGCAATGACAATTCGACTGGCGCTTCGGATATCCCGTTGACTGACCCTGAATCGTACCGGCCGTTCAAATCGAATCGAGAGGCCGTTGGTACCCTGGTCTGGAAATGTCACGGTAAACTTTGGGATCAGATCGCTCGGCGGCGAAGATGCCAATTCGCGCGCAAACCGACGGGACCGGTCCTGATCGGGAAAATCGAGAAATACGCGGATAAGGTCACCTTTTTCGGAAGGAGTATGCCGCAGATACAGCGCTCGCGTGTTGAAGACAATATGAATTTCCGCCGCAACGGGAGTCTCGACGATTTCGATGCGGTCCAGGACCTGGGCTGAAGCATTTGAGGGGATAAGTATGCTGCCAAGCAGAACTATTCCACACAGCAGGACCAACCACGCGCCAGCGCGTACCTTGCTCGAATCATCTCTGATCAACGAAGACCTCTAGGCTGAGAATTTTTGATGTGTCAGGGGGTATCTTCGTGGCGGCCATCGAAGCGGCTGGTCGCGCGCGCTATTACAGAACTTCCACGTCGACCAGCCTATTAACCCGACAACTACTATTTGCTGAACGTTCGCGTATTGTGGCAGCCGGACGAGTCACAAGACGCCGTGGTCCTCGGATGTCCTGATGGTTTTCCCCTGGCAATAGTCCCGTTGTGACAGGTCGCGCAGGTCCCGGGAACCACACCGGTGTGACTGAAGCTCGCTCCCGACCAGGTTGTCGTCGACCGGTGACACAGATCACAAGACTGGGTGGTGGGGAGATGATTGACGGGCTTGCCTCGCGCCGTCGTACCGTTGTGGCACGTGGCACAGGTTCCAGGAGTAATGCCCGAGTGATTCATCGTGGCCGGCGTCCACGCCGTTGTGCGGTGACAGGAATCACAGGCGGCTGTTGTCGGAATGTGACTGGCGCTCTTCCCACGGGCTGTGCTGCCATTATGGCAGGTCGCGCAACTCCCCGGCGCCACACCCGTATGACTGAAGGTGGCCGGCGTCCAGGCCGTCGTCCGGTGACACGTATCACAGGAAGCCGTCGTCGGCACATGACTTGCCGACTTGCCCCGCGCCGCGCTCCCGTTGTGGCAGGTTGTACAACTCCCGGGAACAACTCCCGTGTGGTTCATCGTCGCCGGCGTCCACGCCGTCGTCCGGTG
>CAZEHM010000033.1:186-3857 GCA_964512025.1 uncultured Nitrospira sp. | reverse complement strand
CGGGAACAACTCCCGTGTGGTTCATCGTCGCCGGCGTCCACGCCGTCGTCCGGTGTCACGTATCGCAGGCCGCCGTCGTTGCAATATGCGTCGCCGATTTACCTCGCGCCGTGCTCCCGTTGTGACAGGTCGCACAGCTTCCCGGCGTCACCCCCGTATGATTCATCGTCGCTGGCGTCCACGCCGTCGTCCGGTGGCATGTATCGCAGGCCGCCGTCGTTGCAATATGCGTCGCCGATTTACCTCGCGCCGTGCTCCCGTTGTGACAGGTTGCGCAGCTCCCGGGTGTCACCCCCGTATGACTGAACGTCGCCGGCGTCCACGCCGTCGTCCGATGGCACGTATCGCAAGCAGCTGTTGTCGGAAGATGATTGGCTGACTTCCCCCTGGCCGCACTGCCGTTGTGGCAAGTGACACAAGTCCCCGGCGTCACACCCGTGTGGCTAAATGTCGCCGGTCTCCAACCAATAGTCCGGTGACAGCTATCGCAACTCGCGCTGGTTGGCACGTGCGTTGCCGGTTTGCCGGTTGCCCTTGTGCCGTTATGGCACGTCATGCAGCTGCCGGGAGCCACACCCGTATGGTTATATCCCGACGTAACAAGCACCCAGTTGGCTACGCCCATACGATGGCAGGTATCGCACGAAGCCGCCGTCGCCATATGCGCCGCGGGTTTGCCTCGAGCCTGAACTCCGTTGTGACAAGACACGCAAGTGCCAGGAGCAACTCCAAGGTGTTTAAAGGAAGCGCTGGCCCAGGCAACCGTCCGATGGCAATTATCACAGGATAACGTTGTTGGAACGTGCGTAGCGGGTTTACCTGGCGCCGTGCTGTTGTTGTGACAGGTCCCGCAACTTCCCGGAGCAATGCCATTGTGCGTAAAGAACGCCGGCCTCCAGTTCGTCGTACGGTGGCAGCTGTTGCAATTCAACGTTGTCGGAAGGTGATTAGCCGGCTTAAACGATGAGACCACGCGCCCTCCCGGGGAGTGACACTGCATACATTGCGTCGGGGTGCCACGAAATACACCCTGCACGTGGCAGCGCTCACAGGGAACTTGCGCGTGCCCCCCGGTCAGCTGAAAACCGGTCGAGGCATGGGCAAACTCGATGTCCGTACGGCTGCTTCCGCCTTGCGCCATTGCTTCAGGCAACAACCCAGGAACTCCCCAGATAGACACAAGGAGAACCAGGACCCCCAGAAGCTCTTTCAGACAACTGCCGCTTCTTACCCCTGAAGATCTCTCATATACTTCATAGTTCATACGTATCTCGCTTTCACAGCCTGTCACCCCAAAGCCACCTAATTACTTGCCCGATTTATTAATTGGGATTATATTCCCGATTAATGCAGCCGCAACATAATCGGCACAATTATGGGAAAGCAAGCCCAAATCACAAAGCTCCGTCACGCAAGGCTTATACCCGGAGACGCCAAGACGCAAAACAGGCCATTTCCAGGAAAGACTGGAGGGGCAGGGATTGTCGGTTCTCCTGCGACACATCCAAGCTCGCACGAGACTGTAGGAAGAACCAGACGATTGTTACAATTGGGAATATGATCCCATGATCAGAAAGGTTCGGAAGTCGGGCAGGAAAGAACCGCAGGCTGCGGCTCGATACTTGCGTCGCGGTTGAGGGTTTAGCACACCCCCCAGACCCTTAATCGACATTGATTGAAGGAGAAGGCTCTTGAGTACAGCCGGAATGATTCAACGCACCGACACCCCTGTCACGCCCCGCCAGAAAGAGTCCAGGCAACAGCCAAACGATGCCACACAAGAACGACCGTCATCGATCCAACAGCTCGCGGGGATGCTCTTCTTGGCACTTATGACCTGGGGCGCCTATCTCGTCTCCGTCGGAAAATACTACTCTCCACGGTCAGGTTTCGGATTCTACATTGGTGTAGCCGGCACGCTGATGATGCTGGCTCTCCTGGCCTACCCCCTCCGCAAACACGTGTCGTGGATGCAACGGTGGGGAGCATTGAAACATTGGTTCCGTATTCATATGATTATGGGGATTGTCGGTCCAACCCTCGTCCTCTTCCATTCAACCTTCCATATCCGCTCGACGAATGCCGCCGTTGCACTCGTCAGCATGCTGGGAGTTGTCATCAGCGGAGTAATCGGGCGATTTGTCTACACGAAAATACATTACGGCCTCTACGGACGCCGCGCCACCCTCGAGAAAGTGCGGGAAGAATTCTCAGGCCAGGCCGACGAAGCCAAATCGCGATTGCACTTTGCCCCGCGGGTGGAACAGTGGATCCGAGCTTTTGAGCACAAAGTGACTCAACCAGACCGCTCATTCGCCTCATCGGCTTGGCACTTCCTCACACTCGGCACCACACGAAGCATTCTGGAATTCCGATGTGCCAGGGAACTAAAACGGCTCCTACGTTCGGAACGCCGACCGGAATTCAAGCAGGGAGCACCAGAGGCGATTACGTTAGTCGCTTCCTATCTGCACCAAGTAGAGCGAGTCGCGCATTTCACCACTTATGAACGCCTCTTTTCGTTGTGGCATGTCCTTCATATACCGCTGATTTATCTGCTCGCAGCCAGTACGATCTTTCATGTACTTGCCGCGTACATGTACTAAACACACCGACCGTGCAACCTCTTTACCGCATACTCGTCGCGATCGCTGCCGGCCTCCTGCCGCTCGCGGCGCCAATAGCCTGGGCTGACAATGTTGAAACCGCTCTCATGCCCGGGCAAGTCATCGAAGGCCATGCCAAGTGGGAGGAGGACTGCACGAAGTGCCATAAGCGATTCGACAAAGGCGCCCAGACGCAACTCTGCCAGGACTGCCATAAAGATGTCCGCACGGATGTTGCGCAGAAGCAAGGTTTTCACGGGCGCCTAAAGGATCAGCGAGAGTGCAAGGCGTGCCACACCGAGCACAAAGGCAGGACTGAAAACATCGCCCCCATCAATGAGCAGACATTTGACCACTTAAAAACAGATTTCGCCCTCCGCGGGGCACATGCGAATGCCAAGAAGGTCGAGTGCAAAGCTTGCCATAAGCCCAAAGTAAAGTATCGGGAGACGCCGTCCACTTGCTATGCCTGCCACAAGAAAGACGATAAGCATAAGGGCAAAGTCGGAGAATCCTGCACAGATTGCCATAACGACAACAGCTGGAAAGAGATCCGTTTCGACCACAACAAAACGAAGTATCCGCTCCGCGGGAAACATGCAGATGTCGCCTGCAAGGACTGCCATGCAGAAGACCGGTATAAAAACACCACGATGGACTGCTACAGCTGTCACAAGAAAGATGACAAACACAAGGGCCAGGAAGGCACGAATTGCGGTGAATGCCACAACGAACGAACATGGAAGAAAACTCCGTTTGACCACAACAAGTCCCGCTTCCCCTTAGTCGGAAAACATGAAATCACTGAGTGTAAGAAATGTCACACGACGCCTGCCTTCAAAGACGCTCCGATGGATTGCTATTCATGCCACAAAAAAGACGACACCCATAAAGGGAATTATGGCGAGAAGTGCGAGACCTGCCATGCCGAGCGCGACTGGAAAACCATTGTCTTCGATCATGAGCTGCACACTAAGTATTCGTTATTCGGCGGGCATCTTCGGACAAAATGCGAATCCTGTCACAAAGGGCAACTCTATAAAGACAAGACACCCGTCGACTGTT
>CAZEHM010000033.1:0-176 GCA_964512025.1 uncultured Nitrospira sp. | reverse complement strand
CCGATGGATTGCTATTCATGCCACAAAAAAGACGACACCCATAAAGGGCGTTTTGGCGAGAAATGCGTCAGCTGTCACACGGAGCGTGACTGGAAGGCGATGCTCTTCCGTCACGATCGGGACACAACCTATCCGCTGAAAGGCTACCATCGAAAAACCAGATGCGAAAGCTGCCA
>CAZEHM010000032.1:5711-38317 GCA_964512025.1 uncultured Nitrospira sp. | reverse complement strand
ACGACCTGCGCCTATTGCGGCGTGGGATGCACGTTCGACGCAGGTCTTCGGGACGGGCAGGTGGTGACGATGGTCCCGGCCGATGACGGGCCCTCCAATCAGGGCCATGCCTGCATGAAGGGGCGATTCGGCTGGACCTATATCTATGCGGAAGACCGGCTGAAGACGCCGATGCTGCGCACCGGGAAGACGTGGCAGGCCATATCGTGGGACGCCGCACTCGACCGCCTGGCTTACGAGTTCACCAGAATCAAGACGGAGTTCGGTCCGGATGCGCTGGCGGCGATCTCTTCCAGCCGGGGAACGAACGAAGAGAATTATCTCTTCGGGAAATTCATCCGCTGCGCGATGGGGACCAATCACATCGACAACTGCGCGCGGGTCTGTCACAGCGCGACGGTCACCGGCATGATGGAGACGCTCGGCGCATCGGCTGCCACGAATTCGATCCTGGATCTCGATCAGGCCAAGCTCATTCTGGTGGTGGGCGCGAATCCGACCGAGTCTCATCCGGTGGTCGGCGCGCGCATCAAGCAGGCGCATCGACGGGGCGTCCCGCTCCTTGTAATCGACCCCAGGAAGACAGAGCTGGCGCGGCTGGCGAACCTGCACCTCCCGCTCAAGCCGGGAACGAACGTGGCCCTGTTGAACAGTCTCGGTCACGTCATGGTGAAAGAAGGTTTGCTCGACCGGCCGTTCATCGACGCCCGGACCGACGCGGTGGACGATTGGCTGAAGGCCGTCGAGCCCTGTACCCCGGAATGGGCGGAGCAGATCACCGGTGTGCCGGCCGACCTGATTCGTCGGGCGGCGCGGCTGTATGCGACGAGCGGCGCGTCCTTGTGCGTACACGGCCTGGGGATGACGGAGCATCGCTGGGGGAGTCACGGGGTGATGGCGCTGGTGGATCTGGCCTTGGCCACCGGCAACCTGGGCAAGCCGGGCACGGGTATCAATCCGCTTCGCGGCCAGAACAATGTGCAAGGGGCATCCGACGTCGGCTGCCTGCCTACCTATTTCACCGGCTACCAGGCACTGAACGATCCGGCTCTGGGCTCCTTGCATCTGACCGTGACGGGGCGTCCCCTGCCGACGAAACGAGGCATGAAGACGCCGGACATGTGGGATGCGGCCCTGGCCGGACGGCTGAAAGGGTTGTGGATCATCGGGTATGACGTGGCGCAGACCGATCCCAACCTCACGAAGGTCCGAGAGGCCTTGAGGAGTATTGAGTTCCTGGTGGTGCAGGATTTGTTCATGAGTGAAACGGCCAAGCTGGCGCACCTGGTCCTGCCCGGCGCCTCGTTTCTGGAAAAGGACGGAACGTTCACGAACCTGGAGCGGCGGATTCAACGCATACGAAAAGCGGTGGATCCGCCTCACGGCATCCTGCCGGATTGGCAGGTCGTCTGCGAGGTCTCGACTCGCATGGGGTATCCGATGAGCTATCGCCACCCGTCCGACATCATGGACGAGATCGCGCGGCTCACGCCGATGTTTGCGGGGGTCTCCTACGATCGCTTGGAGTCTCCGGATGGATTGCAGTGGCCCGTCCCTGCGGTCGGGCATGCTGGTACGGCGCTCATGCATCGCGACCGGTTTCCCAAAGGGACGGCGCATTTCGTCGGGGTGGACTATCTGCCACCCGGGGAATCGCCGACAGAGGAGTTCCCCTTTACGCTCGTCACCGGGCGGATCCTGCACCATTACAATTGCGGGGCGCAAACGCGGCGAACGGATATTCTGGACCTCGTGGATGTCGATGCGCTGGAGATGCATCCGGACGACGCGGCCAGGCTGCGGTGTGCCGGGGGTGAGCTGGTGCGGCTCGTCAGCCCGAGGGGCCAGGCGATCCTGCCGGTGGTGCTCAGCGAGCGTGTGCAGCCGGGACAGCTCTTCACCAGTTTCCATTTCCCTGCAAGCGATGTGAACTCGCTGCTATCGTCCAGTTCCGACGATCTGTCCCGCTGCCCCGAGTATAAAGTGTCGGTCGTGCGGGTCGAACCGGTTGAGCGCGAAGAGCTCGACGCTGAGGACGAGCAGGAACTGGACGCCGTCCACATTCGACTGATTACCTGAAGGCCCTCATGCCGATCTCACCCTCGATAACTGTGCCGATGCCCGACGCGTATGCTCCTGCAGAGATCGCGGAACGGGTGCGTGACGGAGGAGTCAAAAAGGCGGCTGCTCCGGCCGTCACTCTGTTGGCACTTGCCGTTCTCGCCGGAGCCTTCATTGCGCTCGGCGCACTGTTCTACGTGGTGACGGTGACAGCCGGGACCGGGCAAACGAGCCATTTCGGGTTCACGAGGCTGATTGGAGGGGTGGCGTTCAGCCTCGGATTGATTCTGGTTGTCGTGGGTGGAGCGGAATTGTTCACCGGCAATAATTTGATGGCGATGGCCTGGGCTGCCGGTCGAGTCACCGGGGCGCAGGTGCTGCGCAACTGGGGACTGGTCTATCTCGGAAATCTGGCTGGCGCCATTGGAACGGTCATCCTGGTGTTGCTGGCCGGAATTCCACAGATGAGCGACGGTGCGGTCGGCGAGACGCTGATCCGGATCGCGCGGGGAAAGGTGACGCTTGATCCCGTCTCGGCGATGGCGCGAGGTGTGCTCTGCAACGTCCTCGTCTGCCTGGCGGTCTGGCTCTGCATGGCGGCGAGGAGCGTGGCGGATAAGATTCTGGCGATCGTCTTTCCGATCAGTGCGTTCGTCGCCTGCGGATTTGAACATTCCGTGGCCAATATGTTTTTCCTGCCGCTGGGGATCGCGTTGACGGCTTCGGGGAACGATCCCATCGCCTGGACGGGGGCCTGGGTCAATCTTGCGCTGGTCACCCTCGGAAATATCATCGGCGGAACGGGACTCGTAGCCTTGGTCTACTGGTTCGTGTATCTTCGGCACCACCAACGGGACACGGAGCCTTCTCGCTGACTCGAGCGGCGGTGCCGGGTTTGAAAGACCATATGATCTACACGATTACGCTCAATCCGGCATTGGATCACTTTCTCGATGTCGAGGAACTGCGCGTGGACGATGCGAATCGGGTTAAGGGCGAGTGTCTCTATGCCGGCGGAAAGGGCATTGATGTCTCGCGCGCGATCCGACATCTGGGCGGAGAGAGTATGGCGCTGGGATTCATCGGCGGGCATACCGGCCAGGTCATGATCGAGTTGCTGAAGGCGGAGGGGGTGACCTGTTACTTCACCCCCATTGCGCAGGACACGCGGCGAAATATCATCGTGACCACCGCGCGGCGGCGCACTCAGACGATGCTCAATTCGCGCGGGCCGATGGTGACGAAGGCCGAATGGGCTGCATTTCTCGGGCATCTCACGTTGCTGAATCTTCGGGATGCCTATGTGGTGGTGAGCGGGAGTCTTCCGAGAGGCGTACCGGCCGACGCCTACCGTCAAATTATTGCCTTGGTCCAATCACGTGGCGCCCGGGCGGTGTTGGATGCGGATGGTTCCTGTCTCAAATCGGGCCTCAGGGCCAAACCGTTTGCTATCAAGCCGAATGTCAACGAACTGCATCGCTTGACTGGAAAGACGCTTCGGTCGGAGTCTGAGATTGTTCGTGCCGTTGAGCCGGTGCATCGCGCCGGGGTCGACGTGGTGATCGTGTCTCGAGGCTCGAAAGGGCTCTTGCTCATCGGTCCACAGGAGCGGTATCGTGCGACGCCGCCGCCGGTGAAGGTCCGGAGCACGGTCGGGGCCGGCGATTCCGCCGTGGCGGGATTTGTGTTCACGCATGCCGCAGGCAAAGGCTTGGAGGCCTGCGCGCGCATCGCGACGGCGGCAGGCACTGCCGCTACGCTGGCACCGGGCAATCAGCTGTGCCGAATGGAGGATGTGCGGCGGTTGGCTCCCAAAGTCAAAGTGGTGTCGTTCTAATCTCGTGCAGGATGGAGGACGTATGAAAGTGCTTGTGGCGACCGATGGATCGAAATACGGCCGGTGGGCCATTGAATGGGCGGCGAAGCTTCCGCTGACGGTCAAGCCTGTGTTGCGTGTCTTGCATGTGGTCGATGTGGCCAGCTTGCGGGCGCCCTTCATGATTCAGCCGGTGATGGTGGGGACCGAGCGATATATTCAGCAAGAAGTAAAACGGATGGAAGCCGCGGCGAAATCGGCCAAGGCGGAGTCCAGGGATTTACTCTCTTCGCTGGGCGTGAGCGGCACGGTCTCGCTGGAGCGCGGCGGAGTGGCCACGACGATCACCAAGCATGCATCGAGGGGCGTGGGACTGCTTGCGGTGGGATCGCGCGGCCTGGATGCCTTGGATCGGTTTATGCTGGGGAGCATTTCAACGCACGCGATTCATCATGCCGCTTGTTCGGTGCTGGTGGTCAAGGAAGCACCCCGCTCGCTCACGCAAATCGTTCTGGCGATCGATGGCTCGCCCGCGTCAGACAAAGCATTCCGGTTTATTGTCCGGAACATCAATCCACAGACGAACGGACCGGAAGAACAACCGGTGAATGTGGCGGTGGTGCATGCGATGCCCTTCCTGAAGTATCCGGAAGTGAAGGAGGCGGGCAGGGCGATTGTGCAGCGTTACGCCGATAAGCTGGCGAAGGCCGGCTTTCAGGTTCAGGAGGCGCCGAAGCTCGGCAAGCCGGCCGAGGAGATCTTGAAGGTTGCCAAGACGCATAAGGCCGATTTGATCGTCACCGGGGCCAAGGGGCTCGGCGCGATCGGGCGGGTCCTGTTGGGGAGCGTGTCGACTCGCGTTGTGCAGCACAGCACCTGTTCCGTGCTGGTTGTCCGCTGAGCGGGCCGCGATCAGGTCAGCCCATTTATGCGCGGAACACGATGTGGACGCGGGCGAGAAAGTCTTCGAGCTCTGCCGTCTGGCGTTGAATCGCCGGCTCATCGCGGCGGCCCGCTGCGAGTTCCATGACACCGCCGATCGTGCTGATGGCGTTGAATCCGTAGCCGCCGCCGTCACCGCGCATGCGATGGCCGAGTGTCCGTATCGTCTCGAAATCCTTTTCTGAGAGGGCCGTCCGGAGCGTCCGGATATCTTTCTGACGGTTGGCGAGGAAAGTCGGGATGATGTCCTCGAGATCCGGATCGATGTAAACGGTGATGCGGTCGGGAGAGGCGAGTTTCTGATCGGTCATGGGCGATGTCCTTTACAGGCTTGTAACAGTTCGATGAGGGCGGTCTTTTTCACGGGCTTGGTCATGTGCGTGTTGCAGCCGGCCTCAAAGATTTTGACGGCTTCTTCTTTGAGGGCCAACGCGGTCAGGGCGATGATGTGGGTTGGCGGTAGATCGTGATCGCGCTCCCATCGCCGGATGGTTTTTGTGGCGGTCAAACCGTCCATCACCGGCATCTGCATATCCATGAGAATCAGGTCGTAGTGGCCGTTTTTGAATTTCTCCACGGCGATGGCGCCGTTGTCGGCGATTTCAAGACGGTGGTTGGTGCTCTTGAGATACGAACGGATCAAGAGCTGATTGTCCGCGGAGTCTTCAACCAGCAGCACCCGGAGTGACAATGTCGGAATGGTCGATTCCGGGGAGACCGTGTCGGCGACGGGCAGCCCCTTGGAGCGTCCCAGTGCGATGCCGATCGTTTGATACAGATCGGATCGTCTGATCGGTTTGACGAGATACCCGCCCAGGCCGAGATCGTACGTGCGGGCGATATCGTCCGCCCAGTGATTGGAGGTCAACATGATGACCGTCAATCCCTTTCGCATGGTCGAGCTGTTCACGGTTTCGGCCACAGCAAATCCGTCCATGCCGGGCATCCGGCAATCCAGCAGGAGCAGTTCATAGGGTGCGGCGGATTCGGCCGCCTGCTTGAGCTTGTCCAGACCCGCCTGGCCGTTTTCCGCTTCGGTGACGGTTGCGCCCCAGGCTCCCAGTGTTTCTCTCAAAATCAGTCGATTGGTCGGGTGATCATCCACCACCAGCGCGCGCACGCCGGACAGGTTGATCTGCGGGACGACCCTGTTGGGCGGCAGGTGAGAGGTGACGCCGAGACTGAGCGTGCAGTGAAACGTGCTTCCCTGTCCCACCGTGCTGTCAGCCCAGATCCGGCCGTTCATCCGTTCCGCCAGGTGTTTGGAAATAGTCAGCCCCAATCCGGTTCCCCCGTAATGCCGGGCGGTCGAACTATGGGCCTGGGTGAAGCTTTCGAAGATCTTTGCCAGTTGCTCCGGCGGAATTCCGATTCCGGTGTCCGTGACGGAAAACCGGATGACTCCCGGCGAGGCGGCACCCGGCTCATTGGTGATGCGGACGATCACGGAGCCTTTGTCGGTAAATTTCAGGGCGTTGCCGATTAAATTGATCAGAATCTGGTTCAGCCGGTGCGGATCGCCGATGAGGGATGAAGGAACGTCCGGTGCCAGGTGGCAGGCGAGCTCCAAGCCCTTCTCATTGGCGCGCATGGCCAGAATCTCGACGGCTTTGTCGAGGACCTCGTTGAGATCGAAGTCGATGGATTCCAGCTCCAGATGTCCGGATTCCACCTTCGAGAGATCGAGGATGTCGTTGATGAGGTTGAGCAGGTTGCCGCCGGCCCGCCGGAAAATACGCAGATATTTGCGCTGCTCCGGCGTCATCTGGGTTTCCCAGAGCAGGTCCGCCATCCCGATGATCGCATTCATCGGGGTGCGGATTTCATGGCTCATGCTGGCGAGGAATTCGCTCTTCGCCTGACTGGCCACCTCGGCGGCATCTTTCGCAACGCGGAGGGCTTGCTCGACTTCCCGTCGTTCGGCGGATTCCAGCGCCAGTGTGGCCATGGTGGCGAGAGAGCTGGTGAAGTGCACCTCGTAAGGGCTCCATCGACGGCGCCCTCCGACGTGTTCCGCACAGAGGACGCCGACGACCTGTCCTTTTTGACGGATCGGAGCATCGAGCATGGCTCCGATCCGGAGGGGGCGCAGGTAGGTCTCGGTGAAATCCCTGGTGCGTGGATCGGACAGGGCGTTATGGGCGGAGATCGCATGTTCTTCGCCGGCAAGTGCGCGGAAGTAGTGGGCGTAGTCTGCGACCTTGAGCGTGACGCCGGGCGGCTGGTGATGCGCGCCGTGTTCGTAGAGATCGATGAGAGAGATGGCGAGCCGGTTCTTGTCGAAGAGCCAGATGCTAGCGCGATCCACGTGCAAGAGCGTTCCGCAGGTTGTGGTGATGGCCTGGAATGCAAGGGTGAGATCTCCGCTGGTGAGGGCCTCGTTCTGTGCGAGAGTTCTCAGGGCATCCTGGTACTGCTCCAAGAGCACGGCTGGATTCGTCCGGGTTCGTTTCGGGGCGGCGCGGCGGATCGGGGCCCGGACCGTGCGGGTCCGCCGGCGCGGAGTGGAGGCTGACTGCTTTGTTGATTTCCGCCTCGGCCGATCTGGTTGACGTGGCATGTCGCTCTCTTCTGCGCGAGGTCGAATGATCGTCCGGATTGCGTTTAGTTGTCGTGGGTATCTTGCACCAGCGACAGAAGTCCGGCCGGTTTCACCCGGTTTCGACCTTCCTGCTTCGCCTGGTAGAGAGCTTGGTCTGCGGCTTTGATCAAATCAGTGGGTGAGGCATGGCGAGTGGGAACCATGCTGGCATAGCCGACGCTGATCGTCACGAGGGTGTCGTCCGTATGAGAAATTCGCAGTTCCTCGACACGGCGTCGCAGACCTTCGGCGACCTGAGCCGCGCCGTCGATGCCGGTGCCGGGCAGGACGATGACGAATTCATCCCCGCCGTAGCGGGCGACCAGATCGCCGGGGCGATTGACGGATCCGGTGACGGCCGTGGCCACCTGCTTGAGACACTCATCTCCCGCCGTATGGCCTTTGCTGTCGTTATAGGTTTTGAACCGGTCGATGTCGAACATGATGAGCGAGACCGGCGTGGACTCGCGGACTGCGCGCCGCCATTCCTGGTCCAGGAAGTCGTCGAACTGGCGCCGATTCGTAATGCCGGTGAGGCCGTCGAGACATGAGAGGCGGAGAAGCATCTGGTTGGCTTCCTGCAGCTGTCGCATGACTTCGAGCAGTTCCTGCTCGCGCGCCCGTCTGCGGTCGATCTCATGAACCAGCCGGAGCACCGACCGCACGCGGGTCAGCAGCTCGATCTTGTTGACCGGTTTGGCGACGTAGTCCATGGCTCCGGCGGCAAACGCCAGCTGGAGTTCCACAGGGTCGGTCTTCACTGTTACCATGATGATGGGGGTGTCGCGGAACCGGTCGTTGGCTTTGATCTGGCGGCAGGCTTCGATGCCGCTCATGGCGGGCATCAGAATATCCATCAGAATCAGATCGACTCTGGCCGTCGCTTGTTTGCCGTTGTCCAGTCCGATCAATTTGAAGGCATGGGCAGCCGAGTCCGCAACCAGGATTTGTTCGTATCCGGCGGCGGAGAGAATCGATTGCAGCAGCAACCGGTCATCCGGAGAATCATCGACGATGAGAATAGCCATGAGTATGTAGTGCTCGCAGTACGATGCTGGACGAAGCGTAACAGCTAGTCAGGGTAAACACCAGGATAAAGCTTTTTGACACAGGGCTGACAGAGTCCGTGGCTGAATTCGGCTTCGGAATGATCGCAGAGATATTCTTCCAGCTGCTGCCAGAAGCCTCCGTCGTTGCGGATCTTTTTGCAGGACGCGCAAATCGGTATCAATCCACGGAGTACTTTGACTTCTTTCAGCGCCCGCTGCAGTTCGTCGTTGCTGCGACGTAGTTCGCTCTCCCGCTCTTTTCTGCAATCCATCTCGTGCTTGAGGGCCAGCGCAGAGGAGACGCGGGCAAGCAGCTCCACGCTGTTGACTGGTTTGTTGATGTAGTCCATTGCGCCCGCCGCAAAGGCTTCTTTCAGATTGCCGAGGTCGTTCTTTGCGGTCACCATGATGACCGGAATGTCACGGAGATGGACGGTGCTTTTGATCCGGCGGCAGGCGGAGACGCCGTCAAGTTCCGGCATCAGGACATCCATGAGGATGAGGTCTATGGGCGCGGACAGGGCTGATCCGTCGAGGTTGAGCAGGGTAAAGGCGGCTTTGGCTGATTCCGCCGCAAGGATATCGCCGTAGCCGGCTTTGGTCAGCAGTGCCCGCAACAGGAGATGCTGATCAGGGGAATCATCGACAATGAGAATGGCCATCGTATTCTTTCTTTACGGAAGATTGCGTGAAAACTGAAGAGGAGGAGCGGTCAGCCGGCCCCCGCACCCCCTGAAATCTTCTTAAGTATAGCAAATGCCGGAGAGAGCCGGAGCAGATCGCGGAAACGGAGCTACTGGAGTTTCGCTCTGACGAGGTCGCTGATTTGTTTTCCGTCGACCGGTTGCCCGGCCAATCGGACCATGACTGCCTTCATGACGGCACCCATCTCTTTGAGGGAGCGTGCTCCCGATTCGGCGATCACGCTTTCGACGACGTCTGCGAGCTGTTGGAGAGACAAGGCCTGAGGAAGGTATCCTTCGATGATGGTGATTTCCTGGCGTTCTTTTGCGGCCAGCTCGGGTCGCTGGGCTTTTTCGTACTGTTCGACGGACTCGCGGCGTTGCTTGATCAACGTCGTCATGATCTTACTCATGTCCGCGTCGTCCAGATCTTTTTTCAACTCCATCTCTTTGTTCATGATGGCGGCCTTCACCATCCGGATGACGTCCATCCGGAGCTGGTCTCTCGACTTCATCGCCAGTTTCAAGTCTTCAGTTAAACGGTCGCGCAAAGACATGGCCACCTCAATCATTCGTTGTGATCGATATTCTAAAATCAGAATACTCCGCCCCTGTGAGCGAGTCAACGAAATGGGAGTGTCATGGCGCTGAATAAGATGGAGGCGTATGATGGGAGACTGGGAAATGTACGGTGATTGGGTTGGGCGTACCGGTTGGAAGATAAGGGGGGGCTATGAGGAATCGAGTGCGAATGGTGAGTGTTGGGAGCCTGGTTGCAGGTCTGCTTTTCGGCATCAGTGGATGCACAAGTGATGCGCCGAAGTCGACGTCGACCGTGACTCCGGAGCAGGTGCGCGGGCATGCCGATAAAGCATTCGAAAAATTGAAGCTGGAAGAGCAGGGACGTTCGGCCGATCCTGCGATGCCGCGCTAGTGATTCGAGATGTCCGGTCGTCGCAGAGCGAATCGGGCTAAGGGCTTGATCAGCGGAAGCTCCAGAAACAATCGCGCAGGAGTTCGCTGTTCGACCCGACGCGGCTCATGAAATGAGCGGAGCAGGGATAGAGAGAGCGTCAGCCGCAACAGCCCTGAGATGAAAAAGATGAATGGAAGATTAGATACGGGTGCGATGTGAAACGCTCCGAGTTCCACGTATCCGGGCACGGTGCTGATGAGCCAGCTGCCGAGTAATGTGCCCGTGGCCCAGCCGATTGCGTTGACGGTGCTGGAGACGGCGACGGCCTTTGCCCGATCCGCCGGTCTCACGGCGTCGAACACGTAGTTGCTGAGCCCGAGCGATAATCCCGCCCACACCACGCCGCCTGAAAAATTAATCAGCACGAGAAACGGCCAAGCTGTACTGACCAGATACAGCATGGGAAGAAATGCGACCAGAAGGCTGGTGAACGTGAGCAAGGCCTTGTTGCCGAATCGGTCGCTGAATTGTCCCCAGCCCGGTAGCGTGACGAACTGTCCGACGATCGCCGCAGCCGACCAGGTGCCGTAGGCCCAGTACGAGAGATGCAGGTCCTGCAGCATATAGATGACAAAAAACGGACCGGAGATCAGTACGGCGAGATGCATGAGTCCTGAAAAGAGGAGGAAGCGGCGGAAATCTTTCGATGTGCCGGTGCTGAGAAATTCAAGAAATCCACGGCTCGCCGGTTCGTCATGTTGAATCGGAAGATCGGTGACGGCGGCCAGTGAGCATGCGGAGAAGCCTCGGGATATTCCGGCAATGAGAAAGAGCAACGCGAAGCCCAGCCAGAGGCGCCCATATTCCTGAGAGAGGCTGAGCAGAAGCCCGCCAAGACTGAGGGCGATAAAACTGGTAATGGCCATGAGCTGTGACCGTCTTGCAAAATAGGCCCCCCGCTCGTTTGCGCTGAGCAGGTCGGTGATCAGGCTCGTCCAGGCAGGGGAGGCAAAATGGGTCGAGCCAAAATAAAGAGCCGCTCCGGCGACGATCAGCCACGGCCCCCACTGGGGGAAGAGGAGAGGAAGCGCAAGAATCGGAAGCCAGGCGATGGATTGTCCGATGATTCCCCAGCGCACATGGGACTTACGGTGCGGAAACCAATGCGATACCTTGACGGAGACAAATTGGGCCCAGGTGCCGAGCAGTTGCGGAAGCGCGGAGAGCAGGCTCAACTGAAACGGGGTGGCGTGGAGCATGAGAGCGAACGCCGAGAGATATTGTTCGCCGGCTCCCTGGGTGGCGGCTTGAAAGATGCCGTCGCGCAGTCCGAACCGCCGTCCCGACTCTTGCGCGGAGGCGGTGCGGGCAGAATCGGATGAGGGCTTAGGCGGCGCGACGACGTTCATCTGGTTGCATTGACCGGCGGTTGTTGCGGATGCCGCACTCTATCACAGGATGCGAACGATACGTTCCTTCTTCGGTCGAATTGGATCCACGGTTGACCCTTGTTGCGGTCTCCCGATACCATGAGCCTAAGGACGATGATGAGAAACCTATGGCCCATAGTCCGGACTCAGTGGCGGAGCACTCCGGCCGTATCGTTTCATGTGGCGTTCAGTTTCTTGGCGCTGATTCTCTGGGGCGGCCCTGCCCACGGCAAGGATCTGATGCCCCAGAAAGAGCAGGAGACCACGGAGATCGGGGCAACGCAGAGTCCTTCATTCGACGATCAGAAAGCGGGGATTCCTCAGTCGCTGTTTACCTGGATCAAGCTGGCCAAAGGGTACGAAGTCGAGTGGGATACTTTCGGCAGAAAGGGCTGGTATACGCAGGATCCTCGCTTGAAACCGGTGGACCCCACGTCAGTATTTTCACCGGATGCGGCGGCAGTCTACGTCGTTTTTGAATCGGCGCCGCTTGAAGACCCCACGCAGTTCAGTGCACAGTGGTTTCTCGAAGGGGAAGGCGGTGTGTTGCCGGCCAAGCCGTTCGGACAGGATATTCTGGAATTGCCCGGCTATGAACGCTACGGGTTTCTTGAGTTGAAGCGACCGGGCGAACGCTGGCCGGTGGGGAGCTATGTGATCAAGCTCTATATTGCGCCTCATGGCCAGCAGTCGTTTCATGCGGTGAATCAGGTGGGGACGCTGCGGTTCACGATTGCTGCCACGATGCCGTCTTCCTCTCCGCCTGTGCGCTGATCGGTACAATCCTCACATAAGTCGATTGCGAGACGAGAAGGAGTAACTGCTACGATGGGAGAACGCGTGAAGGTGACGGAAGAAGAGAAGCTTACGCTGCTCTATGAGCGTTTTCGGGATGTCTGCCTGGTCGAAAAAGAAGTGTGGAAAGAAATCTTCATGCCGCGCGACATCACGCTGGGGGGACCGGTGCGCACCAACATTCAGGATCGCTACGATGTCGAGATCGACGATGCTGCGATAGAGAATACGCTGGATGCGAACATTCCCCTGGGAAAAGCCTCCCTCGGGGCGGCGATCCAGGAGTATCGGCAGCACATCACGTTTTACCGCAGGGGATAGCGCCGCTATTTGGTGGCGAGCACCCGCTCCACTTCCTTGAGGATCTCCGGCGATGACGGCTTCATGCGGTGCGGGAAGCGCGCCACGATATTGCCGTGACGATCGACCAGGTACTTCTGGAAATTCCATTCAACTTCACCGGGGAACGGACTCTTCTCAGTCAGATATTGATAGAGCGGATGCTTATCTTCTCCCTTCACGCTGATCTTGCTGAAGAGGGGAAAGCTGACGCTGTACTTCGTCAGGCAGAAGCCTTTGATCTCGGCGTTGGTGCCGGGTTCCTGTTGGCCGAAGTTATTGGCGGGAAACGCCAGAATTTCGAACCCCTTCGCATGATATTGCTCGTACATAGATTCAAGATCCGTATATTGCGGAGTGTTGCCGCAGAAGCTGGCGGTGTTGACGACCAGGAGGGCTTTGCCTTTGTACTGGCCGAGGTTGACCGGTTTCCCGTCGATATCGTCCATCGTGAAGTCGTAGAAGCTGGTTGCTTTCGCCGCCATCAGTAATCCTTCCTGTTCGGCCTGCACATTCGGTATTGTCAGGAGGAGCCCGCCCATGAGCGTCATCAACGATGCTGCACTGATGAATGTGTTCATAGCAGTCTCCTTTTCCTTAGAGCTGTTCCAGTGCCGCAACCCGCTCTTCGATCGGCGGGTGAGTGGCGAGAAGATGCATGAATCCCGAGCTGTTGCCGGAAATCTTCATCGTGGCCAGAGCGTCCTGGCCGCTGGGTTGAAACTGAGTTCGGCTGACCCAGCGGTCGATGCCGCGTAACGCCCCGATCATCGACTCTTTCCCGTAGACTTTCGCGGAGAACGCATCGGCGGCAAACTCGCGGCGGCGCGAATGCCAGCTCACGACGATCATGGCGAGGAACGAGAGCACCACTTGCAAGACGATATAGACCACCAGAGCCAGGATGGGATTGCCGGCGGAGCTGCCTTCTTCCCGGTCCTGTCCGGACGGTTGCCCGACGATGCTGGAAAGGAAATTGCTGATGTAATGCACGAAGGTGTTCATGAGTCCGGCAAGCACCGTCGTCGTGAACATGTCGCCGTTATAGACGTGGCCCATCTCATGGGCGAGCACGGCCTTCACTTCATCTTCTTTCAAGTTCTGGAGCAGACCGGTAGAGACGGCGACCATCGAGTTGTTTTTGCTTGGACCGGTGGCAAAGGCGTTGGGGTCTGGTGAGTTGTAGACCCAGACCTCCGGCATCGTGATTCCCAGTCGTTGGGCGATCTCCTGTACCGATCCATAGATTACATGTTCTGCCTGCGATCGAGGCTGGGTGATCTGTTCGCAGTCGAGCATGGCGCGGGCCATCTGTTTTGAGAAGGCCAGACTGATAAAGGCGCCGCCGAAGCCGATCACGAGCGACCAGACGAGTAGTTGCTGGCTGAACACCCCGCGCACATCGATCCCGAATGCCGGCAGCACGCTATTGACCAGCAGATTGGCCGTGAATGAGAGCGTGAGATAAATTAAAAAGTTTGCAATTAAGAAGAGCCCGATGCCCTTAAGCCACTTCATCGATATCCTCCTTGAGAACAGAAACCCGCCGCCGGTACGGGGCGGGTGATGACGTTGCCATGATTATACACAAACCGTGCGTTTGAAATGCAGTTGCAGGTATTTTGCATCGTGTCGGTGAATATAAGGCCTGATCGGCAAAGGTCAAGACTCTCTGAAAGATCCGGGATCTGTGGGGGGGAAGTTGACCCTCTTGCTGAGATCCTGTTAGAAGAATCTCATGATGGATGTGCGCACGGGAGTCTATGGTTTGATCGGTTGCGTCGGCTTGTTGATGGCTGTGCAAACCGCGGTGCTTCAGGCGGCAGATATGGCTCCGCCGTTCGTGGTTCCTGTGGGATCTGACGGGGTGCAGCGTGTCACGATTACTCTCGACAGTTATTCCTATACACCGAATCATGTGATTGTCGAAGCCGGAAAGCCGGTGGAATTGACGTTGACGAGCGTGACGACGATTACGCCGCACAATTTCATCATCAAGGAACTTTCCGTTGAGCAGGACGTGTCGGCGGGGAAAACCGTCGTCATCAAGTTTACGCCGACCCAGACGGGAACGTTTCCGATCTATTGCGATAAGCGTCTTTGGCCCATGCCCAGCCATCGCGACAAGGGGATGGAAGGCACGTTCGAAGTAAAGTAGAGGTTGTTCCACGAGCACGAATCCCTCCAAGTCCGCGCTGCTTCGCGACCTGCTCAAGCAAGTCTCCCGTCTGTTCTATACTACGTTAGCCGTGGTGCCGGCGGATGTACGGGATCAGATCGGTCTGGGCTACCTGTTTGCCCGTGCCGCCGATACGATTGCGGATACCGATCTGATCGATCGGTCGCGGCGTCTTGAGTTCCTGAGCCAGTTGAAAGCGCAGTTTGTGAGCGACCGGGTTTCCTGGTCGCAGATCCGCGACATCCAGCAGGCGATGGGGCCGCTTCAGCAGGACTCCTCCGAGCGTGTGCTCCTCGAACGGTTGGAAGACTGTTTCCGGTTGTTCCTGGACTGCTCCCCGGAAGATCGTTGTCGAGTGCAGCGGCTGATGATGACGCTGACGCAGGGTATGGAGATGGATCTCAGCCGCTTTCCTGGGCAGTCAGCTGCCGATCTTACGGCGCTGGGGACGATCGAGGATCTGGATCGGTACACCTACTACGTGGCCGGCTGTGTGGGAGAGTTCTGGACTGATCTTATGTGCGCCCATCGGAAGTCGCTGGCATCGTGGGATGTCCGGCATATGTCGGATGTAGGAATACGGTTTGGGAAGGGTCTGCAGCTCACCAACATTGTGAAAGATATCGCGCACGACCTCCAGAAGGGGCGTTGCTACGTTCCGGACACCATGCTGGATGAAGTGGGGCTCACGCCGCGCGATCTGCTGGACCAGGCCAATCTGCCGCGGTTCCGGCCTATCCTGAGCAAGCTGGTTCGCATGGCTACGGAGCATCTCGATCAGGGGTGGATGTATACGATGGCCATCCCGCGCCACGAAATGCGCTTGCGGCTGTCCTGCATGTGGCCGATCCTGTCAGCCGGTGAATCGCTCAAGCTGGTGTTGCAGTCGCCGGATCTGCTGAATCCCGCCGTGAAAGTGAAGATCTCGCGCAGCAAGGTCTATAAGATTCTCGTACTGACTACCTTCACCGGCGCCTGCGGCTATGTCGGAACGGCCTATTGGGGCAGGTTGAGGAAGCAGATCGCCTAAGCGGTTGCTATTTCTTCTGCGGCGCCAGAATCTTGTCGCCCTTTTTGAACACCGCGAAGATCGCTTGTGACGGGCAGGCGTCCAGGCAGAGGCGGCAGCTTTCCAGACAGCGGGAGGGATCGAACTTATAGGGAGGCGTCGAGAGCCAGGCGCTGGTCGGGCAGATAGGGATACAGATACCGTTGTGCAGACAACGGTCCGGATGACGGACCAGGTGATCGCGAATGACCATCATAGGCTTCACTCCTTCAAAGAGACCTTGGGAGAAGATCTCAAACATATTTTTATCGGGAAGACTGCTCACTTCCACTCCTTCACGAGGGCTTTTAGCCGGTCTTTGAGCTCGGGGATCTGTTCGAGATTGTTCTCAATCGCCCCGATGATTTTGTCTGCTCTGGCCGACTTGAGTGCGTCCTTATCTTGCTTGGCCAGCCGATCATACTCCATATAAGCTGCAGGATGTTTGGGCTCAAGGTATGGGCGGGCATCGATGAGCGCTTGGCCGAACTCCCAGGCCTCCGGCGCCAGGGGCGGCACGATGGTAAATGAACCATCGGTGAAGATAAGCACGGCAGCGCCCTGTTTGCCCGTCAAGGTAACGACCGTTTGGACGGACTTACCCGCACAGGCCGTCCAGTCCAGGGTCAGTCCGGGGAACTGTTTGGTGAACGCCACCTTTTGCTGGTTGGCTTTCCACTTTTCTTCAACTGCCATAGGCGTCCGTGTATCGATTTCTCTTATTTGGACAACGGCGGGAGTTTCGCCGGGGCCGGATGGTCGGGCATGAGCAGTCTGCTGACGACTTCACCCTTCATCACGTGGCTTTCCATGATCTCTTTGACGTCGGCTTCCGACTTGACGGTGTACCAGACACCCTCGGGGTAAATCACCACGCTGGGCCCTTCGGCGCATCGGTCCAGGCAGCCGGCTTTATTTGCACGCACCGTGTGTTTCAAATCCAGCCGCTTCGTTTCCTGCTTGAAGACGTCGTGCAACGCTTGCGAGCCCAGCTTTGAACAACTGCCTCGGGGGTCATCGGCCGATCGCTGGTTGGTGCAGACGAAAATATGACGTTTGAATCCTGGCATGGGTGGTCCTATACGGGCATTGTGGCAGTGTTCAGTCGTTCCATCAGCAGCTGGACTTCTCCCACGTTAAGAAATGGAGACTGGCCGGGCTGGACATCCAGGATCGTGCGGATTTCACGCAGCCGCAGGAACGCGCGGCGAAATTCTTCGCCTTTGGCCAGCTCCGAGGGCTGAGCGGCAGACAGCTTGTCGTATTCCGTGCGAATGTCGCGGAAATCCCGCTGTAAGGTCTTGTGCATCGAACAGGTCTCGCAGTACCACTTCGGACTTTGGTCGGACGACGGCGACAGCCGGTCGTAGGGGCGGCCGAAAAAATCTTTGCCCAAGGAATACTTGATTACCGGGCCGGCAGCGGCCTGACAGGCATGACATGATCCGGTCGACAGGTCCATTGCGTGCCTCCTCGATGAGATGAGCGGGAAATTATTCAATGGCGGGCGCATCTTACACCAGGGGTTTTTGGGCTGTCCAGCCGCACCGGAGGCTCTGCTATAGTTTCATAAGGAACGCGGGGGGATTGGAGATGCGGAGTCAGGCCTTCAGTCTTGCGGTGGCGGTCGTGTCAGCCAGTCTGCTGCTGCCTGACGGCAGCCATGCCGACGTATGGAAATGCAAGCAAGCCGACGGGAACATCCTGTTCAGCGACAGGGGAGGAGCAGAGTGCCAGAAAGTCGGCTCGCTCCCCGCGCTCCAAACGGTGCCGTTTCAGGCCGTGCGTGCCCCTATCGAACCGGTGAAGAAGCGGGACGAAGTCACGCCGGCGCCGATTCAAAAGGTTTCACAGCCGCTGTCGGCCCGGTCTTTCGAACCGTCGTCCAGGACCGTACCGAATCTCTACGTAACACGCATGTCTCCTGCGCTTGCCGCAAAGGGATGGAGCCGCCCCAATCAGGGCGACATCGCGCTGGTTCAGATCGACCTTGCGCACTGGTCGGCAGGGAACGGGCCTTATCTAGGGACGGATCACCACTTTCGGAGCGTGCCGAGGCAGACCTTTGCCGTGGCCGTGCTCGCCGCGGCAAAAGCGGTCAACTACGACCCGCGATTTTTGCAGGCGCAGTTGACGATGCCGGTCGGATCGATTTTGCATGCCGGGGAGCAGATCGATGGGCCAAGCGCCGGGGCCGCCTGGGCGGTGGCGGTGGCTGCTGCATTGCTCGGAGACCCCGTGCGAACGGATGTCTGCATTTCAGGCACGATCGACATCAGCCTCGCGGTGGGGCCGGTCGGCGGGCTGGAACATAAAATTGAAGGCTGTCACATGATGCGGAATATCCGCGAGATGCTGCTCCCGGCCGGGCAAAACACATTTGCTATTACCGATAAAGGAATGGCACGATCCATTAAAGTCACGGAAGTGGCAACGCTCGCGGAAGCCTACGAGATTATGACCGGGCATCCCCTCCGGTCGGCCTTATAGGATCAACCATGATCATTGGCGTCCCCAAAGAAATCAAAGACCACGAATATCGCGTCAGCCTGACACCGGACGGAGCGTCCGCGTTGTGCAAAGCGGGGCATCGCGTGTGGGTGGAGCCGTCGGCAGGGGCGGGGAGCGGTTTCACGGATGAGGAGTATCGGCAGGCCGGCGCGACGATCGCCTCATCGAAGACCGAGGTGTTCGAAAAGGCCGATCTGATCGTCAAGGTCAAGGAGCCGCTCGTATCGGAATGTCCCTTGTTTCGCCCCGGTCAGATTCTCTTTACCTATCTGCATCTCGCGTCGCTCCCCGAGCTGACAAAGGTCCTGGTAGATACCAAGATCACCGCCATCGCCTATGAGACAACCGTGGCGCGAGACGGCAGTCTGCCGATGTTGAGGCCCATGAGCGAGATTGCCGGACGGATGTCGGTGCAGGTCGGTGCCTACTACCTGGAAAAAATTCAAGGCGGACGAGGAGTGTTGCTGGCGGGTGTGCCCGGGGTCGAGCCGGGAAAGGTGGTGGTGCTCGGCGCCGGCGTGGTCGGAGCCTCGGCGACCAGGATCGCGGTCGGGTTGGGCGCGCAGGTCACGGTGATCAATTTGGATGTGGACCGGCTGCGCTACCTGGATGACTTATATCAGGGGCGTATTGTCACGCGCGCTGTGAATGAGGCGGCGGTCGAACGAGCGGTGTCCGAGGCCGATCTGGTAATCGGTGCGGTGCTCGTTCCGGGGGCCAAAGCGCCCAAGCTGGTCTCGCGGGCCATGGTGTCGCGCATGAAACCGGGAGCGGTCGTCGTCGATGTGTCGGTCGATCAAGGCGGGTGTTTCGAGACGACGAAGGCCACGACGCATTCCGATCCCGTCTATACGGTCGATGGCGTGCTGCACTATTGCGTGGCCAACATGCCGGGCATTGTTCCGCGGACCTCCACCTTCGCGCTTACGAATGCCACCTTGCCCTATCTCGTCCGTCTTGCTTCCGAAGGGGTCGATCAGGCCATTCGTTCTGATCCAGGTTTAGCCAAGGGTGTCAATATAAAAAACGGCCAAGTGACTTTTCCTGCCGTTGCGGAAGCACATGGCTTGCGTTTCACCCCCATTTTGTAAGACAATCCGGTTCCCGTTTTTGTGAGTCGCCTTGTCGGGGCGTAGCGCAGCCCGGTAGCGCACTGCGTTCGGGACGCAGGGGTCGAAGGTTCAAATCCTTTCGCCCCGACCAAATTCCTCTCCATCAACCCGGAGCCTCTTCCTTCCAGTGAGGCGACGGGAATCACCCGAGCGATTTGTTCCCGTCTTTTCTTTCCACGCGTCGTTGCGGGTCGCAGAGTCATGCCGTCGCGCATCCGGTATTCGACGTTGGCGGGCTGAGCACTCAACGATGTGTTCTGTCTGTCCGGTGGTGTTTGCCTTCCGTGATTCATCCAATAATTTTTCCCGCTGTGTCCGCGTAGATTTGTAAAACGCGTGACGGGTTTCGGGAGGTGTGAGAGTATTCCAACGTGTTAGGCAATCCAGCGCGGCTTGATATGACTGATTCAAGGGCGACATCTCCGGTACGCGCGCACGTTCTCGTGAGCGGTCGAGTGCAGGGAGTCGGGTATCGGGCGTTTGCGGCACGAGTGGCTGCACAGCGCAAGCTGGTCGGCGGTGTGCGCAATCTTGACGACGGCCGGGTTGAACTGGACGTGGAAGGGCCGCGAGAGACGATCGAGGCGCTCCTTGCCGAGCTGGGAATCGGGCCTCCGGCCGCACGGGTCACGGCGGTGACGGTGGAGTGGAATCCGGGGACCGAACGGTTTAGCGATTTTCAGATATGGTACTAGCGAATCAATTCACAGGATGCCGACTGAGATGAGCCGACAGGACGAGGAGCTTCAGGACATGAGTGAAGCCCGACGACAGTCGGCCGACGAAGTCGAGGAGACCGAAGCGGACAGTCCGACGGACCGCGAGGAGAAGTCTTCGAACCGGTCTGAAGGATTGGATACGCTCAAGAGCTATCTGCGCGAAGTGCGTCGTTCGACGCTGCTCAATTTTAAACAGGAACAGGAATTAGGAAAGCGCGTGCAGGCCGGGGATGAGCAGGCCCGGCAGATCATGATCGAGTCCAATCTGCGCCTGGTGATCAGCATCGGCAAGCGGTACATCAACCGGGGTTTTCCATTTTCGGATATCGTCGAGGAAGGGAATCTCGGGCTGATCAAGGCGGTGGAGAAGTTCAACTACAAGCGCGGATTTCGGTTCAGCACCTATGCCTCCTGGTGGATTCGCCAATATATCGAACGGGCGATCATCAATCAGGGCAAGCTGGTGCGCTTGCCCGTCCACGTGGTCGAGCGGTTGAACAAGTACATGGGGAAGGTCGAGCAGTTGGTGCAAGAGCTCGGCCGGGAACCGCTGGCCTCGGAAGTCGCCAAGAAGATGAAGACGAACGAGGAAGAAATCCTGGATCTGAGGCAGTTGGCCCGGACAACCTGCTCATTGGATAGTCCCATCAACGATCGCACCGATACCTTTCTGCGTGACGTCATCGAAGATCCGATGTGTATGTCTCCCGACGACACGGCGGACGGAGTCCGGCGGCGCACGGAGCTGATGAGCTGGGTCAAAGAGTTGCCCGAAAAAGAGCAAACTGTTATTGTGTCGCGGTTCGGGCTCGACGGGGATGAGTCCAAGACGCTGGAGGAGATTGGCCGGGAGATGGGGTTGACCCGCGAGCGGGTTCGCCAGATCGAGACGACCGCTTTAGTCCGGCTTCGAGGCACCATCGAGCGAAAGACCATGACGCAGGCCGACCTGCTCTAACGCCGGAGATCGATATCAACTATCAAGCCCTCATCCGCGAAGTGCCGGATTTTCCCAAGCCCGGCATTCTCTTCTACGATATTACGACCCTGCTGAAAGATCCTGCGGCTTTCCGCAAACTGACGGACGAGCTGACCGCGCGTTATCAGGCGCACCGGATCGATAAGGTGGTGGGGATCGAGTCCCGGGGTTTTATCTTCGGCGGCGTGCTGGCCGGTCGGCTCGGGGCGGGATTCGTGCCGGTCAGAAAGCCGGGAAAGCTGCCGGCCGATTGCTTCGAAGTGAAGTACAGCCTCGAGTACGGATCGAACACCCTGGCGATCCACCGGGACGCGATCGGCGCCGGAGAGCGCGTGTTAATCGTCGATGATCTCCTGGCCACGGGTGGAACGGCCGAAGCGACGGTCAGCCTGGTCCGCCAGCTCGGCGGCGAAGTCGTGGCGCTCGACTTCCTGGTTGAGCTGAAAAGTCTCAAGGGAAGAGACAAGCTCGCCGGATATAATGTGCATTCAACGATCCTCTATTCCTAGGGCTGCCTGAATTTCAGACCACTAGCCCTTGTCAAAGCCTACATGCCGTGATATAGATGCCGGACTTTTTTGGGGGGTCCCTTTACCCAAGGAGCATTATTTTATGGCCACCAAAGTGCCTGCAAAAAAGAAAACCGAAGTGAAGAAGACAAAGCCGGCACCTGCGGCCGAATCCAAAAAGTCTGCGCCGGCGGCTCCGGCGTCTGTGAAACAGGATCCTGTGCAGATCGTCGTCGAGTCGATTCGGCCGAAGGAATCGGCCAAAGATCGCGACGCCCGCGAGCGCCGGCAGGAAACCTTGCACCAGATGCTGATGGGCAAGCGCCAGGAAATCATTCGCGAGATCGAAGGCAATCTCGGCCAGTCCTTGACCGAAGATCAGCAGCGCCGGCTGGAGTCCGCTCGCGATGTGGGCGACCAGGCGTTGATGGATCTGGACCGCGAACTCGGCATCTCGCTCATGGAGATGCGCAACCGACGCCGCCAGGCGATCGATGAGTCGCTCAACCGGTTGCGTGACGGAACGTACGGCATGTGCGCCGAATGCGGCGTTGAGATCAGCGAAAAGCGGCTTCAGGCGGTTCCCTTCGCCAAGCTCTGCGTGGAGTGCCAGTCCAAGGCCGAGTTGCTGGAAAAGATCGAGAAGGAAGAAGATCGCGATTAGTGCGTGCTTCTGTCTCGTGTGCGGCCGAGGCCCGCATTCTCTCCTCGTCATCGACAGTGCGCCGTGACACTCCAAGGCAAGATTGATATCTCCGGTGTCTCCTTGATCCGCGTAGGAGGAGCTGTTGCCCATGCCGGGTGAGTCCACCGGGGATCCTCGCGCAGTCATTCTTCTGAGCGGAGGGCTGGACTCCACGGTCACCGCTGCCGTAGCCGGGCACGAGGGCTTCGCGCTCTATCTGCTCACCATTGCCTATCGCCAGCGGCACGTGATCGAGATCGAGCAGGCCAGGCAGGTCGCGGCGGCGCTTCGCGCGCGCAGTCATATCGTCGTGGACGTGGATCTCCGGGCTCTGGGAGGTTCGGCGCTTACCGGGGATCTGCCGGTGCCGAAAGATCGTCCGGAGCAGGAACGGACGCAGGGGATTCCGGTCACCTACGTTCCGGCCAGAAACCTGATCTTCTTATCGCTGGCGGCCGCGCATGCCGAAGTCGTCGGGGCGTCGGCCATCTATTTCGGGGCCAATGTCCTCGACTATTCCGGTTATCCCGATTGCCGTCCTGAATTCATCCGGGCCTTCGAGGAGACCGTGGCGGTCGGGACAAAACGCGGCGTGGAAGGATCGCGGCTAGAAGTCCGCGCCCCGCTCTTAACCCTGTCCAAGGCTGAAATTATTCAGCTGGGGGTGAAATTGCAGGCGCCGCTGCACCTGACCCATAGTTGCTACGATCCAGTCGGATCGCTGGCGTGCGGCCGGTGCGACAGTTGTGTTATCCGCCGGCAGGGATTTGCCAAGGCGGGAGTTGAGGACCCGACCGCATATGCGGTACGGTAGATTCCAACGGAAAGAGAACAGAAATGTCTCCTGAAGAATTTTTCATGTATCTGACCATCGGGTTGATCGTCCTCGTGCCGGTCGGCGCGCGGCTGTATCGCCGTATGACGCTGGCCAAAACCGAGGCGATGTTGCAAGAACAGTTCGGAAAGCCGTCGACGCCGTCCGATTCATTCACTCCCAAGGAGTAATCGCTCGATGAACATCACGCGCAGCTGCGGCCTGGCGGTTCTGTTATGTGTGCTCACGGTGGCTCCGGCCTGCAGTCAGGGCGAGTCCGCCCCGAAAGCCATTGAGACCGGCGCGGTGCCCGCCGAATTACAGACCGGCCAGGCCAAGTTTACGGCCAACTGTTCGGCCTGCCATGGCGCGGGAGGTGTCGGTACCAGCCAGGGGCCGCCGCTCGTCCATAAAATCTACGAGCCGAATCATCATGGCGACGCTGCTTTCCAGCGGGCCGCGGCCAACGGAGTCAAAGCACATCACTGGGAATTCGGCAACATGCCGAAAATCGATGCAGCCACACCGGAAGATGTCGACCAGATCATTAAGTACGTGCGCTGGTTACAGAAGCAAGCCGGCATCTTCTAGCGCGTCCGAGGCGCGTGTTCTCCCTGCTCAGTTCTCCATCCAAACCCCCAGCCTTGTCCTCCGTCTGCCGCATGGAATCAGCGGTTTGACATTGCTCCAACGCGCTTCGTAAGGTATTGCCATGAGCACGGTTCACGGCGGATAGGCGCCGACCGGTACCCCGTCATTGTCTTGCCCCGTCTTGTGTGAAGACGGAGCCAACCGAGGAGGAGCGTATGAGGAGCAACGCGAGCAGCCTGTGCGGTGTTGTCCTGGTATTCGGGATGGCAACCGCAATGGCCGGGTGTGTGTCGGCAATCGAGGCAGGGCACGAGGGGGTCATGGTCGAGCAGCCATTCTTCTTCGGCCATGGCGGCGTCGATGCGACTCCGACGAAGACGGGACGAGTCTGGATTGCTCCGACCACCAAAGTCGTGGATGTCGATATCAGGCCGGTGCAGTACTCTGAGCATTTCGACATCATTTCCGCTGAAAATGCTCCGGTCTCCTTCGATGCCTTCTTGATCGCGAATGTAATTGAAGGCCGTTCACCCGAGCTGATCAGCAAATACGGGCCGAATTGGTACGCCAACAATGCCAAAGAAGCTTTTCGCACCTTCGTGCGCGAAGAAGTGCAGAAGTATCCCCTCTTTCAGCTGACGACCGATCCGACCACCAGACAAAAGCTGCAGGATGCCATCGCCAAGGAAGTGCAGACCAAGCTGATTGAGAAGCAGGGCATCCCCGTCAGACTGAATCGCGTGGTCGTCGGCAGTATCCTGCCGCCCAAGGGCGTGGTCGAGCAGACCACGCAGACCATCATCCAGGAGCAGCGCAAGATCACAATGGTGGAGTTTCAAAAAGCGGAAGAGTCGCGTGAGAAAGCCGAGCGGCAGCGGGGCATCGCGGACCGGGCCTACCGCGAATCCCTTGGCCTGACCGCGCCGGAATTTGTCGATCTGCGTCGCATCGAAGTGCAGAAAGAAATCGTGCAGCACTCACCCAGCGCGTTGACCGTGATCATGGGCCTCGAACGCGTCGGCATCAACATGCCGCCGCTGGCATCGGGCCAGTAAGCGCGTGCGCCGGCCTCCGTTGAGCGACGGGAGGACTGTGTTTCGAGTGCAGTTGCTGGCAGTTGGCCGAATAAGATCTGGTATCGGGTCAGGCTTGAGGCGCAGGGCTGAAGCGTGAAACGGAAGCGGTAGAATCTAGCTGGATCTATCCGAGTGGGGAGCCTTCCAAACGGGAGGCTCCCTTTTTCTTTTGGTGGGCCTACCGTGTTGCCAGGGGGAGGCGCTGGACAAAAGGTCGAGCGTCTCTTCAGTCTCAACCACATATGTACGTCAAGAGCGTAATGAGCTAGTCAGGAGTGAGTGTGGGCAAAGTACAGTGTCTTGCCCAAAGCCTGGTCGTTTCGCGAATCGATCGAATTGGGAGCGGAGGGAAGTGGCGTGCGGTGGAGGAAGGACTCATGGGTGTAGCGTAGCTTAGCTGGATCAAAATGAAGAACGTGTCTTACGCTTCGAAGGCCGATCGCGGGACTCCACTCTGTCGAATAATAGACTGAAGTGTCCCGACACGGAGTTCACTATGATCCGGAATGGGCACCGTCACCGTGCCGGAGGTAGTGCGCTGTTGCATCACCATGTGGCTGCCGCGTTGGCGGACCAGATGGAATCCGTGCTGTTCGAGAATGCGACAGGCGTCACGCCCGGAGAGAATGCGGAGTCTACCCATGCGCCGCTTCAAAGCGGGTAACGAAGATTTCCGTGTGGAGGCGACGTTCGACTTCAGCAGGATCCGCACACTCCAGAAACAGTTCCACGGCCTCTTTGAGATTGGCGGTGGCTGATTCCACCGTCTCTCCTTGGCTTGCCACGTCAAGTTCCGGGCAGAGCGAGACAAACCCGCTGCCTTCTTTTTCAACAATGGCGGTGTAGCTTCGAGATCCCATCGTGTGCGGGCCTTTCCCTTGGAGCAGCGGAAGTTGATAGGAAGTCATTATAGTCGATCTCGGCCGTGCTGCCTAGTTCGGAAGCGAAGAATGTCGTGAACCATAGGCGCGCAGTTCCGTGCCTCCAGGCTCGCGATCGAGGAGAGCGAACAGTAGAGGAAAGCGCATAGAAAGAGGAAGTGCAAAGGGAGGGTGCAGGTCTAAAGAGGGACGCGTGAGATGTCGTAAGCAAGGGAAGCTGCCTGACACGGCCGTACGCAGGCGCGACGTCGATTGTGCTCACGTTGAATTCATGTTTGAAGAAAATAGATCCGTTCGGCTCTTGTCATAGGGCTGAAATATCCAGTTGACAAGGTATGCGAATAATCTATAGGTTCGCGCGCAATTGGTTAGGGGTAGATATAAATGGTGCTATTTCCGGGTTGTGAAAACGAGCTCGGGGAGCTTGCCGTCACGGTAAATCGCAATGAAGGAGCCTCGGGACATGAGTGAACCTAAAGACAAGACCCTCCAGTTGAATGTGCGCTTGAAGCCGAGTGAGCCGACGGCGCATCCCAAAGCGACGAACTACACGAACGTCGGTGTGGCGCAGGGCATTGCGTATGTGGATTTCGGGTTCATCGAGCCAGCGCTGCTCGGGGTCATTGCCAAGACGGCGAAAGACGGCCAGGCCGCGCCGAAAGGATTGGAAGGCAAACTCGTCACCCGCGTGGCTATGGGCGTGGATGTGCTGGCGCGGTTGCATCATCAGATTCAGCAAGTGCTGGTCACCATGCGTGATGCGCGGCAGGGGAAGCAGAAGGGGTAATTAGAAGGAAGGGTGAGATGGAGAATATAGAATTGCAAGATCTGACCCCAGTTTTTGGCAGGAACGACCGATATTCACCATGGTGGCTAGTGGGAGGGATATGTCTCGTGATGACCGTGGGGGGGAGTATGAATGCCTGTGGCTTTGGTGGGGACAGCTGGAAAGAAGAAGTACTGTTACACGACGGCAGCAAGATCATTGTCGAGCGGTCACAGACTTACGGTGGGCGGCATGAGCTCGGGCAACCCTCACCCATTAAAGAGCATGCCATAACCTTCACGTTGCCGGGTTCAAGCAAGATCATCACATGGGCAAGCGAATACAGTGAAGACATCGGGCGTACTAACTTCAATTTGCTGGCACTCCATATTCTCAACGGCACACCTTATATAGCCGTTGAGCCGAATTTGACCTTGTCTTACAAAAAGTGGGGGGAGCCAAATCCCCCCTACGTTTTCTTCAAATATGACGGGAAGGGGTGGCATCGTATTTCAATAGAAGAATTCCCTGCCGAGTTCAAAAACATCAATGTGACTATAAATACATTGGCCTATGGAAAACAGCTTGCTACGCAGGGCTTAGCCCCTGAAGCGACAGTCAAGAAATTAAATAGCAGTTTGACCCAAGCAGAATACAAAACCATCGTCCGTACTCCGCTCGACCATTGGAAGCCGCGTCCAGAACATAAGGGTCCGAAAGCCCCGAACCCAATTGCGCCACCGACGACGACAGATGGTGCCCAATAGCACATTCCGTAGCTTGAATCGGTCATTGCCCACAATCGGAGGACAGCATGGCGACTGAGCTTGAATATGCACTGATGGCTGGTCGGGCTTACCAAAGCACGCGTGCCACAATCAATTGGCTTCCCGATCTGCAATCTCAGGGCTGGACTGAGTTTTTTCTTCAACAGCAACCCAGCGGATTTGAGGCTATCTCATTACAGAAAGGCAACGACATCGTTATTGCTTTTGCCGGGACAGGTTCAGCGGTGGACTGGTGGGCCAACGCGGGTGGGTTCTTCGGTGTGACCTCGGATCAACTCAAACAAGCAGCGGATTATTACCTCCAAGTCAAAGCTGCCAACCCAGGGGCGACCATCAGTTTTACCGGTCATTCATTGGGCGGCGGGCTGGCTTCGTTGATGGCGGTATTTTTTGGTGAGACTGCCACGACATTCGACCAGGCCCCTTTTAGGAATTCAGCCAGTGCTTCAGTCGCGTCCAGTCTCTACTTGCTGCTGACCCAACAGGGCTACAGTGAAACCGCGCTGCAAGGACTCGCCAATTTTATCGATGCGTCGGGTGGCACTGGTATTCCGAATGAAACCAGCGTCCGTGACATCAGTGTGCAAGGCGAAATTTTGAGTGCGGCCTCGGGACTGAGAATTGGTACACCCGTAAGCCTGACACATGGTGCTCCAGATTTGCTGTTGACGATTAACCTACACTCGCAGGCGTTGCTCTCTGCTTTTGTGCAAAACGACTCGTTCCGCCAAGTGACCTTCACACTGCCGGATGCGGTGCGGATGATTTTTAGCGATGAGCTATATAACTTCTCAACATCAGGGGGGACCGAAAACTTCATCGAGCGTCTGATCCGTCATCAAAACGGGATTGCCGGCTTGGCGGCTGGTGAAACTGCAATCCCTGCCGACAGCATGCTCACACGTTTTACTGACGACCTAGTGAGGATTGCGCAAGCCGGCGGGCTGACGCTGACGAATACCGACATCAGTAAAGCACTGACCGCCTTTGCGATGCAGATGTACTATGAAAACACCGCTAACGCCGTGAATTCAAACAAGACCCTATTCACTGACGTGACGGGCGGCCTCCAATTCGATCGTGCTGACGTGGCCGCCACGCTGGATGATGCCAAGGGGTACAACCTCTATTTTCAGAGCTACCTCGACTCGAACGCTTTTTCCAACACAGAACGGCAACTGATTGAATCGCTGCTTCCTATACTCCGCGATTGGTATGTGCAGGCGGGATCGGGTGGCATGACTGCTGTGGATACCCAGAATCGTGGTGCCTTCATGCTCGGTGGCAGTCGTGCTGATGACCTGGTCGGCGGGAGTCAGGTTGATTTGTTGATAGGCAATGCTGGGGATGACAGGCTCACTGGTGGCGGAGGCAATGATACATTGCTCGGCGGCGCAGGGTTCGATCTCTACTACTACCAGAGTGTGATCGACGGTCACGACACGATTGAGGATTCTGATGCAAGAGGGGCGATCGTCGTCAATGGGCAAGTGCTTACTGGTGGGGTCAAGAAGGCTGGGCAGACCAACTGGACCAGCTCGGATGGCACGATTCACTACCGCATGTCGGGAACGGATTTGATCGTGGAGCTGAATGGTACTCAGATCATGACCGTCAACGAGAACTTTGAGAGTGGCCAGTTCGGGATTCGGCTGATCGATGCGCAAGCGCTCCCGGCGGGCCTCCCGACGATCAGTCGGACGATCGAAGGCGATCATGAGCCGAAGGACTTCAATCCCGATCCGGTGATTGTGGAGTGGCGAGCTGACGATCTGGGGAACTACATCTATGACCCAGGGGCGCAGGTACCACGCCAGGACATTCTCCGGGGGAGTGGGGGAAACGATCGCATCGACGCCGGGGGGCTGCGCGACTATCTGCTGGGTCTTGGCGGCGACGATGTCCTGGTCGGCGGCGAGGGGAACGATCGGCTGTTGGGCGGCGACGGCAACGATTTCTTGTTTTCAGATGGAGTGATCGATCTCGCCGGGCTGCCGTCGCTCAATACGTTCACGGGCGTGGGCACGTTGCAAGAGTTTCTCAATGGCGATGCCGACAATGATGTGTTGGTTGGCGGGGCGGTAGGGGATGCGCTGTTCGGGGCGACTGGGGCGGACCTCTTGCTTGGGGGCGCGGGAGACGACTTCTTGGCCGGAGATGCCAATTGGCAGCCGGACTTGATTCCGAACGGCTGGGGCTTCTTCTTTACGCCAGGCATTGATCTGGGTGTGACGTTTACAGGCTTAGTACAAGCAGGGCCAGGAGATACGGATTTGTTCGGGCAGGCAGACGAGATCTATGGTGGAGCCGGAACCGATCTGATTTGGGGCGGCGGAGGGAATGACCTGTTGTACGGCGGGCAGGGGGACGATCGTATCACCGGTGATGGCGGGGATGACGCGATTTTCGGAGGGGAGGGGAATGACAAACTCCAGGGCGATCAACCGACCACGTCTGTGCCGTCAAACGACTACATCGATGGTGAAAACGGGGACGATATTGTCGTAGGCGGGTACGGAGACGACATCTTAGTGGGCGGGGCGGGGAGTGATCAGTTGTATGGAGAAGCGAATAATATTTTGGGCGTGGCTGGGAGCGATGTGTTGGACGGCGGCGCCGGCAACGACCTTCTCTATGGACAGGGCGGGGATGATACGTTGTTCGGGGGTGCTGGTGACGACGAACTCATCGGTGATTTTTCGAACGATACGGTGCCAGGCAATGATCGCTTGTTCGGCGATGCTGGAGCGGATCTCTTGCAGGGCGAGGCTGGGGATGATGCGCTTGATGGCGGCGATGACGACGATGTGTTACTCGGCGGGGCCGGAAATGATGTGCTGTTTGGTGCGGCGGGAAATGATGTGCTCCTCGGTGAGTCGACTGCGTTCCAAGGTGTGGCTGGAGACGATCTCCTTGATGGAGGTGACGGGGATGATGAGTTGCAAGGGAGTGGAGGAGCAGACACCTTGTGGGGCGGGGCAGGAAATGATCAGTTGTTTGGGGATGATCCGCTCGACGTGAGTATTGCCGGCGGCAACGACTGGCTCGACGGTGAGGGCGGTATCGATGAACTGCAAGGCGGGCTCGGAAACGACACGCTCTTCGGTGGAGATGGCGACGATGTGCTCTTTGGCGACCGCACGGCTCTGGATCCGACTCCCAGCAATGGTGGCGACGACGTGTTGGATGGCGAGGCAGGGAACGACAACCTGTTCGGAGATTCCGGCAATGACGTGCTCACCGGCGGGATTGGGAACGATAGCCTGGATGGGGGGGCAGGACAGGACACCTATGTCTTTAATCTCGGGGACGGGGTCGATACCATCCAGGATGCGGCGGGGGAGGGCAATCGTCTGGTCTTTGGAGACGGGGTCGGTGCTGAGTCGGTGACGCTTGGAATTGGGTCGGGCGATACGCTACTCATTCGCGCGGGTGCCAGTGACGTAGTTCAGATCGCCGGCTTCGGCGTGAATACACCGACCGGGGCTCATCCGATTGATAGCTTCGAATTTTCTGATGGGACGATTCTCACTTACAGCCAGCTGGTCGCGCGGGGATTCCGACAGTATGGTACAGCCGGAAGCGAGTCGCTGGTGGGGTCAGGGTTCATCGACCATATCGAGGCCGGAGCCGGCAATGATGTGGTGTCCGGTCTTGCTGGAGCGGATACGCTCTTAGGGGAGGATGGCAACGATCTGTTGCGAGGCGATGCTGGAGACGACACCTTGGATGGAGGCGCCGGCAACGATCAGCTCTTCGGAGGAGATGGAGCGGATCTGCTCTATGGCGGGGTGGGCGATGACCTGTTGAATGCGGATACTGGGGCCGATCAGCTTTTCGGAGGAATCGGCAACGATACGTATGTGGTTTCCGAGGCGGGGCACACGATTATTGAGTCTGCGAGTGAGGGGGTCGATACGGTTCAAGTGCGTATCCCGGGGTCATTCACGTATGTCCTGCCGGGAAGCGTGGAAAATGTTGAGTTAGTCGGAGATGTTTACTTTCCCTCTGATCGCGTCGACTTGGTCGGTAATCAACTTGATAACCGATTGACCGGATCGGACCTATTAAATGGGGGGCAAGGCAACGATACGCTGATCGGGCTCGGAGACAATATTTATGTGTTCGGCCATGGGGATGGGCAGGATGTGATTCAAACAGGAGTGCAAACCTATGCCTCCGCTGGATTTGTCGACTATATCCAATTGCTTCCTGGGGTCGCACCTCCGGACGTGGCGTTTGAGGGGCTCGGCAATCATCTGGTGCTAAAGATCCTCGGCACGACCGACCAACTGATCGTTGAAAACTATCTGATCGAACCGGGGCTTCGAACCCCGACGATCGGAGAGATCCACTTCGACAATGGGACGGTCTGGGGCGAGGCTGAGATTACGAGTCGCGTCGGTGTGATGAATGGGACCAGCGGCAATGACAATCTCACGGGATTTGGCAATGACAATAATCTTTTTGGTCTTGGTGGGAATGACCAATTGGTTGGGTATGGCGGAAATGACCGGTTGGATGGCGGTGTTGGGGATGATCTCCTTGTGGGAGGTGATGGCAACGACACCTATTTATTTGGCCGCGGGGGTGGGCAGGATCGAGTGAGTGATTTCCCGGATTCGGGGATTGTCGGAGAAGTGGATACCGTGCTCCTGGATAGCACGGTCGTCCCGGCGGATGTCCGGCTTCAGGCAACCGCGGACTCTAGCTTGCTGCTCACGATCAACGGCACGACGGATTCACTCCTGATGGAAGGGTACTACTTCGGCTCTCTCTATCAAGTGGAGCAAATTCAATTCGCAGACGGGACGATCTGGAATGCCGCCGCCATCGCCAGCCGGACGGAAGGACTTACCCTTGCGGGCACCGAAGGGGATGATGCGCTTACCGGTATTCAGACAAACGACACGCTGATGGGGTTGGGAGGAGCTGATACCCTCGACGGTGGGAGCGGGAATGATGTGCTGGATGGGGGGAGCGGTGCCGATACGATGCTTGGCCGCGCAGGGAACGATGTCTATGAGGTAGATGATCTTGGAGATGTGGTGACCGAGCAGGCAGGTCAAGGGACAGATACGGTTCGAGCCGCCATCACATATACACTTGGGGCAAATCTCGAGAATCTCACTCTTACGGGGACTGTTGCGATCAATGGAACAGGTAATTCTGCGAACAATACTCTGGTTGGAAATAGTGCAGCCAATGTCCTCACCGGTGGAACCGGGAATGATACTTATGTCGTCGGAGCCGGGGATACGGTGGTGGAGTCCGCGAGCGGCGGAACGGATACGGTGCAGAGTGCCGTGACATGGACTCTGGGGGCCAACCTAGAG
>CAZEHM010000032.1:0-5611 GCA_964512025.1 uncultured Nitrospira sp. | reverse complement strand
CGGAACGGATACGGTGCAGAGTGCCGTGACATGGACTCTGGGGGCCAACCTAGAGAACGTAACACTGATTGGAAGCTCTACGATCAATGGCACTGGCAATACCTTAAACAATACGATGGCTGGAAATAGTGCGAACAACACTTTGACCGGGTTGGGAGGGAACGATACCTATCTGTACGGCCGAGGCGGTGGCCAGGACACGGTCATCGATAATTCAGGCGCGTCAGATACTATGCTATTTGGGCTCACGATCAATCCGTTGGATCTGGTCATTACCCGGCAGGTGAATGATCTGCGTTTGGCTATTCACGGCTCGACGGATTCCGTCACCATCCAAAATTGGTACACAAGCCCCACCACGAACCAAGTTGAGACCATTCAAGCGGGCAACGGGCAGACGATGTTGAGTTCGCAAGTCGATCAGCTCATTCAGGCGATGGCCACGTTCACGACGCAGACGGGCTTGACGTGGGATCAGGCGATCGATCAACGGCCGCAGGATGTCCAAACCGTGTTGGCGGCGAGTTGGCAGTCATAGAGGCTGCGGCCAGCCCATCCGGATCAGTTCGGGCGTGGTCCGTTGAGGACCGTGCCCGCTATCTGGGGCTTCCGATCTGTCCATACGGCGGCACTCAGTACACGGGGCGCGGGAACTCCCGTTGATCTGCTGCGGCGGATAGATTTATGCGAGCGCACTCATACTAGATACACACCGAGTGTCATGCCGATCTTTTACGTGACCTGTCCTCTTCGTGCTCTGAGATGCGTCGCTCAGCGATATGTGGGAATGACCGTATGACTGCTGACCAGGCAGGGGCAGAGCCTTCAGAGAAGCCTGAGGCTTCGATGGCCTCAGTAGACAGCGCCATCGATACGGGGCTGCGGTGTTTGTTGCTGCTTGCCCGGTTCCATGACCTCCCGGCAGATGAGGCGCAACTCCGCCATCAGTTCACCCTCTCTCACCAACCGCTAGACGAGACGGCGGTGCTTCGTGCCGCGACGCACCTCGGTCTCAAGGCCGGAACCCTCGCTGTACCGTGGGCCAAGTTGTCGGGCGTCCCGTTGCCGGCGATGGCTAAATGGACCGACGGTCGCTATGTCGTTCTGGCAAAAGTCGACGGGGACCGTGCGCTGATTCAAGATCCGGTGGCGGGCCGCCCGTTGGTCCTCTCGCGTGAACAATTCGAGTCGGCGTGGTCGGGGACGGTATTACTTTTTGCCAAGCGTGCGTCCGTCCGCCTCCGGGATCTCACGTTCGACTTCACCTGGTTCATCCCGTCACTCGTCAAATATCGGAAGTTGCTGGGCGAGGTGCTGCTCGCGTCTTTCTTTCTCCAATTGTTCGGGCTGCTCACGCCACTGTTCACACAAGTCGTGATCGATAAGGTGCTCGTGCACAAAGGCTTCACGACGTTGCATGTGTTGGCGATCGGGATGGTCGCGCTGGCTTTCTTCGATGCCGTCTTGGGCGGACTCCGCACGTATCTGTTTTCGCATACGACGAACCGGATCGACGTCAGCCTGGGCGCACAGCTCTTTCGCCATTTGCTGGCGCTCCCCCTCGCGTATTTCGAGGCGCGTCGCGTTGGTGATACCGTCGCTCGAGTCCGCGAATTGGAACAGATCCGTCAGTTTCTCACGAGTCACTCGGTCACCGTGGTGTTGGATCTCCTGTTTACCGTGGTCTTTCTCGCGGTGATGTGGTTCTACAGCCCCATCCTGACGGGTGTGGTGATGCTGTCGTTGCCTCTGTATGCGCTGCTGTCGATTGGCATTACGCCGGTAATTCGGGCGAGGGTCCATGAGAAATTCAATCGAGGAGCGGAGAACCAAGCATTTCTCGTCGAGGCGGTCAGCGGGATTCAGACGGTCAAGGCCCTGGCCTTGGAGCCGCCGTTGATTCGGAAATGGGAGGAGCAGTTGGCGGGGTACGTGCAGGCGAGTTTTCGGGCCACGAGCCTGATGACGATTGCCGGTCAGACCGCGACCTTCATTCAGAAGGGGACAGTCGTTGCGGTGTTATGGATGGGGGCCTATCGGGTCATCGAGGGGGAACTCTCGATCGGGCAGTTGATCGCGTTCAACATGCTCTCGGCGCAGGTGACCGGGCCGCTCCTCAGGCTCGTCAACTTGTGGCAGGACTTTCAGCAAGTCGGCGTGTCCGTTCAGCGGCTCGGCGATGTCCTCAACACGCGACCGGAACCGTCGTACAATCCCGCACGCACGACGCTGCCGAACGTCACCGGGCAGGTGCTCTTTGAAGGCGTCTCATTCCGCTACCGGCCGGACGGACCGGAAGTGCTGCGCCACTTGTCGTTCACCGTGACGGCTGGCCAGGTCATCGGCATCGTCGGGCGGTCGGGCTCCGGCAAGAGCACGATTGCCAAGCTCTTGCAGCGGCTCTACGTGCCGAAACGTGGGCGTGTCTTGGTTGATGGCGTCGATTTGGCACAAGTCGATCCGGCCTGGTTGCGGCGGCAGGTGGGGGTCGTCCTGCAAGAGAACTTTTTGTTCAATCAATCGGTGCGTGACAACATCGCGCTGACCGATCCGGGGTTGGCGATGGAGCAGGTGATGCACGCCGCGAAATTAGCCGGCGCCCATGAGTTCATCCTTGAACTGCCCGAGGGCTATGACACGCTGGTCGGTGAGCACGGCTGTTCGCTGTCCGGCGGTCAGCGGCAGCGGATCGCGATTGCCCGCGCACTGGTGGCCAATCCTCGCATTCTGATCTTTGATGAGGCGACGAGCGCACTGGATTATGAATCCGAGGCGGTCATTCAGCAGAACATGGCGCAGATCTGCAACGGGCGCACGGTGTTCATCATTGCCCACCGGCTCAGTACCGTGCGACCGACTCATTGTATCTACGTGATTGAAAAAGGCGAAGTGGTGGAATCCGGTTCGCATGATGAATTGGTGCGACTCAAGGGATTCTATGCCCGGCTGTGCCAGCATCAGGATGGCGTGCGACCGGTGCCGGCGTAAGGAGTCGTGAGGTAGGAGCGCAGGGGATTGCAGATGGTATTCGGCGCGATGGCACGACATTGGGCGGTATGGAAAGCGGCCTGGCAGACGGAAAAGGGGGCAGGAGCTTTAGGCCCAGGGTTTCTGACTCCTTCTTCGCGCCGTGCGGCGGAGTTTCTTCCTGCTGTGCTCGAGATTCAGCAGGCGCCACCTTCGCCGATCGGCCGGGCGATTCTATGGATGATCATGGCCGTCTTCACATCCGCGGTGCTCTGGGCCTCCTTCGGGTGGATCGATATCGTCGCGACGGCGCAGGGGAAGATTATTGCCAGCGGCTATTCCAAAGTGATCCAACCCTATGAAACCGGCGTGATTGCAGCGATTTCTGTGCTGGACGGGCAGGTGGTGAAGAAAGGCGATGTGTTGATTGAGCTGGATCCCACGCAAAATCGTGCGGACCATGATCGGGCTTCCAACGAATATCGTGCAGCCAGGGTTGAGGCGGCGAGACTGCGCGCATTGATCGCAGGACAGGCGGTGTTTGAGGTGCCCGCTGATGCCGATCCGCAGTATGTCGCGTTGCAACAGCAGTTGCTGGTCGATCAGCTGGCCGAATATCACGCGAAAGTGGCGGCGGCTCAACATCTCGTTGACCAGCGCTGGTCCGCCTTGGAGCAAACCCGCGAGAATATAGTCCGTCTCGAAGCGACCGTCCCCATGGAGACGGAACGCGCCGAGGCCTACAAGAAGCTGCTCGAACATGACGCCGTCACCAAGATGGATTTTCTGCAGGCTGAAGGGCAACGCATCGACAAGGTGCAGGAGCTGGCCGGCCAACGGAAGAAGGTGAAACAGGATCAGTCGGCACTGGCCGAGGCCGAGAAGCGCTATCTCGCGATGGTGTCGGAATTCCAACAAGCCAGGCAGGTCGAACTCTCCACCACCGAAACCAAAGCCTCGTCGCTTGTGCAGGACGTGTCCAAGGCGGGGCAGAAGGCGGATTTGCAACGGCTGACGACGCCGATTGATGGGGTCGTTCAGCAGCTGGCCGTCCATACGGTCGGCGGGGTGGTCACGCCGGCGCAGCAGTTGTTGATCGTCGTGTCGCAAGAGCATCCGGTGGAAGTCGAGGCGCAGGTGGAAAACAAGGATGTGGGATTTGTGAAGGAAGGCCAGCCGGTTGAGATCAAAGTCGAAACCTTTCCGTTCACACTCTATGGGACGATCCCTGGCCGCGTGTTGACGGTATCCGACGATGCCGCGCCGATTGAAAAAGTCGGCCTGATCTATCCCACCCGTGTGAGTATGGATCGAGGCACCATCCAGGTGGAAGGCAGACAGGTGAATCTGACGCCCGGCATGGCGGTGACCGTCGAGATTAAAACCGGCCATCGGAGGATCATCGAGTATCTGCTGAGCCCCTTGCTGAAATCCGTGAAAGAAAGTCTGCGGGAACGATGATGCGATCTGAGGTGCTGACTGCGGCCGCGGGTCTCGCTGTCCTCGTGCTGAATCAGGGCGTGTGGGCCGCTGAGATTCCCGGTGGCTCTGCTCCCGTTCCTCCGGTTGTCCTCAATTTGACGTTGCGTGGAGCGCTCGCCGCGGCGGTCGATAACAATCCCGACGTGCAGTTGTATAAGGAGCGGATTGAAGCGGCGCAGGGACAGGTGCAGACGCAATTGGGCAGCCTCCTGCCCAATCTCGCGGGTACGGTTCGCCAGACGCGGCAAACGCAGTTTCTCGGGACCTTCGGGCTGGCTCCTCAGCGGACGGATCCGTTCAGCATTTTCGACGGGCGGGTGAATGCTTCGCAAAATCTCTTCAGCGTGAGTCTCATTCAGCGGTGGCGGGCCTCGCGCGAATCCCTGCACGTGACCGAGTTTGAGTCCGACAGCCGGAAGTACGATGTCATAGCCAGCGCCGCGTTAGCCTACATGGAAGGGCTGAAGGCGATGGCGATGGTCAAGATGCACGAGGCCAATCAGCGGGTGATGGAGGAATTGCTTGCTCTAGTGAAACAACGGCAGCGCGGCGGTGTCGCGACGGGTTTGGATATCGCCCGGCTGGATGCCCAGATCGCAACGGAGCGGCAGCTGGAGTCCACCTCCCGGTATGACATCGAGCACAGCAAGCTCACGTTGCTGAATCTCCTAGCGATTCCCTACGACATCAAACTGGCACTGACGGATGATCTGAAAAACGACGCGGGTGAGATCCCTTCTTTGCAAGTCGCCGTGGAGAGTGCGTTAGGCGCTCGGCCTGAAGTGCAGGCACAGGTTACCCGCGTAAAGGCCTCGGAACTGATCTACTCGTCGATCACCGGTGAACGGGTACCCTCGCTGGTTGCTCAGGGTGACTACGGGCTGATCGGAAACCGGTGGAACAATACGCTCGACACCTACAATATGGCGCTCTTGCTCCAGATTCCCATTTTCGATGGCGCGCAGCGAGAGGGGCGAATCGCCGAAGCCCGGAGCCAGTTGAAGCAGGAAACGCTCCGGATGCGGTCGGTGCTCAATCAGGTGAAGATGGAAGTGCACGATGCTGTGGCTGCTGTGACCGCTGCGAAGGAGCAGGTGGCGATTGCGCAGGCGGGGCTGCAGATGGCGACGAAGGAGCTTGATCTGGCCCGCGAGCGGTACGC
>CAZEHM010000031.1:7938-40065 GCA_964512025.1 uncultured Nitrospira sp. | reverse complement strand
TCCTTCGCTTCGCACGCCTAAGAAATCGTTTGGTATTGTGACGGGTTAGCTGAGTAGCCCTTGGTGGCTGGTGCCTATCTCTGTCTCCGACCCCGATCGGTCACACTGTTCATCCCTGTCGGCGTGATTGTTGCTCGAGAGAGCCATCGTATGTGGCGGCTTCGTTCGATCGCCATGCACGTTCATACCGGAGCTTGGGGTGGATGGCGAAGGTGCTGCTCAGCCTCCTGTTGCTGCTGGCCGGGCTTCCGTCCCTGGCGTCGGCTGAGTGGTATGTGGCCGGGCAATTCGGCGGCAACTTTGCCGACAAGTTGTCGGCGGTGCGGGGCACGGGGATCCTCAAGGGACTCGACGCTCCCGACTTCCCTCTCAAAACCAGCTATGCCTACGGCGCGAAGGTCGGCGTGTATCCCGGGCATTACATCCTGGGAGCCGAGCTGGACGTGTTGTACAGCAATCCCCACATCAAGAATCTCGACGAGATCCCCGGCATTCACTTGGGCGTGACCAATATCGGTCTGCATTTTCTCTTGCGCTATCCGGGACCGACGTTTCAACCCTACGCCGGCATCGGTCCGGCCATCCTCGTCAGCCGTCTTGGCAGTTCTGCGACGACGCGGTCCGATAGCGATGTCACCGTGGGGTTGAATATGCTGGCCGGGGTCAGGGCTTTCGTCACTCCGACGATCGCGGTCTTTACCGAATATAAATACACTCTGGCGACGCTCCGCTTTACGGATGCCTTTGCGGACAACAGCGGGTTTCATGGGAACTACCGGGTGAATCAACTGGTGGTGGGGGTGTCGTATCACTTCTGAGGTCGCGGTGATGCGAAAAGGGCCAGTCTGCACAGTCGTGATGAGCCTGATGTTGATGTCGTGCGCCGAATCTGTGCATCAGCACGAACGCATGGGCTTTGGCCAGGGCTCCCTTCAGATGCCGGCAGAGGTGACTGACAGGCCTCATGCGAACGGGTTTGTACGTTCGGCCTATGTTTCTGCCGGGGAGATGTCTCCTGGGAGTCTCCAAATATCTCAAGGGCAGGCGGTGTCGTTATCGGGGATTGTGCTCAAGGCCAAACGGCTGGACGGCATGATCGAGGTTGAAGTGCTACAGTTGCCGTTGGAAGCCGACGGCCGGCCGACGGGAGACAGGCGGCAGTCGCAGGGCCGTTTTCTTGCGAGGCAGACGACGTTTCTCGATCCGGCGATCCTCGCAACGGGGCCTGTGGTGACAGTGCATGGCGTGGTGGAGGGCGTCGTGGAACGTCCGCTGGAGCCCGGCTCCGACAATTATGCCTATCCTATCGTGGTGGTGCAGGATCTCACGATCTGGCCGCATGAATTATTGCAGCCCTATGGTGGTGCCTACGTTCAAGCCATCGGTCCGGCCAGTCCGCCCAACCTGGAACCGGAAACGGGTTGGGCGTTCGGCTTTCTGGGCGCCTTGTTTCGGGGCTTTGGTCAGGCGCTGTTTATGCCGAATCAATACGACTCGCGGCGTCATTATGGGTATCCGTCCTATGCCCCGAATTACTCCTCCGGCTCCTCCCCGTCGCCCAATCCGCCACCGCCTGCGCAAAAAGATATTCCTCCGCAGTTCCGGAAGCACAACCACTAGCCGCTGTCTCCGGCCATACGCGGGGGAGTCGGAGTGAAAGCCAGGGCCTTACCGCTCCATCGGAATTTCGATGACGAGGCCTCCCATGGCCTCATTCAGCTTGAAGTCTTTCCTGGCGCTCCCGGGGTGTGCGTTGTGGCACCCTACGCAGGACTGACTGACGGCCCGGTCGGCATAGATGGCTTGAAAGTAGGTCTCCTTGCCCTGCCTGACCGTTCCGGTCACGACCCGTTCTGGCTGCGTGCGGAGCGATTCCAGGCCGGCTTTCTCCGATGCGCTTCGCGGAGCATTGAGCGGATTGATCGGCCAGAGGCTGATGAGCCGGTAGCGGACCGGCGTGCCGGTCAGTGCGGAGAGGGCGCTGGATTCCATGAGGAATTGGGCCGGGAGCGGGAGGGTATCTTGCTTGGACCGCCAGTTCTCGGCGGCCGCCACGATTCCGTTTTTCTGCAGCCGTTCGACCACATGGATGGTGTAGAACGTCCGGTCTGCTTCGATCACTGCATGGAGGTAGTTGGCGACAGTCTCCGGCGGGATCCCGCTCTGTTTGCCGGCCGGTGATGCGGTGGGAATGGGCAGGAACAAGAGCACAGCGAGGAGCGCGGCGGCGCTGATTCGTTTCATGGCGGCACCTCCCTGAGAAAGGCGGGGACCGGCCTCACATTGTCAGCATAATCCTCCGCATCGACGGATACAAACGCGTCGTGCCGAAAATGAGTTGTCCCTGCCACCCCCTGGAATCGCCGATTCATGGGGAATAGGATATACACATCCGTGCTGTCTGGCCCGTTTTGCCAAGGAGGTCGCTATGCGAATTCTTCTGGCTGTCGACGAATCCGAGCACTCCCGCCGCGCCGTCCGGTATGTCGGCTCTCTCTTGCGCGGAACATCCGAAGTCTTTCTGACTCTCTTTCATGTGCTCAGACCCATGCCGCGGGAACTGCTGGAGCATGGCGGATCGGAGAATCCCGCCGTCGAGGCGCAGCTGAGCCGGCAACTGCACGATGATCAGGCGGCCTGGATCCGGAAGGAAGCGGAGGCCGAATGCCACATTCTGAAGCAGGCGTGCGAGACGCTGACCCAATCCGGCTTCGATACGAGCCGCGTGGCGTTGAAGTATGGGCATGAGGACGACATCGCCGGAAACATTCTTGAAGAGGCGCGAATCGGCCGCCACGAAACCATTGTCGTCGGCCGACACGGGACATCGCGAGGCGCGCGGGGCTTCGGCGGCCGCGTGACCGATCAACTTCTGCGCGATGCCACGGGGGTTGCGCTCTGGGTGGTGGAATGATACCGCCGGGCTGTATTGAGCACATCGGCGGGAGTGACCGTATTGACGATGGACGGCCGCTTCCGCGTTGACAGCCGGCTCTACTCGCAGTAGCCTACATGCCGTTCGACTCTCGTCCGGTTCTCTTTCAAGCTCCTGTCCGCGCCACGCCCGGTCTGAGGGATACCCGATGGCCTCGACGATGTCCGTGCGGTGCTGCATTGCGGGAGGCGGTCCGGCCGGCATGATGCTGGGGCTGCTGCTGGCGCGCGCCGGGGTCGACGTGCTGGTACTGGAAAAACACGCCGATTTCCTGCGCGATTTTCGCGGCGATACGATCCATCCTTCCACCCTCGAAGTCATCCATGAACTCGGCCTGCTGGAGCAGTTGCTTGCGCTGCCGCACCAGAAAGCGCCCGGAATCAATGCACAGTTCGGCGATCTGGCGTTGACTCTCGCGGATTTCTCCACTCTGCCGACCCGCTGCGGATTCATCGCCTTCATGCCGCAGTGGGATTTTCTGAACTTCCTGGCGGAGCAGGGCGCGCGCTACGCCGCGTTCCGCGTCGTGATGCGGGCGGAGGTGACGGATCTGGTCAAGGTGGCGGGGACGATTGTGGGGCTGCGGGCCACGACGCCGGAGGGCCCGCTGGAGGTGCGCGCCGATCTGGTGGTGGGCGCGGACGGTCGTCATTCGGTGGTGCGGGAGAAAGCCGGCCTGCCGGTGGAGGAGTTCGGGGCGCCGATGGATGTGCTGTGGTTCGGGCTCTCCCGTCGGGCGCAGGATCCGGAGAGTCCGGTCGGCCGGTTCGACCGGGGCCGCATTTTCATCATGCTGAACCGCGGCAACTACTGGCAGTGCGGATTCGTGATTCCCAAAGGCTCGCGCGCGCAGCTGGAAGCGCGGGGACTGCCGGCGTTTCGCGAGACGGTCGGGAGGCTGGCGCCCTTCATGGCGGATCGTGTCGATGAACTGCAGAGCTGGGAGCCGGTCAAGCTGCTGACGGTGCAGGTGGACCGGTTGCGGGACTGGTGCCGCCCGGGACTGCTCTGTATCGGCGATGCGGCCCATGCGATGTCGCCGATCGGCGGGGTGGGGATCAATCTGGCGATTCAGGATGCGGTTGCGACGGCGAATCTGCTGGCGGATGTGCTGCGGCGCGGCGCGGTGACGCCGGCGGATCTGCGGCTGGTGCAGGAGCGGCGTGCCCGGCCGACGCACATGACGCAGCGGATGCAGCTCTTTCTTCAGGACCGGGTGATCAAGGCCGTGCTCGACGCCGACCGGCCGCTCGTGCCGCCCTGGCCGCTCCGGCTCATCGCCCGCGTTCCTTTCCTGCGGCGCATTCCCGCCCGTCTGATCGGCATGGGCTTCCGTCCGGAGCATATCGAAACATATGCGATGGATCCGCTACGGCTGCCGGTGGATCGCGGAGGCGATGCGTAATCGAACGTCCTCGACGAATCTTCATCAGCCGCTCTTGTGCCGGCGCAGTTTCGTTTGTATGATTTGACCATGACTGTATGTCGTGCCATCGTGCCGCTGCTGATTGTAGCTCTGCTGGCGGTTTCCCCGCGGAGCGTCGCGGCGCAGGAGGAACCGGTGCCCGAGTCTCCTGTCTTGCAGGAGATGAACCGGCAATTTGCCGGAGGAGGGGATGCGTCCGATATGCCGGGGCAGGCACCCGCTGCGCTGCTGCAGTCTCCCTCGTCCTCGGCGATCTTCCGGGATATTCCTTCGATCAGCGGCCGGTATTCCGTCGGGGGACGCACCGTCATGCCCTATCTCGGGGCGGGGTTCGGCGGCGGGTACACGTCGGAATTGAATCGTTCGCTGACCGGTCCGCCGCCCGCGCAACCCGACGCCGGGCTGCGCAGCCAGTTCGGGCAGGGATTCTCGCCGAACGAGTTTCAAATGGGGCTTCGCATTCCCTTCTAGCGGAGCACACCTGCCGTTCCCGCACGGTCACCCCGGGTCTCTTCCTTTGTTGAGCTTCATGGTTCCATAGGCTATCGTTCTTCCGGACTTTTGGAGATCGTGTATGGCTGCACCGGCTGATACTGTGTTGCGTGATCGACTGGCCCGGCAACGGACCGAACTGGCCAACGAGCGGACGTTGTTGTCGTACGTCCGGACCGCGCTGGGGTTTATCGCGGTCGGTATTCCGGCTGTCTGGTGGCTGGAAGGGCTGGTCATTCAAACGCTGGGCGTGGTGTCCCTGTTTATGGGGGCGGTGTTTTTGGTGGTCGGGGGGCGGCGATTTCTTGCGGTGAAAGCGGGGATCGATCGTCAACCGGACGAGGTGTGAGGAGGAGCGCGATGAGAGTGGAATGGCGGATCGGAGTCTCAACGGCGGCCTGTCTGATCGGACTGCTCTATGGAGGGATTGCGCAGGGGCAACCGGCGGCTGCAACCCTGCGGGGCGATGCGGTACGGGGAAAGACGCTCTTCGCGCGGAATTGCGCCGGTTGCCACGGGCCTGGGGGCGGCGGGGACGGGTATCGGCTCTTAGGCCAGGACCCGGCGAATCTCACCGCTTCGTCGACCGGGAAGAAATCCGATGCCCTGTTACTCAAAACGATCCACGACGGCAAACCAAATATGCCGGCCTGGAAAGGCACTCTCTCGGAGAAGCAGAGCCGGGACGTGCTGGCCTATGTGCGCACGCTAGCCAAGTAGCGGTTCGGCAGTTTACGGGTGATTTGTCCGTGTGGATCTATCTGTCCGCGAAGGTTCGCGGATCGAGGGTTTGTCCCGTGGCCGTGCCTTCGACGCTGGCCAAATAGGCCTTGGCGACGGTGGCGGCGGGAAGACCGATCGACGGATCCATCTTCCGCGCAATCAAGGTTTCGGTCACCCAGGGCGGGCTCACGACGTTGATGCGCATGCCGCGCGGAAGCTCCAGGGCGGCGGCACGGGCGAAGCCTTCGAGTCCCGCGTTGACCATGCTGATCGACGCGCTGCCTTTCATGGGTTCCCGGCTCAACACGCCGCTGGTGAGGGTGAAGGAGGCGCGGTCGTTGGCGAACTGCCGGCCGATGCGCACGAGGTTCACCTGCCCCATGAGTTTGTTGGAAAGCCCGAGCTGAAAATCGGCATCCTTCAAATCGTCCAGGCTGGCGAACGCAGCCCGGCCTGCGGCGCTCACCAGCGCATCGAATTTCCCCACGGCCTGAAACATCTGCTGGATGGACTCGGCGGAGGCGAGATCGACGCGGATCGCGCCCTGCTTGTTTCCGACGGCCACGACTTCATGGCGCGCGGATAAGGCCGCGACGACGGCGGACCCGATCGTTCCTGTAGCACCGACGACGACGACACGCATGTTTCCTCCTGGATGAAAAAGGCCGGTTCTGCTCCCGATGAATCTGTGAAGAGAGTAGCGTCGGCACCGTTCGGACGCAAGAGGGTTTCCCTTCCCTCCGGGGGGAATTCCGCGATGGACGCCGGGTTGTCCGATCCTATATTTTGAGGGAGTGTGGCCGGTCGGTGATCCGCGCAGGGCTGCCAGAATCCTGGATACGAGAATTTGTCATGATGCGGCACGCGTTCATCCGTCTCGGGGTATTGATGTGTCTGGCCACGGTTGCCCTGGCTCTGGCCGGCTGCACCCGGTTTGAGCCGCGCGACAAGCGGTTCTACTACCGCGCACTGTGGAACTTCGCGCTGCGCGAAGATCTGGCCGAACTCGACAGCGAGTTCAACGGCGTCGATTTCGGCCATTCCAACCTCTACGAGAACTTACTCTTGACCGGCGGGAAAGACGTCCAGGCCATCGACCACCGGGCGCGCAAGGAGACGCTCGCCTTTATCGCCACCAAGCCGCGGCTGAACCCGAACGAAGAGGCCATCGCGCCGACCTACATGAAGCTGGCCTGGCGCGCGCAGAACACCTTCGATGAAGCGCATGCCCTGCATCGCGCCACGTACGACATCATGGCCTCGGATGAGCCTGATAAAGCGCGCGCGCTCCGTGACGTGCTGTCCTATTATCAGGAGAGCGCCTACGCCATCACGGCGAAGAGGCTGGACCATCGTCGGCTGGATCAGTTTCCCTACTCCAAGACCTTCCGCAACCGGTTTCCGTTGTTCAACGCGACGATCTGGTCGTATCACTATCTGCAAGTCGCCGTGTACGATCCGTTGCAGGCCTCGCGTGACCTTCCGGCCAAGGTGCAGGCGGTGCGGCCAATTCTGGCTACCTATCACGGCTATCTCGAACAGCCGCCGGTCGAGTGGACGTTCATGCCGCTGACCGCGGCGCTGAGCCCTTCGTTCGCGGCGCGGTATCCGGAAATCGCCAACATCTTCGACAATCTGCACATGCTGCACGACAACATCAGCGATATTCTCGCGAGCGAGTCGTTGCCGACCTGGGAGGCGAAGCGGGCGGAGATCTATCGTCTGGTGAATACCTATTATCTGGCAAGTGCCGATGCGACGAATCCGATGATCGTGAACGACCGGGAGCATCACCATTGAGCCGGATCGCTCTCACCGTCATTGCCGCCGTTGGCCTTCTCCTGATGCCGTTGCCGGGTCTGGCCCTGGATCATGACAATCTCGACCCGAACCGGCCGATCGGGATGGAAGATGCTTATGCGATTCCGAAAGGCGAAATCGGGATGGAGGGCGGCGTGCGCTTCAACGACCGGCGGGAAGGCCGCACCCGCGTCACGTTCCAGCCGCAGATCATCTACGGGGCGTTCGACAATACGCAGATCGAAATCCAGGGCGATCTGATGTCCGATCCCCATACCCTCGTCGGGGCGGCGAAGTCGGGCGATCTGCATGTGGGGGTGCTCTACAACTTCAACACCGAAACGATCAGCCTGCCGGCCTTCGCGGCGCGGCTGGAGGTGGACCTGCCTACGGGCGTGAACTCGAAGGGCGTGGACACGCAGATGACCGGCATTCTCACCCGTTCGTTCGGGCGGCTGCGCGTGCATCTGAACGCGGGCTACACCGTCCTCGGTGCGCCGCAGGGGCAGGAACGGCCGGGCGCCTATCGCGCCGTCGCCGCGGTGAGTTATCCCCTGGGTTATCCGACGAGCTTCAGCGACACGCTGATCGCCAGCCTCTACACGCGCGAGTCGGATCTCCGCGGGCAGCGCAACCACACCGGGTTTGAGATCGGTCTGCGGCATCAACTGTCGTCGCGGCTTGTGCTGGACGGAGGCCTTGGCACCGAATTCGTCGGGCCGGCTGATCGTGCAGCCCTGTTGGGGACGATCGGGTTGTCGGTGGGGTTCTGAACCGGTTCCCCCCGGCTGTGCCGACCGGGACAGTGTCTACTCACGCAGCGGCCTGCTAGAATGCCCCGCCATGACCGACGCTACGACACCTACCCGGCCGCGTAAGGCGGCGGCTCTCTTCATTCTCTTCACCGTGCTGCTGGATATGCTGTCCTTCGGGATCGTGATTCCGGTGTTGCCGAAACTCGTCGAGGAGTTTTTGTCGGGCGACACGGCCCGCGCGGCGGAGATCTTCGGCTACATGGGGACGGCCTGGGCGCTGATGCAGTTTATCTGCTCGCCCATTCAAGGCGCATTGTCCGACCGGTTCGGCCGGCGGCCGGTGGTGCTGCTTTCGAATGTCGGATTGGGACTCGACTACATTCTTATGGCGCTGGCGCCGAATCTGGCCTGGCTGTTTGCGGGTCGGGTGATCGCCGGGATTGCTTCGTCGAGTTTCAGTACCGCCGGGGCCTACATCGCCGATGTGACGCCGCCGGAGCAGCGGGCGGCGGCGTTCGGCAAGATCGGGATGGTCTTCGGTCTCGGGTTTATCCTCGGCCCGGCGTTGGGAGGGTGGCTCGGCGCGATCGATCCCCGATTGCCGTTCTGGGGCGCAGCCGCGCTCAGTCTCTTGAATGCCTGCTATGGATTCTTTGTGCTCCCCGAATCGTTGCCGCGCGAGAAACGGGCGGCCTTTGCCTGGAAGCGGGCGAATCCGGTCGGTTCACTGGTGTTGCTGCGGTCGCATCACGAGTTGTTCGGGCTCGCAACCGTGGCGTTCCTCGGCTATCTCGCCCATGCGGTCTTGCCGAGCACGGCGGTGCTGTACATGAGTTACCGGTACGGCTGGGATACGGCGAGCGTCGGGCTCATGCTCGCCGGGGTCGGGGTGGCAGCGATGGTTGTGCAGGGTGTGTTGATTCGTCCGTTGACCGCGCGATTCGGCGAACGCAGGACGCTGCTTGCGGGATTGCTCTGCGGTGCGGCCGGATTTGCCATCTATGGAGTCGCGCCGCAGGGCTGGATCTTCTGTCTGGGCATTCCGATCATGGCCTTCTGGGGACTGGCCGGCCCGGCGACCCAGGCCTTGATGTCGCGCCGCGTCAGCGGATCGGAGCAGGGGCAGTTGCAGGGGGCGACGGCAAGTATCAACGGAGTGACCGGCCTGATCGGACCGACGCTCTTCACGCAGATCTTTTCCCACTTCATCGGCGCCCAGGCCGGGTGGCAGGTGCCCGGTGCGCCGTTTCTCCTCGCATCGGCCGTGCTGCTCCTGGCGGCCACGATCTCGTGGCACACGACCAGGATTCATCGGGCGGAACACATGAGGTAACCGGATGGGACGATTAACCGGCAAAGTCGCGATTGTCACAGGCAGCAGCAGCGGCATCGGGAAAGCCATTGCCCTGCGGTATGGTGCGGAAGGAGCCACGGTCGTGGTGGCGGCGCGGCGGCTGGCACTGTGCGAACAGACGGTGGAACAGATCAACGCCAAAGGCGGCGAGGCCTGGGCGATTCAGACCGATGTGGCCGATGAGCAGCAGGTCGAGCGGTTGATCTCTCAGACAGTGCAGCGCTACGGGAAGCTGGACGTGCTGGTGAACAACGCCGGCATCATCGCCGGCGGGCGGCGGCTGGCCGAGACGAGCACCAAGGATTTCGATGCGGTGATGAACGTGAATCTGCGCGGGACTTTTTTCTGTTGCCGGGCGGGATTCAGACAGATGAAGCAGCAGGGCGGAGGTACCATCATCAATATGTCGAGCGTCGCGGGCGTGCAGGCCTGGGCCGGCACCGGCACCTACAGCGCGTCGAAGCACGGCATCATGGCCTTGACCAGGACGCTGGCCGATGAAGGGCGCGCGCACAATATCAAGGTGATCGCCATCTGTCCCGGCGGCGTGGCCGACGAGCTCGTCGATGCCTCACCGGAAGAGATTTTGCGTAGCGAAAAGATCGATCCGTTCGACATTGCCGAAGCGGCGGTGTATCTGGCGACCTTGGGCAAGTACACGGTCGTACATCAGATCGTGATCGACCGGCTCGGGGCGGATTGGTAAGACGTGAAGGGACCTGTCGCGAACTTCGTATTGCCTCGCGGTCAACGTGATGCGGCGGGCCGCAATTCTTTGTTCCCTGCCGCGAGATGGGCGAACTGCTGCTTCAATCCGTTGATCCGCGCCAGGTAGGTATTGACGTCATGGTCGCCGCAACGCTGGTGGGGCAGGAGCCGGAACCCGCGCCGGGCAAAATCCTGGCCTGCGCCCGCACCGCAGAGATGGATGATGGCGGCGAGATCCTGTTTTTTCTGGAGGGTCGGTGAGGCGGCCCTCCGGTGGGCCATCGCGCCGGCGACATTCCGGTCGAGCAGCGCGGCGGTCATTTCGATTGCATGGCTCGGCACGACGCGGGAATAGAGGCGGTTGAACCAGCAGGAGTTGAAATTGTTCCAGGGGCCGTCCTCGACGACTTCGTGATCGTGGATGCAATAGCGTTTCGCCAACTGAAACGTGCCATCGGTGAGCTGATACATGCCCACCGCGCTCGATGCCGGTTGATACCACTCCAGCGGATTCCAGGAGAGCCGCCATCGCCAGTAGGTCCGCGCCACGGGGTTGCCCGCGCCTTCGCTCTGGGCCAGTGCGGCGAGCAGCTCCGGCGCGATGACGGCGGTCGAATGTTCACGGAACAGCGCGCCGTACTCCTGCCAGGTTTTCGCCGGACTCTTGTCGAACGCGTTGTCCAGGGGAAATAGGACTTCCGTGGGTTTATGGAAGGCGTGGTACATCCAGTTCACCGCCAGCCAGAGGACGAGTATCAGCGCAACGCTGACGACGATTCGCACCGCCGGCGTCGTTTTCCCCAGCGCCCGGAAGAATGTGCGGCACTCCTGCCAGCGGGACCGCACGAAGCGGCGGGACCCGGCGAACCGGCGTCGATGGCGGGCGCGTCCCGCCTTGCGGCGAGGCGATCTGGCGTTTCGTCGATGGGAGCGGGGAGGCATGTCCGTACTATAACTGAAAACGGGGGGCGGTCTCCCGGATCTCTTGGCGGGGCCGTTGCACTCAGGAATCGGTCGTCCTATTGTAGAAAGATCGGGAGGTCGAGATGATTGATGAGACATTTGCCCGAGCGTTCGCCGCGGAATGGATCGCGGCCTGGAACGCGCACGATCTGGATCGTGTATTGAAGCACTATGCGGAGGACTTTGAGATGCGGTCGCCGCTCATTGCCACGATTGCAGGTGAACCGAGCGGGCGGTTACAGGGGAGAGCAGCGGTGCGGGCCTATTGGGCGAAGGGGCTGCAACTTCTGCCGGCACTGCATTTCGAGCTGGTGTCGATCCTGGTTGGAGTGGAAGGACTCACGCTACTCTATCAGGGCCATCGCGGGCTGGTGGCGGAAGTGTTTCGATTCGATACGGATTGGAACGTGGTTGCGGTCAGCGCGCACTATGCCTTGCCGGATTGATTGCGGTGACCGATCCGAGCCAGAGAGGATATTCTCACCTGAAACGGAAACGGGCTGATCCTTCCGGATCAGCCCGCTCTGCGTTCGATGATCGGCGTGTACGAGGTGGGCGCTACTGAATGGAATTGGCGAAGCCGCCCTGCGTCAGTTCTGCGCGAATCTTATCCCCCACTCGTTTCTCCCCGCTGATCTTCTTGGTGTCTTTGCCGACATAGACACGCACTTCGTTGGAGTTGGCTCCTCCTCCGATCGCGTTGTAGGCGGGGCCTTCGACTACATAGATGTTGCCCTCAATCTTACTGACCTTCCCGTCGATGGTCGTAAAGGCCGGACCGGGCTTGGTATCCAACTCTGTGACTTTCTGGCCGGTAGAGGGGGGAACCTCGGCTTCGGCCCACACGAGGCCGGCGCTGAACATCCCGGCAAGTCCTGCTGCCAGAACCATGGTCTTCAGTGAGTCCATGCGATTCATCTTCATCTGGTGTCCTCCTTAGGTGTCCGCTGCGGGGAGATGAGAGACCCGTCTGTATCCCAGCGTTCCCCGCCTGATGCCGGAAATTTCAGCAAGCTTCGTGCCGGGTCGGCTTCATAAGATATGTCAACATATTCGTGGAGATGGGGGAAATATGGACTTCTGCTTCGATTAGGTATCTCCACGCAGTCAGACAAAACCTTGTCAGTCTGTGCAATTGTGAGCGGACGGTCATGGCGCGGACGTCAATTTGTTTTGTAAGAGCAAACACGAGGATGTGTTTCAGAGGGAGATGCCCGAATGCAGAATTGATTGTCAGCACATAGACTCCGGCTCTTCTACACGACCCTGGTCAAGAGCCGATATTGCCGACTCTCATTGCATTGCGGCAGTGGCATCATGATAATGAGTGAAAAATTCTGAAGTCACTTCTTCCCTAGGCGATACGAGGTATTCAATGTCTTCTGTGTCTCTGGCCCTGCTCATTTTTGGTGTGTGCTATCTCGTCATCATCACCGAGCGGATTCACAAGACGATTGTGGCGCTGTTCGGAGCGGCGGTGATGATTGGACTGGGGGTAATGTCACAAGACGAGGCGTTCTACTCCCATGAGTTTGGTGTCGATTACAATGTCGTATTCTTGCTGATCGGGATGATGGTGATTGTGAACATTGTCCGAGAGACCGGTCTCTTCGAGGTCTTGGCAATTTGGGCCGCGCAACGGGCGGATGCAAAGCCGTTTCGTCTGTTGGTGTTGTTGTCACTCTTGACGGCCGGGCTTTCGGCGATGCTCGATAACGTGACGACCGTATTGCTCATGGCGCCAGTCACACTGTCGATTACCAAGCGACTGGAACTCAATCCTATTGCCTTTCTGGTGACCGAGGCACTTGCGTCCAATATTGGCGGGACGGCAACGCTTGTTGGCGATCCGCCGAATATCATGATTGCGAGCAAGGCCGAATTGGGTTATCTCGATTTTATACAGATTTTGGGGCCTGTGGTGATGCTCATCATGGCTGTTTTTCTGCTTTCGATCTGGGGCATCTTCGGACGCAGGATGACCGTAGCGCCCCATCTTCGGACCGCCGTGCTGGCCTTGAACTCCGGGGATGCCGTGTCGGATCGACCCTTCATGCATCGCTGTCTCTGGTTGCTGGGGATCATCAATGTGGCATTTTGTCTGCATTCGCTTATTCATCTTGAGCCAGCTACGATCGCGCTCCTCGGTGCGAGCCTCTTCATGCTGCTTGGACATGCGAGGAGGAAGCCCGAGGATGTTGAGGAATTGTCGTATCTCACGGACGTTGAGTGGAAAACCATTTTCTTCTTCATCGGCCTGTTTATTCTGGTCGGTGGATTGGTGAAGGTGGGCGTGATTCGCTATCTGGCCGATCAGTTGGTGGCGGTGACGCAGGGTAATCTTGGGGGGGCCACCATGGCGGTGCTGTGGGGCTCGGCTCTGCTTTCTGCTGCGGTGGACAATATTCCTTATGTTGCGGCCATGAATCCGCTGATTGTGGATCTTGCTCGATCCCTGCACCCGGAGATTACTGACTATGTTGCGCTGGTGCACCAGCCTGACATCATTCCTCTCTGGTGGGCGCTGGCGCTCGGCGCCTGCCTGGGAGGAAACGGCACGATCATTGGCGCGAGCGCCAACGTGGTTATTGTGGATATCGCTCGCAAGGCGGGATATCAGATCTCTTTCTGGCAATTTTTCAAATTTGGATTTCCTGTCATGATCGGATCAATTCTCATGTGCTCTGTCTATTTATGGTTCCTCTTCCTGCGGTAACCGGCTGTTTCTGTATAGGCTGGGTATTGGATGAAGATGTGTCACATGTGTTCTGCCTCGGTCCCGTGTCACGGTCGGTGCTAGAATTCTTTCCTATGATGTAGGTGCTTCCGGTCTTTCCTGGCATCGGGCGGTGTCCTTTTTCACTGTCAGTCGCGTTGACGCACAATGCTCACGCTGAAGGGTGCGAAATTAAGGCTACGCGTGTGCCGTCGGGAGGAAATGGCCAGGGCGGCCAAATATTTCTTGAGGCTTCTCACCAGGTCGCAGGCTTTGTTTTGAGGCGGAGGATTGTATGTCGACAACTATTTCAGAGATTGCGACGAAGATTGCCGAGCTCGAGCGCCAGTTGGAGCGGGCGTTGGCGGACGAAGTGGATGCGAAACGGCGCGAGTTTCTCTATGTGATCGAGAAAGGGAAAGTCGCCTTCGAGTCCGAGGCGCGCATAGCTCACCGGAGGATCCGCCAGAGTGTGCCGGCATTTCTGCGGGAAGCGCCGGTGGCGAGCCTGCTGGTCGCGCCGGTGATTTACTCCCTGCTTGTACCGTTCGTGCTGCTCGATCTCTGGCTCTGGCTCTATCAGGCTATTTGTTTTCCGGTCTATGGAATCGCAAAAGTCGACCGCTCGCGGTATATCCTGCTGGATCGGAGCCAGTTGCGTTATCTGAATGCGATCGAGCGGTTCAATTGCGACTATTGCGGCTATGCGAACGGATTGATCGCCTATGCGCGCGAGGTGGCGTCGCGGACCGAGCAGTACTTCTGTCCGATCAAGCATGCGCACCGCTGTATCGGCTCGCATAAACGGTATCACGAGTTTCTCGATTTCGGCGATGCGGGGGCATACCGGAAGGAGTTGACTCGGCTTCGGAAGGAACTCAAGCCTTGACTATATGATTGCCTCTCTCTTGTCAGGAGGATGGTGTGTAAGCGCTGTTCGGAGCTGTTTCTGCCGGTGGCTCTTCGGTGATGGTGATTCGAGCCGCTATTTTGTGAATACTGTCGTCGACGTGATCGTGCGTTGGTTTGCTCGCGCGTTGCGGTCGAGCAGTCGTTGCATGTGAAACAAAGTTTGGCTTGGACTGTACAAAGCTGCTGAGTCTCTCTGTCTTACGATTCCTCACTGCTGCCGGCTCTCCGAACAGATATCGACTCGACAGGCTTGTCATTCGGGTCGTTTCAGACATCCTCGTCACCGGAACCATCTCCGGATGAAAAGTGGCACCTCCTTTGCAGTTTAACCTGACGACAGAATGCCGGGCAAAGGTTGTCCCGGTGGCAATACCCAGATGCCCAGTTCATTCGAAGGGAGACAGAGGTTATATTATGGTTACGTTAATCGGGATTGTGACGATGAGTTCGTTAGTGTGGGTTCTGGCTTTTTGTTTGGCGAAGGAAAGTGATGCCGAGCGGCGTCGTACGAGCCTGCCGTCCGCGAAGGATTTCTCGCCGCGCTTCACGGTAAGCCGTGAGAATTTGAAACTGGCTGCCTGACCCCTGGTATCCCCGGATGAGTCGCGAACGGTTCTGGATGCGGTCAACCGCATCCAGACAAGCTCCTGTATCCCATCCTCCCCCGAGTTTTCACGCGAGGCCGATCCGGTGACAGTGCCGGGTTCCTGTTATTCAGAGCACGCCGTCATTCGTCCATAGGCCGGTTCCGCAACATCGTTCGTGGGTAACTCTCGCCGAGTTGCTTCGGCCGTCAGCGCGCGGGTTTGGGCGACGGGCGCTTCCAGGCAGGGGAGCGTCGTAGACTCGAACAACTCCCGCCTCAGCTCGTTGCCGGTTCTGTTGCGATAGATTAATTCATCGGTTTCCAGATCATATTCGGGAATGTCGGTGCTTTCCCAGCGCTGCTCGAAGTAATGCGTGCAGAGCGTGTAGAGTCCGTGCGTTTTCCTATTGTGCTGCAGTACATACTCCGGCATGGTCTCGATATCGAGGTCTGCATGGTAGTGCTGGAGCCACAGATAGTCGCCAAGAACCACCATTTTGACGAGGGGTGGATCGGTGTACAGTTTGAGTTTCACGGCTTTGCCCATGGCTTTGAGGCGTTTGAGCAGCGCGATGCTTTGCCGGACTTCCTCCCGGAATCCTGACAGCGTACATTCGGGATGGCCGATGGCCTGGATGCGCGAGCTGGTTTCCTGGCTGTATGGATTGACCAGTAGGATTTGCGCGCCCAGACACTTGTCGAGCACCGATGCGAGATCCCCGACCTGGTCCACCAGCGTACTGTACCCGCTTGAACCGATCACCTTGATCGTGCGGCCGGTTCCCTGATCTTCCTTCAACTGCCGGATACGTTGCTCTGCGCCCCGCGCACGCCGCGGAAAGAACGAGACGAGACCGGCTCCGGTCGCATAGGCGGCCAGTGCACGGTCGCGAAGACTGCGATGGAGAAAATTCAGTCCCGCGATCAGGAGCACGGCGACCGTCATTTCAATCGCGATCAGCGAAAGCTTGTTGTGCTCGACCTGAGACCAGAAGGACAGAAAATACCTGGCGCCTGCCGGAAGCAGGAGGGCGATGCCTCCGCTCAAGGCGACGATGGCGATGTGATAGGCGCTCCCTGCGGCATTGCGAAGGAGGGCGCGAAACGTTGACGAAAACTCATGAAACACAAATACACCTCTTGAAAATGTGACGACAAACCACGCAGCTGTGTCGGACTGGTCTTGCGAGCGATGGGTGATAAGGCCAACGGGGACTGCTCAGCAGATGCAGGACGGTCTCGTGCGGGCAAACAAAAATCGCGTGAGACTCGGTGACATCAGGGGATACGGCGGCCCCTATGCACGTGAGGTCTTACGCGATCGAGTGTCACCTTAACAGGATGGCGCCGGTAACGCAAGGCAATCGCGATGTTTGCCGGGGGCACGCGGGATGAGTCGCGCACAAAGCCGCGCGCGGTAGGTTTTTCCCGGTCTGCCGGATGAAGGCTGAATGGTTCCCCGCGGGCATTGCCGGAAAACGGCGGCGTCATGGGTGTGATGTCTTCCGGGGGGCGGTGGACTTCATCAGGCTGTCGGCTTGAGGCGGCAGAAAGCCCATGTATCCCCGGTGTCGCTCAGCCAGTTCCAGCACCGAGAAGGGATGCCCCTCGACCATCTCGGGTGAGGAGAAAATCTGTCGCAGTGAGTCTCCGCGCGCGCCGACGATGTTTCCGGCGAAGACGATCCCTTTCTGTTTGAGCTGCCGGACGGCGGTGTCGATATCCTCCACGCGGACCGCGACGTGGTGAAAGACCTGGTCCCCGAAGTGCTGTACCCAGCCGGGAATAATGCTCGTGCGCCCGCGGTCTCCTCCATAGGCCTGATCCACAAAGAGCGCGGGGTAGCCGGGCTTGCGATACACTTTGGCGTACCAGTCGTCGTATTCCAGTGTTTCGTCGAAGGCATATCCGAGGGCGATGAATGGCTCGGCCCGGCGATCGATGTCGAGCGTCCGTACGGTTACATGATCGATCACGGGGGTGAGGCCGACTCCCGCTTCGTCGAGCATGGCTTGCAGGGTCTTTGCGGCCTGATTGTGCCGAACGAATTCCCCCACCATGCGCGCCATGAGTCCGTCGAGCTCGCGGTTCTGATCCATGATGGCGTCCTTTCTTTCCCGGCCCGCCCGCCGGGCGCTCAGCCGAAGGTGATGCCCTGTGCGAGCGGCAGATCGGTTCCCCAGTTCACCGTATTGGTCTGACGGCGCATGTAGGCTTTCCAGGCATCGGACCCCGCTTCCCGTCCTCCTCCGGTCTCCTTCTCGCCGCCGAAGGCTCCGCCGATTTCTGCACCCGAGGTGCCGATGTTGATATTGGCGATGCCGCAGTCACTGCCCGAGGCAGACAGAAACCGCTCGCTGTGTTGCAATCCGGCCGTGAAGAGGGCCGAAGAAAGTCCTTGCGGCACATCGTTTTGCAGGCGGATGGCTTCGTCGAGAGTACGGAACGTCATGACATACAGAATCGGGGCAAAGGTCTCACGCTGGACTACGGACCAATGGTTCTGTGCGAGGACGATCGCCGGTTCGACGAAATGTCCGGGCCGCTGCAGCACCTGTCCGCCGCAGAGAATCTTGCCGCCTTCCCGTGTGATCTCTTCGATGGTGGCCCGGAAGGTGTCGACCGCAGCGCGATCGATCAGCGGGCCCATCAGGACGCCGGGCTCCAGAGGGTCGCCGATGCGGATGTGCGCATAGGCCGCCACCAGCTTGTCTGTCAACTCCTCATAGCGCGACTCCTGCACGAACAGCCGTCTGGTGGTCGTGCATCGTTGCCCCGCGGTTCCGACGGATCCGAAGAGAATAGCGCGCACGGCCAGATCGAGGTCGGCCGTGTCGTCGACGATGACGGCGTTATTGCCGCCGAGTTCCAGCAGGGTTCGCCCCAGCCGCTGGCCGACGAGGGATGCGATCCGGCGGCCGACCGTGATCGAACCGGTAAAGGAAATGAGCGGTAAGCGCGCGTCCTGCACCATGGATTCCGCCAGAGGCAGCCGATCTGTCACCAGCAGAGAGAAGATGCCCGGATAGCCCTGTTGCTCCATCACCCGGTTGCAGATCCGCTGCACGGCGATCGCGCAGAGCGGCGCTTTTGGCGAGGGCTTCCAGATCACCGTATCTCCGGCGATCGCGGCGAGGAATGCATTCCAGGCCCAGACGGCGACCGGAAAATTGAAGGCGGTAATGACGCCGACCGGCCCCAGCGGATGCCACTGCTCGAACATCCGGTGGTGCGGGCGCTCGGACTGCAGCGTGGCTCCGTACAGCATGCGTGATTGGCCCACGGCAAAGTCGGCCATGTCGATCATCTCCTGCACTTCGCCGTCTCCCTCGGCCTTGATCTTTCCGACCTCTGCCGCCACCAGCGTGCCGAGCTGATCTTTCTTTTCTCGCAAGGCCTGACCGATCAGCCTGACCAGTTCGCCCCGCTTCGGTGCCGGGACCATCCGCCAGCGGTCGAATGCGTGCTGCGCGGTGGTCACCAGGTGGTCGTAGTCCTCTGCGCTGCAGGGATGGACTTCGGCGAGGACGTCGCCCGTGGCCGGATTATAGGAATGGAGCAAGGGGCCGGTCCCGCCGGGAGCCCACCAGCCGCTGCCGGTACTTCCGCCGGAATTCACGGTCTGGATACCCAGGTCTCTCAACGCCGTCTGGATTGTGCTCATCGGAAGCAGGCTCCAAAATCATTCGCCAGAAACTCTTTCAGCGGGATGGATTCCTGCGTGATGAAACCCGAGTAACGTTCCGGGTTCGCCAGCACGAGATCCAGCACGCAGCAGAGGCTTGATGCCGTCGTGACTTGGATTGCCGACCACAGCTTCCCCTTGATGCATTGCGGGTAAATTTTCTTCACATAGTTCTCTTCGAACAAGCGGCCGCCCTTCGTGCCGGTCACCGACGCGTAGAGCAGGACGACATCCTGCAGCGTCTGCGGCACGGCCTGTTCCAGGATCCGTTTGAGGGTTCCCCGGTCTTCGTTTAACTTCAGATCTTTCATCAGGAGGTGAATCTTTTCGCAATGGCCCGGATAGCGGAGCGTTTTATAGTTCATCGTGCTGACTTGCCCGTCATAGGTATCGGCAAGAGTACCCAGCCCTCCGGACGTATTGAAGGCTTCATAGAGCAGTCCGTCCAACTCGATCGTTTCGTATCCCTCCAGCGGCTGCAGGGGGACTTTTTCGCCCGCTTCGATGCCGTAACAGAGGTTGCCGTACTCGTTGATCAGCCCGTCGGTGGACCAGGTGAGAGAATACTTCAGCGCATTACTGGGGTGGACCGGCAGGGCGCCCACGCGCATTTTTACCGTGTCCAGCGTTTCAAAGTGCGTCATCAGATCGTGGGTGACGATGCTGATGAAGCCCGGAGCGAGTCCGCACTGCGGCACGAAGGCGCGCGGGGCGCCCGCACTCAAGATCCGGATCTGGCGGGTGACTTCCACGTCTTCGGTGAGATCGAAATAATGCAGGCCATGCGTGAGCGCGAGCCCGGCGACGGTTGGATTGCAGTAGTAGGGCAGACTGGAGATGACGGCATCTGCGGGGTGGGCGGCAAGATACGCCCCGACCATATCGGGGTGTCGTACATCGAGGATGCAGGGCGTGACCCGGAGCAATCCGAGGGATTCAACCAGATGCTTGGGTCCCTCAAGGGAGACATCGCCCAGATGAATGTCATAGCCGCCGTGTTCCGCTAACAGGCAGGCGACCAACGAGCCGATCTTTCCCGCTCCGAGGACCAGAATTCGCTTCATAAGGCGCCTCGTCTACGTCCAGTATACTCCTCCATCCGGAATTCAACACTATGGGGATAGGGCGTGAGACCGGAGGCGCGGCGGCTGTGCGTCCGGTTCTTGACATCCGGAGGTCCGGCCAAGTACCTTTGCGCGTTTTTTTCTGAGGTGGTCATGGTAGTTACGCAAGGAATTATTCATGGAAACATACTCGATCGAGTCCCCCTCTCAGTCCGTCGTGTTGTCCCGTCCTGCCGACGAAAGTCCCACCTGGTTCAAGGTTGACCTTCGATTTGTCATTGCGACGATCATCGTTTTCAGCGCGGTCGTGGCGACGACGATTCGATTCAGCCATGAAGTCTTTGACCCGCTGGCCGATGCGCTGAAGATCCAGGGGTGGGCCGCAATTATCGCGCGTCCCAGCCTGCTCTGGTTCACGATGGGGATGGTGCTGATCGTGGTTCGAACTCTGCTCTGGGTCCGCTATCGACCGGTTGCCGCGGTGTCCTCGGAGGAGGCTCCCCGGATGTCGATCATCATTCCCGCTTATAACGAAGGAGCGATGGTGCGAAAGGCGGTGGACGCCTGCGCCCGAGCCGAGTATCCGCGCGATCGCCTTGAAATCATCGTCATCGACGACGGCAGTACGGACGATACCTGGATCCACGTGGAGGCGGCGCGACAGGAGCGTCCCGATCTGGTGCAGGCGCTGCGGCTTCCGGTGAACGCCGGAAAACGGGCTGCGCTCGCGGCCGGGTTTGCCGGGGCGACAGGCGAGATTCTGGTGACGGTCGATTCGGACAGCCTGGTCGAACGGGGCGCGCTGCTGGCGATCGCCGGTCCGTTCCGGAACGAACGCGTGGGTGTGGTGGCGGGCAAGGTCTGTGTGCTGAACCGGTTCCAGTCTGTGTTGCCGCGTATGCTGCATGTCCGGTTTGTCCTGGCCTTTGATTTTCTGCGCAGCGTGCAGTCGTCATACGGAACGGTCTATTGTTGTCCGGGCGCCTTGTCGGCCTATCGCGCATCGGTCGTGAAAGCGCTGGTTCCCGCCTGGCTGCATCAGCGATTCCTGGGCGAGGCCTGTACGATCGGCGAAGACCGCGCGCTGACGAACGACGTGCTGGCGGCCGGCTATCAGTCGGTCTATCAGCGCACGGCCGTCGTGCAGACGCTGGCGCCGGAAACGTACAAAAAATTATGCCGGATGTTTCTCCGGTGGGACCGCAGCTACATCCGGGAGGAAATCCGGCTCTGGAGAATTATGTGGAAGTTTCCCTTCCCCGCGCTCGTGTTGACCCTGCTCGAAACCACGATCACGAATCTCCGCTATCCGGTCGCCTATAGTTCCCTCGGATTGATGATCTATCTCAGTGTGCAGGATCCGCTGACCGTCGTTCGGCTATTGCTGTCGATTGGCATCGTTTCCGTGTTCTACTCGCTCTATTTTCTGCACAGCGAGCGTTCCCGGGAGTTCTTTTTCGGGGTGTATTACGCCTACTTCCATTTCGTCAGCCTCTTGTGGATTTTCCCCTATGCGCTGGTCACGGTACGAAACCGCTCCTGGATGACACGATAGCGCTGCCGGCGCATGTCCGTCGCAGGCCTGCCGATGTGTGACTGTCGGGTGATGTGGGTGACGCGGTCAGGAACGGCCGTGGGGGAATCCGGCCGGGCTACTGCTGATAGCGGATCGCGACGGCTGACAGGGCATGCTCAATTCGCGGCTGGTCGGTTGCGCCTTGCGTCAGGAGATAGGGATTGGAAGAGTAGGGTGTGTACCACCCGTATCCGTAGAGGCCGAAGGCGGCGCCCGAGGGGCCGAACAGTCCCGGCTCGAAGTACGGGCTGCCGGTTGCTGTTGCGATCGTCATCGGCACGTCACTGATCAGGGCATCTGCTCCCAGCGCATGGGCGCGATTGACCAGCGCGGTTCGCAACGATTCGTCGCTGAGATTCGAACTTCGGACGAGGATCCGCGCCAACTCGATATGGGGCCGGTCCGGGTCCCGGTCAAGCCACTCGATTTGCTCCGCGGCACGGTGAGGGGCATACGTCTCTTCGGTCAAATACTCCACCCGGATCCCCGCACATCCCGTTACCAGCAGACTCAGCATGGCGATCATCAGGCTCCGGCCAAGGGCGGCCGCTGGTAAGGCGCTGGTTGCCGGTCGGCAGGTTGCGGCGGCGGTGTTCATAGAGTGAGCATACAAAAGATCGCTCCCCCGGTCCTATTCCCCAGTGGAGGGGAGGGGAAACCACACAATACTGAGGGTCCTGCGGATCAGCCCAGGCGTTCCCGGCCGTGCGGCGTGGTCAGGTCCTGCTCGGGGCCGAGCGGAACAATGCGGGTGGGATTGATGTCGTCGTGCGTGACGTAGTAGTGGCGTTTGATATGGTCGAAATTGACGGTGCCGGCGATGCCGTGGGTCTGGTAGAGATCCTTGAGATAGCCGAACAGGTTCGGATAATCGATGATGCGGCGGATGTTGCATTTGAAGTGGCCGTGGTAGACGGCATCGAACCGGACCAGTGTGACAAAGAGCCGCCAGTCGGATTCCACGAATTCTTTCCCGAACAGGTACCGCTGCCGGGCCAGGCGCGCCTCCAGCAGATCCAGCGCGTCGAAAAGCCGTCTGACCGCCCGTTCGTAGACCGGTTGTGACGTCGCAAATCCCGCGCGGTAGACTCCGTCGTTCACGTTTTCATAAAGGAAGGTATTGAGCTCGTCGATCTCCTTGCGAAGCCCTTCCGGATAGAGATCGATCGGGCTCTCGGTGAAGCGGTTGAATTCGCTGTTGAAAATCCGCATGAGATCGTCGTCGGAGTTGGTGACGATGCGCCCGGTTGCCCGGTCCCACAGAGCCGGCACGGTGATGCGTCCGATGTAGTGCGGATCGGTGGCCTTGTAGGCCTCGCTCAGAAAGTGGAATCCGTTCACGGGGTCGGGCGAATGTCCCGGCCCTTCGCGAAAGGCCCAGCCTCTCTCGTCACGGATCGGATCGACGGCGGTCAGCCCGACGACTTCTTCGAGTTGCTTGAGTTTCCGTACGATGATCGTGCGATGCGCCCAGGGGCAGGCCCACGACACATAGAGATGATAGCGGCCGGCTTCCGCCGGATAGCCGGAGCTTCCGGTTGCGGTCACATAGTGGCGAAAGGCATCCGCCTGACGCTTGAACTCGCCTTCGCCGGATTGCTCGTCGGGAAACTGTGCCTGGATCGTCATCCCACACCCGTTCTGGTCTTCGGAGGTTTGCTGCCGCATTATCGCATAGCTATGCCGTTTCGGGGGCAGGTTTCGATGGCGTGGCCTGCCGGCCGATGGGCGGTTGCAGCGGAGCGAGACGTTCAGTAGAGTGAAGGGGTATAAGTTTCGATCGAATCGTCAGGCGAGACCCGGTATGACGGCGGGATATACAGATGGAATGGAGCAAGCGGTGAATCGGAGGATGCTCGCGTCGACGGGGCTGTTGGTCTGGTATGTTGCGGTATCGGTGTGGCTGGCGCAAGCGCCGGCCGATCCCCAGTTCTGGTTGATCGCGAGCGTGTTACCGGCACTGTTTGTCGTCGTTTTGATCGCAACCTACCGCCATCTTCCCTTGTCGCCGGTCTCCTATGGTCTGATCACCGCTTTTCTGACGTTGCATACCATCGGGGTTCACTATACCTACGCGGAAGTGCCGGTCGGGTTGTGGATTGATCAAGTCCTGCATCTCGGACGCAACCATTTTGACCGGATCGTGCATTTCAGCTTCGGGTTCCTCCTCGCCTATCCCATGGAGGAATTGTTTCGCCTGAGTGCAAGCGTGCAGGGGTGGGTGGTGTACTATCTCCCGGTCATGACCGTGCTGGGATTGAGCGGTCTCTGGGAGATCATCGAATCGTGGGTGGCCAGCGCCGTTCATCCTGAATTGGGGATCACCTACTTAGGTTCGCAGGGGGACATCTGGGACGCTCAGAAGGACATGGCTGCCGCGCTCTACGGGGCGCTGCTGTGCGTGTCGATGCTCCTGGTGGTTCGGGCACTGCGAGGGGCCCGGTCCGAGCTTCAAACTGAGATCGCTGAATAATTCTCCGATATGAACGCCGGGGTGACGGAACAGCACGGCGCGGAATCAGGAAACCGCCGGCTCTTGCTCGGCTTGCTGCTCGCGTATGGCGTGCTCTGGATATGGCTGGCGATCGAGCCGGTGAATCGACGAGACTGGCTGCTGGAAAATCTGCTGGTGCTCGGCCTGATTCCTCTGCTACTTCTCACGTATCGCCGGTTTGAGTTTTCTCTCATCTCCTACTGTCTGATCGGCCTGTTTCTCGTGCTCCACGCCTTCGGTGCGCACTATACCTATGCCGAAGTGCCGCTCGGCTATTGGCTCCAACATCTCTGGGGCCTGAGCCGCAATCCCTTCGATCGCATGGCCCATTTTGCCTACGGCGCGTTACTCGTGTATCCCGTTCGTGAACTGCTTATCCGGCAGGCCGGCCTCCGCGGTCGCTGGGCTTATGTCTTGCCCGTCTGCATCGTGTTGGCGCAGAGCGGCTTCTTCGAAGTGCTGGAAGCGATCGTGGCGATGATCGTCAGTCCTGAACTGGGCAGCATCTATCTCGGAACCCAGGGGGATGAATGGGATGCGCAGCGGGATATGGCGGCGGCATTGACCGGTTCCGTTCTGACGATGTGTGTCGCTTCATATCGTTCGTGATCCCTCCCTCAGTCGCGTTTGAGGTGCTGGTGCATTTCACCACGGTTCGTATGTCTTTCCCGTAGCATATTGCCTCGTGATCTTCTTCGATACCCGCGGAACCGAGGGTATTTTTAGGCATATCTCATGCTGGTTCTACTCAAGGGGGACCGAGGAGAATGCTTCAGTCGATTGTGGTTGGCCCAGGAACAAGAGAGGCATGTGCGACCTGCGGCAGAGCCTGTCGAGGGTTGTATTGGTTTGGCCTGATCCTGCTGTTGATCTCGGGCTTTGTGGCTTGTGAGAAGACTTCCGATCAAACGGTTGAGGTCAAGGCGGCGGTGGCAGACGGCCTGCCGGGTGTGCTCCATCTCACGCCCGAAGAACTTGCGAGGACGGTCATTGAAGTGTCGCCGGTCGCTCGCGGGCAAATGCGTGCGCCTCGGGAATTTACCGCCACGGTTCAATCCAACGAAAACGAACTGGCCGAGGTGACCACACTGATTCGTGGCCGGGTGGTGAAAGTGTATGTGGATGTCGGACAGGATGTGAAGAAAGATGCGCTGTTGGCGATGCTGCACAGCACGGATCTCGGTGTGACGGAGGGGGCCTATCTGAAAGCAGCGGCGAAGCTGCATGAGGCAGAATTGTCGTATGAGCGTGCCAGGGACTTGCACGAGCATAAGGCCGTCAGTCTGGCCGAATTGCAGCGCCGCGAGGCCGAAATGAAAACGGCGCGGGCCGAGGCCCGTGAAACCCAGAACCGTCTGGAACTGCTCGGTGTGCCTCGGCAGGAAGTCGAGCGCCTGGATCGCGAACATACGATCAAAGCGGATGTGCCGTTGCGCGCGCCGTTCGACGGCCGGGTCATCATGCGCAATATCACCAGAGGCGAGGTCGTCGAGACGAATCAGAAGTTTTTTACCGTCGCCGATCTTTCGGATGTGTGGGTCGTCGGCAACGTGCCGGAAAAGGATGTGCAGTTTATCAGCAGGGATCAGAAGGTCGATGTCATCGTGTCCGCCTATCCCCACGCCATTTATCCGGGCACGATCACTCATGTCAGCGATGTGCTTGATCCGGCCACCAGAACGATGCGCCTGCGGGTGACGGTGCCGAATCCCGGCCATATGTTAAAGCCGGAAATGTATGCCACGGTCCGCGTCTATGCCGCGCCGGATCCAGACACCTTGACTATCCCGCTGGCCGCCGTCCAAAACGGGCCGAACGGCAAGATGGCGTTCGTCCGGCGGGGAGAGCGCGAGTTTGAAGTGCGGAACATCAAGCTGGGGCTGGAGCGGGGGGATCTCGTGACGGTGGGAGAAGGCCTGTCCGAGGGCGAACCGGTGGTGACGAGAGGATCCTTCATGCTCAAGTCCGAAATGGAACGGCACAAGATCGAGCCTGCCCCATGATTGCGTCTCTGCTCGAGTTTTCTCTTCGCCAGCGGATTCTCGTGCTGGGACTGGCATGCCTGCTGTCTGTGGCGGGACTTTGGGCGTTCCAATCGATTCCCATCGATGCCTATCCCGATGTGACGAATATCCAGGTGCAGGTCCTGACCGATGCCCCGGGGCTCTCGCCGGTCGAAGTGGAGCGGTTCATTACCTATCCACTTGAGCTGCAGATGACCGGCCTGCCGGGCCTGGCGGAGATCCGATCCCTTTCCAAATTCGCGCTGTCCCAGATTACAGTCGTCTTCAACGATGACGTAGACATCTATTTCGCCCGCCAGTTGGTGCTTGAACGGATGATGGCGGCCAAAGAGCGATTGCCGGACGGGCTTGATCCGGTGATGGCTCCGGTCAGCACCGGGCTGGGCGAGGTCTATCAATACTATATCGAAGGGCCGAAGGCGGGCGCGACCGATCCGGCAATTGCCGAGGCAGAACTAACCGACCAGCGGACACTCCAGGACTGGGTTTTGCGACCGCTCCTCAAGAGCGTGCCCGGTGTGATCGATGTCAATGCCATGGGCGGGTTTGTCAAACAGTATCAGATCGTCGTGGAGCCGGCGAAGCTGCGGAAATACGATCTGACGCTGCACGACATTTCTGATGCCGTGGCCAAGAACAATGCCAATGCCGGCGGCAATATTCTGGAGCGCCATGCGGAGCGCGCCATCGTCCGCGGCCTTGGCCTCATCAAGACGGTGACCGATATCGAGTCTATCATCGTGAAAGAGGTCGGGGGCACGCCGGTGTTCGTGCGCGACGTCGCGGAGGTCCGCATCGGTCATGCCGTTCGTCACGGTGCGGTAGTGCTTAACGGTGAACGGGAGATCGTCACCGGGACGGTCCTCATGATCCGTGGCGGCAACGCCCGTCAGGTGGTCGAAGCCGTCAAGGCGAAGGTGGAGGATCTACAGCAGAACCATGTGCTCCCGGCGGGTACGAAGATTCTTCCATTTTACGACCGTATCGAGCTGGTCACAGCCGCGATCGATACGGTGCGGGACGCTTTGATCGAGGGAATTGTGCTGGTCGTCTTCGTGTTCTTCTTCTTCCTGGGCCACGTGCGCAGCGCCGTCGTGGTCACGGCAACGTTGATCGTCACCCCGCTGGTGACCTTCATCCTGATGGAACGGTTCGGCCTCTCCGCTAACTTGATGACGCTCGGAGGTCTGGCGATTGCGATCGGAGAAATCGCGGACGGATCGCTGGTCGTGGTTGAGAATGTGTATCGCCATCTGGCCGAGAATCATGGTGCGGCCAGGAAAAGTAAGCTCGAGGTCATTCTGCACGCGACCAAAGAAGTGGGGCGGCCCATCCTCTTCGGGATTCTGATCATCAGCGTGGTGTTCCTGCCGCTCATGTCGCTCCACGGGATGGAGGGGAAGATGTTCGCGCCGCTGGCCTATACGCTGGTCATCGCGCTGCTGGCCTCCGTGATCGTCACGCTGACCTTGTCGCCGGTGCTCGCGTCGATCATGCTGCGCGGGGACCACCCGGAAGAAACGCGCCTGACCCGCTGGATGAAGCAGCGCTATCGTCCGGTATTGCAGTGGACGCTGGGTCATCGCAGTGCCGTTCTGGCCGGCTCCACGGCCATCGTAGTGGGCAGCCTTGCGCTGCTTCCTTTCGTGGGGCGCGAATTTATCCCGCTGCTGGAAGAAGGAGCCCTGACGCCGCAGATCGTGCGGCTCCCGAGCGTGTCGCTGCCGGAGTCCATTGAGATGGAGAAGCAGGCCCAGAAGGCGATGCTGGAATTTCCTGAGGTGCGAATGGCGGTCAGCAAGATCGGGCGGCCGGACATCGCGTTCGGGCCGGAAGAACCGAATGAAAGCGATCCGATCGTCTCGCTTCGTGAGCGGAGTACGTGGACGACCGCGACGACGCAACCCAAATTGACCGACGCGATCAGAACCAAGCTGGCGGAGATTCCGGGGATTTCCGTCCTGATGAGCCAGCCGATCCAGGAACGGGTGGACGAACTCATTTCAGGAATCAGAACGGAGTGTGCGATCAAGCTCTACGGAGCGGATCTCGACGTGCTGCACGAGAAGGCGGAGGAGATCGCGTCCTTGATGCAGCAGATCAAGGGCGTGAAAGACATCAAGGTCGAGCAGATTGCCGGCCAGCCCTATCTGACCGTCGACATCGACCGTCAGAAGATCGCCCGCTTCGGGATCAATGTGGCCGATGTGCAGGAGATCATTGCCACCGCCATCGGCGGCAGAGCCGCCACTCAGGTATACGAAGGCGAACGGCGATTCCAATTGACCCTCCGGTTTCCCGAAGCGCAGCGCAACAGCGTGGCAACCATCGGGGAGATCCGGGTGAAATCGGCTTCCGGCGCCCTCATTCCCATGAGCGAGTTGGGAACGATTGAGATGCGGGAGGGGCCGCTCCGGATCAGCCGCGAGCAGGTCACCCGTCGCATCTACATCGGATTTAATGTCGTGGGGCGCGACATCGGCGGCGTTGTCGATGAAGGGCGGAAGAAGCTGGCGTCGCAGCTTCGGTTGCCGGAAGGCTACCGGGTGACGTGGGGTGGTGCATTCGAGAATATGGAACGGGCCAATGCGCGGTTGTTGATTGTCGTGCCGGTGACGCTGGGACTCGTCTTCTTTCTGCTCTTCTGGGCCTTCCATTCCTTGCGCTACGCGACGCTGATCATTCTGAATCTCCCGTTCGCCATGATCGGAGGCGTCGTGTCGCTGTGGCTCTCCGGCCAGTATCTGAGTGTGCCGGCCTCGATCGGCTTTATCGAACTGTTCGGCCTGGCGGTGGGGAACGGGATTGTGTTGGTGTCCTACATCAATCAGTTGCGGAATGAAGGAACGCCGATGGATGACGCGATCATCACCGGGTGCAGCCTGCGGCTTCGTCCGGTGGTGATGACCATGATGACCACCTTGCTCGGGCTGCTCCCGCTCGCGCTCGCACAAGGCATCGGTGCGGAGGTGCAACGGCCTCTTGCGACCGTCGTGATCGGCGGATTGTTCAGTTCGACAGCGCTGACTCTGGTCGTCCTGCCGGCCTTGTACCGCTGGTTTGCTGAGACAGAGGCGGAGAAGGTTCATGCGCCGGAATGGGTCTAATGGGTCTGAAGACATGACGCGTATCGGCATTCCACGGAGTTCCCATGACATCGCAGAATGAAGTGTCGGCCTCAAGTTCGTGGCATGCCTTGTCGGTGGGAGCATCCGTGACCACGCTCTCTTCAAACCTGGATGCCGGATTGACGACCGAGGAGGCGGGCCGCCGACAACTGAGCGAGGGGTTCAATGAGCTCCCGGAAGCCCCTCCGCCGTCGCTGCTGAAGTTGTTCCTTTCTCAATTTGCCAACGTCATCGTGTGGGTGCTGATCGGAGCGGCGGGGGTGTCCGGTCTGTTGGAGGACTGGCTTGATGCGGCGGCGATTCTGACCATTGTCATCCTCAATGGGCTGCTCGGTTTTTTTCAGGAATTCCGAGCCGAGCGATCACTTGCCGCGTTGCGGAAGTTGTCGGTGGCGATGGCGCGTGTCTTGCGGAGCGGTACGCTTGCCGTCATTCCCGCACGCGAACTGGTCCCCGGCGATGTGATTCTGCTGGAGGCGGGCGATCGCATTCCAGCCGATGCGCGGCTGATCTATGCGACGGCGCTCAGCACTCAGGAAGCGTCACTCACCGGCGAGTCCACGCCGGTTCAGAAGGACGCACAGGCCTCGGTGGCATCGGGGGCGATCGTTGCGGAGCGAACCGACATGGTCTTTATGGGCACCGTCGTTGTGTCGGGCAAAGCGCGCGCGCTGGTCGTGGCGACCGGGCTTCATACCGAATTGGGCCGCATCGCCGCGATGATTCAACGAGCCTCCGAAGCGGAGCGGGCTGAAACGCCGCTGCAACGTCGACTGGAGCAGTTCGGTTATACGCTGCTGTGGTTGGCGTTGGGGGTTGTCGCGGTCGTCTTCGGACTGGGGTATTGGCGAGGGGAGCCGCTGTTGGCGATGTTCCTCACGTCGGTGAGTTTGGCGGTGGCGGCCGTGCCGGAAGGCTTGCCCGCAGTCGTGACCATCACGCTCGCGCTGGGCGTGACGCGCATGGTGAAGCGTCATGCCCTCATCCGCAAGTTGCCGGCAGTGGAAACGCTCGGTTCCGCGACGGTGATCTGCACCGACAAGACCGGTACGCTGACAAAGAATGAAATGACGGTAACGAAGCTGCTCGCCGGCGGCGCGTTCTACGATGTGACCGGCGAAGGCTATGCTCCGGCGGGCGGGATACGACCGGGAAGTGCTGAGTTGAACGTGCTGAGTCCTGAGTTATCCGATGAACGAGGAGTTCCTCCCTCACCTCACTCAGCCCTCAGCACCCCGCCCTCAGCACTCAATCCCGGCCTTCGACAACTTCTGACGGCGGCGGTGCTGTGTAACGGAGCGACGCTTCGAGAGCATCATGGAGTCTGGTCGGTCTTAGGGGATCCGACGGAGGGGGCGCTGCTGGTCGTGGCGGCGAAGGGCGGAGTCACACAGGAAGAAGCCAAGCGGGACACCGCATTTGCGGGCGAAATCCCGTTTGACGCCGAGCGGAAACGGATGACGGTCATTCGCCGAACCGGGGATGGTCTGATCGCCTATGTGAAAGGAGCGCCCGATGTCCTGCTGAGCCGTTGTGCCTATCGGCTGACGCCCGACGGGAACTCCGAACCGCTCGGCGAGTCCCAGCGTCAGGCCCTGCTCGATGCCAACGCGGTGCTGGCGGGGCAAGCGCTCCGGGTGCTGGCGGTGGCGCAACGAAAGTGGGATGGGGAATCGAATGAATTTCCGGCCGATGTCGTGGAACGGGATCTGGTCTTTCTCGGCTTGTTTGCCATGAAAGATCCGCTGCGGCCCGAAGCCATCGAGGCGGTGCGGCTTTGCAGGGACGCCGGGATCAGAACCGTGATGATTACCGGCGATCACAAAGAGACGGCGGTGGCGATCGCGCGGGAACTGGGCCTGTATGGGGAGGACGGATCGGCTTTGTCCGGAGCGGACCTGAGTAATCTGAGCGACGATCAGTTGGCGCAGCTCGTCGAACGGGTCACGGTCTATGCCCGCGTGTCGGCCGAACACAAGCTCCGAATCGTGAACGCCTGGAAGCGGCGGGGCGCGATTGTGGCCATGACCGGCGACGGCGTCAACGATGCTCCCGCGATCAAGGCAGCCGACATCGGGGTGGCGATGGGACTCGCCGGCACGGATGTCACCAAGGAAGCGTCTGATATGGTGGTGACCGACGATAACTTCGCCTCGATTACGGCGGCCGTAGAAGAGGGGCGAGGGGTCTTCGATAACATCCGCAAGACCGTGCATTTTCTTTTGTCCTGCAACGTGAGCGAAGTGCTTGTCATGTTGTTTGCGGCGTTGTTGGGTTTGCCGCTTCCGCTCCTGCCGATCCAGATTCTCTGGATGAATCTGGTGACGGACGGCATTCCCGCTCTGGCGTTGGCGGTCGATCCCAAGGCGCCGGATCTGATGCGGCGCTCGCCTCGCAGGCCCGAGGCTCGCTTGCTCGACCGCGGGCGGCTCTTGGCGATCGGCGGCGAGGGGCTGATGCTGGCGGCCCTCGCATTGGGAGCCTTCAGTTACAGCCTGTACGGATTGCATCAAAATCTAGAACAGGCGAGAACCGTGGCCTTCACGGTGATGGTCGTCGCGCAATTGGTCCATGCGTTCAACTGCCGGAGTGAGCGGTGGTCGCTCTTTCAGCTGGGAGTCGGCACGAACCGCGCGTTGGTTTGGGCAGTGTGCTGCTCGGTCGTGGGGCAGGTGGCTGTGCTGACCGTGCCGGCGGGGGCTTCAGTGTTCAAGGTGGTTTCGGTGCCGATCGAAGATTGGGAATTGATGGGCGCGGCCAGTTTGATGCCGCTTCTCGCGATGGAG
>CAZEHM010000031.1:0-7838 GCA_964512025.1 uncultured Nitrospira sp. | reverse complement strand
TCTGCGTCATGGTTCAGATGCTCGGTGTGCCGGCGACGTTGCTGAACCCTGCTGATGCTTCTGATCTTCTCGGGGCGTCTGTGCTGGAAGGATTTTCCGTTGTTCCCCCATCGCCGGAACTTCTTTTGCCGGAGAGCTCAATCGCAATATCGAATGTCTCGCCGTCTGAGCATGTCCTCGTGATTGCCGCCGCACTGTTTCATCCTCCTGTCCGCTAGTCCTACGTTAGCGCCCATGTTCTATCGAATCCTCGTCGACTGATGAGGCCCAGGTCTTATTTCCGTTCCCTCGCGCGAAGTGTTTTGATTCCGCTGAATAGGCCAGGGGGCCGGATGAATCGAGCCGTTTGTTCCGTCTGGGCGGGCGGACCTAAGCCGGGTGCAGGTTCATCGTCGTCTTTTCGTGGCTACACCGCAGGGTTTTCAGGAAATGGAAATCGAATGAAGCGAATCTTGTGGGCTCTCTGTGCGGGATTTTTTCTGATACAGGTTGGTTGCGGGCATGGGGGTGTGGTGGGCCCGGATGCGCCGCCGGTCCGAGAAATTCGTATTGCCGATGCCATACAGCCTGATCCGATGTTTGCGAACCTGGGGGAGGAGATCCGGTGGACGAATGCCCGGTCGGCCCCGGTCAGAATCGGCTTCTTGACCATGCGACTGCTCGATGAGCTGAGCTGTGAGCAAGGCGTCAAGACACTGTTCGGAGAGGTAAATGACTTGATCACGATTCCTCCCGGCGAATCCATCAGCCTGTGTTTCGGGCGCGCGGGGGAGTTGAAGTACAACGTCTGGTTTGAGCCGCAGAATCCCCGGGGACTGATCAGTCCTACGGCGACCGTCCGGATCGAGGCGCGTGGATAAGCGGTCCGGGTAGCCAATGTTCGACGGGCGTGATCCTTCAGGTGCCGCTAGAGCACGTCGCTCCAGGGAGGGCTGACGGCAAACGCGGCATTGATGAGGCCGACGTGGGAGTAGGCCTGGGGAAAGTTTCCGCACTGGGTGTGTGTGGAGGGAATGAAGTGTTCGGAAAACAGCCCGACATGATTAGATGCCATCAGGACACGGTCGAGGATTGTCCGCGCTTCGTCCATGCATCCCAGGCGGGCGAGGGCCTGAGCGATCCAGAACGAGCAAATGACGAACGCGCCTTCCGGCTTCCCGAAGTCGTCGCTCCGCACGTACCGGTAGAAGAATCCCGTCTCTTCGCCGCCGTGCCGCAGCGAGAGTTCGCGGGTGATGTGCAATACCGTCGACTCGCACAGCGAGCGGTTCGGATACCCGAGGATGGGCAGTTGGGCCAGTGCGGCGTCGAAACTGGGGTCCGTGGGGCCGTTCCGAACGGCTCCCTCGCGAACGGCGCGGAGCAAGGCATCCTCTGCCTGGATGCGTCCGGCCGTGAGGCCGATCGAGACGGAGGGGAGATGCCCGGCCTGTTTGATCCGTTCCAGTCGCTCAAGTCCGGCCCAGCACAGGAGATTCGTGAAAGAGTGCTCCTGCCAGCCGTTGCGGATCTCCCAGAGACCGGCGTCCGGCTGGCCGATGCTGCGCACGCACAGTTTCGCCAGATGCGCCAGCAGGGCATCCAGATCTTTGGTGCGCAAATCGACATACCGTTCGTCGAAGAAAATCGGAGTAAACGTCAGAATCATTTCGGCATAGGCGTCGTTTTGCACATGTTCCGCAGCCTGATTGTGGCTGCGCACCGGTCGGCTGCCCTGGTAGCCCGTCCAGTTTGCATGTTCCGTCTCGGGAAGCGGCAGCCCCTGGCTGAGCGTGTAGACCGGTCGTAGCCGGTCGCTGGAATGTTCGTGCGTATGGGCAATGTTCAGCAGGAATTTCAGGAAGGCTTCCATCTCTTCGAAATGGCCCAGGTTATGAAATGCCGTGAGCGCAAAATAGGCATCCCGCAGCCAGCAGAACCGGTAGTCCCAGTTGCGCTGTCCGCCCGGCTGTTCCGGGAGACTCGTCGTGAGGGCCGCCAGGATGGCTCCGGTGTCCTCGAAACAGTGCAGCTTGAGCGCCAGAGCCGAGCGAATGACTTCCTGCTGGTGCAGCAGCGGCACCGAACAGTTTTTTACCCAGATCCGCCAATACCGGGCGGTTTGTTCCAGAAAGTCGTGCGTGACTTTGATGAGATCGTCTTCGATGCCGAGTCCCCAGGTCATGGCGAAATAGAATTTCTGGGTCAGCGCCATCGGGATTTCTTCGCAGAGGTAGGTCAGCGGCATGTTGGTCAGCAGCCGGAGGACATCACCGCGAATCTCGTAGCGAAGATGGTTGCTGCCTCGCACGGGTTGCACCGGTGTCTTGTCCCAGCCGGAAACCGGACAGCAGTTGACCTGGATCGCTGGTGTGCCCCGCAGCGGTTCGACCATCCTGAAAAGCGCGGCCGGCCGATAGATGCGGCCGTACTGTTCGAAGCGCGGACAAAAATCGGTGATCTGGAACGCATCGCCGTTCGGCAATCTCACCGTGGTGATCAAAATGTTCGTGTTCGGCAGATAGTGTTGTTTGGTTGTGAGGTCGCGCAGAGGCAGCGGGCTCGTGATCGTAAAGTGTCCGCCGTCGGGATCCAACAACCGTCCGAACACCGGAGGGCTGTCGGGCCGGGGTGCGCACATCCATTCCACGCTACCGTTCAATCCGATCAGTGCCGAGGTTTGGCAATTGCCGACAAGTCCGTAGGGATACATGCGCCAACATTAGGCGATTTGCAGTCGGATGTAAACAAGAGGTGACCGATGCGTTTGTCGCTGCGATTTTTGCTGCCGCTGGCCCTGGTGCTGGCCGGTCTGGCATATGCCGTGATTCCTCTCGTCGATACGTTGACGCTGAAGTGGTTCGTGCGGGATCTCGAAATCCGGTCAGAGCTCATCGGTCGGATGGTCGAAAGCCCGTTGGTCGATCTGCTCGCATCGGAATCGAAGACGAAACTCTTGAGCTACTTTCACCGGATCATTCAGGACGAACGGCTGTTCGCCGTGGGGTTCTGCGACCGCGACGGGAAATTGACTTATAAAACGCTGACCTACCCCGACTCGATTTCCTGCGACGGTCCGGGCACGCTCAAAGCGGGACAGACGGCTCTCTTGCGCTTCACCCAGGGAGCGGTCCATGTCGCAGCCGTCGGGATCGAAGGGAACGGCAGAGTGTGGGGGCGCTTGATGCTCGTCCACGACATGAGCTGGATCGAGCGGCGGAGTAGCGATACGAAGTGGTACCTCTTCTACCTCTTCGCTGTCATCGGCGGAGTGATTTCTCTGGTGACGGTCCTGGTCGCGCACCTGAGCTGGCGGGGGTGGATTGCAGGCGTGCGGTCGATGCTTCGCGGGGAGGGCCTGGTGGCGTTGATCGGAGATCCGAAGCCCGGCGCCGACTTGCATCCGGTTGCCCAGGATCTTCGCGCTCTCATACAAGAGCTCGAAGCGGACAAACGCATGCGGGACGAGAGCCAGATGAGCTGGACGCCCGCCACCCTGAAGACCATTCTCCACGACCATCTCGCGGGTGATGAGGTATTGATCGTCTCCAACCGTGAACCGTACATCCACAATTGGCACGACCAACAACTTGAGGTGCAGGTTCCGGCCAGCGGAGTCGTCACCGCGCTGGAGCCCGTCATGCGCGCCTGTTCCGGTGTATGGATCGCGCACGGTAGCGGCAACGCCGATCGGGAGGTCGTCGATGCGCGGGGGCATGTGCGCGTGCCTCCGGACCATCCCGAATACGAGATCAGACGGATCTGGATGTCACCGGAAGAAGAGGCCGGCTATTACTATGGATTCGCCAACGAAGGCCTCTGGCCGCTGTGCCACCTGGCCCACGTCCGTCCGGTCTTTCGATCCTCGGACTGGCAGCATTACAAAGAGATCAATGAACGGTTCGCTCTGGCCATCATCGAGGAGGCCAAGACCGATAATCCGGTCGTGCTCGTTCAAGATTATCATCTCGCGCTGGTGCCGAAGATGGTGCGCGACCATCTGCCGCATGCCACGATCATCACCTTCTGGCATATTCCCTGGCCCAATCCGGAGCGGTATGCCATCTGTCCCTGGTATCGGGACATTCTCGAAGGGCTTCTGGGAAGCAGCATTCTCGGATTTCACACACGCTTTCATTGCAGCAACTTCATCGAGACCGTGGACCGGTCACTCGAAACGAGAGTCGATCGAGACAGCTCGACGATTTCGTATCAAGGGAAACTGACGGCCGTCAATCCCTACCCGATTTCGATCGCATGGCCCGGGCCGCAGATGGCACAACTGCCGCCGGTCTCCGAGTGCAACACGCGGATTCGCACGTTGAATACGCTTTCCCATACCCATCGTGTCGGCGTCGGAATCGAACGGCTCGACTATACCAAAGGCATCCTCGAGCGGTTCCTCGCGGTGGAACGGCTGCTGGAATTGCAGCCGGAATGGATCGGCCGGTTCTCCTTTGTCCAAATTGCCGCACCAAGCCGGTCGAAAATCGAGGAGTATCAACAGTTCGGTCGGCATGTGCTGGCATCGGCCGAACGCATCAATGCGCGATTCGGCCGCGAGGGGTACCGGCCTATCCATGTGCGGATTGAGCATCATGAACCTCAGGAAGTCAGCACATATTACAGAGGCGCCGACTTCTGTATTGTCAGTAGTCTTCATGACGGCATGAATCTCGTCGCAAAGGAATTCGTCGCGGCGCGTGACGACGAGCAAGGCGTGCTGATCCTCAGCCAATTTACCGGAGCGGCAACGGAGTTGCCGGAAGCCTTGCTCATCAACCCGTACAACATTGACCAATGTGCGGCGGCCATGCATCTGGCGCTGACCATGCCCCCAGTCGAGCAACGGGCGCGCATGCGCAGCATGCGCGGCATCGTCCAGGAGTTTAACGTCTACCGCTGGGCCGGCCGTATGTTGATGGATGCGGCCCGCATGCGGCAGCGGGCGCGCATCGTACGGCAGACCGGAGTCAGAGATGTGCGGACGATTACAGGAGGACAGGCATGATGTATTTGCTCTCGCCCGAGGGGCGTGAGGCGTTGAGAGCCGTTGCCGGCCAGCCGATGCTCTATGCCTTCGATTTCGATGGGACGCTGGCACCGATCTCTTCCAACCGTGACGCGGTGAAGGTCTCTCGGTCCGTTAAGGAATGGCTTAAGGAGTTAGGAAAGCGAGCTCCCTGTGCCGTTATCTCCGGACGAGCCCTTCGCGACTTGGAGCCCAGGCTGGAGGGGGTCGTCCCTTATCTCATCGGCAATCATGGTCTGGAGAGCCCATTCACGTCTCCGGTCACACGTCTGTGGGCCGATGGGATCTGTGCGGGGTGGAGAGCGGCGATCAAGGGGGAGCTGGCGCAGCCGTTGGCCGATCTCGGGATCGATGTGGAGGATAAGCGGTATTCCCTGACGTTGCATTATCGGGATCGGGAAGAGGAGGACTGCATCCGCCCGATTCTGCTCACTCTGCTGAGTCGGCTCAGGCCTGCGCCTCGACCGATCATTGGAAAACAATCGATCAATCTCTTACCTCCAGGCAAAGACGGCAAGGGGGCGGCGGCCCTCGCGTTGATGCGGCATCTTTGTCAGTCCGCCTTCTTCTTCATCGGAGATGATGAGACGGACGAGGATGTGTTTACGCTGACGGAAGGGCTGGCCATGGGCGTTCGGGTCGGACAGCACGCCGGGTCCCGTGCGCAGTTTTACCTCAAGCATCAAGGGGAGATCGAAGATGTCCTGCGGTTCCTGATCCACCGCCTGGATCGAACACCGGAATAAGCAGGAGTGTTTCGGTAGGGATTGATGCGGTGTCGGGGCAGGGAGTGCCGAAGAGGGAAGCGATGCGGGAAAGGACTGCGCGGTCCGGTCACGGGGGCAGCCGCTTGACGGAGATGATGTGGTAATCCGTCGACGCAGAGATTTCGACGCGATCGCCGACCTTCACCGCCGAGTCCAGTGCCGTGTGCTTGTCGAGAGGGATCAGAATGCTCGTTCCATCGGCCGACTTCACAACAATCAATTCGGCTGTCAGCATCAGGACCTCGCCGCGAGTGTGCGTATGCGGTCCGGGCGGACCAGGCTCCGGCAGGACCGCGGCAGGGATCAGCAGGACGAGCGCGACGGCGAGTCCGAGACCCAAGCTCCGCCTTGTCGGCGAAGCCTGTTTGGTTCGGCGCCGATCGGATCGGGTGTGTGCAGTCGCGGGATTCATCGCAGGGTCTGTCGGGAGGGAATGTGCGGGGCGCGGCATTCCGCCGCACCCCGCAGGACCGGCCTACTTGCCGCTCGAATCTTTGGCTTCTTCCTTCTTGTCGTCGCTGAACACCACGACGTGGCCGCCCTTATCCTTCTTTTCTTCCTTCTTGTCATCGCTGAACACGACCACGTTGCCGCCCTTCTGCTCTTCCTTCTTGTCCTCCCCGGCCACCGCGAGTGTGGACATCGTGCTGAAGCTGAGGAAGGCCACCAGGGCCATCAATCCGTTGAAGCGTGTCATAGGAACCTCCATAAATGAAAAATAGAATGAAAGTATCGATCCGGTCATGCCCCATGCATAACCCGTATCTAGTCTGTATCAAGTGCGCGGCATTCAGCTCAACGGACAAAATTGCCGGACGGAGTGCTGCTTTTGTCCAATGCGCGCAGATCGCGAAGGAGGCACAATGAGTTCCATCGGACTATCCCATATGCTCAATAGAGACCGTGCTATATCGGATCGCATGACGGCCGCCGGACGTCTTGAAGAAGTGGTGTCGACTGCCGGGGAATTCGACCGGGTCGTCTCGCAGTCGCTGCCGCTGTTGCTCGACCGGGCGGCGGGGTACACCAAGCGTTTTCTTCGGGAAACCGGCCAGTGGAGCGACGATGTCGCCCATGAAAAATTCGTGTTGCGCTGGGGAGCGGAATATCTCGAGCAGTTTCTCGTGTCGGGCCGGAGCGAGGTGCCCTGTCGTCCGCTCTTCCTGCTGGATTCGATGGTGGCCAGGCAGCACAGCCGGCCGGAGCCGTTCTGCTATCATAAAGACCTTCTCACGCCGCTCGGCCGCTTTCTTGACGGGTTGGTAGGGCGCGCCGCCGTCAGCCGCGACGCGCTCATCGCCCTGTACCATCACTGTTACGGATTAGGGCCCGGTCAGGTCATTGCAGCCCTTCGGTTGAACGGTTCGGAGAGTCCGCGCATCTACAAGAATTTTCAACGATGGCGTGATTCGGGATGGAAGCGGACGCTTGAGGATACCGGCATCACGGAAGCCGAATTGAAGACGCTGACCGACCGGCAACAGCAGCAGGGACACCGGTTTAACGGCGAGGCTGAGCGCCTGCTGCGTTTCGCGCAGGCCCATTACCGGAAGAGTGAGCCCGACCACTATCCCTGCCTACCCCGGCATCAGTGGGAGGACATGTTTCTCCAGGGCTACGGGGTGGACTACCGGGTCTGGCATCTGGCCCTGTGTCTGGATTGCCTGCAGTTGGCCTGGGATTTTGGACTTGATGGGGCTTCGGCCATGGAGAAGCCGCGCGTGGCACTCCAGCTTCTGCCGTAACGCGAGTTGAGTTGGTGGAAAGAAGGAGGATCTATGAATACCGAACATGAGTTTTCCGGCTATCGCGAACACCTGCTGAATGCCATACGGACGGGGTCCCGTCGTTCCGGTTGTGGTGCGTCGGACCCGATTCATGTGTTTGTCAATCAGCGGCGCGTCGGACTGTTGGAAAGCACGGGAGCCGAAGCCACATTACAGGTTCAGAGTCAAACCGCCGTTGACAGCGTCCAGCTTCGATCCGAGGATGGCGTGCTGCTCGGCGGCCTGTCCGCCCCCGAGAATGGATTCAGGAGCTGCCGCATTGCCCTGACTCGA
>CAZEHM010000030.1:11853-40309 GCA_964512025.1 uncultured Nitrospira sp. | reverse complement strand
CAACCGATCGTCGGATTTCATGTGGACGAGCACGGTGATTGGGTGGCTGACTTGGCCTGCGGCCATGGACAGCATGTGCGCCATCAGCCGCCGTTTTTCTCCCGCCCCTGGGTGCTCACGCCCGCAGGCCGTGCCCAGCATCTGGGCCAAGCGCTATATTGCAAGCGTTGTCAGGAACCGGATATCCCGTCCTCAGTCGTGTGATGAGCGATGCGAACGGCAGGGCCGTCGCTCCTCCACTAAAACAAGTGAATTGCTTGGGTCTGCTGATGTCTGGTGATAGCCTTTTCTCAGGCGCGTGGCATAGTGGCATATCGGTGTATGTCCGGCCACACGATGCGAAGGGAGCAGGGCTATGCGTACAGCAACATTGGCAGCACCGCCTTCAGAGGAACGTCGGCAGGCCTTTTTTCTCCATCAGGTGCAGAAGGGGTATGCGGTCTGGGTCGGTCTGATGTTGTTCCTGTATTCCGCCTTATTTTTTACATTGGCTTTTTATGGGCCGCATCTCGGACCGATGATCACATTGTACGGTGGAGGTTCGCTGGAGGAGCGGCAGGCAGCCGCCAGTGAGATGTTGTTGCTCAGCGAAACCGTTGTTGTGGCAGTGCCGGTCCTGTTTCTCGGCGCCGTCATTTTCAGCCTGGTCTTGACCCGTCGGGTGGCGGGACCGTTGGTCCGGCTTGATCAGAGCATCCGGGAATGGGCGAAGGGTAATCTCAGTTGGCGGATGGAGTTTAGACAATCCGATCGGCTGGATGAGCTGGCTGCGACTGCCAATCATGCACTGGCCAGGGTCGAACAGGCCTTCGGAGACATGCAGCACCATACGGTGGTGATTCAAAAGGTCCTGGCATCGAACCAACAGGGACTGGAGAATCCGGAGGCGATTCAGAAGGCGCAACAGGCGGCGGCATCTCTTGCCAAAGTCCTCAGCGAGTTCTCGTTCAAACCCGGTCGATAAGATTATGAAGGCTGCAAGCGCAACCCAGAAAGGGTTCACGCTCATCGAATTGATGGTGGTCGTCGCCATCGTCGGGATTCTTGCCGCTACGGCCGCATTGTCCTATCGGCATTTCACCCAAAAAGCACAATCGGTCGAAGCGGAAGTGGCGTTGGCAGAGGTGCATCGGTTGCAACAGCTCTATCACGCTCAGCATGGCACCTACGGACTCGATCTGGGCGCGATAGGGTTCAACCAATTCCCGGCGTTGAAATTTTACTCGATTGGCCTGCGTTTTCTCGGGGGGACCGACGGTGTGTCTTATCAGGTGTTGGCGTACGCCAAGGGACCGGTGGAAGGATCAACAAGCTTCGTGATGACCCAGTATCAGGACGGGCGTGTGACGGTGGATAAATCCCTCGTCTCCGTGAACGCGTCTTCATCCGGAACGGGCGGCGGGTCAGGGGTTTTGCCGGGACCGGGAAGTTCTGCGGGCGCCTCATCGGCCGGGGGTGGGGAAACGGACAGCGATCCGCTCTCAAGCTCAAATACCGGTTCGACTGCGTCGTCCGGCGGCGGTTCACGAACGGTGACGCATATCAACCAGTCAACCGGTTCGAAGTAGCGCGCTATGGGTGGGTTGTAACGTCGAGGCCCGGCTGAGACTCCATAGCCAGCCCTGGTCTGGACCAAGGCTCAAGGGTCGGCCCATGGTACTGATAGCCTCCCTGCACCGGATCAGTCGCCAACAGCAATGGCGTGTCGAGATCCAGGATCTCAAATCCCTTCATCCCCAGGACGAGGCTGAACGAGCACCCCATCGCGATGCGGGTTTCAACCATGCCGCCCACCATCAGTTTCAAGCCGGCGGCGAGCGTGGCTTCCGCGATGGCAGCGGCTTCGACCACGCCGGTCTTCATGATTTTGATATTGATGTAGTCGGCCGCTTCCTGCGCAATCACGTCGCGAGCGTCCGCCAGGGAGCGAACCGACTCGTCGGCGGCCACAGGAATGCCCGTGATCTTTCGGATGGCAGCGAGACTGTCGAGATCTTCGCGCACGACCGGTTGTTCGAGGAGCGCAATTCGTCCCCCGAATCGTTGGACTCCTCTGGCAAAGGTCAGGCAGTCTTCCCGTGAGAATCCCTGATTCCCATCGCCGATGAACGAAATGCCGGGCAGCGCACGGTGCACGGCTTCCAGTCGGCGGATATCCTGATCCACATCCTTGCCCACTTTCATTTTCAACAGCCGAAAGCCTCGTTCGTACCAGCCGCGGGCCAAGGAGACAGACTTCTCCAGCGTTGCGATGGGAATGGTAATGTCGGTGTCCCGCGGCCGGACGTCATGTCCCCCCCACAATTCCCACATGGGAATCTGTGCCGATCGGCAATAGGCGTCGATCACGGCGGTTTCCAGCCCGCAGCGAGCCGCCGGCTGCTGATGGGCGAGTGTATCCATCTGGGCCGCAAGCTCACGGTAGTCACGGACGGACTTTCCGATCAGCGCCGTTGCCAGGATGCGCAGAGTTGCAAGGCAGGATGAACGGTCTTCTCCGCCGACTTCTGGAAACGGCGCCGCTTCGCCGTAACCCTGTAGGCCGTTGTCCAGCGTGAGGCGGAGAAACACATTTTCTGCGACCACGCGGGCGCCGGTGGCAACCACAAAGGGATCGGTAATGGGAATGTCGACCGGCCAATATTCAATTCGAGCGATCTGTGACGCGGGCGCACCGGAAGCGTGATGAGATGTCATGAACGGAATAGTACCCAGCCGGTGAATGTCCTGTCACGACAAAATACAGCGGTTTCATGCGATGTGTCGCGTCCTTTGCGGGGGGCGCTTGACAGGGAGAGGCCTATTGGCCGACAACCAAGGGCCATATCACCGACAGCCTGAAACGTATGTTGCGTTATCCCTATCAACGATGGGGTCTTCTGATTCTTACCGCTCTGGTGGGGCTCTATCTCGTCCTGCCCCTGACCGTCTCGCTGGCGGTCACGCAATGGCTTCGCCATCATGGGTATCAGAACGTCATTGTGCAATTGGGCTATCCCGGATGGCGCAGCCTGTCGATTCCGGTTGTCTCCTTTCAACTGGAGTTGGACGATGAACGATTGATGATTTCGTTGACGGATATCACCGTGCGGTACCGCCTGATGGATCTGTTGCAAGGCCAGGTTGATCGGGTGGATTTGCCGTATGTGGCTGTCCAGGTCCTCAGTAATCCCCAGCCGGCATCGGGCCGGGGCGAGCGCGCCGGGGAGGAGGGGAGCAACGGAGAGGGATCGCCGTGGAATATGGTGACCGCCGGCGATCTTCTCCGGCGGTTGCCGGTGCTTCCGTTCAGGGAAGTACGAGTCGAGGAAGCGACCGTGTTTCGTGAACAGGCGACGGGGCCGCTCCGAAAAGTCTCGATCAAGGGTGTGATTCTTCAGCAGGACGGCGAACTCGGCGGCCATCTCACCTTCAAGGGCCGTGAAACGGCGTCGTACGGGCTGACGGTGAGCGGTCATTCCGCAAGCACCTGGTCGGCGACGTTAGTCTCCCAGCGGCCTCAGGCCTCGACGATTTTAACCTGGCAATCGACTGCACAGGCTGCGGGCGAACAGGTTCATATCGAGGGGAAGCTGGATGTCAATGTCAGGGAAGTCGCACCCTTTATTGCGTTGATGCTGCCGATCGGTCCTGAACTGGAAAAAGTCTCAGGCCAAGTAGTCGTCCAGTGGACTGGGACTGCCGCCGCCGAGTCATCGCTGACCTCCCTGCGGGACGATCCGCACTCCATGTTCGACGGGACGTTCCAATCGACCGTCGTGCTTCCCGCGGTGAAGGGCATTGCCAGGAACATTGCCGTGGTCTGCTCCGGACGATTTACCGGAAACCCGATGCGGTTCGAATGGACGGTGAACCCCGGCGTGCTCTTATCCGCAACGGTCAACACTCAGCCCCAGTTTGTCCCGGAGGTGGTGCGGGCGCTTCTGCCGCAAGGCGATCAACCGCTTCGCATTGAGCCAGTCCAGGCGGTGCACGGCGCGCTCTATTGGACGGAGTCTCCGCTTCGATTGACCGTGGAGGGGCCCGTGGCGGTGATGTACGGGATGGCGTCCGGCCCGTTGGTGGCTGAGTTCAAAGCCGATAAAGCCACGGTGGTCGGCGGCGAACTTGACACGGCTGAAGGAACGTTCCGTATTCAGGGTGCGATGCCGCGGTTTGTTGCCAGCGGACTGTCGTCGAAGGCGGCGGTCGGCGCATTGTACGGACAGCTGGCGCTGGCTCAGCATGAAGTCAGGGGACAGCTCCTGGCGCCTTCGGCCGTGACGGTGACACAGATGCAGGCCGCAGGCGTCGTCATTCCCAGCGCCACGGTTCATATCAAGGAGCCGGTATCGGTTCACTGCACGCTTGCCTCTGTCCAATGTGCCGGCGGGCCCGGAACGTTCGCGCTCCAGATTCCAACAAGCCGGCTGGCCGGGTATGATCTCAAGCTGGCAGACAGTGTGATCGCGTTGCGGAGGGCCGAACTTGTCGGCACGTCATGGAACGCGCAGGGGGTTGTGAATGTGACGGGGGTCATGGTCGAGCCGTTGCCGCTGGCTGTTCCCGCGACCAATTGGCGGGCGGAGTTTTCGGCGAATCAGGCGGGCGTGAAGGCCGAGGTGCACGGCCATCTGCCGTCGGGTGAGCGGGTGGTGACCGCCAAGGTTGAGCAGGCATTCGCGGAGGGAAAAGGTTCGCTGCGTGGCAGCGTGGGGCCGCTCCAGTTCAATGCGAAGGAGCGCCGGCTTCGTACGCTGGTTCCGACCCTTCCGGACTCATTCGATCTCATCGACGGACGATTCACGGCGACGGCGGACCTGGCCTGGTCCGTGGGTGGCGCGGCAGTTGTTCAGGGACAACGCGTGGTCCTGCATCCGGGCTCTGTGACGATACAGGCGGACAATTTATCCGGCATGTTCAGAGAGATCGCCGTTCAAGGATTCAGCACGACGCTTGTGTTGAGAACCACCGGATTCGACCAGATCGCGACGCGCCAGCCGGCGGCCGTCACGGTTGCATCCGTGCAGACAGGAATCGAGCTCGCGAATCTCAAAACGACGGTCGATCTGAGCTGGATGTTGTCGGGCGCCGGGCCGGTGGTCGATTTACGGGACATCCAGGGGGAATTGTTCGGCGGCACGATGACCTGTCCCGCGGTTCATCTCGATCCGGCCAAACCTCCGGCTCAATGGACGATCTCGCTCCGTGAGATCGATCTGGCCAAGGTGCTGAGTGTCGAACAGCAGAAGGGAGTCGAAGGGACGGGACTGCTCAACGGCACGCTTCCCATCACGCTCACGGCGGCCGGCGTCAGCGTGAAGGACGGCACCATCGAGGCTCAGCCGCCGGGCGGAGTCATCCGCTATACGGCGACGCCGGAGGCCGGTAAATTGCTCGCCGAGTCGGATCAGAGTCTGAAGCTTGTGGCCCAGGCGCTCAACAACTTCCATTACAATGTGTTAAGAGTGGGCGTACAGTATCGTGAGGACGGACTTCTGCAACTGGCGGCCCGTCTGGAAGGGAAGAATCCGGATATGAAAAAGACGCCGCCCATTCATTTCAACCTCACGGTTCAAGAAAATATTCCGGCGCTCTTGAAAAGCCTTCGGACGGTACAGGATATTGGAGAGTCTCTCAAGCAGCGCGCGCAGAAGGGGTGAGGGAGTTGGAAGCATGATGTCGGAACAGGGGCGGCTTGGAACCGTGCAGGTGGTGGTTGTGCTGGGCTTGTTGTGGGGAGTCGCCGGATGCACGCCTCGCGTTGAGGTGGTGGCCCCTGACCAGCCGATCACGATCAATTTGAACGTGAAGATCGATCATGAAATTCGCGTCAAAGTCGATAAAGATTTGGATCAGGTGATTTCAAATAAGAGCGGACTGTTTTAGTCCCGGAAAGGAGACTGCGATGACCTTCCGGATCGTCGTCACACTAGCGGCCTTCGTGGTTCTGTGCGCAGGATCGGCCCTTCCCGTATTTGCGCTGTCTCTTGAGGAGGCCAAAACGAAAGGCCTGGTCGGAGAAAAGCCCAGCGGATACTTAGGGGCGGTGACCGCAGGAAGCGGGGAGGTGCAATCGTTGATCGATGAGGTCAATCAAAAGCGCCGGCAGGCCTATGAAGACATTGCAAAACGGAACGGGACTCAGCTCACGGCGGTCGAAACGCTGGCGGGCGAGAAAGCGATTCAAAACACCAAGCCCGGCAACTTTATCGAAGGGCCCGGCGGGTGGACCAGAAAGTAGCCGTATTCATCCGTACCGGTCGTTTTTCCATGGCAGTGCGGTGTTGGAGTAGCCGCGGACTTCCCAGAATCCCTTCTCATCCTTATCAGAGAACGTAATCTCTTTGATCCACTTCGCTCCCTTCCACGCATAGCGCTTCGGAACGATGACGCGGACCGGGCCGCCGTGTTCTTTTGTGAGCGGCTGGTGGTTCCACTTATAGGTCAGGAGCACGTCGGTATCGTCGCAGACCTCGATCGGCAGATTGGTCGTGTAGTCATCGTAGGATTTGAAGAGCACGAATTTCGCAAGAGAGAGCGGCTTTACGACGGACATGATTTGTCTGAAGCTCACGCCTTCCCAGTCGTTGTCGTAACGACTCCAGGAGGTGACGCAGTGAAAATCAGAACGGTCTTTGAATTGCGGTTGCGCAAGAAACTGATCCCAGGTCCAGGTGACAGGAGTGGTGACGAAACCTCCGATGGTCAGCGTCCATTCTGAGAGCGGAATGTCGGGCTTGAATCCGAGGTCCAGCACCGGAAAGGTGTCGACGAGATGCTGCCCAGGCGGGAGCCGGTCGTCGCCTTCATAGAAGACCTCCCGCTCTTCTCCGCCGCGCCGGGCCTTGGCCCATTGTTCTTTCGTTTTGGTTAACCGGGAGTCGTTGTCAGTCATGCGGCCTCCAGCCGGAAGGGTACGGGAAACGGACTGCAGTCGCAAGTCCCCCTCGTGTGTCGAGTGAGGCGGCGAGACCTGACAGAGGCGGAATTCCCTTCTCGAATCAATGATCTGGAGGCACAATAGAGCCTGCTACACTTACACTGCCCGTGGGGCAGAATTTGCCAGGGAGTTCCTGTGAGCCGATATCGCTATCTGTATACGGTGGGTGTTGTTCTGACTGCCTTCCTTGCGGGATGGGGGCTCGGCGACGCGCGCCCTGTTTTGGCTGACAATAAATCCCCAGCGAGACAGGCGAAAAGGGCTGCCGATCATGTGCCGGCTGTCCGGCAAAAATCGATTCCGGTCCCAAAGAATGCAGACGTCCAGGCGAAAGAAGCGACGGGCAGGACGGTGTCGGTCGAAAGAAAAAAAGTTCCGCCGAAGGAGCCGAGTGCATCCCGGGTGCATCGCCGGGCCAAAGGGGCCAAGCGGCTGAAGCCTCAGGGTGTAGTGACGCCGAAACCGGATTTGTCGCACCACGGCATGATGGAACAGCCGCAACGGTACTCTCCCCATTACGAGCATGGAAAGGGAGGGCCCCCCAATCCGAATACCGGAGCGCTCTTGCACGAACATTTCCAAGAGCTCGATAAAAACCGGGACGGGGCGATCGATCCGTTCGAGCGGGCGTTGGGCCGGTTGGATATCGATCGGGACCTTGCTGATCGCCAGTGGCAGTAAATTCTCCATTCCAGCCTCTCCAGAGATCCTCTCAAATGGCCGATAAAGAACTGCAAAAGGAGTGAGCGGTTCATGCGCCGATTGATTCATTGCTGTACGGTGGTTCTGTTCTGCCAGAGTATAGGTTGTGCAGAATCGTCACTCTCCCGGCCCGGCACTGAGCCGGCAACCTATGCCTCCCGGCCGTCCTGCGCATCAACCCGGTCACAAATCGACCGTGAGCTACCGGCCACTTCTCTGTGCCCGTCTCAATCCATCCGGTGGGAGCGGCTCGGTGACGCCATCAGTGGCGCTGCGACCGCCGTCCGTCCTTCCCGACCATAAGCCTTTCTTGCCATTCCGCCCCGGCCATTCCGCATGATGCGGTGTGTTCGGGAACTTCTAGCGCGGCGTATGATTGTTCGGTGATGAAGAGGAGACGGGAGCGCGCGTGCTTCTCTCCCGCGGGAAGGTGTAAGAAACGCCGCAACCATGAGACTATCTCCGAGTAGAACGCATTGACAGTTACGCAAGGAGCACCCATGATACGGTCCGAAGCCGCTATGACCAGCCCAGCCTCTACCACGACACCGGCGCAGCCTCCTATCGGGAGTAAGATTGCTATCCTGCTCGGCGTGGGGACTGCCGTTGGTCTGTTTTTCTATTTCGACGTCGGACATGTTCTTTCGCTAGAGGCGTTGAAGCAGAATCGCGATCAGCTGCTGGCCTTTACGGAGGCCAACTACGTATCGGCGGTCGGCCTCTTTATCCTTGCCTACATCGTGGTGACAGGCTTGTCTCTTCCCGGGGCGGTGATCCTCACATTGGCCGGCGGGTTTCTGTTCGGCAGCGTGCTGGGCACTCTTTTCGTCAACCTGGGCGCGACGACAGGGGCGACACTCGCGTTTCTGGCCGCGCGCTATCTCTTGCGCGATTGGGTGGAGCGGAAGTTCGGGAAGTGGCTGGGTCCTGTCCAGCAAGGGTTTGCCGAGAATGCGTTCAGCTACCTGATGACGTTGCGGCTGATTCCCCTGTTTCCGTTCTTTGTGATCAACCTCGTCTCCGGGCTGACCCGCATGAACGTCGGGACGTACGTTGCCGCGACCGCATTGGGTATCATTCCCGGCTCCTTCGTCTATGCCTATGCCGGCCGGCAGCTGGGGACGATCAATTCCCTCAAGGAAATCGCCTCGCCAAATGTCATCGGCGCCTTTGTATTGTTGGGGCTGCTGGCGCTGGTTCCGACGGTCTACAAGAAAGTCAGAGGAGCGCAGTGATGCCTCAGGATCAAGCGAGTCCGGTGCAGCCGGATGATGTGCATAATCAGCAGTTGGTTGCGAATGTCCATCCGTCCGACTGGGTCAATCCGGAACCGTCCGGTCGCTATAACATCGTGGTCATCGGGGCTGGAACAGCAGGTTTGATCACGGCGGTCATTGCTGCCAGTTTGGGTGCGAAGGTGGCGCTGATTGAGAAACATTTAATGGGTGGAGATTGTCTGAACGTGGGGTGTGTGCCGTCGAAAGGTGTGATTCGTGCCGCGCGGGCCTGGGCCGATCTGCGGAAGGCTGAAGAGTTCGGCGTGCACATTCCTGCCGGTGTGAACTATGACTTCGGTGCGGCGATGGCGCGCATGCGCAAGCTGCGCGCGAAGATCAGCCGCAACGATTCGGCGCAGCGCTATCAGAGTCTGGGCGTCGATGTCTTTATCGGCCACGCGAGGTTCGTAGGGGCTGACACGGTCGCGGTCGAGGGGCCTGCCGGCAATCGAACTCTCGGTTTCGTCAAGGCGGCGATTTGCACCGGCGCCCGTGCCGCTGCTCCGCCGATCCCTGGACTAACAGACGCCGGCTACCTCACCAACGAAACGGTATTCTCGCTCACGGAGTTGCCGCCGCGTTTCGGCGTGATCGGAGCGGGGCCGGTCGGGTGCGAACTGGCGCAGGCCTTTGCCCGTTTCGGCAGCCGGGTCTATTTGATTGAAGCGCAACACGGCATCATGCCGAACGAAGATCGCGATGCGGCGCAGATCGTGGAACAGCAACTGGTGAAGGACGGCGTGCAACTGCTGTGCTGCGGAAAGGATCTGACGATCAGCAAGGCGGACGGCGGGAAACGTCTCACGGTCGATTCCCATGGCCGGCGGCATGAAGTCACCGTCGATGAGATCCTGGTGGGGGTCGGCCGCACGCCCAATGTGGAGGGGCTGGGGCTGGAAGCGGTCGGAGTCGAGTTCGACAAGAACGGAGTGAAGGTCAACGGCCGGTTGCAGACCAGCAATCCGCGCATCTTTGCGGCGGGCGATGTCTGCTCCCGCTACAAGTTTACTCACGCGGCCGACGCCATGGCGCAAATCGTCATTCAGAATGCCCTGTTTCCCCATCCGTTCGGGCTGGGCTATGCCGGCGTGGATTCACTGATCATGCCCTGGTGCACCTTCACCGAGCCGGAAGTAGCCCACGTCGGCATGTACGAGCAGGACGCGAAGGAAAAGGGGATTGCGGTCGAAACGTATACGTTCAAGCTGGATGAGGTCGATCGCGCCATTCTTGACGGTGAGGAGGAAGGGTTTGCCAGGGTCCACATTCAAAAAGGATCGGACAAAATCCTGGGGGCGACGATTGTCGCGGCGCATGCGGGTGAGATGATCGGTGAATTCTCCGTGTTGATGAAGGCCGGGCTTGGGGCGAAGGTGATGGCCGGAACCATCCATCCGTATCCCACACAGGCGGAAGTCAACAAGAAGGTGGTGAATCTCTGGCGAAAGGCGCATTTCACTCAGGCGACCAGAAATCGCCTGGTGAAGCTGTTCTCCTGGATGAGGCGGTAGGGGAAAGGGATTTGCCGAATGACCTGGCGCAGGATCATCTCTCTGGCGGTTCTCCTTGCGGGAAGCGTCGGCGATCAGGCGATATCCTGGGGGCAGTCTTCGCCGTTGATCGAGGTTGGGAAGTTTTCATCCGAGCAGCCGGGGGCCGCCCTCCCGCAGGGCTGGAAGCCGCTGACGTTCAAGAAGATTGCCAAGCATACAGAGTACGTGTTGGTGAGAGACGGGGATCAGGTCGTCGTAAAAGCCACCAGCCAAGCCTCGGCCTCCGGGCTCACGAAGGAAATCAGTATCAATCCCAAAGACTATCCGATGGTCCGTTGGCGGTGGAAGGTCGAGAACCTTCTGCAGCGCAGCGATGTCAGCCGGAAGGATGGCGACGATTACCCCGCCAGGCTCTATATTACCTTTGCGTACGATCCAGAGCACATCAGCTTCGGGAAGAAATTGAAGTACCAAGCGGGCCGGGTGCTCTTCGGCGATATTCCCATCGGCGCCCTCAACTATATCTGGGAGACGAAGACGCCGGTCGGTACGATGATCGAGAATGCCTATACCGATTTTGCGCAGATGATTGTGGTCGAAAGCGGGCCGTCCAAAGTCGGGATGTGGGTGGAAGAAGAACGGAATATCTATGACGATTACACCAACGCGTTCGGCGAGGATCCTCCCTTGATCAACGGGGTCGCGATCATGAGCGATACGGACAATACCGGAGAGCGGGCCATTGCATTCTACGGTGATATCGTATTCGGGAAAGCCGCGAAGTAATCGATAACCGATTCGGAAGAAAACAAAGGGGCCGGCCTGTACAGGGCCGGCCCCTTCGAGGACCGTTCCGCACCCGGACGGGTGCGCGGATTCAATGCTAGGGGTTACTGGACGGAATTCGCGAAGCCGCCCCGCGTGATTTCGGCGCGGACCGTGTCCCCGACTTTCTTCTGCTTGATGACTTTCGTCCCCTGGCCGACAAAGAGTTTCACCTGATTGCCCTCGTAGTCTTCAACAATGTAGGCGTTTCCATCAACCTGTTTCAGTGTGCCGCCCACGGTCTTCCAGGCCGGACCCGGCTTCGAGTCATGCTCCCCGCGCTTTGGTGCCTGGCCGACTTCGGGGACGTGGCCGGTGCTGGAGGCCGCCGCCGCCGCGGATGAGTGGTGCATTCCGGACGACTTCTTTTTCGCCTCTTTATCCTTGGCCAACGCCGGTGCAGCAGCCAACGCCACCACGGCGAGGGCGGCAACAGCGATCGTCATCATTCGGTTCTTCATCATCTGGCTCTTCATCGACAACCTCCTTGGAATGAACGGTTCGTAGCTCTTGGATTGCAGATACAGCAAGGCACATGCCGGGTAAATGCCAAAGGGTTTGTGCTTGAAAATACCGCAGCTTAGAGCGGCTGTCCTAAGGTCGCACACGTAGAGAAACATGGAAGGGGAAAAAAAACGGCATGCCGCCGTGCAAATCTGCCCAGACAGGATCGGGCGCGATCTTGAGGAGGTTACAGATAGGCAGGAGTTGCTCGTTGGATTTCTCTCGGTATTCTCCGTTAGGCATCATTTACGTTTCGCTTGTCCGAACGTCTAATTGGTAAAAGTGGCCGGATGGAAGAAGGTCGAGGGGGGGAGAAAATAGTTTGTAGACCAAGGGGAAGGAGGGTGCACATGGATGATCGTGCGCAGGCAGTATTGAGAGGCATGATCTTGAGCGCAGTTGCAGGAGTGGTGCTCGCGGCATCGTCTGTAGCAGTTCAAGCCGCCGACCTGACCGATGAGCCGGCGGTGCGAATGGATAATCGTGGGCCGGGATCGCTCAATAGCGGCTCCGGGTCGGCCAATAGTGGATCTGGATCGGCAAATAGCGGTCGTGGCGGAGAGGGCGGCCGTCGCGGGGGTGATGATCTTCGAGTCGCACAGGCCGACGATACCCGTCAGGAGGACCGCCAGCAGGACCGCCGTCAAGACCGGCAGGCTGATCGGCAACAGGATCGTCGAGAGGATCGCCGTTCGAATGCCGGAGGAGAGGTGCGGGGGTTGGATCGTGCCGATCAGGTGGCAGGCGAGCATGGGCGGGACGGTCGGGACAATGCGCGGGCCGCTCAGATGGATCGGCCCAATCGCAGCGAGCGAGCGGAACGTCCGCAACGGCCTGAGCGCCCCGAGCGGCCGCAGAGACCGGAACGACCGGAGCGGCCTGAGAGAGCTGGACGGAATTAGTCGAGCGCTGAAGATCAGGGGTGGCCAGGCAGCGGCGCCGGGAGACTTGCCCGGCGCCGCTATGGTATTGAGGTGGCCGTGTGGGGCAATCAGAGAAAGGATGCCGGAGTGATGACTGTGAACAAATGGGCAAGGATACTCACCGGGGTGATGCTGTTGGGTCTGTGGGGAGTCGACGGACAGGCGGCAGATAAAGCCGATCAGGGACCGGCGTCGCCGGAGCAGAATTGGCAGCTTGGATTCACCCCGAGTTATAGCAGCGGGAAGTTCGGGACGAATACGACGAGCAGTTTTTTTTATGCGCCGTTATCGATCCGGCGGCTCTTCAAAGATGGCGATGTGACGCTGGTCATTCCGTTTGTGACGGCGACAACAGACGGTCGAACGACGCTGGTTGGAGGGACGGCGACGCGTGTAGATGATAACGGAGGGGGGAATTCTGGAACTGGTGGTGGCGGTTCCAATGATGATGGAGGATGTAGCGGGAAAGGACAGTCCGGGAGTGGGAAGAATCGAGTCTGTGGTACGACGACCCGTGCTGCCGGTCAGAAAGTGACCACCGCTGGTCTCGGGGATATCATCCTCAAAGGCCGGTATTATGTCGTCGAAGAGAAAGACTACCTGCCACTTATCGCCGTCACGGGGCGAATGAAAATGCCGACGGCCAGCGCCAGTCAGGGGTTGGGCACCGGTGCTTTCGATTACGGGGCCGGCCTCGAAATCTCGAAAATGCTGGGTGAGAAGTGGATCGCGTTCCTGGATGGGGGCTACAACGTGATCGGCGATCCCGACGGAATCAACTTCCAGAACCAGCATTGGTATGATGCGGGCATCGGCTACTACCTCACGAAAGATCTGCTGGCTAGCGCGTATTATGAAGAATATCGGGCGATCGCCCGTGGGTTCGTGAATGCCCGTGATGTGTTTATCGCCACGAACTACACCGCTTCGTCGGCCTGGCGATTTTCCGGGGGAGTCACGGTCGGCTTATCCGATGGTGCGCCGGCCTATGCGCTGACGGTTGGCACCAGCTACCGCTTTTGAGCGGTGGCGGTGCTGTTTACGAATCGAAGAATGGTGCGTCTAATGAATCAGATAGGCCCAAGCAGACAGTGTGGTGGCAACGAGCCAGGGTGAGTGGAGCGGTCGATGCCACTGGAACAGCGAGAAGGCCCTGACGATGCGCAGCTTGTGGCGCGTTGTCTCAAGCAGGATCATGAGGCCTTCGGCCAACTGATCGACCGGCACGCCACAGCGATCGTCACCCTGGCTTACCGGATGGTCGGGAACCGCGCCGAAGCCGAGGATCTGGCGCAGGAAACCTTTCTCTCCGCGTTCAAGGCCTTGTCGACGTTTCGAGCGGAATCAAAGTTTTCGACCTGGCTGTACCGGATTGCATCGAACAAGTGTAAAGACTGGTTACGAGTCAAGCGTCCCGGGCAGGTTCAACACGATGTCGATGTGGAGGAGGTGCTGGATGTTCATGTGGCGGAAGAACGGACGCCCGAACATCTACTTTCTCAGCAACAGGTGGCGCAGGAGTTGGAGCAGGCTATTCAGCGGTTGCCGCCTCTTTACCGGGAAGCGTTTGTCCTGAAGCATATTGAAGGGTTGAGCTACGAGGAGATGCAGGACATTCTTGGCGTCAACGGTGATACGTTGAAGATGCGAGTGTATAAGGGGCGGCTGCAGCTCAGTCGAGAACTGGCCGAGCTGAATCCGACGCGATAGCGGCGGGAGGAGAGAACGGGGTAGGTCCCATGGATGAACAGGAACTCATGATTCAACGCTTTCTCGATCAGGATCTCACGCCGGAGGAGCGGGTTGCTTTCCTTCAGGCGGTTGATAGGGATTCTGCCTTGCGCCGGACCTGGCTCAATCTTGAGATGGTCGTGGCCGAGGCGGCGCAACTTCCGAGAATCCTTCCGTCTGCGAAGTTTCTGAGCCAAGTGAAAGCCAGGGTGGCTTCTTCTCCTGTCAGTCTCTGGGATCGAGTGCGAATGGCGATCACCGTGCCGCACACACTGGAGTGGAATCTGGCCGGTGCGATGGCAGCAGCTTGCATAGCGGTGGTGGCGGTGGCCGGGTTAATTCGGGCGATGCCGGAGCGGATTGTGGAGGTGCCGGTGGCTCAGGCGCCGGCGCAGACGATTGCAGCCCAGGCGAATCCGGAATCCAAGGTCTTTGTCCGGCTGGTGTTACTGCAGCCGGGGGCACAGTCGGTCTCGGTCGCAGGAGATTTCAACGGGTGGAATCCCGGACAGACCAAGTTGGAGCGATCGGAAGGCGGGATGTGGACCGCCACGATTCCACTGAAGCCGGGGCGGTACCAGTATATGTTCGTGATCGACGGCAAGCAGTGGATTGCCGATCCGTTGGCTGGCGAAGCCTCCGGCGATGGATTTGGATCAGAGAATGCGGTGCTGGATGTCAGTATCTAAACCTAGGATCCGTTCCCTTGCATCGAGGAAGGCTGTCGGGTACTCTTTCGCCCATGCGGCACGAAATCAGAACCGTGATGCTTGGAGCGGCGTTGCTGATCGCGATGAGCGCCTGTGCGGCGACGATCATGCCCGATGTGCCCCGGCCGGTCGCCGGGGGTGTGCGGTTTACGTACCTCGCGCCTGCGGCCACTACCGTGTCCATCGTGGGCTCGTTCAATGGATGGGTCAAAGGTGCGACGCAGATGAAGCAAGAGGGCAAGACGGGGGTGTGGAGTGCCGATGTCCCGATACGGCCTGGGGAATATACGTTCATGTATCTGATTGATGGAAAAGAGTGGGCCGTGCCGCCGCTGGCGGAGGATTTTGTGACGGACGGATTCGGACAGACCAATGGAGTCGTGATCGTTCGGTAACCCTATGCGCAAGATGGCGAACATACCGGTGTGTCTGATCAGTCTGGCGATGTGCCTGGGCGTATCGCCCGCGCTGGCTGATTCGCTCTCGACACAGGACCGGGAAGAGATCAATCGGCTGCGTTCGGCTCAGGGGCATTCGGCGGAGGAAGTGAATGCACTTCTTGAGCAGGTGACGAAAGCCGGAGAAAAGGGGTTGCCGACCGAACCCCTGGCGAATAAAGTCAAAGAAGGCCTGGCCAAAGGGGTCGAGCCGAAGCGTATCGATTCGGTTGTGCGCCAGTTGGTGACTCATTTTGAATCGGCGCAGGACATTCTCCAGGAGTCGACGGCCAAAGGAATGGTCGATGCGTCCCAAGGCAATCGCCAACGGGCGCTCGAAGGGTTGGCCGAGGCGTTGAACCGTGGTGCGACGGCCGAAGAGGTGCGGGAACTGGCGAGGACCTCGCAAGGAGGAGCGGGCAAGATTTCGCAAGAATCGTTGGCGTCCGGTGCGAAGAGTCTCGCGATCCTCAAAGAAGGCAAGATCCCCTCAAAGGATGGAACGGCGTTGGTCGCGGAAGGGATCCGGCAGGGTTACCGGTCGGCTGAGTTGGCCGATCTTGCACGCGAACTCAAGCGGCGCGGTTCCGATGTTCAGCAGGGCCGGGTCAATCTCCAGAACATCAAGGACCAGGTTTCGAAAGGTCAGCGTGCCGATCGGATCTTCCGCGACAGCGATCAAGGCGGATCCGGGAGCGGCGAGCGTATGGACCGCAGCGGCAGCGCAGACCGCGGTGGGCGGGATGATCGAGGCGGCCGTGATGACCGCAGCGGCGGTGGTGGGCGCGATGACCGGGGCAGCCGGCCCGACCGGAGCGGGAGCGGCCATGGCGGGCGCGATCACTAGCAAGACGTTCAGGTAACTCTTTTCGCTTCCCCTTTTTCTTCTGCCGTCCGACTTCTGTTCGTTCATGCTCTGAATGTCTGGACAGCCCTCTAACCTCCTGATACATACGTTTGCAAGGGTTTCACGATTTCAGGTCCTGTCAACGGATCTGATCGCCCCGCGTTGATCCGGACATGTGACATCACCTTTTATCCTACGGAGGTCTCCATGAAGACGATGGTATTGTCGGTTGCTATGTTGACGTTCGGCATGAGCGGGATGGTCTTTGCGCAAGCGGACACGCCTGTCATCGATCAGCGGCAGACGAACCAAGAAAAGCGGATCGATCAGGGGATTGCCAGCGGCCAGTTGAATCAACGGGAGGCCAACCGTCTGGATCGTGAGCAGAACCGGATCGATCGGATGGAAAACCGTGCGAAGTCAGACGGGGTTGTCACGGATAAAGAGCGGGCTCGAATCGGTGCGGCCCAGAACCGCGCCTCACGCCATATTGCGCGTGAGAAGCACGATGCGCAGGGTGCCCGGCATCGTTAATCAGGACGTGTGGGGAGAACGACGACGGCGCCAGCCCCATGGGGCCTGGCGCCGTTTCTTATTAAGGAGATCGATGAGCCTACCGCCCGCGGCCGCCACGATCGGCGCGACGGTCTTCCCGACGATCCTGGTGGCGATCCATTTGACGGTCTTGCTGACGATCCTGCTGCCGGTCCATTTGACGATCCTGCTGCCGATCTTCTCGGCGATCTTCCCGCCGGTCATTCTGTCTGTCTTCCCGACGATCTTCTCGACGATCCTGCTGCCGATCCGCGCGCCGGTCTTCCTGGCGGACATCGGCTTGCGCCGAGGCGAGATTGGGGTTCAGGACGCCGGCCACCGGCATAGCAGCGAGAATGGCCAAGCCCATCAGAATGCTGGCGTGTACAACGGTTGCTGGTTTCATCATCGATCCTCCGTGAGAGCGTAAGAATGTGTGCAATGTGCTGGCGAGGGAGAGGCCGTTTCTCTGCTCTCTTGAGAAGAGCCGCTCCATGCCGTTCTATGGGGTTAGACGGGGGAAGCGAGGGGAAGTAAACGCGCGGTCAAAATAGGGAATAAAAAGCCCGCCGCGGGAGGGCGGCGGGCCGAAGAGAGTCAATCGAAGCAGGAACTTAGCGGAAGACGCCAGCCAACACGGCCGGGCTAAATCCGACACTGACCGTATCGCCACTCCGGACTTGAGGAACAACCTGTCCGTCCTGAGAATTCAGTTCCATTTCTCCGCAGAGAAGCTGCGTGGCCGGCGCCGGACAGGCTGCCAGGGCCATCGTGCCGACCGAGACGCCGTTGATAAAGACATTCTGGGGCGAAATCGTGGAGCCGGCCAGATCTTCGGCCTGAACGTTCAGGCGTTTCCGATTACCACGCTCACGATATTCAGCCTTGCCGGATGCCGCGCCGCTGACCATGCTGGCTTTTAAACGTACTTCTGCCGACTGGGCCTGGGCCGGCAGGGTCGAAGCGACCAGCACACCGACGAATGCGACGAGAGAGAGTGAGAGTCCGATCTTTGTCATGGTGACCTCCAGTTTGAATTTATGGCCACGGCTTTGCCTCACATTCTCTTGTGGCCTCCCCCACGGCACGATGGATGGAGAATGGGGCGTAGAAGGACACGTGGCCTCCTGGAGAGTCAGACGAGAGCATAGGCAATTCGTAAATAGAACATCCTAGTGAGATGCCATTTGTTACAGGAGAAGGTTGTGCTGTGTAGGCTGTAGGAGACTGAAGAAGATGAGCGGCGGCGAGGCAGAGGAGCGAGGCAGCCGATAGAAAGGCTGGTTTCGTGGATGGAATGACCCTGCTAGAATGCCGATATGAAAGTTGTGACGACCCACCACAATGCGGATTTCGACGGCCTGGCCGCGATGGTCGCCGTGCGGAAATTGTACCCCGATGTACGGTTGGTGTTGTCCGGGGGAGCGCAGGAGACGGTGCATGCCTTTCTCTCGGCGCATGATCTGAATCTCACCAGGCTCAAAGATCTCGATCTCGCGGAAGTGTCAACGTTGATTCTGGTCGATACCCACGAGCCGGATCGCATCGGCCCGTTCAAACAGTGCTGGCTGGATCCGAACGTCGAAGTGCTGGTATTCGATCACCATCAATCAGACGCCGGTCCCGCGGGGACGTCGGTGCCAGGGAAATCGATCAACCAGGTCATCGAGACGGTCGGGGCGACGGTGACCATGTTGATCGAACGGGTGCAGGACACCGGTGTGCCGCTCACGCCGCTCGAAGCGACCGTGTTGGCGCTCGGTCTCTACGATGAAACCGGGTCGTTTTCCTATTCCTCTACCACTCCGCGCGATTTGCAGGCCGCGGCGTTCCTACTCGGCGCTGGGGCGGATCTGAAACTGGTGATGCAGACGTTGCATCGCCCCCTCGATCCGAACATTGTCGCGTTGCTGAACGATTTGCTGCAGCACAGTGACGTGCACTATCTGGAAGGCCGGAAGGTGTTGGTGGCGACGAGCACCTTCGACCGCGATCGCGTCGAAGCGGCCGAGGCAGTGCATCAATTGGCAGAGCTGGAAGGGGTCGATGCAGTGCTGGTGGTCGTCACGAACGAGGAGCACGTGGAAGTTATCGGCCGCAGCCGCGTGCCGGAGATCGATGTCGGATGGATCGCGCAGGAGTTCGGCGGCGGCGGGCATGCGGTTGCTGCTGCCGCGATCGTCAAAGGGCAGACGCTGACAGAGGTGAAGGAGCGGCTCGTGCAGTTGCTGACGGAACGGTACCAGCCGACGTTGTTAGCGAAGGATGTCATGACCAAGCCGGTCAAGACGGTCAGCGGAGACGCCACGGTCGGCGAGACTGAGCAGCGGATGACCAATTACGGCGTGAACGTGCTGCCGGTGTTGGACGGCAAAGATCGCTATGTGGGGCTGGTGAGCCGGGAACAGATCCAGAAGGCGCTCTTCCATCGATTGGACAAGCTGACGGCGGTCGATATTCTCCAGGCGGATCAGTTTACGGCTCATCCGAATACCGACTTCTATACGATCGAGCAGGCGATGCTGGAGCGGAATCAGCGGTTCGTGCCGATTCTTGAAGGCACGAGAGTCGTCGGGGTGATTACGCGCACGGATTTGCTCCGAGCCTGGCATGACGATGTCCTGCGGTCCGTGAAGCTTCGCCCCAAACTGACGGACCCGACCGGCGTGCCCGGGCTGTTGCATCACCGCAATCTCAAACGACAACTGCAGGAAAAGCTGCCCCCGCGTCTCTTTACGCTGATCAAGGAGGCCGGACAGCTGGCTGACAGGCTGGATCTGCCGCTCTATGCGGTGGGCGGTTGCGTGCGGGATCTGCTGCTCGGGATCCAAAACCTCGATCTCGACTTGGTGGTCGAAGGTGACGGGATCGCGTTTGCGCGCAAACTGGCGGCGGAACAGTCGGGGCGCGTGAAGGCGCATGAGCGGTTCGGCACCGCGGTGATCGTGCTGCCGGATGGATTCAAGCTCGATGTGGCCACCGCCCGCACCGAATATTACGAATATCCGACCGCGCTGCCGACCGTCGAGCAAAGCTCGATCAAAAAAGATCTGTATCGCCGTGACTTCACGATCAATGCACTCGCCGTCCGTCTGAACGGCCGCGGGTTCGGGGAGGTGCTCGATTTTTATGGCGGTCAGCGGGATTTGAAGAATCAGGTCATCCGCGTCCTCCATAGTCTGAGTTTCGTCGAAGATCCGACCCGCGTGTTCCGCGCGATCCGGTTCGAGACGCGTTTCGGGTTTCATCTTGGCAAAGACACCGTGGCGCTGATTAAGGCGGCGGTCAAGATGGCGCTCTTTAAGAAACTCTCCGGCCACCGGCTTTTAGAGGAGCTGAAGGCCCTCTGTTCCGAACGGGAACCGAAGTCCGGGGTGAAGCGGCTGGCCGAGCTCGATCTCCTTCGATTCATTCATCCGAAGCTCGTGTGGACGTCACGGTTTGAGAAGCTACTCCTCGCCGTCGAAGAAACCCTCGATTGGTATCGGCTGCTCTATCTGGACCACAAGCTGGAGTCCTGGCTGGTCTACATGATGGCGATTGCAGCGGTCTTGCCTGATCGCGGGGTGGCGGATCTGTTGAAGCGGTTTCCCTTCAGTGAGCGTGAAGCCACCACATTGAAAGCCATGCGGGGCGGAGCCCATCGCCTGCTGCGGCAATTGAGCAAGCAGCCGCCCTTGAAGCCGTCCGGGGTCTGCCGCGTGCTGGAGGCCGTTCCGGATGAAGCGCTCCTGGCCATCATGGCCCAGAGCCCGTCTGACCGGGTGAAACGGCAGGTGTCGGCCTATCTCACCTCCTGGAGACAGGCGAAGCCGCTGCTCACGGGGAAGGATCTTCAAGCCATGGGTCTCAAACCGGGGCCGATCTACAGTCAGGTACTCGGCCGGCTTCGTGACGCGCACGTGGACGGTCTTGTCAAGACAGAGGCGGATGAGCGGACATTCATCGAGAGCTTCATTCGTCGTTGACCGCGGGGTGCGATTAATTCGACGGTGAAATTGTCAGCGAGACTTCGTTCGGAAGCAACAACGTGACGTTGGCCTGGTTATTTCCATCCGGCTGGATAAGCGCAAACAGCGGCACCGGCTGCGGGACCGTGGCCGGCGGCATAGTTAACAGGGCCGGAAAATCGATCAACGGCGAGATCGTGGCAAGACTGGCAAGCCGCAATCTGAACGCCATCAGCACATCGCGAAGCCGCGCGGACTGCTCTTCCTGTGAGAGAGATTGATTCGTAACGATGCCGATATCCCATAACGGCTTGGTGATGGTGACGGGAAACGTGAGCCCGAGTTGCTGGGCCGTCGGCGTCACGTCGATTAAAATGCCCGACTGAATTGCTTCCTGCCGGTCTCTGATGACCGCGATATCCGCGGATGCGACGGGGTTTTCCGCCACATCCTTCTGAGACGGAGGTACTCCAGAAGCAGCTTCTTCATTAGAGGAAGGAGCCACGGGTGATGCCGTTTCCAAGTCAGCGAGTACAGCCTCGATTTCCGGCACGGCTGGAACGATTTCCTTCGGCAGTGCGTTCACAATCCCTTCATAGACAGCCCGAGCAGCGGCCGACCACGAATCGTTGAACGGACGCCCAGCGAATGCGGCATCCGCAGCCTTTTTTTCATCGTTCGTCAGTACTTTAGGCGCAGTATTGTGTCTCATGGTTTGGAGATAAGCCGGATGAGACGAAGGTCAAGGGGGCTGGGGATCCGAGGTGAAGCGTGCGGAAGTCCCGTGCTATAGTTTCCCGCATGGCTCGAATGGACTATTACCAGGTCTTGGGCGTCTCGCGCGAGGCGTCGGATGAAGAAATCAAAAAAGCCTATCGCAAGCTGGTCTTCCAGCATCATCCCGACAGGAATCCCAACGGCAAAGACGCGGAAGCGAAGATCCGCGAGATCAACGCAGCCTACGAAATCGTGGGCGATGCCGAAAAGCGGCGCAGCTATGACCGGCTCTATTGGGGCGACGAGCCGCGCGCGGATGTGGTGGATGTATCGGTCATTCTCCACGAGATGGAGCAGAAACTTTTCGATGAGGGCCGGAAGGAGCTTTTTGCCATCTTGGTGAAGGATGTGAAGCGGGTGAAGGCAGAGTTGGCTGTCTTGCGAGCGCGGACGGTGGCGGCGCAGGGCTATGACACCTTCAAGGAAGATCTCGTGGCAGAGCGGGGCGCGGAGGTCATAGACGACTTTCTCACTGACGAGATGGAAGCACGCAAGGGCCGGTTAGTCGACGTGGCCGCCGAGATGATGGTGTCCCAAGGGGTTGTGAAAAAGAATGACGAAGGCGGGTTTCGATCATTGCGGGGACAATTGGAAGACAGTTTCCGAAAAGGCCGCATCCACGGCTATGCCTCGGCCTTGGAACTCTTTTACGAACGACGGTGAATCGTCAGCCGTTAAACCTCAATCGTGCGAGGGGAAATAATCTATTCTCGGGATGTCGAATGACGTCACGTCGAGAGCGGTCCCGCCACAAACTTTCCCGCCTGCATCACGCCCATAATTTTGCTGCGGTCTCGTAACGTCTCTATCTGTTTCAGCGGATTTCCATCCAGAATGACCAGATCCGCCTGCCGGCCTCTCGTGAGTGTGCCGACCGTGTCATGGATGCCGATCAAGCGCGCGGCCGCTGCGGTGGAGGCGAGGATCGCTTCCATCGGGCTCATGCCGAAAGCGACCATCCGTTCCAATTCCTGCGCGTTCTCCCCGTGATAGTTGAAGGGGGTGCCTGCGTCGGTGCCCATGGCAATGCAGATCCCGCTCTTGTGGGCTTTCTTGAAACTCGTTTGATGACGTTTTGTCATGGCCCGGGCTTTGTCGAGTGCGCTCACAGGAATGCCGCAGCCGGGCCGTCCTGCCGCAGTGGTGGAGAGCGCGGAGAGCGTCGGGACCATATAGACGCCGTGTCGTTTCATCAATTCGCCGGCTTCGTCGTCGAGCAGCGTGGCATGTTCGATGGAGTGGACGCCGGCACGAATCGCGTTCTTCATGCCGGCCGCGCCGTGAGCATGGGCGGCGACTTTTTTCTGCGCCCGGCGGGCGGTCGCGACGGCGGCGGTCAGTTCATCCATGGTCATCTGCGCCTGATCCGGTGAGGTGCCGGGAGTGAGGACGCCGCCCGAGGCGATGACTTTGATCACCCCGGCGCCTGCCGCCAGCTGCGCGTCGACGGCCCGTTGTACCTGCTCAACTCCCTCGACTTCCTGACCGATGAAACGGGCATGGCCGCCGATCATGCAGATGGCAAGTCCGGCGCCGACAATGCGGGGGCCGGGCAGGATTCCGGCCTCGATCGCAGCTTTCAATACGAAAATAGAATGGTCGCGGGAGCCGACGTCGCGGATGGTCGTGAAGCCCGACTCCACGGTCTGCCTGGCATGCCGGGCCGACTTCAAGAGCGTCATGGAGGGGGATTCCGATTCGACGGTCGCGACGACGTCCGGCTCTCCGCCCAGGCAGAGGTGCACGTGACAATCGATCAACCCGGGAATGACGGTCAGGCCGCGACCGTTCAGGCGCGTGACCCCCTTCGGGATCGTCGTGGTGCGGCTCGATCCCGCGGCGACGATTTTGCTGCCGCGAATCAGAATGGTGGCGCGTTCGATTGTGTGGCCGGTTCCGTCAATGAGACGCACATGCTGGATGGCGATGGCCATGGGGCTATTCTCCAACGGGGAAGGTGATCACGATACCGCCCATCACGTCGTTCAACTTGAAATCGCGGCGCGGGCTGTTGGGGTGCTGGTTGTGGCAGTCGACACAGGCTTGCGAACCGGCCCGGTCGGCATAAATGGCCTGGAAGTACCGTGTGCCGCCTTTGGTGATAAAGCCGTAGTGCGGCTTGTCGGGGGTTTTGTCCACGGCCGCGAGGCCGAGCCGTTCGAAGTCGCTGTTGGGCCCGTTCCACACGTAGATCGGGGTCAGACTGGCCAGGCGAAAGGAGAACTTCAAATCTTTCATCGACACGAGCCGGCCGGACTCCATCAGATACTGAGCCGGCAGGGCGACGCCGCGTTCGTCTTTCCAATGTTCATGCGCCTGGATGCCTTCCTTCTGCAGCTTCACGACGACATTGTCCGTGTAGTTGTTACGGTTGGCTTCGAGCAGGGCCTGGATAAAGGCCGCGACTTTTTCCGGCGAGACCATATCCGTCTTCATGGAATTGGCCATCGTCAGTTTGAAGACCCAGAAAAAGACCACGCTCATCAACGCAAAGGTGATGGCGCCCAATACCACCAGGAGGGGACGGTTCATGTGCAAGACTCCTTACTACATTGCCCGGCTATAGACGCGCGCGGCCGCTTGCAGCGCAACGCCCGGCGTCGACAGCCATCCGTATCGAATGAAAATCTCTTCGAGCGCATTCAGAAAGGTCAGAACGTTCGCTTCCGTGCAGGACTCGCCCATCAACCCGATGCGCCAGACCGTGCCTTTGAGCGGGCCTAGTCCTCCGCCGATTTCGATGCCGAATTGCTGCAAAAGCTGCTGGCGAACCGCCGCTTCGTCGACATGCGGAGGGACCGTCACGCAGATCAGCATCGGCAGCCGATGCCCGGCCGCCGGAAGCGGTGTCAGTTCGAGCTCCATCAGGCCGGCCACTAATGCGTCGCTGTTGAGCCGATGCCGCGCAAATCGAGCGGGCAATCCTTCCTGCTCGATCAATCGCAGCGACTCGCGCAAGGCATACAGCATCGAGATCGGCGCGGTGTGATGATAGGCGCGAGAGCCCTCGGCCCAGTAGTCCGCCACCAGGGCCATGTCGAGATACCAGCTCTGGCAGGGGGTACGGCGGCCTTTGATGACGGCTAGGGCCTGTTGGCTCAGCGTGAGAGGTGCCAGACCCGGAGGGCAGCTCAGGCATTTCTGGGTGGCGCTGTAACAGACATCGATGCCCCAGCGCTCGACATCCACGGGAATGCCGCCCAGCGACGTGACGGCATCGACGATCAGCAGCGCCTGATGATTTCTGCACATCGCACCGACCGGTTCAAGCGGCTGCCATGCGCCGGTCGACGTTTCGGCATGAACGAGCGCCACCGCTTTCACCGGACTCGAACGGCGTAATGCGGTTTCAATCATGTCGGGGGGGATGACCTGGCCCCAGGGTACTTCCAGTTTGATGGCTTTGCCGCCGCATCGCTCGACAACGGTTGCGAGGCGGGCGCCGAAGACTCCGTTGACGCCGACGATCACCGCGTCCCCGGGTTCCACCACATTGACGATCGCTGCTTCCATTCCGGCGGATCCGGTTCCGGACACGGCGATGGTAAACGGATTGGTCGTGGCAAACAATTGCCGGAGCGACTGCTGAATGTCGTTCATGACGGTTAGAAACGCAGGATCGAGATGCCCGAGCAGCGGCGCAGACAGGGCCTGCAGCACGCGAGGGTGCACCATACTGGGGCCGGGGCCGAGCAGGAGGCGCCGGGGAGGGAAAAAGTCGCGCATCGCACCAAAGTCTCCGAAAGGTTTTGCGGGGTTAGTATAGCCAAGTCTGTAGTGAGAAGGCCATGCGATAGTGGCGGGGGAGCTGCCGGATGAGATGAGTGGATCTAGCCATTTCGAGGGATAGGTGAGCAGGAGGGGCCGATGGTATAGTCAGCGCTATGTTTATGAGAAATCGGCCGGACAGCGACCGGATCGTGTTTGTCACACAGTGGCCTGAAGAAAGCCGGTCGCCGTTTACCGGACCTGATCGCCCTCGCTTTTCTCTGTCGGTCAGTCTGTTCGCCGCCGCGCTTCTGATATCAGCATTGGGAGCCCTGCTGTGGCTCTCTTCCCACTCATCCAGACTGGAGCGTTTTGACGACCCCGAACGGGCGCTCGATTTGATGGTCAGCCGGACCATGGAGGCACAGGATGGGCTTCTGCTGGCTCCGGACTGGCAGCAGCGGGTAACGGAGTGGACCGCCGGCAGTAACGATGCGGAGCGGTTGCAGTCGATCACCTGGTATCAGGAACTTATCCGGGAAACGGATTCCCCATCGGCGAAGTTGCGGTTGGCGATTTTGCAGGCGGAATCCGGACAGAGATCCGAAGCCCTTGCCGCGGCAACGACCTGGCTCGGCGAAGAGGAGCCGCTTCGCCTCTATGGAGCGCTGATTGATGCGGCCTATGGCGAGGATCCGATCGCGGGTGACTACGAACAGCAGTTGCAATCGGCTCTGGCCGAGGTTCTGCCGGCCGGATGGTTTTACAATCACCTTGCATCGGCATTAGCGGAGCGGGCGGGCGATGTCCGGTTCGGCATCGCGATCAACCAACAGATCCACGATCGGGGTGAGCGGCTGCAAGTCCGTGCGCAAGTGCTGACCGGGGCCGAGCTGCTGTGCCTGATCGGCGGGTCCGTCATGTTGCTCCGGTTTGCCTGGCAGACGATTCGCCGGGAAGATGGGCTGAGAGTGCATCGGCCCGGGATGCCACCGCCCTGGCCAGGAGGCATCGGCACCGCGGTGTTGCTGCGTGGAGGGGCATTGGGGGCGGCGCTCTCACTCGCCTTTATCTCCATGGTGCCGTCGGAGGAGAATGTGTCGCTGCGCGCCGTTGCAATTCCGGTGGCCAATCTGCCGCTCCTGGCGATGGCCTATTACTACCTGCTCAGACCGGCGGGGTTGAATATCCTGACCGGATTCGGTTTGCGGATTCCCTGGCAGCGGGTCGGGCGCCTGGCCGGTGCGGTGCTTGCGGCGGTTGCGGCCGGGTTTTGGGGCGAGTGGGTGATGGGGCGGATGGCGGAATCGCTCCAGTTGGCCAATCACTGGACGGAGTGGTTCGATCCTGATCTGGTCTGGGCGTCTGGGCCGGTGCTGACGATCAGTCTGCTCGAGTACGTCGTCTTTGCGCCGATCTTTGAGGAGCTGGCGTTTCGCGGGATTCTGTATGCAATCCTGCGCCGTCGGCTGACACCGTTGCCGGCTGCGATGCTCAGCGCCTGTATCTTTGCCGCAGCCCATGGATATGGACTCATCGGGTTTGTCAGCGTCTTCTGGAGCGGCCTGCTCTGGGCCTGGTTGTACGAGCGAACCGGCAGCCTGATTCCTGGCATGATCGCGCACGCGACGAATAATCTGTTGGTGTGTCTCACCGTCATGTCTTTGCTGCGCTAAGAGGACGGTGAAACTGTCTTCCAGCGGCGTTCTCGCCTCGTCAAAATCCTCAATGTACCCCTGAGGGTACACTTCCGGTTTTGACTCGTTTGCGGCCTTGCTGGAAGATCAGTTTGACCGTCCTCAGTGACTCGGCTATCTAGGAGCCGGTTCGATCGAGCTCAATGCTGAGAAAAGATCGTGGTGGCGAATCGTATAACCGAGTTGCTGTGTCAGTTTGGCGTTGGAGAGACGCTTTCCCGTGTCTTGCGTCGTGGCAAACTGCGGGGATCGGATATGCCATCGCTGTTCCGCTGTCTCGCAAATGCTGTCCCATGTGCGGGGGTGGCCGTCACTCACGGTATAGGCTTCGCCGGGAGTCCCTCGTTCCAGCGCGGCCAGGCAGATGGCCGCGAGGTCTTCGACGTGAATCAGGTTGACGTATTTACGTGATGGACCGACGCGGCCTCTTCTGATCCAGTCGAGGGGATTGCGTCCCGGGCCATAGATGCCGGCTATGCGCAGGATGATGGCCCCGCAGTCGTGACGGAGAAATTCTTCTCCCTGGACGCGAGGCTTCGTAAGATCGACCGGAGCGGTTTCATCGATCCAGCGAGGAGGGTATTGCTGATCGCCCTCAAGGTCGTAGGCGGAGGTGCTGCCGAGTACGACCAGTCGGCTGATCGAGCCTCTTCGGGATTCGATAAATCCCCGGACGAGGTCGAGCGGCATTGCGGGAAAACACCAGAGGAGATCGGCATCGCGGGGTATGTTCGTCCAGGTGTCAGGTTGGGACAAATCAAACCGGAGGCGGTGGGCCGGCGGGATAGAGGTGAGATGCTGTTCCGGCGTGCGACTGGTGGCCAAGACCCTTGGCGAGCGATCGGCAACGAGCGGCCACAGAAAGCGAGCGGTGTAGCCGGAGCCGAGTATGATCAATGGTGAGGAGGACACTGTGAGTCGTCTCCAACTGTAAATGGAGACAGTGTGCCAGTGGTGATTCATGAGAGTCCATTGAAATCCCTGCGGATTGTGTTGGCACAGGTTTTCCATAGTGCTATAAATTGAATAGGTTTCCTGCTGCCGGATACGAACCAAAGGAAATGCACATGGACATTCGAATGCTGTCAGGACTCGCGTTGCCGATGCTGCTTCTTTTAGGCGGGTGTCCGGGAAGCGATGGCGGGAGTGGGGGAGGCAGAGAGGGGGCGTCTGCACCTGCTGTCGCCTATGTTGCCAATAACGGATCCAATAATGTGTCGGGGTATCTGATCAACACGGCCACAGGCGCACTTGTTGTCGCTACCGGTTCCCCCTTTGCTGCTGGTACCAGCCCGACTGCGGTAGCGGTCTCGCCGAACGGGGCGTTTGCGTTCGTGGCGAATAGTGCTTCAAACAACGTCTCGGCCTATACGATCAATTCGACGACCGGAGCGTTGACGGCAGTAGGGGCGGCGGTTG
>CAZEHM010000030.1:0-11753 GCA_964512025.1 uncultured Nitrospira sp. | reverse complement strand
CGGGAATCCGTTTGCTGCAGGAACGACGCCTGCGGGAATTACTCTCACACCGAATGCGGCATTTGTCTACGTCGCTAATGGCGGCTCCAATGACGTGTCGGCCTATACCATTGACTCAGGAACAGGAGCACTCACAGCCTTAGCCGGCGGAACGGGAAATCCGTTTGCTGCCGGGACAACACCATCCGGAGTCGCCACCCCAGGAAGACCTTGATCAAAAGCCAGCCGCTTCTTATTCGAAGCTGGTTACGCTGCTAAAGAGGATCCCGAACGGGTGTCGATAGAGTCCCTCCTCATGGCGTGGTAAGATTTCACGCCATGCCGCTCTCTTCTTTCCATCCCCTCATTGCTGAATGGTTTCAGTCGCAGGTCGGGCAGCCGACGGATGTGCAGCAGCAGGCTTGGCCGGCGATTCAGTCAGGATCAGACGCGCTCATTGCGGCGCCGACCGGATCAGGTAAGACTCTCGCGGCGTTTCTCTCCTGCATCGATAGTCTCTTCAAACAAGCCATCGCTCGCGAGCTCGACGATCACACGCAGGTCCTCTACATCTCGCCGCTCAAGGCATTAAGCAACGACGTTCAGAAAAATCTCCAAAAGCCGATGGCCGAGATCGGGCAGTTGGCGATGCAAGCAGGGTTGCTGCTGCCGGAGCTGCGGGTACTGGTGCGCACCGGCGATACGCCGATGGCGGACCGGCAGCAGATGTTGAAGCGGCCGCCGCATATCCTCGTGACCACGCCGGAATCGTTGTTCATTCTGCTGACGGCGGAGAAAAGCCGCCGCATGTTACAGACGGTGCGCACCGTCATCGTCGACGAAATTCACGCGCTGGCGCCGAACAAGCGCGGCGCGCATGTGGCCCTGTCGTTGGAACGGCTCGAAGCGTTGACGCTCATGAAACCGCAGCGTATTGGCTTGTCGGCGACACAACGGCCTATCGAATTGGTTGCAGAGTTTCTGGTTGGCGCTCGCCCCCGGCCAACCATTATTGACGTGGGGCATCGCCGCAAATTGGATCTAGCGGTCGAGGTGCCGAAAGATGAATTGAGCGCCGTGGCGACGAACAGCATCTGGTCCGATGTCTATGATCGTGTGGCTGAACTTGTCCGGCAGCACCGGTCGACGCTGGTGTTCGTGAATACGCGACGCCTGGCCGAGCGGGTCGCGCACTATCTTGAAGAGCGGCTTCAAGATCTTGGGCCCGATGTCGTCGCCGCACATCACGGCAGCTTGTCGCGGCAGATCCGTCTGTCGGCGGAGGAGCGATTGAAGACCGGCAAGACGCGCGTGGTGATTGCCACGGCTTCGCTGGAATTGGGTATCGACGTCGGGACCGTCGATCTTGTGTGCCAGATCGGCTCGCCGAGGGCGATCGCCACAGGACTGCAGCGGATCGGACGCGCAGGCCACTGGATCAACGCGATTCCCAAAGGCCGTATCTTTGCCATGACCCGGGATGAACTGCTGGAGTGCGCCGCGCTCGTGCGCGCAATTCGCCGGGGAACGCTGGACCGGATCGCGATTCCGCCCGCTCCGCTCGATATTCTTTCCCAACAGATTGTCGCAGCGGCGGCAAGCCAGGCTTGGACGGAAGAAGAGTTGTTTGCTCTGTGCCGCCGTGCCTATTCCTACCGGGATCTTTCGCGGGCCGAGTTCGACGCTGTGCTGCACATGCAGGCCGACGGGATTGCCACTCAGCGGGGGCGGGGGCTGGCCTACCTGTTTCACGACCGGATCAACCGTCGGATCAAAGGGCGTCGAGGAGCGCGACTGGCGGCAATCACGTCCGGCGGGGCGATTCCCGATACGGCGAACTACGCGGTGGTAGCGGAACCTGATGGCACAGTGGTGGGGTCGGTCGACGAGGACTTCGCGGTGGAGAGTCTCGCCGGCGACATCATGTTGCTGGGCAATACGTCCTGGCGCATCAAAGGCATCGAGGCGGGAAAAGTCCGTGTGGAAGATGCACAGGGTGCGCCGCCCAACATCCCGTTCTGGCGAGGGGAGGCGCCGTCGAGGACGGCCGAATTATCGTCTGAGGTGGCGGAACTCCGGCGGGAGATTGCCGCGCGAGTTCTTCCCGATGGGATCGACGCTGCACACGCAACCCTGAGTACCCAGCACTCGGCACTTGCCTGGCTGAAGCAGGAATGCGCGCTGGATCAGCGGGGAGCGGAGCAGGCGGTGGCCTATGTGGCGACGGGGATGGCCGTACTGGGGACCGTGCCGACCCAAGACACGATTATTGCCGAACGGTTCTTCGACGAGAGCGGCGGAATGCAGCTGGTGTTGCACGCGCCCTTTGGCGGCCGGATCAATCGCGCCTGGGGCCTGGCGCTGCGCAAGCGCTTTTGCGTCACCTTCGATTTCGAGTTGCAGGCGGCGGCGACGGATAACGGCCTGGTGATCTCGCTGGGAGAGAAACACAGTTTCCCGCTGGAGTCTGTCTTCGGCTATCTGCACTCAAAGTCCGTGCGCGAGGTCTTGATTCAAGCGGTGCTGCTGGCGCCGATGTTCACGACCCGCTGGCGCTGGAATGCCTCGCGGTCGCTGGCGCTCCTGAGATTTTCAAACGGCAGGAAAGTTCCGCCGCAGATCCAACGCATGAAAGCGGAGGATCTGCTGGCGGCCGTATTCCCCGATGCGATCGCCTGTCAGGAGAATCTCACCGGTGAGCGGGCGGCGCGGCAGATTCCCGATCATCCGCTGGTGAACGAGACGCTCAGGGATTGTCTCACGGAAGCCATGGATCTTGAAGGACTCACGGTGGTGCTGCAGCGCATCGAGTCCGGACAGATTCGCTGTGTTGCGGTCGATAGTCCTGCGCCCTCGCCCTTTTCCCACGAAATTCTCAACGCCAACCCCTACGCGTTTCTCGACGATGCGCCGCTGGAAGAGCGCCGTGCGCGGGCGGTGGAGATGCGGCGGACCCTGCCGCCTGAATTGCTCGGTCAGGTCGGCGCGCTGGATCCGGCGGCGATCGAGGACGTGGAACGGGAAGCCTGGCCGGTCGTGCGCGATGCCGACGAATTGCACGACGCGCTGTTGACGCTGGTGTGGGTGCCCGATGCGGACATGCAGCAATGGGCGTCGTTGCTTCCGTCGTTGACCGGGGCAGACCGGGCCCTGTTGCTCCCCGTTGCGCCGACTCGCAATGTGCGCGGCTGGGTGGCGGCGGAGAATCGAGAGCAGGTGACACGATTGCTGGCGGGTGGCGACGACGAAGCGCTCGTCAACGTGGTGCAGGGCTGGATGGAGAGTATCGGCCCGACGACGGTACCGCAGCTGGCCGATCGATTGCAGCTTTCCGTCGAAGGTGTCATGGCGGCGATGCTCACATTGGAATCGCAGGGCCAGGTCCTCCGCGGCCGATTTCGTGAGTCAACTGCTCACTCTTCCCCCCTCGTCCCTCACCAATCTGAATGGTGTCACCGCCGGCTCCTGGCGAGGATTCACCGGTTGACGATCGGCCGGTTACGCAAGGAGATCGAGCCGGTCACCGCCGCCGAATTCATGCGGTTTCTGTTTCAGTGGCAACATGTTGTGCCCGGTTCCCGGCAACATGGGCAGGCCGGGCTGACGCACGTCATCGCCCAATTGGCCGGATTCGAAGCGGCGGCCTCCGCCTGGGAACCGCAGCTCTTGCGTCTGCGTCTGGCGAAATACGAGCCGGAGCTGCTGGATCGGCTCTGCCTGAGTGGCGTGGTGAGCTGGGGCCGACTCTCTCCGCATCCGCGCCTGGCGTTTTCCGGTGATGCTGACAAAGCTCGCCGCATCGTGCCCACCAGCGTCGCCCCGATCAGTCTGTTTCCGCGTGAGGACGGAGAGTGGCTGATGGCGGCATTTGCGGAGAGGGCGGCACAGGCTGGTCCGGACCCCTATGGCCAGCTGAGTGCTGTCGCCCAGGATCTTCGCCGTGCGTTGCAGGAGCGAGGGGCGAGTTTTTTTGTGGATCTTGTGCGAGTGACCAACCATCTGCAGGCGGAAGTCGAGGCGGGGCTGTGGGAACTCGTTGCGGCCGGGCTGGTGACAGCCGACGGATTCGATAATCTCCGCGCCCTCATGGATCCGCGCCGCCGCCGCGCCGAAGGGCGGGACCGGGTGCGGCGGCCACGCCATACGGCCGGCCGCTGGTCGCTGCTACGCAATGCGGTCAGCCATCAGCTGTCGGCCATCAGCTCGACAGAGAAGACGGCGCGTCAGCTCTTGCGGCGGTACGGGGTGGTCTTTCGCGATTTGCTGGTGCGTGAGTCGTTGGTGCAGTCGTGGCGCGATCTGGTCGTGGTGTATCGGAAGCTGGAACTGCAAGGCGAACTGCGCGGCGGGCGGTTTGTGACAGGATTCGTCGGCGAGCAGTTCGCGTTGCCGGAAGCGGTCGAGGCGGTACGTGCTATGCGGAAGGCGGGGCCCAACGGCGCGACAGGGGCGGAGATTAAACTTTCGGCCTGCGATCCTCTGAATCTTGCCGGAATTCTCCTGCCTGGTCCTCGCGTGCCTGCCGTGGCGACGAACTTTCTCGTGTTCCGAGACGGCGTTGTGGTGCGCACTGTCACCGCGAAGGACCGGCCGGTCGCATCCACTCAGACGTACGAGCGTACCCATCGGCGGCCGGCCGGGAGTCGGCTCTCTCCGTAGAAGGCGGTTCGGCGGCGTTGCGCGCGGCGCCTATTTGACCTCGGGGTCCGGTGCGCCGCCGCACAGCACGTCCCACTGTGCGGCGAGATTGGAATTGCCTCCCCCCCAGCTCAAGAAGGTGCCCGTATGGTCAACTGTGGCGCCGGCTCCTTCCCACTTCATGTCTTGCGGGGCCCCCTTGATGCGGAATCGGGGCCGGCCTTTGCCTTCCCCGTCTTCCCATCGGCCTTTGTAGAGATAGAGGTTTCCGTCGATCGCGGTCATGTGTCCGGCGGCGCAGTCCGCGCTGGCGCGATACAGGGGTCGAAATCCGATCCAGCCCGAGCGCACTTGTTCTTTCGCGCAGTACGGATCGCGAGGCTTGTGCGCGGCGCACCATTTGGCTGCATCGTCGGGATGAATTTTCGCTTCGGCGGTGGCCTGGGCGGTTCCGACCCCGGCTTTCGTCGTGACCTGGGGGTTGAGGCATTTGGGAAGATTGCAGATCGGGAGGTACTCCGCGCTTGCGCCGGATAGCGAATCGCTCGCGGAGAACAGGCTCAAGGATACTGCCGCGGCACAAATGAACGGGACGGCGAGCCGATTGAGGCGCCGTGAATGGGGCATCGGAGGTCTCCTTATTTCAAGCTGAGGGGTAGGGCCATCAAAATCGGAGGCACTCTAGGAAAAACGTGAATGGCCTGTCAAGTCAACCGAGGGAACGCCGTTCGGCCTGAAATGGGCGTGCTGGGATTAGGGTCAGGTAGGTAAGGCGAGCAACGGCGAGCGGGCGCCGCGCAGCACGCGTTCGGTCACGCTGCCCCGCATCAGGTCGAGCAGGGAATGCTGCGTGGCCGTGGTCATCACGATCAGATCGACGTCGAAGTCCGCACCCATTCCCAGGATCACATCGACGACATTTCCCCGGCACGTCATCGTGTGCCAGAGCCAGCCGTTCCGGCTGGGGTATTTGATGGACTGCAGCGTTTCGTCTTCGCCGACATGCACGACGACGACCGTCAGGTTGTCGCAGCCTAACGCCGTCGCCAGTTGCGCGGTGGTGTCGATGGCGAGCTGCGGATTCGACTCGGCGCTGACGGGAACCAGGACGCGCCGGAGTTTAGGCTGGCCGGAGTCTTTGGCCACAAACCCTTCGACATGCGTCGGGACGAACAGTGTGGCGGTGTGACTCTCGCGGGCGACCGGCTCCGCTACGGTCTGATGCTGCCAGCGGGCCAGCCCTTCGTATTGATTGGTCGCCATCACGAGCAGATCGGCCGGGTGCTTGCCGAGATATTGGAGAATCCCTTCGGTCGGATTCTTGGCCACCGTGCGGGTCTTCTTGATGGTGATGCCTAATTCGCTGACCCGGTTCTTGGGGCTTCCCAAGGGGAGCAGTCCCCATTGCTCGAGAATCGGGCGGACCTTCGGGAAGTCTTCGAAATTCTTCTGCGCGACATCGGGATCGACATGCATGATGGACAGCTCGCTATGCAGCGCGAGCGCCAACTTCACGGCATGAACCAACGCAGTATGACTGTCGTCGGAGAAATCCGACGGGTGGATGATCCGCCGATAGGCAAGTGTGGACGCCGGTGCAGTCGATGTCGTCATTATCGTTCCAGGGCCAGATCTGCCGCGTCGGACCGAAACGGCCGGGCGGTTTCATGGAGTACGGACAGCCAGGCTGCGGGCGTGTGTGCCGGTCCGTCGAGATCGTGCGCGTAGCGCGATTGGACCGCCGCGCCGTAGGCGGGCTGCTGCTGCGCAGGCACGCCCAGGAGCGTGCTGAGCGAGGTCAGGTATTCGCCGTGCCCCGCCGCCAGATCCCGCTGTAGATTACTCTGATTATCGGTCACAAAGGCGATGGCTTTATATTGGGGCTTGAGCAGCCCGTCTTCTGTCACCCAGCTGTGAGCGGAGGAGGTCGTGCCGGTCATATTCGACGTGGTATCGGTCGTCTGCTGAATGGTCGCTTTGAGGGTGCATCCGCCGGTCGCCAGGAGCACAGCCAGGCCGGCGGCGGCGAGGGCTGCGGAGGAGGACAAGGTGCGCATAGTGTGTCTCCTTAGGGTCATCGTGGGTTAACGGCCGGCGGCGACGCGAATATTCAGTCGAATATAGCATAGCCACACTAAAGATAATCTAGTACTCGCCGATAAGGGGCTCAAGATCAGACGCATTTCACCCCGGGACCCAGGAGCATTCTATGTCAGTTGCCGCCGTTACCCAACCGAATCCGTCGAATCTGTTTCAAACTCCGGCGCCTACTGCGGCCGGCACGCAGCGGCTGGATACGAAGGTGTCGGCGATTTCGGCGGCGGCCGATCTGACCGGCCGGTTGAGCGTCACGACGGCCGAGGGCGATAAGATTACGCTGACGGCCGACTTTGAAGCCCGCTATCAGGCCTTGAATTACCAGGGGCAGATCCAGACCGACGGTGGCACTGCGCAGGTCAGCGCCAAGAGCATCGAAGCCTCGTTGAGCAAGCAATATGGCGTGACGGTCGAGGGCGATCTCAACGAGCAGGAGTTGAACGATCTCGAAAAGCTTTTCCGCAAGGTAAGCGGCATTTTCAATAAGTATTTCCGCGGGCAGGACGATGAGGCGCTGGCCAAGACGGCGAAATTGGCCGACAAGTTCGGCGGGCTGTCCTCGCTGTCCAGCCTGGACTTAAGCGTCAGTGTTGAACGGTCGGTGACGGTCGTCGCGGCTCAAATCGCGTCCGATGTCGCCGGACAACCGGCTGTGCCGGCGAATCCCTCCACGCCTTCAGCGGTAGAAGCTACCCCGGGTGCGGCGTCTTCGACGACGGCGGCGATCCCGCCGTCGTCAACCGATACCACGACGCCCACCCAGTCTTCGACGGATGCGGCGGCTCCGGCGGCGGATTCGACCGTTCATCTCGTTGCTCCGGCGCCGGACGCGTCGCAGCCGAAGTCGCTGGTGCAACAGGTGTTGGATGCGCTCGAAGAGACGAAGGTGGAATCTCAGAAGGTCCGCAAGTATCTGCCGGACTTCCTCAAGCGGCTGCGCGAGGACCTGAGCCAGGAGTTGAGCGGCGCCCGCGCCCAGAACCCACAGGCTTCTCCTGCCGGACAGCCGGAATCTCCGGCAGCCGTTCCTGCGACACCGGCTGCGGGCCAACCGGAGTCTCCGGCGGGCACTCCGGCGACGACGGTCAACGGCGTGGTATTGGCGTATCGAGCCGTCAGCCTGACCTCGGTCTCTCTCTCGATCAGAACATAGCCGCAGGATACGCATCCTGCGAGGGCAAGAAGCGTCAGCCTCCGGGTTGGCGTTAGGCGAGACACGGCGAGGCTTGGTGATCCCAGGCCTCGCCGTTGTCGTTCGATGCCTGTACTAGTTCGCCCACAACTGTTGATACCACTTTTTGCTGTCGCCGGCCGGGACGGCGGTGATGTGCATCTGCTTGCGGATCTCGCCGATATTCCAGCCCGTCAACGTCGCCAGCGTCTGCGCTTCCTTTTCATATCGCTCGCGGAGTTGCTGCCGATAGGCGGCCGCCGCCGGGCACTCGTCAGACCCCGTCCAGGGATGGCGAAGGATGTAGCGGGCCTGGAAGTTCGACCGGTCCGGAGTTTCCTGGAACATCAGATCTTCCGGAAAGTGGGCCGCATCGTAGCGGACATGCAGCCGGGTCAGAAACACGTTCTGCGCCGCCGGCATGCTCCGGCCCCGTTGCGGGCTGCCGGGACTGTCTTGCCAGAACACACCCAGCCCGCGTAGTTCTTCGGCGGAGAGGGGATTCGCCGCGCAGGGGTCGCACCAGTTCATGTCCCAGGCATATTCCAGAAACACGCCGCGCTCGCTTTCGCGCTTCACTTGCTGCGTGAAGAGGTCACGGTAAAAGTCCCCGAACTTGTCTTTCACGTAGAGGGGGATCTCCTGTGCCTCCGGCAAGCGGACTGTGCGGTAGTTCGTGGTCTCGACGCGTCCCTGCCTGGTCAGGAAGTAGATGAAGAGTTCCTGCGCGCCGTCGGCGTTGACCGTGCCGAGGCGGATCGGGAGCATGAACCTCGGCGACTCGAAGGCGATCTGGAGCGGCCGCAGATGCGTGAGGCCCAGCCTGGCCTGCTCGCCCAGGTTCACCTTGGCCACGAAGAATTTCAGATTCTGTTTCAGATAGCTATGCAGGATGGCCGACGCTCCGGCGGGAATCTTGTAGCCGTTCTCCGCCAGCCATGTTTCGAGTCCGGCGCTCTCCTTCGCGGACAGAATCAGAATGTCGTATTCGCCGATGAGATACTGCGCCTCAACGGTGACGCCCAGCACCTGATCCCGTTCGCGCCGGGCTTCGGCGGCAGGGGCCATGCTTTTCATGGCGCCCATCCGGTCTTGCAGCATGTCGTAACGCCGGCAGGGATTCTCATCGAAGTATTCCACCAGCCGGGGGGCCGAATAGTCGGCCAGATGTTTGAGCACGGCAGGATCGCCGATGTGGATCTGTTCTTTTTCCAGCACGACCGGCACCGGCACGACCATCGCAAATTCCTTCACATCGCCTTTGAAGTCGTTGGCCATCGTGATGATGGTCTTATTGTCATGGCGGGCGATGGCGACTTCCGACGCCTTGTTGAACAGCTTCGTATCGGCTTTGCCGACATAGAAACCGCAGAAGGCCGAGGCATCGCTGCTCCAGAGCAGCAGCCCGAACAGGAGCGTGAAAAGCGGACCGACAACACGTCGCATGAGAACCTCCTTGGTTGATGAATGAACAGGGACGGAAACAGGTATCGGGCGGTTGAGGATCGGCACGGGGGAGACCGGCGCATGCCCGGTCGTCGGGGACGACCACCTAAACCGGATGCCCGGCAGGAGACGGTCGATCACCGGCACGAACGGCGAGCACACGATGAGTCCCCAGAGAGGTCCGTTCGGTTTGAAGAGACCGAATTGGACATAGAGTGCGATCAGCGCCACCAGACACGCGAAGACCATCCGGCCCGCGCGGGAGTCCGGCGTGGTCTTGGGGTCGGAAATCATGAAGAACGAGAAAATCAGCAGAGTGACGCTCTCGATTTGATGCAGCGGGATCGCCAGCGGGTCGTCGAGCCAGAGGGCTCGCGTGATGAGCAGACCGACGTAGAATCCGAGAAAGCTCAGGGTCACATCCGCGCGCGCCGCCCGCGTCACAACGAGGCTTCCCATCCCGGCGATGAGCAAGCCGAGCCAGACGACCTGTCCCCACTGTCCCGGCGAGATCCATCCGAGGCCGGAGGCGATCGTGACGATCAGCGCGAGATTCGTGGGATTGAAGACGTGCTTCTTGCGCCACCGGATGACGAACTTGCTGGCAATGGCGACGAAGGCCGTCAGTGCGACGACTCTCAGATCGTCGGTGCGGAGGAAGATGCACAGGCCGACGACCGATACGAGAGCGCTGAGAGGATCGAACCCGGGCAGCTTGTACAGGCGCGTGCCGGCATATTGCGTGAGCAGCGCCGTGCCGAGCGTGACGGCGATCTGGGTGACGGAGACGTCAAAGTGCAGCCAGCCGAGGCCATAGAGCAGCAGGGTGCTCAAGCTGACGATCTGATAGAGGCGGGGATCAAAGGTGGAAAGCCGGGCTGTGAGTCGATCCAGGTTCATCAGGCACCTCGTGGATAGAGTGGCGTCGCTTTCTACTCACGATATGGCGCGAGGGAGGAAATCCTTTCAGGGGTAGAGGGTGGAGGTGATCGACTTGCAGGTGTATTCAGCTGAAGCTCAATGAAAATGCTTAGTTGGGGAAATGGCCGCATCCCTGCGGGTTTGACTGGAATAGTACGGAGGGGGAAGGATTGACAGGCAGGAATCGTATCGTTAGGGTTCCGTGAAGTCCGGGCTGATCGACGAGCCGGTCAGCTGATACAAGAGGGAAGATATGCCCAATACCTATGCCGTATTGAACGGCGGCAACGCCGTGGTGGAGTTCTGGACAGGACAGGTGACTCACGACGAACTCCTTGCACATGAACGACGGCATTTGAGCGACCCGTCGGTAAAGCCCGGTGCGGCCGTTCTGGTCGACGCCGAGAGGGCCCACTTCGGTACGACCAGTGACGAGGTGAAAGAGCTTGCGGATCTGTACGGTCAAGCCATCGGCCGACTCAAGGTGGGCCGGATGGCGCTCCTGGTGAACAAGGAGACGTATGAACGAGCCCTGGTGCTCTTAAAAGAAGCGGAAGGCTATGGCGTGAAGGTCATCGTCTTCAACTCCCTCGACATCGCCTGCACCTGGCTGGGCCTCGACGTCAACGTGGCGCGCAAGCGATTACAGGCTCTTCAGGCGGAAGCAGCACAGGTGGATACTTCTGCAATCTCCTGAGCGGGGTGAGGGAAGGTGAATCGGGCAGCGGTTCTCGCTTGGGAATGATGATGGATGAAGGTGTAGTGTTATTCGGGGACAAGGCCGGCAGATGCGCTATTTCATAGGACTCGCACTGGTATGTGTGTGGCTGGGGACCGCGAGAGCGTTGACGCCGTTGCCGGATACCTCGCCCGGATTCTTTGCAGGCGAATGGGCAGGGACGGGGCCTCATGGCGCCTATTGTTACCTGAACCTGAGTGCTGACGGCTGGGGATGGGTGCTCATCGATGGCGGGACAGGCGACTGGCTTGGCGCGCGCATGCAATGGCGCAATCAGCAACAGTCCCTTCAAGTCGAACACATCATCCCGCTACAGGCTTCGGCTCAATTACGTATCGTGCCATTGGAAAAGTTTGTCCTCAGCAGCGGATTGAATCAATCGTTGAACTTGACGTGGAATGAGCCGTCCTGTGGATGCCATTTGCAGAAGATAGACACAGCCGCGCGGCACCTGCTTGGGGCACGTAAGACACTGGAGAGCGTGCGGCCGGGAGCAAGCAAGTGATGAAGGACGGAAACAGGTTCTGGCGGGCCGTCCGCATCTCCTGGCCGGTGCTCGGTGGGGCGTGGGGCGCGTGGATAGGATTCGGGGGGTACCTCGGAATTGCCCCCAATGCCGATAGTTTTGCGACGCTGCTCGCGATGGGGTTTTATGTTGTGTTTGCCGTGGTCGGTCTCTTGGCCGGTGTCGTAATCGGCGGGCTGACCGGCGGATTAGTTGAGTGGTTGCTTCGGCGAGTGGGCGTGGGGCTTGCCGGCGCG
>CAZEHM010000029.1:6968-41459 GCA_964512025.1 uncultured Nitrospira sp. | reverse complement strand
AACGGTCCTTTCGGGATGTTGCTGATCGTTTGCGAGGGCAACAAGTTCCTCCGGTGTGTAGAGTCTGCTCTGTGAAGAAATTAGATTCATTGCCAATCGGATGCCTGAGTCGAGTTGGAAAGCTTTCGGGCTCGCTTCAAGATTAAGGGCCAGCACTTGGGACCAATGACGTGTGTGGCCAGGGTCAAATCGAAAGTCATCCGCGAATTCGACATTTACTTCACCCCAAAGGTTCTTGGATAAAATTTCTTTGTAGATTATGTCGCAGGTATCCGCTATCGCTGCCATCTTGACGCCTTCATTCATGTCTTTACCAAATCGCCGGCATTCGACATCGAAGTCTAGGTCTCTGCCCTGAACGCGAAACTCAGGGCATTTGGTATGTCCGAGTGGATACCACTGAACATCGTATCCCTTTAAATAGTAATGCCAGGCTGTATGTATCTCAAAGATGAAGTCGTTATGTTGGACTGTGAGTAGGTCTTTTCGGTACTTCGCCCTAACATGCCTCGGGCATGTTCCACTGTAGTGCCGAAATCATCAGCGCCTCGCCCGCCATCTCACGAATTTCTCTTGGCCATATGTTTGGTATGTGGATGCCATTTTTTGTTTCCTGATCGTACTTGCGGAATGCAAAAAGCCATGGCTGAAGCTCTTGCGCCCATTTGCTGTAGCAGAGCCCGTGATGTGTTAGGTCTTTATCAAGTTCAGCTTGTGCTTTGGCAAGAGCGTCGGATCCTAAGAAGTTCTTGAGTTCCCCAACGTACTTGGGAATTTCTGAATCCTTGATTTCATTGCTGCGTTGGTTGATTGGGGGATCTTGAATAGTCATGATGGATTGGATGTGCACAGCAAGTGTTTGTGATCACATAAGGCAAGGGAGTTAAGCACTCTTGTCTGGGGGGATCAAGGGTTGTAGTTGAAGTCTTACGGGGCTATGCCTGCCGTTTTCTTCAGCCTTGACCTTCGTTTCTGCCGGAACCTATAATCACCGATCGGCGCATTGTATAACCAGCTGATTCATTGAGAGAAATGGCTGAGTTCACGCACTTTAACGAGTCGGGCCGGGCGCGGATGGTCGATGTCAGCGCGAAAGACTCGACCGAACGGGTCGGGACTGCGCAGGCGACGGTCTTGATGCTGCCTGCCACGCTGGAGAAGATTCAGCAGGGCAAGATCGCCAAGGGCGATGTGCTCGCCGTGGCTCAGGTCGCCGGGGTGATGGGGGCGAAGAAGACGCCCGACCTCATTCCCATGTGCCATCCTCTCCTGATCACCAGCGTCGATATCTCCTTCAAAGAAGAATCCCAACCGAACCGGGACGGCCTTTGCGCCATCCATATCTACGCGACCGTCAAAACCACCGGGCAGACCGGCGTGGAGATGGAAGCGATGACGGCGGCTTCCGTGGCGGCGCTGACTATCTATGACATGTGCAAGGCGATCGATCGCGGGATGAGTTTCACCGACGTGTGTTTGCTCTCAAAATCCGGCGGCAAGTCGGGCACCTACACGAGGCCGGGCTGAGCCATCATGGTCACGATTAAGCTGTTCGGCATGACGAAGATGTTGGCGGGGAATCAGGGTTCCCTCTCGCTGGCATTGACGAACGGGCGGCGAGTGAAAGATTTGGTTGAGCTTCTCGACGGCGGCTATCCTCAGATCGGGGAGCTGATCCATAAGAAGAAGGTCCTGGTGTCGGTCAATCAAGAGATTGCCCACGAGGAAACGGAAATCCGGGACGGCGACGAAATCGCGTTACTTCCTCCATTTGCAGGCGGGGCAGGTATGGAACCTATAGATGAGAGTCAGCTCGTTCGGGTGCAGCGGGAGAATTTCTCCATCGATCAGGAGCTCGATCGGGTGAAGAGCCGGTCGAAGCGGATCGGGGGGATTGCCACGTTTCTCGGGATTGCCCGTGATCGCTCCAAAGGCCGGGATGTCGACAGCATCACCTTCGAACATTACGCGGGGATGGCGGAGAAGAAGCTTCGTGAGATCCGCGAACGGGCGATTAAGGATTTCGGCATTCTGGAACTGTTGATCATCCATCGATACGGCGAAATTACGATCGGGGAGAATATCGTCCTGATCATCGCCGGGTCCGAGCATCGGGCGGAAGCGTTCCAGGCCTGTAAGTGGGCGATCGATGAGCTGAAGCAGATCACTCCGATTTGGAAACTCGAACATACTCCCGAAGGGGAGGTGTGGGTGGAAGAGCATCCCTAGTCTGTCGTGCGTAACGGGTGACGAGTTACACATATGTCGCTAGTGCCTGACAGTTTGTCTCTTTCCAAAGTGCGTGATGCCCATGACCGCCCGCTGGGCAGTCTGCGGCTCTCTGTCACGGACCGCTGCAACCTGCGCTGCCAGTACTGTATGCCGGAAGAAGATTACGTCTGGCTGCCGCGCGAAGATGTCTTGAGCTTCGAGGAAATGGCGACGCTGACCGGCTATTTCGCCGACCTCGGCATCGATAAGGTCCGGCTGACCGGCGGGGAGCCGTTGCTGCGCCGGGACTTGTCCCGTCTGGTCCGGCTGCTCCTGCAAGACCGGCGGATTTCCGAGATTGCGCTCACCACGAACGGGATTTTGCTCGCGGATAACGCGCAGGAGTTGTATGAGGCCGGGCTGCATCGGGTCACGGTCAGTCTGGATACACTGCGGCCTGAGCGGTTCCGGCAGTTGACGCGCCGGGATGAATTCGCGCGCGTCATTGAAGGGATTGAATCGGTCGGACGCGCCGGGTTCACGGGGCTGAAGCTCGATACGGTGGCGATTCGCGGATTCAACGACGACGAGCTGGTGGCGCTGATCGAGTTTGCCAAGCATTATCGGGCCGAGGTCCGGTTCATTGAATATATGGATGTCGGCGGGGCGAACGATTGGGCGATGGCGAAGGTCCTGTCGCAGGCGGCTATTCTTGAAACCTTGACGCAGCACTATGGTCCGATTGTTCCGGTGCCGGGACGCGGGGCCGCTCCGGCACAGCGGTTTCTCCTGCCGGACGGGACGACGTTCGGGGTCATCGCCTCGACCACGCAGCCGTTCTGCTCGACCTGTGACCGGAGTCGCGTGACGGCCGATGGGATGTGGTATTTGTGTCTCTATGCGTCGAAGGGAACCGACCTTCGGCAGCCAATGCGCGCCGGCGCCAGTCCGGACCAGATGCGCGAGTTAATCAGCTCCGGCTGGCAGAACCGTCGTGATCGGGGCGCCGAATCGCGCAAGGCGTTGGAAGCGGTCGGATTGCGGAACGGCAAGTTGATCGGGATCGACCAACTCCGTGGCGATCCTCACCTGGAAATGCATGCCCGTGGCGGGTGATCCTCTGTCCGCACAGCCAAGATCCGTGTCTCGTCCCCTCGTAAGGGGCCTCCATGCTTGAATCGAACCTCCTCACCTTTCTCAGCGTTGGGTTTCTGTTGGGGCTGCGCCATGCGCTCGACGCGGATCATTTAGCCGCGGTCTCCACTGTTCTTGCCGAGCGTCCCTCCATGCGGGCCTCCGGCCTCGTGGGCTTCTGGTGGGGTGTGGGCCATACCCTGACTTTGATGCTGGTCGGTGCGGTAGTGCTGGTCTCCGGTGTTCATATTCCGGAGCCGTTTGCATTGTTGGCCGAAAGCGGCGTGGGGCTGTTGCTTGTCGTGCTCGGCGGCACGCTGGCGCTCAAGCTGTTCCGCGAGCGCTGGCATTTGCATCGTCACGTGCACGACGGCGAGCCGCATGTGCATCTGCACAGCCATCACCGGCGCGAGGATCATGCCCATCCTCATTGGGCCAGGCAGTCGCTCCGGCCTCTCTTGATCGGGATGGCCCACGGTGTGGCCGGCTCCGCGGCGTTGATGCTGGTGATTGTGTCGAGCACCAGCGGGATCGGCCAGGGGCTGCTCTACATTGCGGTATTCGGCTTCGGTTCGATCGCCGGGATGCTGGTGATCGGGCTGACCTTGAGTGTGCCGGTGATCTATTCACGCGTGCTCGGGCAGCGGGCGTTTTTCGCCGTGCAGGGGGTCGCGAGCCTCGGGAGCGTGGGGCTCGGGTTGTGGATGTTGTATCGATTGATTCTCTCTCCGGACGGACTCTAGCAGGATGCGGAAAAAATCCGCCGCCGGCGTTCTCGCATCGCTCAGAGGTTCACCGTACTGCCCGAGTACGATTCACCTCTTCGCTCGCTGCGGCCTTGCCGGCCGGCCTTTTTGCGCATCCTGCAGGGCTGCTCCGTGTCCTCTTATGCTCCGCTATCCGTGACGGCGACAGAGCGCGACAGGAGTGTTGCCGCAGCCTGCCGACGCTCCTTCCTCTCTGTGTGTCTCCCGTTGAATTGCGCGTGCGTCATTTCGATGGCTATGCTATTCTGCAACCCCGTGCGGCCAATGCGTCGCGTGGATGTCCGTAAAGGATGGGTTCAGCGAAGAGGATACGATTATGGCCTGGTTTAAAAAGCAGAAAACGACCGGCTCCGACGTGCCGGCGCGGTCCAAAGGCGCCGAGGGTATGTGGCTCAAGTGCAACCACTGCCGTGAAATCGTCTATCGCAAGGAAGTCGACCGCAATAACAAGGTTTGTCCCAAGTGCGATTACCATTTCCCGATCTCCGTGATGGAGCGCATCGCGCTGCTCGTCGATCTCGGGACGTTCAAGGAGTGGGACGCGCAGCTGGAAGCGCAGGATCCCCTGACCTTTCACGATACGAAATCCTATAAAGACCGGGTGAAGGCGCAGCAGGAGAAAACCGGGCGCAAGGATGCCTTGATGATCGGCGAAGGGCTGGTCGAGGGGCGGCCGGTGGTGTTCTGCGTGTTCGATTTTAGTTTCATGGGCGGGAGCATGGGGTCGGTCGTCGGGGAGAAGTTTTGCCGGGCCATCGATCGCGCGCTGGAGAAGAAGCTCCCCGTCGTGCTGGTGACGGCCTCGGGCGGCGCGCGGATGCAGGAGGGTATTCTCTCGTTGATGCAGATGGCGAAAACCTCGACCGCCGTGGCGAAGCTCGGCGAGGCCAAATTGCCGTTCATCTCTATCCTGGCCGACCCGACCTTCGGAGGGGTCACGGCGAGCATTGCGATGCTGGGCGATGTCATTATCGCGGAGCCGAAGGCCCTGATCGGGTTCGCCGGTCCCCGCGTGATCGAGCAGACGATCAAGCAGCAATTGCCCGATCAGTTTCAGCGGGCGGAGTTTCTCCTCGAGCATGGCATGATCGACATGATCGTCGAACGCAAACAGTTGAAAGAAACGCTCAGCACCCTCGTTGCCCATTTCTAGTGCAGCGCATCCTGCCCGGCCAGTTCATGACCTATTCATCCGCCATCGAGTATCTCTACGGGCTTCAGAAACACGGGATCAAGCTGGGGCTTGAGACCATGCGGATGCTCTTGAGCCGGCTCGGCAATCCGGAGCGGCGATTCAAGAGTCTGCACATCGGCGGCACCAACGGCAAAGGTTCGACCGCGGCGATGACGGCGGCCATGCTGCAGGCGGCGGGATATCGGGTGGGTTTGTATACGTCTCCGCATCTCGTCGATTTCCGGGAACGGATCCGCGTCAACCAGGTCATGATCGCCGAGGCGCAGGTGGCGGAATATACGCAGCGGCTCCGGGCGATCGTGCCGTCCGATCTGACTCCGACGTTTTTCGAACTGACGACGGCGATGGCGTTTCTCCATTTTGCCGAGTCCGGAGTCGAGGTGGCGGTGTTGGAGGTCGGGCTGGGCGGACGGTTCGATGCGACGAATGTGGTGGATCCGGAGGCCTGCGCGATTACCACGATTGCGCTGGATCATCAGGAATATCTCGGTGCGACTGAGGTTGCGATCGGATTTGAAAAAGCCGGAATCATCAAGCCGGGGGTGCCGGTTGTCGTCGGCCGCATCGACGGGCCGGCCTGGGAGGTGATCCGGACGACGGCGGCGGATCGCGGGGCTCCTCTTCTGCGGTTGGGGCAAGATTTTCAGGCGGTCGGCAGCGGGCCCGAAGCCTTTTCGTTTCACAGCCGCTCCCGGCATCTCGACGGATTGACCTGTGCCCTGGCCGGGCGCCATCAACTCGATAATGCGGCCTGTGCGGTGGCGTTGCTCGAAGCGGCCGGGGGGCGCGGGATTCCGGTGGAAGAGGCGGCGGTGCGGCGGGGATTGCAGGCGGTGCCCTGGGAGGGGCGGCTGGAAGTCTTGGAGCGGGGGCCGGACCTGTTGCTGGACGGAGCCCACAATCCCGCTGCGGCGCTCGTCTTGGCCGAGTATGTGACGGAGTGGCGTGCGTCGAGACCGGAGGCCCGGGTGATTCTCGTCCTGGGGATGATGCGCGATAAGGATCACGTCCGTTTTGTCGAGCCGCTGTCTCCGCTGGTGTCCGAAGCCATACTGACACAGGCGGATATGGCCCGGTCGGCGACGGTGCAGGAATTACAGCACACGGTCGGATCCCGCTTTCCGCACTGTCATGTTGCGCCGGGTGCCGCCGATGCCCTGGCACTGGCCAGGGGCCTCGCCGGCGCACAGGATCTGATTTGCGTGACGGGATCGCTCATGCTGGTGGGCGAGGTGAAAGCATTGGTCCGTGGCTGCGGCGTGTCTCCGCTCAGGGGTTAGCATGGTGAGTGGACGGTCACGGATATCCGACAAACTGTGTGTGTGCGTGGCGGTGCTGCTGCTGTGCCTGCCGGGTATGGCCTGGGCGAAATCAAAGTCCGTGGCTTCGGGCGCGTCTTCCTCCGGATCGCTTCCTCTCGATGTGACGGCCAATCGAATCGACTATCGCCAGGATCAGGACGTGTATGAGGCCGACGGTTCCGTCGTGATCCAGCAGGGCACCATGCGTCTGACGGCGGATCATGTGACGATCGAAGCGTTATCCGGCGTCGTCCACGCATCGGGCCATGTCCATTTGACCGATCCGCAGGCCGATGTGACAACGGAGCGGATGGATTTCAATGTGAATACCGAGGCCGGCGTCATCACTCATGGACAGCTCTATGTTCCGCAGTCCAATACGCTGGTGAGCGGGCGCCTGCTGCAGCGCTTCTCCGAATATCACTATCGTGTGAAGGAAGGGCAGATTACGAATTGCGATGCCCAGGACGGGGAGATGCCGGCCTGGCGGTTCAAGTTCGACGATATGGACCTGAATGTCGGGGACTCGCTGGCGCTGAAGGGCGCCTGGCTCTGTGTCGCGGATGTGCCGGTCATTCCGTTCCCCACGATTACGTATCCGCTGTCGAACCGCCGGAGCGGCTTTCTGGTTCCGCAAGTCGGCTACGACAGCCGTTTCGGCACGCATCTCCAGGACAGCTTTTACTGGGCGATCAATCCGAGCCAGGATTTGACCATCGCGCCGACGTACTACAGCAAGCTCGGGTACGGGACCGATGCCGAGTACCGCTACGTCATCGACCGGAAATCCAGGGGGCAGTGGTATGTGAGTTACCTGCAGCAGACCGCTCTGCCGAACGTCACGGGAGTGGATCAGACCAGTTCGGATGTCAAACGGGCGCGCGCATTGATCGCCGGTACGCACACGCAGCAGTTTACCGATACGCTGTTGATGCGGGCGAACGTGAATTTTGTCACCGATCCGAACTACCTTCAGCAGTTGAGCAACTCCGGGACCCAGCGGGCGCTGCCCAGCAATGAGACCAACCTGCTGCTGAATCAGCGCCTGCTCTACGGCAATATGTACGTGCTCGGGCAATACCTGCAGCCGCTGCAGGCCGGCGGTACGGATACCTTTCAGCGCCTGCCCGAGACGGGGTACAGTCTCCCCAATGTCTCGCTTTTCAACTCACCGCTGTTGTTCGGGATGGAAGGAGACTTCGTCAATTTTTATCGGGAACAGGGGTTCGGGTTGAATCGCGTGAATGTGACCCCGGGGCTCTCCACGGATGTAATCGATCTCGGCCATATCGTGGGCATTACGCCGCAGGCCAAGTTTCGTGAAGTGTACTATACCCGCGGCGCACAGTCCGATGACGCCCTCCATCGGGAGACGTTCTGGGCCGGGGCTGATGCCTCGTCGAAGTTGAGCCGGCGGTTCGGTCTGGATGGCGGCGGCAGTTTGCTGCACACCATCGAACCGAAGGTCATGTATGAATATGTGCCGGGGACCGATCAATCGAAGATCGCCCAGATCGATCAAATCGACGATCTCCCCAAGAAAAACCTGCTCACGTATGCCTTGCGCAACCGGATTCTCGAGCATGACGGGAGCAGTACGTTCAACTGGCTGGATTTGACGGTCGCGCAGAGCTATCGCGCGGGAGCGGTGCAGACGAGCGCCCGTGATTTCGGCCCGGGCGCCACGCCGCTGCTGGGGTCGCTGACGCAGCCGTTACAGCCGGCGACGGTAGCCATTCAGGGACGGAAATTCTCCGATGTCTGGATGCGGGCGGTCATCGGCAATACGGCCCCGCAAATGACGCAGGCGCAGATGGCCGCGCCTGCGTTCGGGCGGGGAGCGGGGAATGCCGGGCTTCAGCGGCCGGCGATCAACCAATATCTCACGATCGATGCGTTTGTAGATCCGTATCGCGGGGAGTTAAGCCAATGGAATACGGATCTGCGGGTTCAAGAGGCGGACAACTGGTATCTTGAAGTCGGGCAGCGGTACTCCCGGGACGGGAATCGTGTCCGGCGCGGCGATATCTGGAATCCGATATCGTTCAATGAGGTGTATGCCCCCACGCAGGAAATTCAGTTTGCCACGGCCGGGGGCGGTTTCAGGACCCCCTGGGGATGGACCATCGGGGCAAAAGGTTATTACGACGTCAAGACCGGAAAGAGTCCGGAGTACGATGTCGTGGCGCTCTATCAGAACCCGTGCAAGTGCTGGTCGCTGGGCTTGTTCTATCTGCAATTCCCGGATCGGGCGCAATACAATTTTATGCTGAATTTGACGGGTATCGGATGGACCGAAAACTTCGGCACCCAGGTCATGCGGTCGATCCTCAGCCCGTTGCTCTGGGGGGAACGAGGGCTTCCATGGGCCTCTCCGACCGGTCCCTATGGGCGGTCGCAAGCCGGAGCGTCGACCGGTGGAATGGCGGGACGATGATGTTCGCATCCATCACTGCATTCAGCCGATTGTCCGGTCTGCCTGCGTGGCTGCGATGTGTATGCTGCGCTCTTCCGGTGTGGGGGGTGTTGGAGCTGTCCGGATGTATCGGACAGCCGGCGGGTTACGACCGGGAACGGGGCTCCTTCCAGCGGACCGGCGTCTTTCTTGCGGCCGCGGACTATCGCCGGGCGATCGAAGAGTGTCAGCGCCTGGTCATGGAGCGGCCCTCGGCGAGGAGCTATGCGGTACTGACCTACGTGTATCAGGCGTTGGACGCCTATGTGGAGTCGCTGGCGAAGGCCGATCGCTGGGTGGCGGTTGAATTATTAGCCGCAAGCCTGGAGCCGGGACGCCCTGAAGATCTGCTGGATTCGCCGGATGTGCTTGCCCGTGTCGCGAAAGAGCTTATTCAAGCCTCGGCACGGAGGCACAGCGATGTGTCGGCGGCCATGGCTGCACGGCTGGATGAGCAAGCGGTCGCCGGGCTTTGGAGTGAACAGCAGGCGTGGCGCCGGCAGCAACCGGACGGGTGGTGGTTTGGCATGCCGGATGAGTGGAGACGGCAGGGACGTGATTTGACACCCTAAATAGGGGTGGGGTACCATGCAATCCTTGCTTCTAATCGTCGGTATATATCGGTATATAGCTGAAGGAGGTTCCGGACGTGGCTGGTGATACTTTAAAGGTTGAGGATTCCACCTGGGACGCGGAAGTGATGAAGGCCAATGAGCTGGTGATGGTTGACTTCTGGGCGGTCTGGTGCGGGCCTTGCCAAATGGTCGCGCCGATTGTGGATGAGCTCGCCAAGGAATATGCCGGCAAGCTCAAGGTCAGAAAGCTGAATACGGATGAAAATCCGGAAGTAGCCGGCCGATACCAGGTCATGAGCATTCCCACGATCCTCTTCTTTAAGAATGGACAGCCGGTGGAGAAGCTGGTCGGTGCACGGCCGAAGCGGCAGTTCAAAGAAACCATCGATTCATTGCTGGCCCAGCACGCGGGCACCGCGTAGAGAGTTCGCAAGCCCGCAGCCATGCTCACCGAGCTGCGCATCGTCAATTTCGCCCTTCTGGAAGAGCTCAGCTTGCGGTTTGAGCTCGGCTTTACCGTTCTCACCGGAGAAACGGGAGCCGGAAAATCTCTTCTCATAGATGCCATTGCCCTTCTGGTCGGCGGACGAGTGTCCGCCGACCAGATTCGTTTTGGCGCCGAAGAAGCCTCGCTTGAGGCGGCCTTTCATCTGCCCGATCGCCACCCTCTTCAGGCCCGTCTTCGCGATCAAGGCATTTTGGGATCGGCGGATTCAGAGCTGATCGTGCGGCGGGTGATTGCCCGGTCCGGACGAAACCGGGTCTATCTAAACGGAACGATGAGCTCGCTGCACGCCCTGGAGGAACTGGGCGGCACACTTGTCGACCTGCACGGGCAGCACGATCAGCAGTCGCTGCTGGCTGCGGGGACGCAGCGGAGCGTCGTGGATGCCTTTGGAAATCTCCAGGAGCGCTGCGCCGCCTATCAACGGGGATATCAGGCCTGGAAGGCGGCCTGTGAGGAGCGCGATCGATTGATGCGCGAGTCCGAGCACCGGACGCAGCGTGAAGAGTTGCTTCGATTCCAATGCGCCGAATTGGATGAGGCGGCGTTGCGCGAAGGAGAGGACGAGGAACTGCAGAATGAGCGCCGCCGCCTCAGTTCGTCCCAACAGATCGGTGCGTTGGCCGCGGAAGCGATGGAGAGGATGCATGCGGACGGAGAGGGCATTCTTGCTCAACTGGCATTGACGGAGCGCGCTTTGAGCCAATTGCTTCAGATTGATTCCACGGCCGGAGAGTTGACCAGGCTGACCGTTGAAGCAAAAGTGGTGCTGAAGGAAATGGCGGGGCAGCTGCGCGACTATGCTGAACGGATCGAGGCCGATCCGGTGCGGCTTGGAGCGATCGAGGACCGGCTGGCCGTCATTCAGAAGCTCAAAAAGAAATTCGGCGGGTCCCTGACGGAGGTATTGGATGCGCATCGGAAGATCAAAGAGGAATTAGAGCGGTTGCAAGGTTCCGATGAGCAATTGGACAAACTGCATCAGCGCATCAGCGAGCAGCAGGCTGAACTGGGGCAGCTGGCGAGGCAATTATCTCTGAAGCGCGTCGAGACGGCCAAGCGGATGGCTAAAGTGGTTCGTCAGGAGCTTGAGTCTCTGAAAATGGGACAGACGATCTTTGAGATCCACGTGACGTCGGATTCCGGTGAGCCAGGACTCGGTCCGGACGGAATCGACCAGGTGGAGTTTTGTCTGTCGACGAATGCGGGGGAGCCGGCGAAGCCATTGTCAAAAGTCGCGTCAGGCGGGGAGTTGTCCAGAGTCATGCTCGCTCTGAAGTCCGTGCTGGCGGAACGAGACCATGTCCCTGTGTTGATATTCGATGAAATCGATACGGGGGTGGGCGGAGCGGTGGCTGCTGCGATCGGAAAGCGCCTCCGCGCATTAGGCCGCTACCATCAGGTGTTTTGCATTACCCATCTGCCTCAGGTGGCTGCGCAGGGGGAGCATCATCTCTGTGTTGAAAAGGCGCAGGACGGTAATCGAACCGTGACGACGGTACATTCTCTGAGCGGCCAGAAGCGGGAAAACGAGATCGCCAGAATGTTAGGCGGGTTGACGGTGACGAAGAAAGTTCGTGAAACGGCAGCGGAACTCATCGCCGATGCCGGAAAATAACGATGGCGGGAGGGTTCCCGCTCTATAGATCGGAGACGCTGCTCGGCGTGGTCGCGATCGCCATGGCAGGAAGCGACGCTTTGCACTCGGTCGCGACCCGGGCGAATTGGTCGGCCAGCATCGGATCGAAGTACGTGTTGGCTTGAAGCGCGATTTGTTGAATGGCCTGATCCACCGGAAGCGGCGACCGGCCCGGCACTTCGGCCGTCAGGTGGTCGAACATCTGGGCGATGCTGACGATTCTGGCCAGCAGGGGAATGCCTTCTCCCTGAAGGCCATGCGGGTAGCCCGAGCCATCCCATCGTTCGTGATGATACGAAATGACCTGGCCGACCTCCGCCGGGTACCCTAGCGGAAGAATCATCCGCGCCCCTGTTTCACAATGGTTTTTCGAATAGGCGCTTTCTCCGGAAGGCAGGATCGACTCATCCGAAAAATGGTAGTTGGGGAGGCTGACTTTGCCGATGTCGTGCAGGAAGGCTCCGATAGCCAGCGACTGCTGTTCCGCGAGAGTCAGGCTGAGGCGATTAGCGAGCAGCGTCGCATAGAAGCTGACGCGGCTGCAATGATTGAGTAATTGGCGGTCTTTGGCCTCCAGGAGATCCGACAGCAGGGGAAGCAGGTCCGGCTGTGCGGATGAGGCGTCTTGCTCCTGCTTGCCGATGGCGAAGTACTCGGCTTTCAGCGTCTCCCAGGCGCGCCGTGCCGTCTGTTCATCACCCCATAGGTCAGTGGAATTCTTCAACACGTTCCGGATGAGGTCCAGGCGCTGTTTTTTCTCGAGCGTCTGGCCGATGAGGGAAATCAGTTCCGAGACATTGAACGGCTTGAGCAGATACCCGGCCGCTCCATGGCGAATCCCTTCCATGGCCGACTTGAGGCTGCCATAGCCGGTAATAATGATCACTTCGATATCGGCGTGGTCGTGCTTGATATCCTGCAGGAGGTCGATGCCTTGGCGATCGGGGAGCTTCTGATCCAGCGTGATGAGATCGATGGGCTCATGGCTCAAGACGTCGAGCGCGGCTTGCGCGTTGTCGGCTGAGCGGATGTTGAAGAACGGCCGCAAGATGACTTTGAGGGCATCGCGCGGTCCGGCCTCGTCATCGACGACAAGAACCGTCGGTTTCGTTTGGGATCCGTCTTGAGAAATTGATGTGCTCATAATGCTCATGTACCCCCAACTACGTAGCCTGTCAAGCAATACTCGTTCCTTATCAGGTACTTACTTTGTGAGGTCAATACGCAGTGGGCAATCTACGTAGAAAGTCTATATGTAGATTACATGAACGATCGACTACGTAGCTGATTAGCACGCGGAGCGATGATGCTGTGTTGAAAATGACGCGGTCGTTACAGTGAAGTGTGTTATTCCTGCACGGGAGGGTCCGGTTCAGGACTGCTGCCATTGTCCGGTCGACCGATTCCCAGCGTATCCATCCGGTATTTCAGCATGCGCCGGCTGATGCCTAACAGATTGGCTGCGTGCGTCTGAACATAGTTGGTCCGCTTTAATGCGTCGAGAATAATTTCCCGCTCGAATTCCATGACGGCTTTTTCAAGCGACATGCGGCCGGCGAGGGTGTCATCGCGGAGGGAGGATGAGCGCGAGTCGCTTTTCAGAATGGTCGGGAGATGTTCCTGCGTAATCTGCGGGCAGTTCTGTGACCAGATAAAGGCTTGCTCGATGATGTTTTCCATTTCCCGGACGTTGCCCGGCCAGGGATAGCGGGTCAGTACCTCCAGCGCTTCTTTGCCGAATTCGATATGCGGCCGTTTTTCTTCTTCGACACGTTTGGCAAGGAAATGTTTGGCCAGCAGGGGAATATCTTCGCCGCGTTCGCGGAGCGGGGGAAGAAACAGCGAAATGACATTGATCCGGTAATAGAGATCCTCCCTGAATTGCCCTTTGCGCACCATCTCTTCGAGATTTCTATTGGTGGCTGCGACGATCCGGACGTCGACCTTGATCGACTGCACGCCGCCGATCCTCGTAAATTCCCGTTCCTGAAGGACTCTCAGGAGTTTGGCTTGCGTCATGGCGCTGAGGTCGCCGATTTCGTCCAGGAACAGCGTGCCGGTGTTGGCGAGTTCAAACTGGCCGACGCGTCTGGCCGTGGCGTCGGTAAAAGATCCTTTCTCGTGGCCGAAGAGTTCGCTCTCGATCAGGGTCTCCGGCAGAGCCGCGCAATTCAGCGCGATAAAGGGGCGTTCGCGCCGGCCGCTGTTGTAGTGCAGGGCTTTTGCGACGAGCTCTTTTCCCGTTCCGCTTTCGCCGGTAATCAGCACCGTCGTCCGGCTGTCCGCGACTTGTTCGATCTTTGCGTAGATCTCCTGCATCCCCTGGCTTTTGCCGATGAGGTTGTGAAACGCATAGCGCTGGACGACCTGCGCCCTGAGCTGTTTGACTTCGCGTTCGAGCGCCTGGGAGCTGAGTGCCCGGTCCACGACGATGCGCAGTTCTTCGACGTCGAAGGGTTTGGAGAGATAGTCGGCGGCGCCCAGTTTCATCGCATCGACGGCGGTTTTGACCGACTTCGTGCCGGTGAGCATGATGACGGGGGTCATGCGGCTTTCAGAGCGGAGCGTTTCGAGGACGGCGAGTCCGTCGGTTCCCGGAAGAATGACGTCCAGCAGGACGAGATCGGGCCCTTCTTTTCTGAACGTCTCGAGGCCTTCCTGAGCGTCCGAGGCCTGTAGAATCTCGTAGTTCGGCTCTAACACCATCTTCAGTGAAGTCCGGACGCGGGCTTCGTCGTCGATCAAGAGAACGCGCTTTTTCATGGCTGAACTTTCCACAGTGCTCCTAGTCTATCGGGAGGGCTGGAAGATTCACGGAAAACGTGGTTCCCACTCCCTCGGTGCTCTCGACCTGAATTTCTCCGTTATGCTCCTGAATAATCTGATGCACGATCGTCAACCCCAAGCCTGTGCCCGCATGTTCGCCGCTGGTGTGCTTCGTCGTGAAGAACGGATCGAAGATATGCTCGAGGTTGGCTTTGGAAATGCCCGGGCCGTTATCCTCGATCTCGATCTGTGTCCACGTGTTCGCATCCGGTTTCATCAGCCGGTGCGTGCGAACCTTGAGCGTTCCTCCGCCGTCCCCCATGGCATCGATGGCGTTCAGCAACAGGTTCAAGAGCACCTGCTTGATCTGTTGACGATCTAACATGACACGAGGAAGCCCGGACGCCAACTGTTTTTCAATCTTGATCCGTTTGCTGTCGGCCTTCACATCGATGAAGTACAGGCAGGAGGTCACGATGTCGTTGAGATCCTCATCCGTCAGCGTCGGCTCCATATAGCGGGCATAGTCCAGGATCTCCTGAATCAACCGTTCGATCCGGTACACGTCGTCCAGAACGATGCGGCTGAAATCACGGATGAATTCCGTGTCGTCTTTCCGTTCCGGGGCCAGCTGGATGAAGGTTTTGATCGATGTCAGAGGGTTCCGGATTTCGTGGGCGAACCCGCCGGCGATGATTTCCAGCGAGCGGAGCCGGTCGGTCCGGCGCATAAGGGTTTGAGACTGGTGAAGATCGTCGTGCGCCAGAATGGAATCCAGGGCGTTGGCCGCGTTCTGTGCCAGCGCGGTGAGCAGATCCCTTCGATCCGGACGGTCGAGGGCGCGTTCTTCTGAGGGGCCGAGCAGCGCGAAGGCGATCAGCCGGTGTTTGTTCAGGAGCGGGATCGCGAAGGATGACCGGCTCGTGAATAAGGCGTCGGTCAGCTCCGGTCTGATCGGAGGCAGATCCGGTACAGCGGTGACGGAGAGCAGGCAACGATCGTTGGCGAGCGATTGGACGAGGGGATGAGTTGGAGCAAAGGAGAGAAGCCCGGCCGGTGTGTCTTGACTGCCGACCGTCATCACGCGGTCATATCGATCGTGTTCACGGTCCAGCAGGTACAGCGCGCCTTGTCGGGAAGTCGTGATCTCGCAGAGTTCTGTCAGGATGCGTTCGGCGACGGCGGTGCGGTTGGTCAGCGTGCCCATGTCCTGGGCGAATCGGGTCAGCCGCTGGAGCGGGGTGAGTACAATCGGTGAACCGATGGCGTCGCGAAGGGTACGATCGGTCATGCCTATCCAGAAGGGCGAAGGTTTCTTCCTCGCTGCCTTGGTGTGGGACCCCGGCAGGGGTGAAAGAAAGAGGATGTCTTGCAACGGGGCGAGTATACACGGCGACCGCCGTTTCAGCCAGCTGATTTCCCCTTCCGGGCCGTGGCCAGCAGGAGTTGGCCGTCAAGGACGGGGACGATGCGAAGGGGCACGGCTCCGGCATGGAGCAGCAGGTCGGATAATTGTTCGCGATCGAAGGAGTGCAGCAGTCCATGGCGGACGGCTTCACGCAGCCGCCCGAGGTAATGCAGAAAGATTTGAGCGGAGGCGGACAGTTCGTCCTGCCCGGCCAGATGAAGTTGATCGCGATAGAGTCCGGCCAGATCCGTGTGCGGCTGTACGCAGGTGAGGACGAGGCGTCCGTCCGGTGTCAGCGCCTGGACGGCCTGGCGAAGAAATGCGAGCGGCGAAGAGGTGAAAGACAGCGAGAGATGTCCCACGATCCGGTCGATTGATTGCGGGGCGCAGGGGAGCTGGACATCCCATTCGGATTGAGACCATGTCGTGAGCATGGCTTGGGCCGGCGCGGCGACTTCGGAGAACGTGGATTGGAGTTCACGATACAGGGTGTCGAAGGCCTGTTCCGCAACCCGCAGGGTGTCTGCGGAGCGGTCGATGCCCAGATAGCGGACCGGTTGCTGCGGCGTGATCGAGGTGTGAGCCAGCCGGTAGATGTGATTCATGACGAGTGAGCGGGCAAAATCCCCTGTGCCGCACCCGAGATCCAGAATGGTCATGCCCGGTTCGAGCGGGAGGGTCTGTTGATAGAGCTCCTGCAGGAGCCAGGCGTGATGATGCAGGGTGCCGAACTGCGGAAGCTGGGCGAGATGCGCCACCCACAGAGCCTCCCGGGTGGACTGCGAGACATGATGCCGGATGCGGATCCGTTCGCGTTCCAGGAGGTACTGCCTGGAAATATCGTGGGTGGCCGGTACCTGTACGGGAGGCAGCGCGTCTCCGGGGAAGCACACGCGGGCAATCTCCGTGAACACACTCTTAAATGAGGAGAACAGGCGGGTGTCGAACGAGCGACCGGTGACGGACAGCGCGCTGGAGACCGGGATCACGGCCGGTTTCATTGGCAAGGCCCGGAGGGCTGTGTCCGGTGCCGGAAACGAATGCCGCATGGACGGATCTCCCGACGGAGAAGTCAGGATGACCGTCGGGATCGCGAGCGAGGACAAGTCGGTTACCGTCGTGGCAAGGGTTGTGTATTGGCCGGCGATGATGTCCCCGAGGAATTGATCGAGATTGACGTTGAGCCCCCAGACATTGCCGCTGCCGCGTCTGAGGCCGTGTTGGTAGTCGGCCAGCAGGTCATGGTGATGTTCTGTCGACAGCGCGGTTTGAATATCGAGTACGGGGTTGGCCAGCAGCAGCAGCCGGGCAACGGGAAGCTGGGCGACGACTTTCAACGCGACTCGCGCCGAGACATCCTCGGCCAGTATCGCAATCGGGGCCGTGGGCCAGGCGGTATGGGCAAATTCGAGGACCGTGTGCAGGTCGGCTTGCATGCTCCGCAGGGTCGTTTGCAGCACATCGCCGTCACTCTGTCCGATGTGATTGCTGTGGTCGTACCGGAGGACGCGCAGCCGGTTGAGGGCGAGAAATTCCGACAGCGCCACATAGTCGGTCTGTGTGCAGCCGAATCCCGGTGAGAGGATCACGATGGGGGTATTCGGTGAAATCTGGTGACGCGCGTGGTCGTCGGTAATGGCGATGACCTGGCCGCGCGCGTTCCGGCATTCACGCCTGGCGCTGACAATGGCCGCGCGTCCGGCGATGCCGTCCAGGTCGATGGACGAGCCGATGTGTTGCGCGACGACGCGATTGACCTCGCGCTCGGCGAACGCCGGCAGCTGAAGAAAGCGGACGCCGAAACGCTGGCCCGGATCCGCATGGCTGGGGCGCAGCTCGGACGGGGTCGTGGGATCCGGAGCGGTCCACACAATCTGCGCAGAGAGGATGGCGTCCGGCGCGGCCGGTTCGTGGGATTGGGTGTGCGCCAGCCCGTTACCGTGCGGAAAATGTAAGGCGATGATGTCTCCCACCTGACCGGGAAGACTTCGGGCCTGAAGACAGGCGCCTCCGCGCGAAAAGTTTACAGCCAGTCCGAGTTGCCGTGATGACGGGTTCTGTTCATTGGTGCGTTCGATCCGCGCGGGAAGTGCGACCCGGACTCTGATGCCTTCACGGTGGTCGGTGCTCTGGTGGTCTGTTCTCGCCGGGTCCGGAAGGGCCGTCTCATCCGGCAGAGAGAGTAACGCCTCAAGGGTGATTTCCAGGGTCCGTTCGCGAGCGGCCTCAATGAAGGATGCGAGGACTTTTCGCTCGGTTTCGCCGGGAGGGGAAAATTCGAATGCCAGGACCGGGCGTTCCTGCTCTTCGCCGGACGGCCCTGCCTGCATGCCTCGTTCGTGGACGGTGGCTTGCAATTCGAGAATTCCCACGATGGTTTTAAATACCAGATAGGCGGGCTGTTCCGAGAGATGCGGGAGCCGGCCGGTCAGGACGACGGAGGCTCCGGTCACGCTCAGTGTCAGAACGGCGCCTTCGCGTGTCGATGGTCCGACGGTCACTCGTGCCGGAAGATGAACCGCGCTGCGCGGCGCCACCCGACGATCGGGGAAGCGTTCGTCCCGGGGGCGAGCCGATGGCGGCTCCGGCTGAGGGGCGACGATCGTTGGTGCGGGCGGTTCCGGCGGGTCCGGAGGCGTCGTTGCCGGCGCAGCCGGGGTTTCAGGTTCTTCGGATGTGTCAGGAATCGGAAACCAGAGGCGGATCGATATGGGCTCTCCCGCAGGGGCTAACCACTCCAGGCGACCGTTGATCCGGCCGAGATCCTCGTAGGCCTGGATAAGATCGGATGACGTGGTCAACCCGTCGGTCTCGATCGTGGCGGGCGTACCGGCTTCCTCAATGAGCACTTCGATTTCTCGCGCGGCCGGAGCGGGAAAGAGGCGCGGAGTCGCCGCGATACGCGTTCCGGTGGCGGAGACAGCATAGGCCGTCACCTTCAACTGATGAACGGTCCGGCGGGCGGCCATCAGGCGAACGGCATGGGTTGCCGCAATTTGAATCACCCGCACATATGTGCCTCGAGGTCCGTGGAAGGCCGGAAGACCGGCAGCCGCGCGGCGCTGCACGATGTTGAGGTGCGCCAGGGGAGCGAGGGCTTCATCGATGACGTCATCCAGCGTGTCTTCCGTCAGGCCGGCATCCACCACTGCCTGCGCCAGCGCGTCTCCGCATGCCGATGCCTCCCGTGCCTGGGCGGCCAGCGTCTCGAGGCGGGTATCGAGCCGGGCTTCACGGATGGTCTCCATCAGGCGTTGCGACTGGGTCAAGACGGCCGTCAGGGGCGTTTGCAAGTCCTGCGAAAGGCTGGTCAACCGTTGGGCGATCGCCAGGTGCCGGTCCGATTCGCGCAACCGGGCTTCGAGGCTTTGAATGGTTTCTGTTTGCGCGATCTGGCCGGTGACATCCCGTATCAAGCCGAGGGTGCCGGTATGGCGCCTGCGCGAATCGTACAGTCCTTTGGCGCTGACTTCGGCCTGCACGCGACCAAGATCGGGGTCGGAAGGCTGCGCTTTCTTGAGCAGTTCAAGCAGCACGCGCCGTGCCGCTCTGGGGCCGGTGCGCCGGTCATTGATACGGTGCCGGGCCCGGTCGAGCTGGTCGGGCGGGATCAGTTTCGAAAACGGTGCGCCGGTCAGTTCCTCCGGCGTATAGCCGAGGAGCGCGGTGATTGCAGGACTGACGAATACGAATCGCCCCTCGGCATCGACTTCGTAGAACACATCCGTGAGCGTTTCCAGCAGGCGGGTATGGCGGTCGTGCGTGCGGGCGAGCGTGGCGCGAAGCTGGCGCTGTTCGATCGCGCCTTTTGCGTAGAGCACCAGTTCAGTGAGAAAGGCCGGCGATTTTTTGAAAAGGAGAAAATCGGCGCCGGCCTGGAGCGCGGTCACGGCGGCGGTGGAATCGCTCCGGTCGGTCTGCAGCACGAGCGCGGTGGTCGGAAGCCGTTCCCGGATCGCCGACACCAGCGGCGGATGGCTCTGGAGCCCGAGCCGCTCGTCGATCAGGATCAGGTCCCACTCGGCGCGGGTGACCCACTGGAGCGCTTCTTCGGCCGAATAGACCGATTCGACCCGGCAATCGGGAAAGAAACCCCGCAAGCTCAGTGTGACAAGCTTGATCTCGTCGGCCTGCTCATTGACGACCAGGATAGTGACGGGCTCACTCTGCGCCATGGACCAATTCCGTGTTGCTGGGGACGCCGAGTCGGCCCAGTCCCAGAGGGATAGATAGAAAATCTTTCGGCGTACGGTGGCGTAGTCCCTGTGTCGTGCGCGGAAAACTCCGACGCGGCGCCCCGTGCCGATTTCCCGTCTTGAATACCATATCGCGCCGCTACAATCACAGCCTCAACCGACGCGAACGCGAAGTTCTTTCGTAGGGGATGACCGGCGGCGCACGTTCCTGAACGGACAATTTTGGACGAGGTTCGGGACGAAGGAGAAAAGGAGACGCCTGCCGAGTTCACGTCGTTGAGAGACGGAGCCCGGCAGGCGTCTTGAGCGGGCGTCGGACAATGAGTTTACGGATTCACCTTCGCCGTATTGGTGGTACGGCAGGCGCCCGGAGTCATATAGAGCAGGTAATTTCCCATGCCGTATTGGAATTCGGTTTTCTGCAGCGGATGATGATGGACCATCACCATGTCGTAGTCACCCGATTGCATGACGGAAAATCCCTGGGCGTCTTTATAGACTTGATGGGGCTGGAATTCCCGGAACGTGCCATCGAGATCCACATCCGGAACCGTTCGGAGGAGCGTGCGTTTGTTCGCCTTATCTTCCAATGCGATCATGAGCAACTCGTCATGGCCGTGGGGATAGGCGAATTTCACGCAGCCGTCCATGGAAAATTTCAGCGGGGCGGTATGAACTTGGACGCCCGGCCTGATTTCAATGCCCTCGTCCGTCTGGTCCGCACCGCGCGAGCCGAACTTGCTGTAGCAGACGATGTTGACGCCCACCTGATAGACGTCCATTTCTTTGACCGGCTTCGACTTCGGCGCCATATACATGGTGAAGGAGGCCATCACGTTTTTCGTCGGCGGAGCTTTATGATAGAAGGCGACGACCGACATGAGGTGATCGCCCTTCGCCAGCTTGACGCCGTAGCCTTCCGGAAAGCGCGCTTCGGTCATCTCCAGGCCGGCGCCCGCGAAGAAGAGCGGCTCGCCGGGGCAGGACACGCTGGGCTTGGTGTTGTTCAGCATCAAAATATGGTGCAGATAGTTTCTGGGGAGTTCTTTCCCCTCTTTGGTGAAGACCGCCGATTTGTAGCCCACCATATACATATCTTCGGGAAGCTGGAAATTATGCTTGGGCATCGACGCCGCCAGGTCGCCGTCATGGCTGGTGGGCAGATCGATGGGGCCGAACGTCAGAGTGACGGTGTCGTCTTTAATGGTGACGGTGGTCGTGGTCTGATTTTTCAGCGTGGGCACGGCGTGGTGATCATGACCGCCATCGGCGAAGGCGGGAGCGCCCATGAGCAGGGTGAGCAAAAGAACGAGCATCCAATACATAGTGTCTCCCAGAGATGGTGAAGAGCCCGAGCGAATCTGTTTGCGGATCGGCAGGAAAGAGGACAGCGGGAAGAGGGATGGCTGGATCATTGGATTCGCGGAGGCTGCGTGAGCCGTTTCCATTGATAGGTGCCGCCGTGTTCTCGCGGGGGAATGTTTTTGTGCGTGCCGACGCGGGAATACCACCAGACGCCTTTCGCCTGCGTGCCATCCTCCGACAATAACAGTTCGAACCCGCCTTCGCGGTCGTTGCCGGGCTGCTGCCAGGTGCCTTGCCAAAGGCGGTCGGCGAACTTCGTCGTCGTGAAGCGTCCGCCATGCTGGGTATAGGGGCCGTTCCCGGACTTATCCAGCGTGGCTTTGTAACGCTTATCGTCTTCTACTTCGAGGATCTCCCATTCGCCGCTCAAATCCGCAGGCGAGGAGTGGACGGTGCCGGGGTCGGCGACCAGTTGCGGCGTGAATGCCGTCGCCCGTGGACCGGACGCACTGGGCCAATTCGCCGCGCGAAGGGATTCGTGCCATGAGATCAACAGCCATTGGCCCTGCCGCTTTTCGAGCACGCCGCTTTCCCTCAGCGGGATGACGGTGTGCCGGACCTGTCCGCCTTCGTTCACGTAGCGGATATAGTCCAGTTCCATGGCGAACCAGGCCAGATCGTCCTTCGTCCAGACCTTGAGGTCGGTAATGGGCATTTCCAGCTTTTCCACGAAGGCGAATTCATCGCGAATATCTCGTTCCAGCTCCGGCCAGCCCACGTATTTCCGTCCGCCGATGGTATAGCCCGTGGCATCGTCGTCATGCGCCATCAGCCGGGACATCCCGTCGAGATCCCGGGCGGCATTGGCATCGACCAGGGCGCGGATGACGGCTTCCGGTCCGGGGCCGTCGCTCGAGAATCCCCGGGCAGGGGTGAGAACCAGAAATCCTGACAAGACAAACAACGAGAACCGAATAAGATCGGACATTCCAAATTCCTCAGTCTATTCAGCGTGTGTGCAAGGAAAGAGAGGAGCGTCGCTGCTGAATGTACAGGTCAGGCTACATGGCCCGAGAGGCCTTGTCAACGATGCGGGAAGGGGGAACGAGGAGCGGGTTACGGAGGCGTGATCACGATCACCGTGACATTATCTTCCCCGCCGCGTGCGAGTGAGCGGTCGATCAGGCGATCGCAGATCCGGATAGGATCGCCCTGTGCCTGGCCCATGATCTCGGCAATGTCGGCATCCTCCAGCATTTTCGTGAGCCCGTCGGAGCAGAGCAGCAGGATGTCGGACAGGTGAAGCGGATAGGCGGTGAAATCGGGCTTGGCCGTGCGGGATACACCGATCGCTCTGGTCAGCACATGACGCTCGGGATGGGTTTTGGCCATCGCCGGCGTCAATACGCCGCGGGCGATATAGGTTTCGATCAACGTATGGTCCGTCGTGGACTGGGTCAGGCGGCCGTCCCGAAACAGGTAGCCGCGGCTGTCGCCCACATGGGCGAAATGCGCGGTCGGCACGGCATCGGACGTGATCAGCAGCGTGACCAGCGTCGTGCCCATCTGGGCCAGCCGGGGCTCCAGGCGCGCGCGCCCGAGAACGGCGTCGTGCGCCTGCGTCATCACATCCTGCAGGAAATCCTGCGGCGTGCATTGCCCCTTGCGGAGTGGATCCGCGAAGAGTTCGGCGCGTGCGGCGGCGGTGGCGATGGCGGCCTGGGCCGCCACTTCTCCTCCGGCATGGCCGCCCATGCCGTCGGCCACGGCCCAGAATCCGAGCTGGTCCATCGTGACGAAGGCGTCTTGATTCATGGCACGGACGAGGCCGATATCGCTCCGTCCGATTCCAACCCATGCGCTCATGCGTGAAGTTCCTGTCGATCGGGGTGAAGCAGCCGTGCCGCTCCGACCGATGCCGGGCCGAAGCGAACCAGGCTATCCTCGAATACGTGTTTCGCCAGGGGAGCAAGGTTGGCGGTGTCGGCGGCATTGTAGGCCAGCAGCAGGTCTCGCGCGGCGGCATCGCCGGCGCGCCATTGCATCCAGAGCCGCACGGCATCCCAGCCGTCCAGCCCGTTGACGGCCCGGTCCCGCTCGATGCCGAGTTCACGTTCGATCTGTTTGAGTCCGCCGCTGAGGCCAAGCCGGCGCGCGGCGAAACAGAGATCGAAATGCGGCATGGAGAACGTCAGCTGGGGAAATTTGGCGCGCAAGTAGGGCACATCGAAGCTGGTGCCGAAGAACGTGACAAGCAGGGTGCAGGCATCCAGTTCCGCCTGAAGCCGCTCCGCCGTCAGCGTTTCTCCGCGGACGAGACAGACGGTTTCTCCCCGCCGATGCAGTCCGACGACCGTCACGTCGCCGTCGTGCGGGGAGGTGCCGGTGGTCTCGATATCCAGATACAGGGTGCGGGATTCGCAGAGTTCGAAGAAGCGCCAGTGCTCGCGGCCGGCCAATCGCGAAGTGAAATAGTCGAGACGGCCGGAATCGAATTCGGCCTGGGCGCGCGCGAGTTCCTGGTCATACCACTGCTTCCGGTGGGCCGAGATGCCGGGGACCTTCGGCCGGTGCAGAAAATGGTTCCAGGTCAGCAGGCCTTCCTGCCAGAAGCGCCGTTCAGTCACAGATCCGATGCCCGGGAGGATCACAAAGGTTGAGGGTAACATGCGGCGGTATTCTAGCAGGAGCGCGAAAGCCTGGGCTACTCCGCTGTTTTCACAGGGCCGATACCCGAGAGGCTGACAAAAGTTGAGGGTAACATCTCGGGGGATTCTAGCAGGATGGAGAAACCCGGTGCCACTCCGCTGCCTTGATTTCACATAGGAGACCGGTTACAGTTCGCCCTCAAAATTGCGCCCTGAAACCGGCGTGATAGTCCACCTCAACCCGTTGTTTACACTATGTCAGATCCAGCAAAGCGCATCCGTATCACCGTCGGGGGCGTGCAACTCGAGGCCGAACTGAAGGGAACGAAGACCGCCGGGGAGGTGTATGCCGCGTTGCCGGTTGATGCGCCGGTCAATGCCTGGGGGGAAGAGTTTTTCTTCAAACTGGCCGGCGTCAAAGATTACCGCGAGACCGCGACGAATCAGGTGAAGATCGGCGATGTCGCCTATTGGGGCGCGGGGCAGGTCCTGGCGATTTTCTTCGGCCGGACGCCGATGAGCATGGGCCCGGACCCGGTGCCGGCGGATCGCGTGAATGTGATCGGGAAAATCGTGGGTGATGCGACCCAGTTTCGCCGGGTCATGGAGGCGCCGACCATCCGCGTCGAGCGAGTCTAGTCTATGCGTGTATCCAAGGAGCGGGTGCGCCACATGGCCGAGTCGGTGGCGGCGCATCTTCAGCAGGACGGACAGCTGGACATCGCGGGCGACCGCAAGGCGTTCGTCGACTCGCTCGAAGAGGTCATCACCGGAGAACTGGCGATCGAAGACCGGCTCAATGCCGAAGTGCGGCAGATGCTCAAGGCCTACGAAAAGCAGATCGAGCAGGGGCAGGTCGACTATCAGCGCATGTTCACGATGATCAAAACCAAGCTGGTTCGCGAGCGGGGCATCATTCTGTAGCGCGTGAAACGCCTGCGAGCGACGAGGCGCGAGCAACGAATAACGAGTCTCCACTATGTTGAGCGAAGATAAAGTCAGCCATCTCTCCCACGTCATTCTCCAGGCCGTGAAAAAAAGCCCGCTGGTCAGCCTGAAGGGCGACGATGCCCGCATGTTGAAAGACATCAAGCGGGTGCTGGCGGACGAACTGGCGCAGGAAGAGGGGATCGACCGGAAAGTGCGCGCCAAACTCTCCTCGTATTCGCGCGGTATCGTGGAGGGCAGTTCCGAGTGGGAGGTGCTCTACCGGAAAACGTTCGAAGAAGAGATGAGAAAACACAGCAAAGGATGATGGCATGAGGGTGCGAAGCCGGATGCGGGTGTCTGTCGCCTTGTTGGGAATTCTGCTGCTGGTGCTCGGTGCGGCAGCCTGCTCCAAAAACAAAGCCAAACCGCTGGTGCCGCTGGCGCTGGAGGCCGGGGTGCCTCCGAGAGCCATCGCCTTGAATGAGCAGGGGACGCAGGCTTACCAGGGGCGTGAGTTTGAAGAAGCCAAGAAATATTTTGCTCAAACGGTAGAAGTTGCGCCGCAGTCGGGCCCCGCGCATTACAACTACGCCTTGGCGCTCAATAAGCTGGGAGAGACGGAGGCGGCGCGGAAACAGTTCGTGGAAGCGGCGAATCTTGCTCCCGGGGACAAGATCATCTGGGATTCCCCTGTGCTGTCGCCCTACGGGAATCCTGAGACGGAAGAGAAGAAAGTCGCGGCGCCCCAGAATCCCAACCGGCGGAGCGTAGGCGGGCGATAGGTACAGAGACATCAAGTAGTCGGCCGGCGGCGGTCAACGCAAGGCAGAGTAGGAGATTGTAGGATGGGCAAAGAACTCGCAGTCGGGATGAAAGCGCCGGATTTCTCGTTGCCGGATCAGGACGGCAAGACCGTGACGCTGAAAAGCCTGAAGGGAAAGCAGGTGGTGTTGTATTTCTATCCCAAGGACGATACCTCCGGTTGCACCAAAGAATCCTGCGGGTTTCGCGATGCCATGGCGTCGATCAAGAAGGCGGATGCGGTCGTGCTCGGTGTGAGTTTCGACGGCCAGACGTCCCACCAGAAATTCATCGCCAAGTATTCGCTGCCGTTCACGCTGCTGAGCGATCTCGAAAAGGCGGTCGCTACCGCGTACGACGTCTATAAAGAAAAAAGCATGTATGGCCGGAAATATATGGGCATCGAACGGAGCACCTTCGTGATCGATGCCGAAGGGAAGTTGAAGGCGATCTTCCGCAAAGTCAAAGTGGACGGTCATGTCGACGAAGTGCTGGACGCCCTGCGCGCATAAGCCACGTGCGTGAGGTCATGCGCCATAGTGTTCTTGCCACCTGCCTTGTTTCACTGCTCCTTTCCCTGAATCATCCCGGCATTGCTGTCGCCGCCGGAAAAGTTCCGGCGACGTTCCTGGTCAACGACAGTCTGTCCTCGCCCAATCAGGCCGTGACGGTCGAAGCGCGGCTGGTGTCTCAAGGGCCGGCGGCTCCTGTCGGGATCAGTGGAGAGCCGGTCGAACTGGTCGTCTACGGAAAGGTGGTGGCGACGGCCGTGACCGGCGAGGACGGGATTGCGCGGTTCCCCTTCATGCCGAAAGCCCAGGGCGTCATTCCCGTCCAGGTGCGGGTCGGAGAGAGTCTGCGTGTGGCTCCGGCCGAGGGGGTGGGGCATCTGGCGATCTGGGAGCGGCGGAATCCGATCATAGCCGTGGAACTGGCCGCGCTGATGGACGGGGCGCAGGCGAAGAGTCCGCCGGCGGACGCGCGCAGCAGCAAGCCTGAGCCGGAAGGCTCGCCGATGCCCGATGCCGCCGACGAGCTTGGAAAATTAACCCAGTTTTATTATCGCGTCATGTACGTCGTGCCGTCGGCGCCGTTCGGCGGCGATCGCTTTCAGGCCGCGGAATCCTCGCGGGCATGGTTGAAGCGGCACAAGTTCCCCGCCGGGTATGTCCTGGTGTTGCCCGGGGACGAACAGACGTTCGGGGCGAAGCTGGATGAGCTACACGCAGCCGGATGGAAAACCGTCAAGACCGGCATCGGCCGGACCAGAGTGTTCGCCGAAGCATTTCTCCAACGGCGAATGGATGCCGTCATGGTGCCGGAACCGGCCAAAGCCGATGCTCCGCGCAAAGCCAAAGTGGCGAAGGAATGGAAAGACATACGGAAGAAGTTGTAGCCGGCGAGTGCCGGTTGTTTGAAAAAGGTCGTGTCTACTGAACTCGGTCTCCTTCCTTTCGGTCGTTTCTTTCCATTAGTATAGCCGTCAGACCGTTCACTCAATTCGAGGCTGTGTCCCATGCGTGCGAAGACCAGTTTTTCCTGCCAGTCCTGCGGACATCAATCGCCCCGGTGGATCGGGCGCTGTCCCGATTGCGGCGGCTGGAACACCATGAAGGAAGAGCGGCAGGCGCCGACCGGCAAGGGGCGTCCGGTGGCCATGAAGATGGCGCAGGCCAAGGCCACGCCGATCGCCGAGATCGAAGTGGTGGGGGAAGACCGCCGGCTGACGCAGATCGGCGAGTTCGACCGTGTGCTGGGCGGGGGCGTGATTCCCGGCGCGGTCATCCTGATCGGCGGCGATCCCGGCATCGGCAAGACCACGCTCTTGCTGCAGGCTTTGCCGCGGCTGGCCTCGAAGGAAGCGCCCGTGTTGTATGTGTCGGGCGAAGAGTCGCCCCGCCAGATCAAAATGCGCGGGCAGCGGCTGGGCATCGAGCATCCCAATCTGTTGATCCTGGCGGAAACCTCGCTGGAGCAGATTCTCAAGGCGGTGCAGGAGATCCAGCCGGCCGCGCTCGTCGTCGATTCCATTCAAACGGTCTATACCGAACAGATCACCTCGGCGCCCGGCAGTATCAGCCAGGTGCAGGAAGTCGCCGGGCAGCTCATGTCGTTCGCGAAACGGGCGGGTGTGCCGGTCTTCATCATCGGGCATGTGACGAAAGAAGGCGCGATCGCCGGCCCCCGGCTGCTCGAACATATCGTCGATACGGTGCTCTATTTCGAGGGCGATAAAGGCCATAGTTATCGGATTCTCCGTGCGGTCAAAAATCGATTCGGTTCGACCAACGAAATCGGCGTGTTCGAGATGAAGGACGGCGGGCTCGAAGAGGTGGCCAATCCGTCCGAATTATTCCTGGCCGAACGGCCGCAGCACAGCACCGGTTCCGTCGTGGTGTCGAGCCTGGAAGGGACGAGGCCGATTCTCGTCGAACTGCAGGCGCTGGTGTCCTCCACCAGCTATGCCATGCCGAAGCGCGTGGCCAACGGCGTCGAGTTGAGCCGGGTCTCGCTGCTGCTGGCGGTGATGGAAAAGCGGCTGGGGATGCATCTGTCCGGGCAGGATGTCTATGTGAACGTCGTCGGCGGGATGCATATCGATGAGCCGGCGATCGACCTCGGGATTGTGGCGGCGGTCACGTCCAGCCTCCGCGAAGTGGCAATTGAGCCTGGTTTATTGGTATTGGGAGAAGTCGGCCTCGGCGGAGAAGTGCGGGCCGTGAGCCAGGCGGAGTTGCGGATCAGAGAAGCGGCGAAGATGGGATTCAAGCGCTGTCTCTTGCCGGAACGGAATCTTGCCAAGGTCGATCCTGTCGACGGGATTGAGTTGATCGGCATCACGGAAGTGGGAGAAGCGCTCAATGCCGTATTTGCGTAGTACGGTGATGCGTGTCACGGGTCACGTGGCTCTTATCATGCTGCTCTGTGCCCTGTTCCTCGGTTGTACGACGACCACGCCGGTGCAGGAAGAGTCGGGACTGAAGCAGGCGACGGCGGAGGAACTGGCCGCGTTGCTGCGCCAGCGTGAAGCGGCGATCCACACGATGAAGGGGCTCTTCAGCGCGAAGGTACGCGGCGGGCTGATTCCGATTTCGACGCGGGTCGAAGGCGCCGTCTATTATCGCCGGCCGAACGCCATGCGGCTGCGCGGATTTACGCCGATCGGCGGGGAGCTCTTCGAATTTGTTCAGGTCGACGATCTGTATATGCTGCGATTGCCCACGATGGGGAAAGTGCTGACCGGCCGCCAGTTGGAGATGGGCGAGATGGGCAAGTTGGCCCGTCCGTTCGAGCTCAGCGTGTGGGCGATGGGCGGGGTGCTGGGGACCAGCGCCATCGGAAAAGACGAGACGATGAAACTGGTCGAGGAGGGGGCGCGCTATCGGTTGGATGTGTTCGGCTTGCGTCCCGGCGTCGCGTCGTCGGAACGCCAGTTGCTCCGGCGGATGTGGTTTGACCGTCGCACCCTGCTGGTGGTGGAAGAAGAACGATTGAACGGATCGGGAGAGACGGACGCGTCCATCCACTATGAGGATTTCCGCACGATCGGCGAGACGGCCGTGCCGGCAAACGGCAGTCCCGATGCCCGGCTGCTGCGACCGTTCAAGATTTCCCTGGAAGACGGGCGGGGACAGGGCAGCGTCCAGGTGACGTTCCATGAAATTATCTCCAATCAGGAATTGAAGAACGAAGAGCTCGGACGCGTGTCGCGCCGGTCGTCGACGCCGGAGTCTGCCTCATGAAGGTGTTGGCCGTCGAAACGGCGACATCCCGGCAGAGCGTGGCGCTTCTCGATTCGACCACGGTTCTGGCGCAGGAAGAGCAGGAGGCCGGCGGCGCGCACGGGACGCTGCTGCTGCCGACGATCGGCCGTCTGCTGGCCGCCGCCGGACTCGCCCTCACGCAGCTGGACGGGTTGATCTGCTCCATCGGCCCCGGTTCGTTTACCGGTTTGCGGGTGGGCACGGCGACGTTGTTGGGGTTACGCGCGGCGACGGATGTTCCGCTGGTGCTGGTTCCGACGCTGGAAGGCATGGCCTGGTCGCTCAGGGAGACCGCCGGTCCGATCTGTCCCGTGCTTCCGAGCCGCAAAGGGGAAATCTATTGGGCGGTGTTTCGTTGGGGCAAGGATGGTCTCATCGAGCGGCTCGTTCCCGAACAAGCGGGCTCTCCTGAAGCCTTGGCGCGGACGCTCACCGGCGCAACCACGATATTCGGCGAGGGGTGGACGGCGATGGAGTCCGCCGTGCGATCCGCGCTTCCGTCCGGCGCGGCGGTCTGCCCGGTTCCCGGCGAGGCTCCGCGTCCGTCGGCGGTGACGGTGGGGCTTGCCGGCATCGAACGATTGCGTCGCGGCGATATCGCCGGCGATCAGGTCGCGCCGCTGTATGTCCAACGGCCGGAAGCGGAGATCCGCTATGAGCAATCGGGCGGGGTCTCCCCGGTGGCCAGACGGCAGGCACGGGTAGCCGTCAAAACCGCAGCCAGAGCGGCTCGCCGGCCGCGAGCGACGGGTAAGGAGCAGGATTAGCCGTATGGATAGCGCGATACGGATTGTGCCCGCCACGCCGGCGGATCTGCCGGATTTGCTGCGCCTGGAAGAAGCTTGCTTCTCGGCCCCCTGGACGCGCAAAATGTTGGAAGCTGAACTGACCGGCAACCAGTTCGCCCATTTTCTGGTGGCTCGTGAGCCAGCGAAAACAGCGACAACGGATGGGGCGATCGTCGGCTCCCTGTGCTTTTGGATCGTGTTTGAAGAAGTGCGCCTGATGAATCTTGCCGTAGCCGAGCAGATGCGACGTCGGGGGATTGCCGCGGCCCTGGTGGAGTCCGCCTTGCGCGCCGGGCTTGCGGAATCCGCGACCCGCGCGGTGCTCGAAGTCCGGGCTTCCAACCGCGCCGCATTGGCGTTATATCAGCGCTTTGGGTTTACGCAGGTTTCAATCCGCCCCACATATTATTCCAATCCAGTCGAAGATGCGGTGCTCATGGAGATGGAGCCGATTGTGATTCCCGCCGGCTCGGGGCGCATGTCTGCGCCCGTCAACGAGGGAGGCTCAGTTTCCGCTCACTAACCTGACGAGGAGGTGCGGCATGCAGACCGAACAGGGACTCGCGGACCAGCTTCGACAGACCAGTCGTGAGTTCAAAGCGCTTGAGGAAACTCATCACCGGCTCGACAGCGAGCTGGCCGAATTGCAAAGACGGCATGTGCTGACACCGCAGGAAGAAGTCGTGAAGAAGCATTTGCAAAAAGAAAAATTGGCGATGAAGGACAAGATGGCGGAGTTGCTCCGCCAATATCGCGAGCAGGGGATGCCCCAGGCCGCGCACTAAGGAACGTCCCGGCCGCCGGCATCTCCGGCGGCCGGGTACCCACACATCATGGCCCAGTTTACCAATCCGCTTGCCGCGCATATCAGTACCGTCAAGCGGCGGTTGATCATTATCGGGGCCACCCTGCTGGCCGCATTGGTCGGCACCTTCGCCTTTTCCGCCGACATGGTGGCCTGGCTGAACCGGCCCTTTCCGAATCAACTGGTGTTTTACGGACCGACCGAAGCCCTCTTTGCTTCCATTAAAGTGTCGTTTCTGTCGGCGGTGATCGTCAGCCTGCCGGTGATCTTCTATCAGTTCTGGAAGTTCGTCGAGCCGGCCCTGCTGCAGAAAGAGCAGCGCTGGGCGATTCCGTTGTTCCTGCTGGCCGGGGGATTGTTCGTCCTGGGGCTGGTCTTCTGCAATCTGGTCATCTTGCCGCTGGTCATCGATTTTTTCGTCAGCTTCGGCATGGATCGGGATATCACGCCGCAGTTGAGCGTGGGGACCTACATCGATTTCAATGTGAAGTTCCTGCTGATTTTCGGCTGCGCCTTTGAATTGCCCCTGGCTCTCACTCTGCTGGCAGTCGCCGGGGTCCTCACGGCCAAGCAGCTCGCGCAGTATCGCAAACACGCGATCATGGCGGCCTTGATCATTTCAGCCATTGTCACACCGGATGCCACGCTCTTTACCATGCTCTTGATGGCGGTGCCGATGATGGTGTTGTATGAGATCGGGATTCTGGGCGCCTGGATCTTCGGGCGCGGGAAAGACGGCACGGGCGGCATCGATCTTCCGCTGGACCCCGATCTGCCGATCGGGACGGCGGGAACCAGGATGCGATAACGAAAGGAACCGGATGAAATTCTTGACCTGCATCCTTTCCGCCTCTCTTCTGCTCCTCGGCGCGGCCCTGGTTCCGGCCGGCGCGGAGTCGCCGGTGGATATGCCCTCCCCGCACGGGCAGGTGGACGGCGATGCATTCGGTCCGAACGGTCCCTTCGGGCAAACCATTGCGAGCGTGCAGGCGCTCACGCTGTCCGGCAAAGATACTATCTATGCCGGCTCGTTCGGCAACGGCGTTTTCCGCAGCAGCGATCGGGGCGCCACCTGGACCGGTGTCGGCGCCGGGATCAACGATCCCTTTATCCTGACGATGGCGACCGGACGCGACGGCGCGATCTATGCCGGAACGTTCCGCGGCGGCGTCTTCCGGTCCAAAGACGAGGGCAAATCCTGGCAGCCGGTCAACGAGGGCTTGAAGCGGCTGGAAATCAAGGCGCTGCTGGTGACCAGCGAAGGGATCTATGCCGGGACCTCCGGCGGGGCCTATCGGTTGAACAGCGCGGGCGACAAGTGGACGATCGTGACCGCCGGGTTGGACGACGTGCTCGTGCATGCGCTGGTGCGGTCGACCGACGGCACGCTCTACGCGGGCACATCGGGCAAAGGGATTCTCCGGTTCAAGCAGAACGCGGCGGGATGGGTTCGCATGCAGCATGGCCTCAAGGACCATGAGGGAATGATCGAGAATTTCATCCGGATCCTGGCGATGGATAAGGAGCAGGGCATCTACGCGGGGACGTTCGACGGCGGGGTGTTCCGCAGCGGCGACGGCGGGTCCACCTGGAAGCCGATCAGCCGGGCGCTGCCCAACGATTCCATCCGCGGCATCGTGGTCATCGATGACGGCCTGATCGTGGCGACCGGCAACGGGGTGTTCAAGACGATCGACAAGGGGCGGCAGTGGATGCCGTTGAACAAGGGATTGACGAATCTCTCGATTCAGGTGATGACCGGCGGCGGCGCGGGACCGCTCTATGTCGGAACGAGTTCCGGCGTGTTCCGCAGCGACGATGGCCAGAATTGGGTGGTCGTGAACCAGGGATTGGATGCGGGGCTGGCGCCGCCTCCGTTCCGTTTTCGATAGTGGCAGGCTGTTGATAAAGACCGCCGGCCGCGTTCTCGCATCGCTTCACGAATTTCTCACTAACGTGCTAATGGAAAGGATCTGGATATGGCAGACGCAGGCAGTACGGTAAAGGCGACGATCAGCGTGGCGAGCAAGGGACAGGCGTTGGGCGATATCGTGTTGAAGTTTTTCCCCGAGGTGGCGCCGGGCCATGTGAGGAACTTTACGGACCTGGCGAAGAAGGGCTTCTATAACGGCACGACATTCCATCGCGTCATTCCCGGGTTCATGATTCAGGGCGGCGATCCCAACAGCAAGAATCCCGACCGGGCGATGCACGGCATGGGCGGCCCCGGCCATAAGGTGAAGGCGGAGTTCAACAGCAAGCCGCACAAGCGCGGCATCGTGTCGATGGCCCGGTCGAACGATCCGGACAGCGCCGGCTCGCAATTCTTCATCTGCGTGGCGGACGCCAACTTCCTGGACTGGCAGTACACCGTGTTCGGCGAAGTCGTGAGCGGGATGGACGTGGCGGACAAAGTCGTCGGCATGAAGCGCGACGGGAACGACAACCCGCTCGAACGCGTCGAGATGACGGTTACGATTGCGGAATAAAGTCCTGGGTGTTGAGTGATGAGTGCTGAGCAACAGATGCGATACGGCGGACGGCGGCTTCTGACGCGTCTGTCACGCTCAGCACTCAGCGCTCAGCTCGCAGCACTGTTCCTGTTTCTCGCCGGCTGCGCCATTCCGCAGGTGCCGTCGCGGACGATCTATGAAGATCCCGTGAACTATGTGCGGCTCGAAGAGGATCGCGGCTATCTGGCGGAGTGGCCGCCGAGCCACCACAGCCATCCGGCGGCCATCGGCGCGGAAACGGTGCGGACGCTGCTGCAGGGGCTGGTCATTCAGGAGCACCGGATCTGGCTGCAACGGTGGATCGCGGGAGATGCGCCGTTCCAGCCGGCATTCCAGGATCAGGAGATCGCGTTGCTGTCGGCGCAACTGGCGGAAGCGCTGGCTCAGGCCAAGCCCAGCGAGCGGGTCACCTTTTACCTCAGCGAGCCGCAGGCATCGACGAAGCGGATCGTCACGTCGGGCGGATTGTACGTGAACGGCAACGAACTGCATCTGATCCTGGGTAACTGGCAGATCGTCTATGGGATCCCCACCTACGGCATGATCTACGACCGGCGTTATCCGATGCGGCCGACCGCGGCGAAGGGGTTCGATCTGTTTTTTCAGCCGCACGAAGCGATGCGGCGCACGGAAAGCAGCTGGATCGACGGTGTCCTGGCCAACGGGGCCGATGAAGTGGTCATCGACCTCGCCAAATTGCCGCCTCCGCCGGCGGTGTCTTCCACGACCTCCGGCAGCCTGCCGGAAAACTAATCGAACGATCAGTCAAAGAGAATCATTGGGCA
>CAZEHM010000029.1:0-6868 GCA_964512025.1 uncultured Nitrospira sp. | reverse complement strand
GGGCATCCCCAGGATGGTCAAAAGGTTCCGCCAGCAAGGCCGCAGCGAGCGAAGAGGCGAGGCGTACGCTTCGGTACGTCGCAGCCTCTGAGCGATGCGAGAACGAAGCTGACGGGCCTTTTCACCATCCTGTCACCGAATAGTGGGGTCGATCTGCAGCTGCGCGCTGCCCCCGGCAGCGTAGGCGAGGGTGACTTCGGCGATCTTGTAATCGTACTGCGCCTCGGCCAGCTTCGTTTGCGCCGTCGTCAATCCCACCTCGGACTGTGTCACTTCCACGATCGTGCCGAGGCCGAGCTTATACCGTTGCTTGGCGAGGCTCAACGCTTCCTGCGCCGTCTTGACGAGTTCCTCCGCCAGCCTGATCTGTTGCGCGAACGTGACCGTGTCGAGATAGGCGTTCGTGACCTGTTGCGTAAGCGCCTGTTCGATGTTGCTGCTCTGCGCCTGGGCCGCCGCCTGCTGGGCCGCCGCTTCCTTCACCTGATTTTCGATGAGTCCGCCCGTAAAGAGCGGCATGGAGACCATCCCGCCCGCCGCCCACCAGCCGCCGGTCGCCACATTGCGGTTGGGGTCGAAGGTGTCGTAGTAACCGCCGCTCGCGATGGCGGAGACTGTCGGCAGATACTGGCTCTTCATGGCCCGTTTCTTCGCCTCGGCCGAGGCGGTCTGCTCCTTCGCCCGCTTCAGTTCCGGATGGGACAGACTGTCGGAGATCAACTCGCCCAGCGCGCGCGGAAGTTTCACATCCGTCGTGATGTCTTCCAGCGTGTAATCCTCCGGTCCGGCGATGCCCATCGTGCGGTTGAGATCGGCAAAGCTGGATTTCAAATCGTTTCGGCTGCGCACCAGCAGCGATTCCGCATTCACCAGCTCCACCTTGACCAGATCCAGATCGAGTTTGGATTTCAGTTGCTGACGATAGAGCGTCTCGATCTGGCCGGTGATGATCCCGCGCTCCCGCACGGTTTCCTCCGCGATGTGGACGAGCTTCTGCCGCTTGAGGCTGTTCAGATAGCTGCGCTGGACGGAGACGATGACGAGCGCGCGCCGGGCGTTCACATCCTGCTCCTGCGCCCGCTCGCCGTACTGGGAGGACTCCACCAGGTTTTTGGTAAAGCCGAAATCGTAGATCCGCTGGCTGGCCAGGACACCGGCGGTGTAGTTGCTCAAGTTGGGCTGAAGCAAGCCTCCGCCGATCAGGAAGCGGGGATTGATGCGCCCAGATCCGGCTGATCCATCGGCATTCGCGAAGACTTGCGGGTAGTAGAGCGACTTGGTCTGATCCGTCCTGGCACTGGAGGCGGCGAGACCGGCGTTGGCCTCCTGCACGATCGGATGGTTCTGCAGGCCCGTTTCGATCGCCTGCTGGAGGCCGAGAAAGCGCCCCTTGGCGGCGGCGTCGACGGACCCGGACGGTTGGGCTGTCGCCAGTGTAGGAAGGGAAAGGGCTGTGAACAGTGCGAGAACGACGCTGGCAGCGTTTTTCAGCATTCTGCGCGGTGTTGTCATGGCTTCGCTCCTTCGTAGGGAGTCGGCGAGGGCGGCGCCCCTGCCGAACGTCGTTCGAATTTTTGTTGAGAGGGTTTGGCCTCCGGCAGTTTGAAGGGGGAGGTTTGCACGGGGCTGCCTTCCAGGAGTTTGCGTTTCCCGACCACCACGACGTCCTCGTCGCCGTTCAGGCCGGTGGTGATTTCGATCCATTTGCCGTCGGTGATGCCGGTCTGGACAGGGACGGACTTGGCTTTTCCCTGGACGATGGTGAAGACCGACTTGCCCTTCGGCCCGCTCACCACCGCCTGCGGCGGCAGCACCAGCGCGTTCGGAATTTCCCGCAGGGCCAGTGTGACTTCCGCGAAGGTGCCGGGGCGCAGGACATAGTCCGGATTCGGAAGGTCGATTTCCACCAATAAACTTCTGGTCGAAGGATCGAGCGCGAGCGTGGAGCGGGTGATCGTCGCGGGGAAGGAACGGCCCGGAAGTTCCTTGACGGAGATCGTGGACTTCGTCTTTCCCGGTACGATCCAGGGCGAATCGTCCTGCGGCACGTTGGCGTAGATCCGCACGGTGTCCAGGTCCATCACCGTGAAGAGGGGGATGGCGGTCGTGGCGGAAGAGGTGGCTACCTGGATCAAGGCGCCGGGATCGGCGAAGCGCGCGGTGACGATGCCGTCATAGGGCGCGCGCACCTTCGTGTATTCGCGCATGGCGGCCCGCTGCTGCATGAGGTTCTTCGCGCCTTCGTAGGTCGCTTCGGCCACATCGACGTCCTGTTTCGCGATCACATCCGGCGATTCGTGCAGCACCTTGTCCAACCGTTCGAAGGTGATCTTCTTGATCTTGTAGTCGGCGACCGCCTGCTGATACTGCTCTTCCACTTCGGGCGCGTCGATGATGGCGACCACCTGGTTCTTCTTCACATGGTCGCCCTTGTCCGGGCCGATCCATTTCAGATAGCCCGAGACCTTGGCGTAGAGGGTCGTTTGATAGAGCGGCGAGATATTCCCCGGCAGCGTGATCGTGTAAACGAGATTTTCACGGGACGGCTTTGTCACCTGGACATCCACCGGATGCGTCGGATCAATTTCGACGGGGACGGCGGTCTCGCCGTTTCCGCCGTTGCCGTTCGCGGCCTTGGAGGCCGGTTTCTCCGGCTGCGACGGGCTGTCCTGCTGGCATCCGGAGGCGGCCACGAGCAGGGCGAGCAGCATACCGGTCAAGGGTCTGCACATGTCTTACATCTCCTCCGCTGTGTCAGGTTCGGCCGGCGGTTCGACGGCCGGCGACCGCCGTCCGAGCACCAGCGCATGCATCACGGGCACGACGAGCAGGGTCATCATCGTGGAGACGGCGAGTCCTCCGACGACCGCCCGGGCCAGGGGCACCATGGTTTCGTTCCCTTCGCCGAAGCCGAGGGCGAGGGGCAGCAGGCCGAGAATCGTCGCCAGCGCCGTCATCAGAATCGGCCGGATGCGGCGCTTGCCCGCTTCCAGCACCGCATCTTCGGCCGACGCGCCGTTGTCGACCATCCGGTTGGCGAAGTCCACGAGCAGAATGCTGTTCGAGACGACGATCCCCATCATCATCAAGGTGCCGATCATCGACTCCACGTTCACCGACGTATTGGTGAAGTGGAGCATGAGCACGGTGCCGATCCAGCCGAGCGGGACGGCGACCAGAATGATCAGCGGGTCGATGAACGAGCGGAAGAGGCCGACCATCACGAGATAGATCAACAGTACGGCCAGCGGCAGCGCGAGGGCGAAATTGCTGATGGCCGATCGCATGTTGGCCACTTCGCCCTTGAGCTGGATGGTCACGTCTTTCGGCAGGGTGACGGTGGCGAGCGCGCGTTCGATGTCCTGGGCGACGCGGCCCAGGTCGTTGCCCACCGGCGTGACCAGCACGTTGATCAACCGGGACAGGTCGTAGTGGTCGACGGAGTCCGGTCCGGTCTTCATGCTCAGTGAGGCGACATCGCGGAGCAGCACGGGCGGGCCGCGCCGCTCGTCGCCGGAGGCATAGAAGCCGTTGGAGAGATCGAGATTGCGTCCGGCGAAGGGTGTGTTCTGCAGCGCGATAGTCGAGCCGCTCGCGCCGCCTGTCGTGAGCGACGAGGTTGGGCCCAGCGCGGTGCGCGCGCCGATGATCGGGATGTTCAAGAGGTCTTCCGTCTTGGTCAGGGACTGTTCCGGATACTGTGCCAGGAGGAAGTACCCGTTGGCGGTCTTGGGATCGAGCCAGTAATTGGGACTCAAGGCAATGTTCGAGCTGATGCCGGTGATCACGTCCACGACCACGCGGTCCTGGGTGATGCCGTAGTAGGCGGCCTTCGTCCGGTCCACGTCGATGTGCAGTTCCGGATAGCTCTTGCCCTGCTTGATGCGCACGTCCACTGTATTGGGCACCTGCGCGATCTTCTGCTGGATGGCTTCCGCGACCGGGCGAATGACGTCGAGCGACGGGCCTTTCACCTGGATGTCGATCGGCGCCCGCAGGCCGAAGTTCAGCACGTCGCTGATGATGCCGCCGGTTTGAAAGCTCACTTCCACGCCGGGGAGCGATTCCCGCAGCCTGGTGCGCAGCGTCGAGACATAGTCTTCGGTCTTGCCTTCGTGCCCGGTCACGAGATTCACCAGCACAAAGGCCGTGTGGTTGCCGGTGTTGGGCGCGAAGCGGGCGGCGTCGCCGAAGTAGAGACCGGTATTCGAGATGACTTCTTCCAGATCCTGTTTGGGGATCGTCTCCTGTACCAGCTTCTCGATATCGGCGACGATGGCCGTCGTCTTCTCGATGCGCGAGCCTTCCGGCGCGCTCACGATCATGGTGAAGTTTCCGGCATCCACCTTCGGAAAAAACTCGCTGTGGAGGCGTGGCAGCAGCAGGGCGCCGGTGCCGATGAGCGCCAGCAGCGCGAGGCCGATGACCACCGGCTTGAAGCGCACTCCCGCGCGGAGCAGCGGTTCGTAGACCGCCAGCACGAAGCGGAACCAGTCTTTCTGGTCGGCCTCTTCCTGCGAACCGTTGCCATGGCCCCGGTGGTACAGGCGCGAGAGGACCACCGGCGTCACGGTCATCGACACGGCATAGTCCGCCAGCATGGCGAAGGCGACGGTCATGGCGAGCGGGACGAAGAGATACTTGATGATGCCGGAGAAGAACATGATCGGCAGGTAGACGATCAGGATGCAGATGGTGGCCACGAGAATGGGCAGCGTCAGCTCGACGGCGCTGTCTTCCGCCGCCGTGCGGCCGTCCTTGCCCATTTCCAGATGGCGATGCAGGTTTTCCTGCACGACGATGTTGTTGTCCAGCAGCGTGCCGATCACCAAAGCCAATCCACCCAGCGTCATGATGTTCACCGACTGGCCTGTCAGATAGAGCGCGACCAGCGCGGCGGTGAGCGAGAGAGGAATGGCGAGGGCCACGACCAGCGCCGCTTTGATGCTGCGGAGGAACAAAAAGATCATGAGGCCGGCCAGGCCCGCGCCCAGCAGCCCTTCTTTCTGGAGATTGGCGATAGCCTGCCGGATGTAGAGCGATTGATCGTAGAGGAACTTCACCGTGGTATTGGCGGGGATTTCAGTCAGCTTCGACAGCTTCGCGCGAATCCCGTCCGTCACCTCCAGCGTGTTGGCGCCTTCCTGCCTCGTAATGGGAATGTAGGTCGCCTCGCGGCCGTTCACCCGCACGATAGAAGTCTGGACCGCCGCGCTGTCCGCCGCCGTGCCGATGTCGCGCACCAGGATCGGCGTGCCGTTCACGACCTTGATGGGAATGTCGTTGATCTTGTCCACCACGTCGATGAGGCTGTTGGAGTAAACGTAGTAGTCCAGATCGCCGATTTTGATGTCGCCGGCCGGGATGATCGCGCTTTGCGCATTGATCGCCTTGACCACATCGGACGGGGAGATGCCTCGCGCGAGCATGCGCGAGGGATCCATGAACACGGTAATCTGCCGGACCTTGCCGCCCAACGGAGGGCCGAACGAAATGCCGGGGATCGTGGCGATCTGCTGGCGCACGGTGAAGTAGGCCAGATCGCGGATTTCTTTCGGGCCGAGTGTGTCGCTGCTCACGGAGAGCAGGCCCACCGGCAGGCTGGAGACGCCGAATTTATAGACCGAGGGCGGATAGACGCCGGGCGGGAGCAGCCGGATGATGCTGTAGGCCAGGCTGGTCAGTTCCGATTGCGCCGAGTCGATGCTGTATTCCGGCTGGAAGAAGACCTTGATGTAGCTCATCCCGGCGAGCGACTGGGATTCGATGTGTTCGACGTAGCTCGCCTCGACGAAGCGCTGCTCCATCTTGAGCGTGATGGCCCCTTCCATCTCGCTGGGGCTCATGCCGCGGTAGAAGGTGGTGACGAGGATGGTGGGGATTTTGATTTCCGGGAAGATGTCCACGCGCATCTTCTGGTAGGACACCCCGCCCAGCACGAGCGCGATCATGCAGATGGCAAAGACGGCGTAGGGGTTTTTGAGCGCGGCTTTGGTCAGCATGGAGTTCCCACCATATGAGATACGCGGTTTCTATTCAGCCAGTATCGGCAGATATCGTTCGTACATTGAATGAGTTCGGTAAAGGTTCCCGGTTTCACGACATAGCCGTTGGCCCCGCTGGCATAGGCGAGGGAAAGGTCGGAAGCATCGTCGGAGGTAGTGAAGACGACGACGGGGATCGCAGCCAGCCTGGAGTCCGCCCGCAGCCGTTTCAGAAACTCATCCCCCCGCTGCTTGCCAAGGTTCCAGTCGAGAAGAATTAAAGAGGGGAGAGGGTAGCCTGCTTGTTCTCCCTTGCTCGCTGAGGCCGCACGATCAGAATGTGCTCCCTCAATGCGCGCAGTGGGAGACCAATTCACGCCACCCTCTGAGGAAGAGTACGAGCGAGCTTGGAAGGAACATTGGTACTCCAAAAGCCGAAACGCTGACTCGGCGTCCTGCTCGACAGAGAGCATGACATCCAGGCCGGTCTGCACCAGCGCCAGGCGAAACAGCTCCCGCTCACCAGGGCTGTCGTCGATCAAGAGGATGGAGTGATGCTGCACCATTATAGAGAGGTGTATCAGCAGGGACTATGCCGGGTGGGAGCGAGAATGCGTGTAAGATGGAAAGATCTATAAAAATAGGTAGTTATGAATATAAGCTCATTTGATTAGCGAGCAGTTGTCTTCGGTTGAATGGGGAATTGTTCTGGAGAAATTCCATAGAGCAAGGGAATTTCTCCAGAGCAGGAAATCGGGCAGCTTTTGATGAGGCGCGTTTCTATATTTCTCCCGCAAGCAAGTCATTGACGAGGGATTGAGGCCCCCCCCCCGGGGCGGCCGGAAGGTTGCGCCGGGGGGGGCAGGGTCCGAACGCGGGGGAGG
>CAZEHM010000028.1:0-42527 GCA_964512025.1 uncultured Nitrospira sp. | reverse complement strand
GATCCAGACACCCACCAACGTCCCGATCACCAGCGCAAACAGACTCACCCCCACCAGCGTGTTTCGAGCACTCACATAGGTCTCTTCCATCTGCTTCGCTTGCTTATCCATCAGATCTGCTTGGAAGCTTGCCATGGTCTCGAGAGACTCTGCGAAGGCCACGTTCGCCGGGCCAAACTCTTGCTTAATAAAACTTCCGAGTGCTTGCCGGTCACCAGCTTTAAGCAGTACCGTCATTTGCGCATACTTCGACCCAAGGACAGCGCGCTTGTCAGTGATGCCCTTATACAACTCTCGCCCTTTCGGAAGCGTGAGTTGTTTGTCTAACTTATCGAGAATCTCTCCGTTCTTTTTACGGTTGTCTTCCATCTTCCTAAAATACTCATCAATCTCGGCCTGATTGGTGGACAATGCGATATTCCGAACCTGTCGAGCGTTGTCGAGCGTGTTCTTTATCACATCGTTCACCATTACAACTTTCGGGTAGCTCCATCCCACTATCTTTGCGGTGATCTCCTTGAAGTCGCTCAGGTTCATGATGCCGATCCCGCTGGCAATCACCAGCAACACGAGCACCACCGCAAATCCCAACCCCAGCCGTACACCTAACTTCATATTCTGCAACATCGCGCTCCCCCCTCCGTATGAACCACCATTTATGCTGCCACTTCCATTTCGGTCGTTGATGCCTCCGGATGACTTCCCCCGGACGTGAGATAGCCTTCTCGGGACGCACATTTCTGAAAGAGCGCCGGCACATCAAGAATCAACGCCACATCGCCGCTTCCGAGGATCGTAAACCCGCCGAACCCTTTGAGCTGAGCGAACAGCTGCCCCAGCGGCTTAATGACGGTTTGAAACTCTCCCTGCAGTGAATCCACCACGAGACCGATCTTCTGACCGCCGTACTGCACCACCACAATATTCTCGCGCAGGCCCGCGTCTCCGCCGAGAGCGAACAGTCGACGGAGACGGATGAACGGAAGCACCTGCCCGCGCAAGCTGATATGTCCCTCGCGCCCAGCTATCTTGCGTTCGCTCTCCGGCATCTCCACACATTCCAACACCATGTCCAAGGGAATCACATAGCGGCTCTGGCCGACCCCGACGAGGAACCCGTCGATAATGGCCAGGGTCAAGGGGAGACGGATCTGCACGGTGGTTCCCACTGTTTCCTTGCTGAGCAACTCGACGGTGCCGCGGAGCGCCTCGATATTCCGTTTCACCACATCCATTCCCACGCCTCTGCCGGACAGGTTGGACACCTGCTGGGCCGTGGAGAACCCCGCCTCAAAAATCAGGTTGTAAGTCTCGGCCTCCGTGAGCATCTGGGTTTCCCCGACCAATCCGCGCTCCCGCGCCTTCTTCAGAATCCGCTCCTGGTTCAGCCCGCCGCCGTCATCCGTGACTTCGATCACGATGCTGCCCGAATCGTGATAGGCATTCAGCGTGATACGGGCCTTGGCGGACTTGCCTCGCTCCAGCCGCAGCTCACGCGGCTCGATCCCGTGATCCATGGAGTTCCGGACCAGGTGCATCAACGGGTCGCCGATGCGCTCGACCACCGACTTATCCAGCTCCGTGTCGCCCCCCGTGATCACCAGCTCGATGTCTTTACCGAGTTCGTGACTCACATCGCGGACGACCCGCTGAAACCGCTGGAAGGTCGCGCCGATCTGCACCATTCTCAAGCCCAGGGCATTGTTCCGGACTTCTTCCAGCAAACGACAGACGGTCGAAGTCGACTCAAGCACATCGCCCAGCCCGGCCCGCTTTGCCAGCAACTGCGTGCCGGCCCCGGCGATGACCAGCTCTCCCACCAGATTGATCAACTGATCGAGCTTGTCCGCCTCAACGCGAATGAACCGGTTTTCCTGCGTCTTGTGTTCTTTGACCTGTTGCTGTTTCTCCAGAGCCGCATTCACCAGCCCCGGAGTGACAATGCCGCGTTGAATGAGAATATCGCCCAACTGGGTGCTGTCCGGCGAGGGAGACGTGGCCGACGTTCCCGATGAATCTCCTGCGCTTTGCTGGGCAAGCGCCTGATCCAGCTCAGCCTTGGTCAACACCCCGCTCTTGATGAGAATTTCGCCCAGCCGCATGGAGTCTTCCGGCAGCTCCTGAATCAACTGCACGTACTCACTGTGCCTGCTGCGCGGGGACAGAATGCGGATCTGGCAATCCTCACGCACAAACTCAAACACATTCTCGATCTGGACCTTGTCCGCCTGACTGCGCAGCCGGATTTCAAATCCGAGGTAACAGCTTTCCGGATCCATCTGGTCCGCCGCGGGGAGCGCGTCCGTAATCACGGTGAGATGCAGCACATCGCCCAGCGTGCCCAGGTATCGGAGAAATGAGAGCGGATCCATTCCGTTCCTGAGCACATCCCGTCCGAATCGCAGCGAGATGTGCCAGGCATAGTCGGCGGTATTCTGCTCGGAGAGCTCTCCGGGAGACAGCACCGGAGCCACCGGAGCCGCGCTCTCATGAGCAGACTCAGCGGCCAGCGGCCCCCCGAGATGGATATCCAATCGGGAAACGAGCCCATCCCAGGTCTGTTTCGCTTCGGAAGTCAGTGGCTCACCGGTGGCGATGGCTTCGACCAGCGCGCGAATGAAATCGCAGCAGGCCAGCAACAACGCGACGCAATCCGCATCCAGCCCGAGCTGCTTCCCGCGTAGCCGGTCCAGGAGATTTTCCACCCGATGCGTGAATCGGACGACGTCGTCGAAGCCGAAGAGTCCGGCCGAACCCTTGATAGTATGGGCCGCACGGAAAATGGCATCGATGTCCGCTCCCCCGTCGGGATTTGTCTCGAGTTGCAGCAGCTGTTCCTCCATCGTATCGAGGAGCTCACGGCTTTCTGCGAGAAAGGTCTGTACGGCTGAATCAAGATTCATACGGCAATCCCCGTTGTGGTCTTCCGGCTCGCCCATCCGGCAAAGGCATTCCTGCTCCGTTAGAGATGCTCCAAGGTCGGGCTGAGGCAGAACTGCTGCAGCGCTTCCTGCATCGCCTGGCTGGGGGCGGACACCCGTACCTGCTTCCCCGCCGACCGCGCCTCGCGCTTGGCCAGCAGCAGAAGCTGCAGCCCGGCCGAATCCACTTCGGTCACGTCTGCACTGTCCACGTCCAGTTCGGCGCAGCGGGCCAGCGATCCCAGCAAGCGCTCTTTGAGTTCAAGCGCCGAATAGATCGTCATTTCTCCGGCCACGTGCAACCTGCACACGGACCCGGCCATGTCTTCGCGAACCTCCATGCGGCACTCCTTCTCTCAGAGCACGGTCTTACGGCAGAATCAGTTTGGAGACAGCCTGCAGCATCGTTTCTGGCTTAAAGGGTTTCACCACCCAGGCCTTCGCCCCGGCTTCCTGGCCTTCGGACTTCTTGGCCTCTTGCGATTCCGTGGTCAACATGATGATCGGCGTGAATTTATAGTTGGCGAGCTTCTTCACTTCTTTTACGAACGTGATCCCGTCCATATTCGGCATGTTCACGTCGCTGATGATGAGATGCACCTTCTGTCCCGTCAGCTTGGAGAGCGCGTCTTTGCCGTCGCACCCCTCAAGGACATCGTAACCGGCGCCTTTCAGCGCGATACTCACGACCTGGCGCAGCGAAGCCGAGTCATCCACGATCAACACTGTCTTTGCCATAACGCCCCCTAGAAAAAAGTAATCTCTGCCGTTTTCGCCTGAGCGGGAGCCCCGCCGCCATGATTCTCCAGCTCCTCCTCCATGGTGTAGGAACTCCGTAGCGCCCCCGCGACCGCCACGACATCTTCCGACTGCAACGGTCCGTTTGGCGGGGTCAACTTGCTGCAGAGCTGGTCGATATTCGTCTGCACGTGCATCAGAACCTGATTCACCCGGTCCTGCGACTGAAGCTGAATCAGCGCATCCGACACCTCGACGGTAATACGTTCGCTCTCCCGTTGCAGCAGACCGGTGGACTCTTCAAGCCCCTTGGCCGCCGCCCCGAACTCGTCGAGCACCTCCCTGATTTTGGTCATGGAAAACTCCAACGAACGGGTATCGCGCTCAACGGATGATTCCACCATCTCCGTCGAGGAAAGGATCGCGCGATTGATCATTTCCACCTTACTGTTGATCCGCTTGCCGTTCTCGCCGGCGCGCGTCGACAACTTGCGGACCTCATCCGCGACGACCGCAAAACTGCGTCCGGCTTCTCCCGCGCGCGCCGATTCGATCGCCGCATTGAGCGCGAGGAGATTGGTTTGGTCCGCGATGCCTTCAACTTCCGCCGCCATCAGCTTCAGCTCATGAATGACCTGGACCATCTTTCTGGTTTCGTTCAGAAGATGTTCCTTATCCTGACGCGCCTCGTTCAACGCCGTCACGATGGTATTGAGGCGGTTCTCGCTCGAGGAGAGCATGGACACGAGGCCGTTCCCTGAACTCTGTTCGGAAGAAGCGCCGACAGCCGTTCGGGAAGCATTCACCGCGTCATTCAACCGGTGAACGATCTCCGAAAATCTCGACGTCAGCGCGACGAACGCTTCGTCCATGCGTTTCCGAGACGCATCGATTTGCTTGGCCCATACGACGAGAACCTGCGACGCCAGTGCCTGAAGATTTGTCCCTGCTTGCTGAATCGCCGCCTCGCGTTCCACGGCATTCGCGGAATCACGTTCTTGCAAAGCCGCCGCCAACATACGATCGTGATCGGCCGACAACTTCCACCCGGCCAAAACGCCAAGCCCCAGAAGACCGAAAGCCGATACGGCGGTCCCCCAATGCCACTCGTGCTGCACTACGAGCAGCACCGCGCCCACCATACCGAGCCCGAACGGAATAATCCGAGTACGATTCAACGTTTCATTCATGGTTGTCACAACCGATCAAAAGTAAGCTGTTCAACTACCGCATGGCGGAAGCGTTATCGGATCGCACACTTGAAACTTGATAGGGATACTGAATGAAAGTGAGCCTAGGGGCACGAAGACGACCGGCAAGACCACAAGTCGCAGGACACTCTGTCGGTTTTTGTCCGACATACGAGCCTAAGCCGAGGAATGCCGAGAACCGGCATGCCTCCCGTCATGGGGTGGAAAAACGGGCGCGGCATAGACACGTATGTCCGCTGAGACGTGATGCACTGTTCGTAGATGCCGGCCGGGGAGCCCGTGGAATGAGCCGATTTTCACAACCCTTCACGGGCGATCGGTCAGTCGAAACAACCCGGGCTGTCCGCCCTGGAAAACCTATGCGTGGGAAACGGGAGACGAGCGAGCGGCTGGAGCAAACGCTTCAGAAGCGAAGATGGAACTCCGGAGCGATGCAGAGAAAACGTCAGCTCCGGACCTGACGCCCTATCGGACTTTTGAAAAATCCGCGTCGAATTCGCTGGTTTTCCCGTCCGGAAAAAACACGACGACTTTCGTCTTCCCGTTGGGGTCGAAACTGTCGTAGGCAAAGCGCGCCGTGAACCGTGACCGGTAGGCAGGCCCCTGGCCGTCGTTTTTGCGGCCTTTTTCGGCAGGACTCACATCGACCGGCTTGATATTCTTACTTCCCTGCTGAAACGCAACCTGTGCACCTTCGGCGAAATACTCGTCATCGCCGCAGAGCTGCACTTCCACTTCCATATTCGGCATGTCGACGACCTTCTTGATGAACTCGTCCGGCATGCGGATCTCTTTCTTCTGTTTCTTGGATTCCGCCGCTTCCTGACGCCCGAATGCTTCGAGCCGGAATCGCTTGGTGCGAAGGATGGCGCTGGCGCCGCAGGAGTCTTTTTCAGGATCCGACCCGACCCTGGTAGCCAAAGACGCTTGCTGCAGCACCTTCTTGACGTCTTCGGGAGAATTGGCTTTGTCCATCGGAATACGGCCCGCTTCGAGGGCTTTTTGCGCATCATCCACGGACAGCTTCACATCGATCGCCGACGCCACCCGGGGTCCAATGAGAGCCAGAATTGCGAATACACTCAACCCCGCTGCCATTCCTTGACGCCAATGGGCTTTGCTCTGCATAACCGCCTCCCTGAGGATAAAGCCAAGAAAAGAATGGCGCATTGTAGGGGAAGCGCCCTACCATTTCAATCGTGCGCAAACCGCCCCCAATTCGGATAGGGTTTGTCCCGATAGAGCCCATCGATATCAACGGGAATAGCCACGCCTACGCCGGCCAGTAATGTCGCCACTGCGCGCAACGGCAGTCCGACGATGCCGAGATAGTCCCCGCTGATCTTCTCGATGAATTCCCCGCCCACGCCCTGAATCGAATAGGCACCGGCCTTTCCCATCGGCTCTTGCGTCGCCAGATAGCGGTCGATGTCGGCTTCGCCATAGGCTTTCATGTGCACTGTGGCCGTCACCAGCGCCACGGCTTCATAATAGGGGGTCTGACGACAGAGGGCCACGGCAGTGTGCACCGCATGCGGTCGGCCTGCCATTCCAGTCAGCATCGCCCGCGCATCGGCAAGATCCGCCGGCTTGCCCAGCATCTGCCCGTCGAGGTCAATCACCGTATCGCTGCCGAGCACCAGAGCGGCCGGCCTCATGACCGCGATCGACCGCGCCTTTTCACGCGCAAAATGCTCGACCTGTTGCCTCGGCAGCCATCCCGGCCGGGGCAATTCTTCAAAATCCGGTGCGACGACCTCGAACGGAAGACCGAGCAGCGCGAGAAGCTCACGGCGGCGGGGAGAGGTGGAGGCAAGAATCAACTGCATCGCGACACGAGCGCCGTAGCCTCATCAGACAAGTCCTTGCCGGGCACCGCGCCTGCGGCCGGACCATCGACGATCTGCTTGGCATGATAGCGAGCGATCATGGCCTCTACATCCTCAACGGATGACACCCGAAACATCTGGCCCCGTAACGCCGCGGCATGCGGAAACCCTTTGCAATACCAGCCCAGATGCTTCCGCATGCGATGAAACTGCCCCGGACCGCAGATCGCCTGGAACTGCCGCGCATGGTCGAGCATCAGCGCAAAACGCGCGTCGAGCTCCACCGGCGGAACTTCGATGCCACCGCCTGCCGCATCCGCCTGCACCAGGGCCCGGGCCTGCTCTTTGGCCTGAAAAAACCAGGGTGCCCCCAGCACGGCTCGCCCGACAAGCGCTCCATCCACCTGCGTGGATCGAACACGACTCACGACTTCATCAAGACTTTGCACATCGCCGTTCCCCAGCAGCAGAATTCCGGTTCCTTTGACCAGCTGAACTGCCCGGGCGATCGCCGACCAGTCCGCCTCGCCGCGATACATCTGCCGGAGCGTCCGCCCGTGCAAGGTAATGGCAGCCGGCTTTTCTTGAATAAGATGGCCGACCCACTCATCGACAATGACGGAATCGTAACCCAGCCGGGTCTTGACCGACAGAGGCAGCAGGCGTCGCTGCACCGGCCCGGCCCCCTGACGCCCGGCATTCATCGCCAGAATAGCCGCTATTCTGGACGGCTTAAACCCGGCCTGCTCCAGCGTGCGTCCGTTCGCCCAGTCATGAATGGCCCGCGCGGTGGCCTGCATGATCGCACGGGCGACATCCGGCGTTCGGATCAACCCGGCGCCCGACCCGGATGACGCCACACTCTTTGAGGGACAGCCCATATTGATATCGATTCCATCAAACCCGAGCTCGCAGGCCGCATGCGTAGCCTGATAGAATAAATCCGGATCTTTTCCATAGAGCTGCGCTACCACCGGCCGTTCACTTTCACTATAGACGAGCGTGTTCAGCAGGAACTCCGGCCCCCGGCAAATGTCATGCACATGCGTGAACTCGGTAAACGTCACATCCGGCCTGCCGTGCTGAGCGATGACGCGACGAAACGTCGCATCGGTCACTCCATCCATCGGAGAGAGGCCCATAATCGGACGGGGCAATGTCGGCCAAAAGCTCATAGGTGCGTACCCGTCGACTGCAGCGGGCCTTCATTGGCGGCCTGATAGGCCAGCCGCAGTTCAGCGGCTTCCCGTTGTACCAGCGGCGTCAGATCCAAAGCCTGTTCACGCACGAATTCCACAAACCGATCGATCTTCACATCAAAGAAATCATAGGACCGCGTCATCGGATGCGGGAGGCGAAACCAATAGGATACAAGACCCTCAAGGGCGATCTGCCGTCCGGCCAACTCCCGGCAGGTGTCGGGAAACATCGCTGCAATATCGCCGCCCCAATGCAGAATTTCGTAGGGAAGGTACTGTGTTCGATACCGGTCGAGATCATCTGCACAGGCCGTTGGCGCCGTCCAGTTCGGGCCAGCCGGATCCGCCCGGCCCGACACCACCTGCGCATACAGATCATAGGCTTCGCTCAGCGACTCTGTCTCGACTTCGGAGCCCTGTCCGGCCGAGAGTCGCCTACAGGCCGGAGTGGAAGCAAATATGCCTGCGCCTGGGCCTCGCGGCCCACTCTGATCAAACACATGTCGATATCGGTCCAAAAACCACGCCAACTCGTCGGCAATGAGATTGCTGGCCTTCGTATCGACTTCGAGCGCCACTCCCCGCAATTGCTCCAATCGTCCGCCACGGAGAATGTGATCCAGCATCTCGAACAACACCGGGGGAATCGGTGCGGCATGGGCGTCCGTCCACTGCGGCAGACGGTCTCCACCCGGACTACCCGGCATAGCCTCTTCACCGGCCAGTGATTCATGAACGGCAAGCCCCGCGACATGGATTTCTACGACCCGCTCGACCGGAAACTCGCGCAGAAAGTCATCGAGAAATTGCCGGAGCGACTGAGTATGCCAGGCCCCGGAGTAGCGATAGACCGTCCAGAGATGTCCGATATCCAACACCAGCCCGCAGTCAACCTGGTCCGTGACACGACGAAAGTAGGCCGGAATCGAGAGCGTCCCGGCGATAAAATACGTCAGCGGCGGCATCTCCAGAAGAAACAACGGAGCGTGTCCGCCCGGCAGCGGCGCCTGCTGATCGAAGATCGCCTGCACCTTGCGGATATTTCTGGCTACGATATCCGCGCTCGCGGCCGTGTAAAGCGGCGGCAGGTAGGTTCCAAATGAATACCCGGCAATGTGCTTCGTCGCACACTCATGATTCGACCAGGCGCTCCTGAGCAGAGTGAGATGGGATGCCAGCGCCCGCGCTTCTTCTTGGAACAACGCATCGGACTCAGCCCCCGGTTGGGTCACCCAGAGTCCCTCTCCATGGTACGGAAGCGGCAACTCCGTCTGATCACGAACAGCAGCCAGTGCGCTGGGCGTCGCATGAAAAACCTCCAGATACCCTGGAAAGACTTGACGGCGCGTCAGTTCGGCGAGCAAGCTAATAAGATCTGGCGAATACACGTCGACCGACAGCCCCAGCCCGTGGATCGGGATCCGGGCCGCCCGGTTCAAAAAATCATGGTATACATCTCTCGACAGCGTCATGCTCTCAGCCTTCTCTTCCTGCACCGCTCAAGCTCAGTGTATGCCGGTAAACCTTTGAATGACAAGGACTTGACCGATCCAAAGGCGACCGGTTCCGTCTGCTATACTTCCCTTACGCCGCTACGGCCAGAGCGATCATCGGTCACTCTGAACCCCCTGGCGGTGCGATGGTAAATTCAAACGATCAACCGCCGAAAACACCGAACCCCAAACTAACAGTGGTCGCACACATGATGACTCCAGGCGTCGTTCAAATTCCCGGTGATGTATCTGTCACCGAAGCTGCCTCGCTCTTGGAACGCGAGCAGATGCCGTGCCTCCTGGTAAAGGACACCGATCTGCACTTTGGCTTGATGACCCCGTCCGATATCGTGAAAAAGGTGGTTGCCCTGGGTCTTGTACCCGATGATATCGAAGTCCGAACGATCATGTCTCGCCCAGTCCATTTCATCGAATACGACCGCGCCGCGGATGAGGCCACGTCGCTGATGATGTCATCCGGCGCTCCCATTCTCATCGTCACGAAGCAGGAGCAACCGGTCGGCGTATTGACCGCGCGGGATCTCGTTTTAACCCCCAAACGCTGTCATACACGTGTCCCGGCGACAATCGGCGTCATGGATTCCGACTCGCCGGGAGCCAGACATCAGGCCGTCATCGTGCAGCTCAGCCATGTCGGCGCCATGGTCCAGACTCCGACACTCTTACTCCCCGGCACACGAGTGTTTCTGAACTTCTCACTTCCTGAACTGGCTGCCCCTCTGACCGTGACCGGAACGATTCTCGAGGAGTATGATGCTTTGCATGACTCCGGGAAGACCGGCGCCGTTGGAAGCCCGAGCGTCGACGTCCAATTTACCGGACTCACGCCGGCCGACCAGTCTCGCATCAAAGCCTGGGTACTACAGAACTCACCCAAATCAACCGACCTATCCTAATCGCAGCACAACTCGCGATCTTCTTTGACCAGTCCAAGCACGACTGGTAGAATTTTTTCATTCACGCTGGTTCACTCCACATAACGGTGCCTATGGACTCCCCCATGAAATCCACACAAAATCGCTCCCGCGCGATCCTTTCCAATGACGAAGTCCTGACTCAGATTCGCACGCTTCTAGAGAGCCCTGAAGATGATCTTCAGGCCACGCTGATGAAAGAGCTTCTGACCGGGATCTTAAAGCTCCACGATTCCCACCTGGACCTTCTGGATCTGAAAATCATTAACCGCGCGGTCAAGGAGCTGCGCCATGCGTTTGCCGTGTTCAATGGATATCACGATCGGCGAAAAGTCAGCATCTTCGGTTCCGCACGCACGCCGGCCGATGACCCCAATTATCAGCTCGCCCATCGGTTCGCCGGACAAGTCGTGAAAGCCGGCTACATGGTGATCACAGGTGGCGCGGACGGCATCATGCGCGCCTCTCAGGAAGGTGCCGGGCGCGAAAACAGTTTCGGGGTCAATATCATGCTTCCGTTCGAGCAAGGCGCCAATGCCACGATTGCCAATGATCCCAAGTTGATCACCTTCAAATACTTTTTTACCCGCAAGCTGATGTTCCAGAAAGAAGCCAACGCGATCGCGCTGTTCCCCGGCGGCTTCGGGACACACGATGAAGGCTTTGAAATTCTGACGCTGGCGCAAACCGGCAAAAGCGCCCCCCAACCGATCGTCTGCATTCAGGCCCCCGGTTGCGACTACTGGGACGACTGGTCCGCGTTTATTGTGAAGCAACTCCTGAAGCGACGCCTGATCAACGAAGAAGATCTGAGCCTGTTCAAAGTCGTGAACTCGGCGGAGGCGGCCGTGGAAGAGATTTCATCGTTCTATCGCCGCTACCACTCCATTCGTTTCGTCGGAAGATTGATGGCGATGCGGCTGACATCGCCCATCTCCGCGGAACATCTCGAGCAAATCCAGGGTCGATTCAGCGACCTACTCTCCGAAGGGCGTTTTGAACTGCGCGCGGCGCTGGAGGAGGAACTGGACGAACCAGCCATCGCAAGCCTTCCCCGCCTGATCTTCCCGTTCAACCGTCGGAGCGCCGGGAGGCTTCGCCAACTGATCGACCACATCAATCGGCTCTGACACCTCCAACGGGCGCCCCTTTAGTCCTCCCCCGTGCACGTGGTATTGTGGCGAGCAACTATGAGCGATTCGTCACAACACCCCCGGTTCAGCAATCCCCCGAGCACTGTTCTCTATCATGCCGAATGCGCTGATGGATTCGGCGCGGCCTGGGCCATCTGGAAGCAGTATCCCGATGCCCGCTTTATTCCCGTCAAGCACGGCAATCCTCCGCCTCCCGATCTCAAAGATCAGCGCGTCGTGATCGTGGACTTCAGCTACTCACGGCCGATTCTGGAAACCATGGCCGCGGAAACGAACGATCTGCTGATCCTGGATCACCACATCACCGCCGAACAATCTCTTGCCGGCCTCCCCTATGCCTATTTTGACCTGAAGAAGTCGGGCGCGGTGCTGGGCTGGGAATGGGCGCACGGCACCTCGGCTCCATGGCTGCTCCAATACATCCAGGACAAAGACCTCTGGAATTGGGCGCTCCCGGGCAGCCGAGAAATCAACGCCGCCGTCGCATCCTATCCGTTCGACTTTCACCGATGGAATCACTTCAACCAGCCGGACCTTGAACAGGAAGGCCGCGCGATTCTCCGATATGAACAGGAACTCGTCGGCAAGCTCGCAGCCCAGGCCATGATGGTGGAATTTAGAAACGCCGTCATCCCGGCGGTGCAAAGCGCCATCCTCACCAGTCAGATCGGCGAACGCCTCTCGGCGGACCATCCGTTCTGCCTGATCTGGCATGACCGGGATAACCGTCGCTATTTCAGCATGCGATCCCGTGAAGACGGCACTGACGTGGGAAGCATTGCGGCATCCTTCGGCGGCGGAGGACATACCCACGCGGCGGGATTCTCCGTGCCTCTCAATGCCGATGGATCACTTCCGACAAACCCGGATCTTCCGCGGCCGATTCTGGATCGCCGCCGGGCGCCCTAGCGGGCTCCATGCTTCCTCTGCAAGACGACAACCCGACCGAACGCCCGCCGATCGTGACGATCGCCATCATTGCGGTCTGCACATTGGTCTTCGCCTATCAGTTCACGCTTCCCGACAAGCCCGGCGAGGCGTTTGCCTTTCAATATGGCGCGATACCAGCCGTGATCTTCAGCCATGCGGCACTTCCACACGACATCGCCTCCATCCCTGCGACATTGACTCTGATCACGAGTATGTTTCTGCACGGCGGCTGGATGCATTTACTCGGCAACATGCTCTATCTCTGGATCTTCGGCAACAATATCGAAGATGCGATGGGCCATCTGAAATTCGCGGTCTTTTACGTCCTCTGCGGAATTCTGGCGGCACTGAGCCATGCCCTCACCGAGCCTTCTTCTCAGATTCCCATGGTCGGCGCCAGCGGCGCCATTTCCGCCATTCTGGGAGCCTACGTCCTGCTCTATCCCAGAGCCCGCGTGCTGGTGCTGATCCCTCCCCCCTTCTTCGGAACCACCTATGTACCGGCCGTCGTTGTATTGGGAGTTTGGTTCTTAGGTCAGCTGTACAGCGGAGGAGTCTCCCTGGGAGCGCACGGTGGAGGGATCGCGTTTTTCGCACACATCGGAGGGTTCGTGGCAGGCATGGCTCTGGTAGGAATTTTCAAGCACCGGGATGTGCCCTTCTTCGCACCAGAGCATTCCAGGCGCTACTTGTAATTCTGCCTCCTACTACGCGGCATCGAGCATTTCTCTGACTTTCTCTACTAAGCCAACTTGCCGATAGGGCTGCTGAAGGACAAACCGCCGGTTGATCCGATGGTGTGCAATCGTCTCATCGTCATAGCCGGACACGAACAATGCCTTCATCGTGGGCTGATGATTGAGAAGCCGGCGGGCTAATTCCCGCCCGCCGATCTCTGCCATGACCAGGGGACTGACCGTGAGATGCACTATACCTTTGTACCGCTGGGCGAGCATCAAAGCTTCAACGGGCGAAGCGACCTCCAGTACCTGGTACTTGTGCCGGGTCAGCATCGAACCGGCCAGCTTCCGGGTGATCTCATCTTCCTCGACCAGCAAAATCGTCTCACCTCCCTTCGCCAGCATGGACTTGGGAGCATGGTCTTCCTGAGCCTGTGCGGCCATGGCACCCGGCAGCCAGACTCTGACCACCGTTCCCTGCCCCGGACGGCTGTCGACTTCGACCGTGCCTCCGTTTTGCTTCACAATCCCATAGACGGCCGTCAGGCCAAGTCCGATATTGGTCTCTTTCGTCGAAAAAAACGGTTCGAACATCCGCGCCTGCGTGTCCAGATTCATTCCGGTTCCGGTATCGCTGATCTGTAACAACACGTCGTGCGCCGGCTTCTTGCCCACTCCGCCCGTTTGCACAGGACCGGGCAGACCTGCTCCGGAACGGGCTTCAATCACCAGCCGCCCGCCGCCCGGCATGGCATCCCGCGCATTGACCACCAGTTGGAATAGAACTTTTTCCAGTCCCTCACGATCCACTTCCGCATAGATCGGAGCCTCGCCATGATGGATCGCGAGATTAATCGACTCGGGCAGGAGACTGCGAATCGCGCCCTGAAGATCCGATAGCACCGTCTTGACTGAAAGCGTCCGGCGAACCTGCCCATCCTCCAGATTGAGCGCGATCAACTGGGCGGACAACGTCGCCGCACGCTCTCCGGTTTTGAAGATCTCGTCGGCTGCCCCCCGCATCGGATCGTTGGCGGGCAGGTTGGCCAATATGACGCCGGTCTGTTTTCCGATTACCGAAAACAATTCGCCGAACTCCTTGGCGATCCCGGCAGCCATCCGCCCAACTACCTCCATTTTCTGCGCGTCACGCAATCGCCGCTCCAACCCTTGCCGCACAGCCAGCCCCTGCTGAAGCTGATCCTGAGACAGCGTCAAATCCTCTCTCAATCCGGCAATGCGGGCTTCCAACTGTACTTTGCTGGCTGCCAATTGCTCCTCGGTGCGCTTTAAGGATTCGACGTCCTTCAACAACGTCGACTTTTCCGCCTGCACAACGGTCACAGCTTCCAAAGCCAATCCATAAAACACCGCCATCACCAGCAACACAGGGACGCCCAGCAAGTGACCGACCGCCACGGTCTCACTGTGGACAATGCCCTCGTACAGAAGTCCCGCATATCCGGCACAGAGCAGCAGACACAGTCCGATCATATGACTCAAACGCCGAACCGAGGCCGCAACCAACATCAACACAAAGTACGCAATATAGAGATCCGGACGCGCATTGCCGGAAAGATAAATGATCCCTGTTACCAGCACCGTATCGATCGCGACGAGGGCTCCGCTCAACCACGCCAGTTCAAACCAGCCTCCAGGCAGCAGGGTGAGTATCCCGACAAACGCCCAGATTCCGACCACGATCCCGTCGCTCAGCATCCGGCTAATCACCGCTTCCGAGCCGAACAGCAATTCATACGACAGAATCACACTGACCAGACATTGCAACAGGATCAGTCGTGAGCGAGGCTGAGTGAGAATCTGGTGGAATCGACCGTTCGAGAGCGTAAGAGTCGGAGACGTTGGTGCATTCACAGGATAGCCCTCCCCAAAGACCTGAGAAAGAGCAGCAACTTCTGTTCCCTTTCAGGAAGTACGGGATCCCTCGATTGGCATAGTAATTGTGTCAGATCCGCGCCCCGGCTCAGGATAAGAACCCTACAACCGTTACAAAATCGAACAAGCCGGCTGACAGAGATGTGGGGCGTGTCTGTTTCGCTTCGTTAGTGCTGTCAGAAAAAGATTAGGATGAGCGCAATTCACCGGAATTGCGGATTGAGAACGCCCAGCGGAAAGAATCGCTGCCGCCACCGAGGCCTTCAAACGAGCCCCGGCTTACGACGCGAGCGACTTCAGAAACTGGCCGGCGCGATCGCTCGCCTCGTTGGCCGTCTCGGCCAGAAACGTCATATGCCCCATTTTCCGGCCTGGCCTGACCATACGTTTCCCATACAGATGGAGTTTTGCTCCTGGAATGGCCAGGAGGTCGCTGCATCCGTTAGAACTCGTGACCCTTCCGACATCGTGACCTATCAGGTTGACCATGGCAGCCGGACTCATGAGCCGGACTTCTCCAAGCGGCATTCCACACAATGCCCGCACCTGCTGCTCGAATTGTGACACGGTGCAGGCATCCAATGTGTAGTGCCCGGAGTTATGCGGGCGGGGCGCGATTTCATTGATCAACAAACGATCTCCCCGCAGGTGGAACAGTTCGACGCAAAAGACCCCCACCCCATCGAGCGCTTCCACCGCACGGCAGGCCAGATCACTTGCTTGCACACTGACCGCAGCGGAAATCGCTGCCGGAACAACCGTCATTCGAAGGATCCCCGACTCATGCCTATTTTCGACAACCGGATACACACACTGTTCCCCGTCTTCTCCCCGAACGACCAACACCGACAACTCCCGCTCAAACTCCACCATAGATTCCACAATCCACCGCGCGCCGCCCGGCACCATCGCGCGAAGAGCCGACTCCACCGGCGCAATCTCTTCCGGCTGCCTGATCGACCACTGGCCTTTGCCATCGTATCCTGCCGTGGCCGTCTTGCAGATCACGGAATACCCGAAAGCTTTGGCCGCGTTTGCCAATTGAGCCGGATCGCTGACGACCGAAAACGACGGAACCGGAAACCCATGACATTGCAAAAATTGTTTCTGCTCGATCCGATCTTGGATCACACGAAGGACCGCCCCGGACGGACGGACCGGACAGGCCTGCGCCAGTTGCTCACAGAGAACAACCGGCACATTCTCCCATTCGAACGTGACCGCCGACACCAGTTGGCTGAATGTCCGGTACACGGTGGAATCGGCAAACGAGTCGGGAAAGGACTTGCTTGCGAGACAATGCGACGGGGCATCCGGATCCGGATCCCAGACAGCAACCCGATAACCGAGTTGCAGCGCCGCACGCGTGAACATGGCGCCGAGCTGCCCGCCACCCAACACTCCGAGGGTGGATCCCGGTCCAATGGGCGGCATGGTCACGACCGCTGACTCGTCCCATCCGCTTGAAGACTGCCCACGCTGGTCCCCTGCGCTTCCGGAGAGTTGAGGACACTCTCGGTTTGAGAGTTTCGAAAGGCCTTCACACGATCGGCAATCCGAGGATAGCGGCCGGCCAGAATTTGTGCGGCCAGCAAGGCGGCGTTTTCCGCCCCTCCAATGGCCACAGTCGCCACGGGAATTCCTTTGGGCATTTGGACGATGGACAACAGCGAATCCAGGCCGCGAAGGTTTTCCGTGGGAATAGGAACACCGATCACGGGCAGATGAGTCTTGGCCGCCAACATGCCCGGAAGATGCGCGGCACCCCCGGCACCCGCAATGATAATTTCGATCCCTCGTTTCGGCGCCGTTTCGGCATATTCAAACAGCCGGTCCGGTGTCCGGTGCGCCGACACCACTAATAGCTCATAGGGGATTTCAAATTCGGAGAGGAGCGCGCCGGCTTTCTCCAGAATCGGAAAATCGGACTTGCTGCCCCCGAGAATCCCGATGAGCGGACCGGGCATCCTGTTTATCCGGCGTGATGATCGTCCTGTTCCAGCCATACCAGCAACGCTCCTTCCTTCTATCCACAGCTCCCGAAGCCAAAAAAACAGAGCGCCACCTTAGCGATTCTGCCAGAACGGGTCAAGGTGAACCCGCTCCCCATACGCAGCTCCACGTATGCCGGTTCTGCACTTCAAATTGACCTCCGCCCAATATTTCTCATATGATAGGCACTGTAGATTCCCCATGCTCCCGTCCCCTGAGGAGATCACTGCCGTGGCTCGCCTTGGTTCAGGCCTCAAAAACAAAGTCCGCTCGCTCATCGCGAAGGACAGCGGCCTGAGCGAGATCTCGATTGATGATCTTGCGACTTCGAGCAAGCTCCAGTCGTGGGAAGCCGTACAGATCCCGGAACGGTTGAAGTTTTCCTCCAGGCTGGCCATCAAGCTCGTCATCCTGTTTCTCCTGATCATTGCCTTCGTCCCCTGGACACAGACGATCACCGTCACCGGCCAGCTCTCCGCCTATTCGCCGTACGAACGGCCGCAGGATATTGAGGCTCAGATCACGGGACGCATCCAAAAATGGCACGTCTTCGAAGGTGTGCGTGTGAAGCAAGGCGACCTCATCGTGGAGTTGGAGGATTACGATCCGAACTTCATGGCCCCGGACCTGTTGTCGTTTCTCGAACAACGCAAGAAAGCGCTCGAACAAACCCGGAAGGCCGCGCTCTCTCGGGCAGAGCAACTCGACAAACGCATCAAAGAAATGCAGAACCTCGTAAAAGCCGCGGTTCCCGGGGCTCAGGCCAGAGTGGGCGAAGCCGATAACAAGGTTCTCGAAGCGCTCCAGAAGATCGAAGCAGCCAAAATCGCAGTGGCCACGGCGGAATTGAACGTAGAGCGTCATAAGCAGCTCGCCGAACAAGGCCTGGTGTCGCAGCGTGAACTTGAGCTGACAATCCAAGCGGCACTCGCCAGCAAAGCCGATCTCCAAGGGGCACGAGCCAATCTGAAAGCCGCCGAGCAATCCACAAAGGCTCTTGGATTCGGCCGGCAACAGGTCAGCGCGGAAGTATTGCAACGGTTACTGGACGCTGAGGCGGCTCGGGATGCCTCCGTGGGTGAGGCTGCCAAGGCCGCGGATCAACTGGCCGACGTCTCCCTCCGCATGTCGAATGCCACGCAACGCCGCAGCGCCAGTAAGGTTTTGGCACCGATCGACGGCACCGTCGTGAAGATGGCTCAAGCCGGCGCCGGGGAAACCGTCCGGCAGGGCGATAAGATCGTCCGTATCTCACCCAACAGTCTGGACAAAGCCATTGAAATGACCGCCGACGGCATTGACGCACCACTTCTCAATGTCGGGCGGAAAGTTAAAATCCTCTTCTATGGCATTCCGGCGATTCCGCTTCCCGCCTGGCCTGAAGTGATGGCGGGCACCTATACCGGGGTGATCAAAGTCATCGACCAAGTAGATGACGGCAAGGGTAATTTCCGCTTCTGGGTTGTGCCGGATCCCGAGGATCGCATGTGGCCGGAACAGAACCACGTACGGCAAGGCACCAAAGTCATGGGTTGGGTCATTCTCAACCGTGTGCCGCTCTGGTACGAACTCTGGCGGCGATTCAACCTCTTCCCGCCCGACTACCAGGAACGTCCGCCGAGCCTCATCGATACTCTCTTGCCGAAAGCGGGACGAGGTGCGAAGTAGCCGATTGGACACGCACCGGTCTTCGTTGAGCCACCTCTCCAGCGCATACCGACTCATGCCGGAGGCCCCGATGCGGCACACGGCACTACACGCATACACAGAACTGTGAAAGGAGTTGCCATGAAAGCGTTCAGGTTAGGGCTCGTGTTTATGCTCGCTGCTCTCGCCGGTCCGTTCAACGCCGCTGCCGCCGATGGTGATGCGGCCAAAGGCCTCCCGGCGATTCCGTTGAGCGTGGACGAAATCCACGCCTGGATCGATCGGTCGCACCCGTTATTAAAAGGAGCCGGAACCGAGAAGGTCATGGCCCGCGGCCGTATGCTCAAAGCGCTTGGAGCGTTTGAACCCGTTCTGGTCAATGACACCGAAATCGAACGGTTCGTGTCAAAAGACAAATTCGGCACCCAATCCGTCGGCTTCAACGACACGCTGATCGAAGCCAGAAATCCGATGGGATTCCGGTACAGCGCGGGCGTGCGTCAGGCGATCGGCGATGCCAAGATTCCAGATCTCTCGTTTGGAAATGGAAACCAACAGGTCCTTCTCGGGGGATTCTTTCCTCTCTTGAAAGGCTTGATGGTTAACCCTGAAAATGCGGAGTTGCAGCGCTCGGAACTCGCCGACCCCCGGGCGGATATCCGCATCGCACAGACCCGACAGGACTTATTCCTCGCAGCGGCCACCCAATTCTGGGATTGGGTCGCAGCCGTCCGCTACGTCGACGTCCAGCGCAAAGCGCTCAAAGTGGCGGAGGATCGGTTCAAGCAAGTCGAAGGACGGGCCAAAGCAGGAGCCGTTGCGCCGCTGGATGTCGTCGAAGCCAATCAGGAAGTCCAACGTCGGCGCGAGATCGCCATTGCCGCACAGCGCCAGGTGGAACAGGAGCAGTTCAAGCTCTCCATGTTCCTGTGGGAAAACAATACCCCGACCCTCCCGTCCCTCGATCGGGTCCCGGACTTCCCGACGCAAGCACTGACGCCGACACCTGATGCCGTCAAAGCCCATAAAGTTCAAGCGAAAGCCGAACGGCCAGAAATCAGGGAAATCGGCATCGAAGCCAAGCTGAACGATATCGACCTGGAGCTGGCGAAGAATAACCTGCTCCCGAGTCTGGACGCCGAAGCGGCACCGGCCCGCGCGCCGGAAAAGTTTGTTCTCGGTCTCGGCTACCGCTTTGGCCTAGAGCTGAGAATCCCCATTCTCCAACGGAGAAGCCGTGGAGAAGTCCTGGAGGCCCAAGGCAAAGCAGACCGGTTCGTCATGGTCCAGAAATTCCGCGAGCAGCAGGTGGTGGTCGATGTCGATAACGCCCTCTCTGCCATCGAGAGAGCCAAAGAGCGGATGGAGGCCGCCGTTCAATCCCTGCGTCTCGCCAAGACACTCGAAGAAGGCGAGCGGTTCCGCTTCGGGCTGGGTGCAACCAGCGTTCTCTTCGTCAATCTCCGCGAACGCAATTCAGTGGATTCCGAAGCCCAGGTCATTCGTGCCAAAGCCGACTACCAGAAGGCCCAGGCTCTCTATCAGTGGGCCATTGGCGCCTGGGCCAAGAGTAACCCGAGCGCGATCCCGGTCAGTTACCGGGCGCGCGACTAAGTCCGTGAATACATGGAATTTCCGCTGAATATTTGCTAGGGTGAGTACGTTGAATAGGATCCAGCCTGGTCGCGAGCAAACCTCGTGACAGGTTTCCTCTCTTGTCCGCGCCTTGGCGAATGCGTGTAAGGATTTGAAAGACATGGCGCAAGGCCCTTCGGATACGCAGCCGAATCTCTTCCAGGCCATGCTGGGATACCTGGGGCTCCTCTTCCGCCTTGAGAAGAAAGTCCTCGGCCTTATTTTTTCCTATTCGCTCGCGATCGGACTCTTCTCCCTGATTGTGCCGTTGACGGTTCAGGAACTGGTCAACACCTTCGCCTTCGCCATCCAGCCCATCACCATCGTCACACTCGCCACTATCATGGCCAGTGCACTGGCATTCGTCGGAGTCTTCAAGACGCTCCAGTATTATGCCGTCGAGGTCCTGGAACGGCGGGTATTCGCCCGCGTGACGCTCGCCATGACGCAGCAGTTGCCGCTCATGCAGTTTCAAGGGTTCAAACCGCGCTACGCAAACTACTTTCTCGAAACGGTGTTGATGCAGCGCGCCCTCTCCGTCTTGCTCGTCGACATGATCAACATTGTCGTCGGCGGCGCCGTGGGTATGTCGATCCTCGTCTTCTACCACCCGTATTTTTTGCTGTACGACGCCTTGCTGCTCACCGGGTTCAATGTGGTGTTCTTTCTGCTGTCGCATGGCGGGTTACGAACCACCATCGACGTCTCCCACGCGAAGTACGACACCCTCCACTGGATGCAGGAGATTTCCTACAACCTGCTCCATTTCAAAGCCACCGACAGCCAGCCGCTGCTGATGCAGAAATCCGATCACCTGATCGACAACTATGTCGCAACCAGGCGGGCACGATTCGCCGTCCTCGCGCGCCAATATCTCGGCGCCGTAGGCTGGCAAGCCATCGGCCATAGCAGTCTCATTGCTACCGCCGGGTGGCTTCTTTCGATCGGCCAATTGACGATCGGACAGTTGGTGGCTGCCGAAGTGGTCGTGGCGGGGCTGCTCAATAGTTTCGACGCGGTGGTCAAGCGGATGGGCCATGTCTATTACTTTATGACCGCCTTGACGGAACTCGATCAGTTTTTTGCCTTACCCAAAGACCAGGAGTCGGCGACGCTGTCCGTTCCCCTGCCGGACCCCACCGTCCATGGAATACGACTCACCTGTAAAGACCTGGCAATGGCTCAACCGGGCGCTTCCGATATTTTCCAAAACTTCGATCTGGAGGTCATGCCGGGAGAAAAAGTCGGCATCTATGCCAGTACAGCCGTCGCGAAAACGGCTCTCGCCCGGGTCCTCGCCGGGCTGGAATCCCCGACGCAGGGAGTGATCCGCTATAACGGGGTGGACCTTCGACATCTGGATCGCACCGCTGTCAATCGCTGCCGCGGCTTCATGCTCGACTCTCAGCTGACTCTGTTCGAAGGGACGATCGAAGAAAACATCGTGTTGGGCCGGTCCTATGTACCCTACAGCGATGTCCGCTGGGCACTCCGCTTTACGGAATTGGAAGAAGAAATCGATGCCTTACCGCAAGGCATCAAGTCTCACGTGCGCACGCCAGGCAAAGTGCTGGCCCCGACGCACATTATGAGAATCCTGCTCGCACGCGCCATTCTCGCCCGGCCACAGATCCTGATTTTTGATGGCATCATCCACAACATGCAACCAACGATGCGGGAAACCATCCTCCGGCGGCTCTGCTCGAAAGACGAGCCCTGGTCGGTCGTGTTCGTCTCCAACGATCCCAATCTGACGCCTCACGTCGACCGTCGAATCATCATCGATTAACCAAGGACTCTGTTGTGGGATTGCTCGAACGCCTTCCGATTCCAAAACCGACCGGCGCCCAGATTCTGATCAGTGTACTCATTGCCGGTCTCGGCTGGTACAGCGGGCAGGCTTTAAGCCAGGTCGACCAGGACTTGCGCATCATGTATACGGAATACACGCTCGGCGCAGCCGACCTTGCACACATTTCTGCCGACGCCATGCGCTACCGCAACACCATCCTCCGCGCACTGGAGGCCGACAGCCAAAAAGACTTCGAACGCATCACTGAGTCACTCCCCGTGCAACGCGCGAAAATCCAGCATGCCATCGACCGGTATGCCGCGGCGGGGCTGCGTGTCTCCCGAAGCGGCCGGAGCGAGCCTGAAGACATCGAATCGGTCCGGCGCAGCCTCGATCAGTACTTCTCCGCGGCCAGCACGACCATCCAGCTCCTGGAGCAGGAATGGACGGCGAACACTCCGGCCGAACGGGAAGTCCTTCGCCGAAAAGCGGAAGAGCACGCCTCGGATAACGCCGGCCCCAAAATGATTCAGGTCAGTCTCGCACTGGACCATTTGCTGGATACCGTCGCGGACGTGGCAAAAGATATGCGGGACGAAGGCACGAAGACCATTCAGGCCAGCAGCATGACACTGGTGGGCGGAAGTTTCTTTGTCGCGCTGCTGAACCTATTCTTAAGCACCCGCCAAAGGCGGAACGACGACGAAATCCGAACAGAATCTGAGACACCTTCCGGCGCCGCTGACCGGGAACTGCCGGTCGAACCCTCGATCCCGCCCATCCCGAGCGATGCCCATTAGCCCGGCACACGCCCGACGGCCCGAAGGAGTTCGGCCTGCTCCTCGGCCGAGAGTTCTTTCCAGCTTCCCGGTCCCAATCCGGCAATTCCAATGTGCATGATCCTGACACGGTGCAGTCCCGTCACCCGATAACCCAATGCCTGACACATGCGCCGGATCTGGCGGTTTCGCCCCTCCGTCAATATGATTCGAAACCGGTTCGACCGCATACGCTCCATGCGGCACGGCCTGGTCTTGCTGCCGAGAATGACGACACCCTCCGCCATCTGCGTGAGGAACGCCTCGTCGAACGGCCGATCGACATCCACCACGTACTCCCGTTCGTGGCCGAATTCCACACGCAGGATTTCGTTCACGATGTTTCCATCATTGGTGAGCAGGATCAGACCGGAGGAGTCTTTATCGAGCCGCCCGATCGGGAAAATACGTTCGGCGTGCCCGATTTCAGCAATAATGTTCCTGGGAACATGCGACTCGCTCGTCGTCGTGACCCCAACCGGCTTGTGATATTTGATGTAGAGGAACGCCTGGCCCCATGGGATGACCGCCCCATCGCAAGCAACAATGTCCGTCCGGCTCACCCGGTCACCCAGTGTGGCAACGACCCCGTTGACGGTCACCCGACCGGCTTCGACGCGATGATCCGCCTCGCGCCTGGAGCAAATGCCATGTTCGGTAAAAAACTTATTGATGCGAATGGAAGGGGACGGCGCGGGCTGAGCGTCGCGCGACATCGTCGTGGCGGCCTTAATGAACCCGGCGCCCGGCTTTGATCCGGCCGAGCATACGATAGATCAAGCGGGCGATGGCAAACTGCGGGGCAACAAACCCTTCGATCGGAGCGATCTCACTGATATCCATTCCGACGATCCCTGGCCCGTTGGCCAAGGCCGTGACCAGATGCAACGTATCGTACCAGCCAAGTCCGCCGGGTTCCGGCGTACCCAGCGCGGGGATAATAGCGCTATCCAATCCGTCGCAGTCGAACGTCAGATAGACCGGCCCCGTGCAAGCCGCCACCACCTCAGGAACCCATCGCGCCGCCCGCCCCTCGTATGGACCGGACGGATCGAGAATCGAGGCGGCAAAGAATGTCGAGATGCTCTTCGTGGTCTTGATCCGTTGGATTTCTTCCGGACAGATCGACCGGATTCCGACCTGAACAAGCCGGTGCCCGTCATCCACGACTCGCGCCATGACACTGGCGTGGCTGAACGGATTCCCTCCGTACGCCTGTCGCAAGTCCCCGTGCGCGTCGATTTGGACCACGCACAGATCGGGATACCGCTTCGCATGAGCCCGGATCGCCCCGAGCGCGCCGGTATGTTCACCCGTCAGCGTAACGAGAAACTTCCCTGTGCCGACATGCGGCGCGACAAACGATTGGATCGCTTCGACCGCCTGGCCGTCCACACGCCCTTGCAAATCGAGTGTCGTTGCGGTTGCGATGCCCCCCCACTCGCGGAACGGCTCGCACCCGAGCTGCTCATCGTAAAACTCAACCTGAGCGGAGGCTTCAAGAATGGCGGACGGGCCGCGGTCTGAGCCGAGAATATAACTGGAGGTATGTTCGTAGGGAGCAGGCAGGACATAGACACCCGCCTGTTCAGGATGGCACCAGGGTTCATCGATCCCCAGAAAGTTGTGGTCCGCGCCTTCCCAACCAACAGGCAGTGTCATAAGGGTGTTCCCGCCTCAGATGCCGGTCTGGAATGCGCGCAACTGGGCCCTCGACTCACGCTGACTAGCGGCGAGAGCGCTTGGGGATATTTTCCTCTGGGATAAAGACGGCCAGGGCAATGACCGTCGTCCATCTGTCGGGCTTACCGACGGCCGACTGGGTGATATTCAACGTGCGCACGATTTTCCCGGCCATCTTGAAGACCTGCTCACGCTCTTTCCAGGCGATGTCGGGATCGAATTCCACGCCCAGCGTCGTGGCTAGCATCTGTGCGGCAAGATCCTCGGTATATTCGCCCGTCTCCTCGTCGGTTTCTCCGTGCGCATGATGCTCGGAGAGATAGCCGTAGGTCTGACGATCCGTCGGGATCGCAAGGCCGATGGACGCGGACACAAGCCGGTTGCGTTCATTCGTCTCCGACCGGGCCATCACACAGAACGTGATTTCTCCGGGATTCAACAGCTTTTCACCGCGCTTGCGCGGAATGATTTTACAATTCGGCGGGAGAATGGACGAAACCGTCACCAGATTGCAGTAGGCTACACCGGCGCTGCGCAGAGCCTGCTCAAAAGAAGCCAGCTTCTCCTTGTGAACCCCCACTCCCCGCGTCAAAAACATCTGTGTAGGTACCATCGTCGTCTCCCTTGTCTATCCGCAAGCTGACCACACTATCGTGACAATACGTTACGTTGGGCCGCTGTTGTACCAAGATTGTCCGGGGTTCGCAATATCCTCCCGGGATTTTTTCTACGCTCCAGCGGCAGGCTCCTTCAGATTCAGGACCAGCAACCGCGGTTCGGTCATATCTTCGATGGCCGCGCGAACGCCTTCGCGCCCCAGCCCGGAATCCTTCACGCCTCCATACGGCATGTGATCCGCTCGAAAAGTGGGAATCTCATTGGCCAGCACCGCGCCTACTTCCAGGTGGCGAAACGCGTGAAACACCTTATTAATATCCTGCGTGAACACTCCCGCCTGGAGGCCGTAGTCGGACTGGTTCAACGTCGCAATGGCATCACTGAACTGCCGATAGGAAGAGACGGTGACCACCGGACCAAACACTTCCTGACAGGACACTTTCATCTCAGCCTTCACGTTCGTGAGCACCGTCGCTTCCAACACCGTGCCCAACCGCTTTCCCCCGAGCAACACCCGGGCGCCCTGCGATACGGCCTCTTCGATCCACCCCTCGACGCGTTGAGTGGCCGCGGGATCGATCAACGGGCCGACCGTCGTCGTCTCATCCGTCGGATCACCGGCTTTCAGCCGGGCCACTTGCAGAAGCAGCTTGGTTGTAAACGTATCCGCCACCGAGTGATGCACGAGAATCCGCTGGACTGAAATGCAGGTTTGCCCGGCATACCCAAACCCGCCGGCGGCGCACCGCTGGGCCGCCAAATCCAGATCGGCATCCGGTTCGATGATCACGCCGGCATTGCCGCCGAGTTCGAGCGTCACTTTCTTCTTGCCGCACTTGGCTTTCAACATCCAACCGACCGGGGCGCTGCCGGTGAAACTGAACAACTTGAAGCGGGGATCGATCACCAGCCGCTCCGCCGTGGCATTGTCACAAGGCAGCACGTTCAGCCCGCCGGCAGGGAGTCCGGCCTCCAAGGCCACTTCACCCAGAAGCAGCGCGGTCAGCGGCGTCTGCGGAGCCGGCTTGATGAGGATCGGATTGCCGGCGGCCAGGGCAGGCGCGACTTTGTGGACGACTAAATTCAACGGAAAATTAAAGGGGGTAATACCGACGATAGGCCCCAGCGGAAACCGTCGAACCATCCCGAGATAGGATTCGGTCTGGGGAGTCCAATCAAGCGGCACGACTTCACCGGAAATCCGCTTGGCCTCTTCTGCCGCGATCGTCAGGGTCTGCATCGCGCGATTGACTTCGCGCTTCGCATCGGCGATCGGCTTGCCGGCTTCCGCCGTAATGGTCTGAGCAAATTCATCCCGGCGTCGATAGAGCAGCGCCGCCATGTCCTGCAAAATATTATAGCGGGCATGGGAGGCCAGCTTCGCCATGACAGGCGCGGCGGCCACAGAAGAGGCCATCGCCTCCTCGGCATCGCTTTCACCGGCCTGACAGACTTCGGCGATCACGTTTCCGGTAAATGGATTCGTCACGCGAGCCGTGGCGGCGCTGTGCTTCCAGGCTCCGTGTACGAGGAACGGACGTGGTCCCTGCAAACGTGCGATCTCCTTAGGATGCGGTCGGAGCCGACGCTGATTGCGCCGCCTCGGCAGCCTGCTGTTCTGCAACGGCTTTGCCGATCAATTCATCCGTTCCCCAGTCGCGCACGGCTTCCAGCGTAAAGCTTTCATACGTAGACACCCCGTGGCAGGCCGGACAATCCGGCATGGGTACTTTCCGGTAAAACACTTCGCCCAAACAGGACATGCACACCCAAAAGTCGGCCGTGCCCTCATGCCGGGGGACAGACCAAAATGATTGCGTGGAAGCCATAATTACTCCTACGTTATGGTACGTGTGAATCACGAACAGGCGGCATTGCGCCGTCAACAGACCGCACGGGCAGGATGAGAAACTCGCCTTCTGACCCGCCTCGTGAATGCGGGGCACTCGCCAACAGCCGATCGATTTCTTCGGCGAACATTTCGAACGGAAAGGCGCCGGGAATCGCAATCGCCGGCTCTTTCTCCGTGGGGCCGCTCGCCGTCCGCATGAGAATGAACCCGGGCGTCCCGTGAAAGCCCCAGCTATACGCTTCTTCCCGATCCTGGAAAATGGCCGCGACATGAGACTTTTCTTTGAGACAGCGCTCAAACGCCGGCTGGGTTAATCCAATGGCCGCGGCATGGCGCAGAATCACCGCGTGATCCAATCGCCCGCCTTCTGCAAATAAGCGATCGTGCATCGGCCAGTACTTTCCCTGCACCCCGGCACAACGCGCCGCCAGCGCCGCATCAAGGCCGGGCCCCTGGTCTGCCCGCGGATAGTCACGGTAGAGAAACTTCACTTTGCCGGTATCCACATAGCGCGCTTGGATTCTCGGCCAGGTCTCTTTAAAAAATTTCAAACAGAAGCCGCAGGTAAAGTCCGAGTACTCGATCAACGTCACCGGCGCGTTGGCCTGACCCCTCATGCGATTGTCGGTCTGGACGGATTCGTCCTTGGCACCGGACACGGACGGAAGGAGGATGAGACACAGGGCCATCACCAGGCCGACTCTCGTCATACCGGACCGCACGCTCTTCATGACGGTCGCTTACCCCGCGCCCGTTGCCGCTCCAACAACCCCATCATCAGCAAAGGCCACACCACCGTCGCATCGCTCAACACTTCGGCAAACCGTCCGCCGTCAGCGGGGGGAACGAACTTGCCCCACGAAATGCCTTCCTGATAGGTGCAACCGCTCAAGCCGCCCCAGTAATCCGGTTCGGGACAGATCCGCACGCCATACTGAAAACGAGGCGGCTTCACATTGAGTCCCAGCCGGTGATTCCCGATCTCGACATAGGGCCCGACCTGCTGGGCCCAGTTTCTCGGCACCCCGCCGCCGATCGTAAAAATCCCGACCCGCTTGGCCGACAAAATCTGACCGGCATAGCTGTTGAGGTCCAGGTATGGATTGAAAGACGGGAGGGACTGGTGGATGCTGCGCAAGACAGCCAGATCGTCGCCGGGCTTGACCTGCGAGCGGGCCTGGGCAATCGCCCGTCCCATAGCCCATGTCCCCACATCCAACCCCATTTCTGAATCGGTGTATGCCGGAATATAGACCGGCACCTTCTTCAGATAGGCGCTCTTGAGAATCCCGTCACCTTCATACTCTTCAGCCAGAGTTTTCCCCAGCTCACGTGTCAGGATTTCAGAAGAGAGCGTCGAGTCATAATCCATGCGCTTCAACGTCTGAGAAACCACTTGTTCCACGTAGTTGAGATTGGACTCCATCTCCAGCGTGTCATAGACGCGATTGTAGCCCTTCTCGAAGAGTTCCTCATCGGACACCGACGGATTGACGCGATAGTGGGTCTTGCCGATCGACTCGCTCAGACCGTGGGCGATCAGCGCGCCGGTGGAGATGATGCAGTGAACCATGCCGCGATCCACCATCGTACTGATGATCTTCCCCATCTTGGCGATGGTCATGGCACCTGAGAGCGTCATCACAACCTTGCAATCGGGATCTTCGATCATTGCGTCGAGCACTTCGAACGCTTCGCCCAGCCGCCGGCCGCCGAATGCGGTCTTGCTCATCGCCACCAGCAACTCGTTGAATGAACCGATTTTGTCCGGGTCGAGCGGCTCCAGGGCCTCTAATCCGTCTTTCCCGCCATCATGAAATTCGCGTGTTGCCATAACCCGTCACCGCCCCCAAAAATAATGATAAAAGGCGCATTCCTTATACACAACCGCCGCTAGAGGCGTCAATGAAGCGCGCGCCGGACACGACTGCATGCAATGCAAATCACGCGACAAGAATAGAAATTCTGCCCACACAAACAGGGCGAACAGCGCGCGGCATGAACGATGGAAGACAGACTCTCCGGCGAGGCGATATCCGATCGCCCACAACGATCAAGAATACCCGCCGATCCGGGCAACCCCCATGCGATGGAAGGAGCGAGAGATCCCGAAGACTTTCTCAGCTCGCCACTCTCGTGAACAACGGCGCACGAACATGTGCGGCGAGAGAAGGGAGAGGATCTTCAGGATTTTGCGGATCGCCGCGAGGAGCGGCTCCCGCCAAGCAAGCTCGGGTTGGTGGTCCCAACGGGATTTGAACCCGTGTTTAAGCCTTGAGAGGGCTCCGTCCTAGGCCAGGCTAGACGATGGGACCATCCGGGACATGCCGACCGCCCCGCCGCTCTCAATATCAACGAGAACGTGCGGAACCGCCAAATCGAAGGCGGAACGGTATCACAGAGACTTTCTGGTTTGCAAACATGCCAGGCATTTCCGGATCGCCTAATCGTCCGGGAAAGCGCGCATCCGGGAGAACTACGGCCACAGACTTTCAGCATCGGCTGCAGGTCCGACCCGCTCCGGATTCAATCGCGTCATGGCATCGACGGTCTTGACAGAGGGGGCGCTCAAAGCCTAGCCTCAGGCCTTCCTGAACCGACATGCGCGCGCCCGCTCGAGGACGTACCAGAACGAGGATCACAATGTCAGAATCTCTTGTCCCACAGCGCACAATCGGCGCTTCCGCTTCCGATCCAGTCGACACGGAATCCTCCAAGCAGGGGCTCGAACTCCTTATCGGTTCGAATAAATTTCGCAACACCAACGGAGTGGTCCGCATCCAGGGGAAGGAGCAGCTTTTCTTGGAATCGAAACCGGAGCAAGGCCTCCTCCTCGTCACGATCGACTTGTACAGCGACACGGGCGCACACATCGGCCATCTTCGCCGCAATGTCCCGGCGCTGAACCCTGCCAATCAATTCAGCATCGACGTCCATCGCGCCGAAGACAACATGCCCGGCGACCTTCCGTGGGTACGAGTCATCGATCAATCCACCGGTCAGACGATACTGGAAGCCTGTACCGTCGCTCACAAGAAGATCCAGGTGGTGCTGGGGAAGTTCTATTCGCACAAGGGCATGCTCGTGGACATCACGCCTCACTACTGCCGCATCGGCTCCGGCATGACCCTCTTCGGTGACGTCAGCGAAAATAAGGGCGGGACCGTGGTGCTCGGCTGACGCTGCTCCTGACTGAGTCACCGGTCGACCAACGGCGCATCCCTCCTCCTCATCGCCTCGACAGACTTGTCACAGTCCGGCCTCACCCCGGCCCATCCCTAATTTGCATGAATTCTTTGAGAATCGAGCCGCCTCTCGTAGAATGACGTCCATGCCGGATATTCACACACCCAGTGTCCAAGCATTTCTGGTGTGCGACCAGGTGATCGAGGACAGCCAGACGAAGAAAAAAAGCCTCATCGGCATCTTCACCCACTTACAGGCGATCGCCTTTCCGTTTCAGCATAACCAGATGGGGCTCTACTTCTGCCTCACGGACGCGGAAGGCACCTATCACTTCGATATCGACCTCGCGTATATCAACACGGAACAACTGGTCTGTCGTGCCACTCTCCCGAATATCGTCATCGCCGACCGGCTGCAGATCTCCGATTTCGGCATCAATATTCCCTCGCTCATCTTTCCCGCTCCCGGCCGTTACGAATTCCGCCTGCGGATGGAGGGGCACCTCATCGCACAAAAGGATTTCAACGTGATTCAAATGTCGACGCATCAGGCATCGGGAACACCGGACCCCCTGCCCTGATCGACGAGCCCTTCCCCCGTTTCTCGCCTGCACCGGACTGTGATACAACTACCCCGCGATCCACAGTCTTACGCGCAACGGTGCGAACAACGAGCGACAAACCCATGACTGACCCAGCCTCCACAGGACCATCCGATTTCATTCGCGACATCGTGGCAGCGGATCGAGCCGCCGGGAAGCACGACGGCCGCGTCGTCACCCGCTTCCCTCCGGAACCGAACGGCTATCTCCATATCGGTCATGCCAAATCCATTTGCCTCAATTTCGGCCTCGCCAAGGAAAATCCCGGCGGAGTCTGCCACCTGCGCTTCGACGATACGAACCCCACCACCGAAGATCCGGAATTCGTCGAGTCCATTCAGGACGATGTGCACTGGCTGGGATTCGACTGGCACGGCAAGATGTTCTACGCATCGGATTATTTCGAACGCCTCTACGAAAGTGCCGTCACGCTGATCAAGAAGGACAAGGCCTACGTCGACAGCCTGACGGCCGAGCAGATGCGCGAATATCGCGGAACGCTCACCGAGCCCGGCAAAAACAGCCCGTACCGGACCAGACCGGTCGATGAAAATCTGGATCTCTTCCGCCGGATGCGGGCGGGGGAATTCCCCGACGGAACGCATGTCCTGCGGGCGAAAATCGACATGGCGTCGCCGAACATCAATCTGCGGGACCCCGTGCTCTATCGCATCCGCCATGCCGCCCACTACCGGACCGGCACCGCGTGGTGCATCTATCCGGCCTACGACTATGCGCATCCGCTCTCGGACGCCATTGAAGGCATCACGCACTCGATCTGCACGCTGGAATTTGAGGATCACCGCCCGCTCTATGACTGGGTCGTCGCCGAATCCGGAGCGGCCCACCGGCCCCGACAGATCGAATTCGCCCGGCTGAATCTGACTTTCGCCGTCATGAGCAAGCGCAAGCTACTGGAACTCGTGACCAAGAAACTGGTGGCGGGCTGGGACGATCCCCGTATTCCGACGATCAAGGGGCTGCGGCGGCGCGGCTATACGCCGGAAGCCATTCGCGCCTTCTGCGAACACATCGGCGTGGCCAAGCGCGATGCGATCGTGGAGATGCAGCTGCTGGAATTCTTCATTCGCGAGGACCTGAACAAGCGGTCGCCGCGCGTGATGGCCGTGCTGAATCCGCTCAAAGTCGTCATCGAAAACTATCCCGAGGGCACGGTCGAGGACATGGAGGCCGTGAACAATCCGGAAGACCCGGCAGCGGGAACCCGCGGCGTGCCTTTTTCGCGCGTGTTGTATATCGAGCAGGACGATTTCCGCGAAGATCCGCCCAAGCAATTCTTCCGTTTGGCTCCCGGCCGGGAGGTCCGCCTGCGCTACGCCTATATCGTGAAATGTACCGGCGTCGTCAAGGATCCGCAGACCGGGGCGATCACCGAGCTGCGCTGCACCTACGATCCGGACACCAAGAGCGGATCGTCCCAGGAACAGCGAAAGGTCAAAGCGACCATTCATTGGGTGTCAGCCGCGCACGCGGTTCCGGCCGAAGTGCGCCTGTACAATCCACTCCTCGTCACCGATCCGGCCAAAATTCCATCGGACCAGGACTGGACACAGTCACTCAACCCGCAGTCCCTCGAGCGCCTCACCGGATGCCTGGTGGAACCGAGCCTCAGACAGGCGCCGATCGGAACGCGCTATCAGTTCGAACGCACCGGCTACTTCTGCGTCGATCCGGACACCTCTTCGAGCAGCCTCGTGTTTAACCGGACCGTGTCGTTAAAAGACGCTTGGGCCAAGATCGAAAAGACGCAGAAGACCGGTTAATCTTCGAGTGCAGGATTCCCCCTGCGCTTATTGCCCTCTGTTTCCGCTCGGTTCGGCTCATCTTTACATCTCACTGATCCCTGCTACGCTTGGAGGGTGTTGAATACCTCCTCATACAACGTCGCGAGCCGCCTCACGATCCGGCCGGTGCTGATGACGCTGCTTCTGGTGTTGTCCTGCGGCGTCTCGCAGACCCATGCAGCAGACGAGCCTGTGCCGACCCAGGTCGCCCACTCGGCAACTGACGCCGTGAAAAGCACCATTACGGAGCTGCTTCGAATATTGGACGATCCGGCGATGAAACAGCCGGATCAATCCGACGCGCGCAGGCAGGCCATCGAGCGCATCATCATGCAACGGGTGTCCTACGAAGAAATGGCCAAACGGTCCCTCGGCACCCCCTGGACGGAACTCTCCGAGACCGACCGCCGGGAGTTCGTCGAGCTGTTCGTCCAACTGTTGCGGGATAATTTCGCCGGACGGATCAGCGAACATTCCGCTGCGGCCGTGACCTATCTGGGCGAACAACAGGAAGCGCACTTCGCCGAAGTCAGAACACACCTCAAGAATCCGAAGGTCGATACCCGGGTGGATTTTCGCTTATTCCTTCATTCGGGGGAATGGCTGGTCTACGATGCGGTTGTGGACGGGGCCAGTATCGTCAGCAATTATCGCGCGCAGTTCACGAGCATCATTCGCGACGTGTCCTATGTCGGACTCGTCAGGAAGATGAAACAGAACGCGGTCGCGGTGAAGCTCTTCGAACACTCCTCCGCCCGCTGATCCACCAACGGGAGACCGTCATGATCGAGTGCCGCGAGCATCGCCGCATACCTGTCGAGCTTCAAGTCTTTTTTTCCACAACCAATCAGACCGAGATCCGCGAAGGCACCATGTTCGACATCTCGGCCGGGGGATGTGCCGTCACCAGCACGGCTCCGGTCAACCCCGGATCCGGAGTGCGGCTTCTCATCCGCGCCACCGATCTGGGCTCGCCGATCACCGTCCACTCGGCCGCCGTCCGCTGGGCGAATCACGGCGAATTTGGCGTCGAGTTCTTGAATCTGTCCGACCTGGATCGCAGCCGTCTGCACCGTTTTCTGCACGTCGCTCAGCCACAGCCTAACTCCTGACACGTCCAACACCTGCCTCTTGTCCGACCGGCCCTGAAGAGTGGTAGACTTCCGGCATGACATGTCCGGTCTGCCGAACACCCACGGTGTGGAACAATAATCACTGGCGCCCCTTCTGTTCGGAGCGCTGTCAGCTCACGGACCTCGGCACCTGGGCGACGGGAGGCTATCGCATCCCGGGCACCCCGCTGACCGTCAATCCGGAGAAGCCGGTAGACGAAGAGCCGGACTCGCCGCGAACCGGATCCCTCACGCAAGACCGTTGATCCTCCGGGACACGGCCCCGATGACAGCCATTCCCGGAATCCCGCTGAGCGGCGCGCACCCCCTTCGTAAGGACCCCACTCCGACCCGCTATTTCCCAGTTGGCATCCGGGCGTGATCTTGCTAAGGTTCTCGGAATCCTTCGCTTACTTATTCAGACCAGGAGCCTCTCCATGCTACAGACCAAAGGCTATGCCGCAATGACTGCCAAGGCGGCGCTGACGCCCTTCTCGTTCGAACGGCGGGAGGTTGGCCCTCGCGATATCCTGATCACCATCACTCACTGCGGCATCTGCCACTCCGACATCCATCAAGCCCGGGACGAATGGGGCGGGTCCATTTTCCCCATGGTGCCGGGACATGAAATCGTCGGAACCGTGGCACGAGTCGGAGCGGAGGTCAAAAGCTTCAAACCCGGCGACCGCGCGGGAGTGGGCTGCTTTGTCGATTCCTGCCGGAGCTGCGCCTCCTGCCGGGAAGGGCTGGAACAGTACTGCGAAAAGGGCATGCTGCTGACCTACAGCGGACGCGACAAGGACGGCCAGGTCACCCAGGGCGGCTACTCCACCCAGATCGTCGTCGATGAACAATATGCGCTCCGGATTCCCGCCGCGCTGTCGGCAGCCGGCGCCGCGCCGCTCCTCTGTGCGGGCATTACGACCTACTCGCCCCTCCGCCACTGGGGCGTGGGGAAATATCACAAGCTTGCGGTCGTGGGATTGGGCGGATTAGGCCACATGGCGGTGAAGATCGCGCGGGCCCTCGGCACCGAAGTCACCGTCCTGAGCACCTCGGAGAGCAAGCGGGCGGACGCCATGCGCCTGGGAGCCCATAAGTTCGTCGTGACCACGCAGCCCATGGCCCTGATCAGGCTGCAGCGGCACTTTGATTTCATTCTCGACACCGTCTCCGCGCCGCATGACTACAACGCGCTGGTTAATTTGCTGAAGACCGACGGCACCCTGATTCTGGTCGGCGCCCCTGAGAAGCCGACGTTGCTGGAACCCTTCCCGCTGATTCTCCACCGGCGGCGCATCGCGGGCTCCGTCATCGGCGGCATCCGCGAGACGCAGGACATGCTCGACTTCTGTGCCGAACACAAGATCGAGTCCGACGTCGAAGTGATTCCGATCCAGCAGGTAAACGAGGCCTACGAGCGGGTGCTCAAAGGCGACGTGCGGTTTCGCTTCGTCATCGATCTCGCCTCAATGCGCTAGTTGCGCGGAGACTCGACCGGCATAGGTTGACGCCCTGAACGACGCGAAGACGCAGCTGTCGAGCGACGTCAACTTTCCGCCTACTTGGCGATGGTAATCGCCGGCGTCGGATACTTCGTCAGATCGGTCACCGTCATCTGGAAGAGATTCGACAGCACAGCAAAGGCCTCTTGATTCCAACTCGGCACCATGCCCTGACTGACCGGGTACTTTCTGATCGAATAGTGGCGGCCATCGAAGGGCACGGAGAATTCGTAGTCTCCCGGTTTTGAGAGAGATTCTTCGATCTCCAGGGTCCTCGCCGGATTACGCACCACAACCGTGGTTCTCGGATCGGGCGGCACCATCATCTCCGGTTCCTCCTCGATACTCCGTGCGACAAACCCGATGATGGCATTCATGCTGCGGAGCAGGATCGACCCCTGTAGAGGGTAATCGCCGCCGGGATGGCCCGGCCTGATATCGACCAACACCGAGTCGGTCGGCGCGTGTTGCGCCTGCTCGTGCAGCGCCCGCCGCTCCTCGTTCGACAAACGGGACGGATCATAGTTGGCGATCAGGAGGCGGCCGACGGCCTTCCGGCGCACCGTATAGACCTTGCCCTCGCTATCGCCTTCCCACCGGAATCCCTTTTCCAGCGCCGCCACGACTTCATCCGGATTCGGCGGGCGGTTCGTTCGGATGGTCTGGCTTTCCTCAAACAGAATCGGCCCGACGAACAACTGGCGGACTGCATCCAGGCCGGCAAGATGGAGCAACCGGCGGCGAAACTCCCGGTACCCTTCTCCCTGAGAGGGTTGATTGAACAACACGCGGGGACCGGCATCGGTTTCAATGGCAATCCCCCGTGCCATCAACCGCAACACCATGTTGATGTCATAGCCCTGCCGCACGAGAAACTCGACCTTGTCTTCATCCAGCGGCCGCAGGACGCGCTTCGTAAACTCCTCGCCGGTGATCGGCACAATCGTGATCGTCGGATTCTCCGCCACGCTGGCGCTGTATTCGAGATTCAGCGGGCGCTGATCCGGATCGACCGCGCGCCCGAACCCGCCGGAGATCCCTGCGCTCGTCCGGAAATCAAAGGTCGCCGCCACGCTCGACACCGCCGTGAAGTGCACCGGCCGGTGATAGCGGGCACGGGCGATGTTGAGGAGCAACAGATCGGCCTCGACATAGCTCACCGTCCGGTCGTACTCGATCACCGCCCGATGCATCGCAATCGGCGAGAGGCAGCCGGTCAGACCGATGGGAAACAAGGCAAGTATGAAGATGGCTGATACACGCAGGGTGTTCACGTCTCACTCGTCTCCGTTTGAATCTTGGTTTTCTGAGAGAACGGCCGGCCCGCACCCTCACGTCTTCGATGGTGGCGCAGTCCGACGGGCGGAGAAGGCTTGCCGCAAACGGTCCCGCAGAGTCGGCTCGACAGCAGGTCCCGGCAGCCGCCCGAGCAGATCACGAACCGTGGCGATCTGCGTCACATAGGCCTCACAGCCGGCGCAGGCGGCGAGATGCAGGGCGATGCGGATCTTTGCCGGGTTATCTGCATGCGCCTCCAGATAGGCCGAGGCCCATTCGGCCACCTCGCGGCAGGTGATGTCCGGTACTGGTTGTGCGCTTGGGATCAGTGCCATAAGGGACGCCTCCGGTAATGTCGCTACCCCTGAGTCGTCCCGCTCCTGAAATCCTTACACCGTGAGGGCCGCTCCCTCCAGATAGATCTCAACCGCCCGGCGCACGCGTTCCCGCGCACGGTGTAACCGTACGTACAGATTGGTTTCCGTGATCTTCAGCAACTCGCAAGCTTCCTTCGCTTCGACTCCCTCGATATCGCGGAGGATCAGCACGTCCTTGAGCGTCCGGGGCAGCGCCTCAATGGCCTGCTGCATCGCCGCGACCGCCTGTCGTGACGCCAGGAGTGCCTCCGGCGTCTGTTCATCCCACGGTTGCGGCGGAACGGCCCAGTGGCCGGCCCACTCACCGCTCTGGTGAAAGCGGGAGGGATCGATCGCCTCGTCGTGGTCGTCGTCATGCGATTCGAAGTCGGAGAAGCTCGTATGGCGTTTCTCCCGTACGCCACGGTCCTTCGCTTTGTGAATCAGAATGCCGAAGATCCAGGTCCGCAGCGACGAGCGGCCTTCGAAGCGGGACAACCCCTGGATCACCGCCATCCACGTGTCCTGCACCACTTCCTCCGCCACTTCACGATCCGCCACATGGCCCAGCGCCATACGAATCAGTGCGCCGTGGTGCGTGTCGACCAATTCATCGAACGCCCCTTCCTCGCCCTTGCGCAGACGGACGATCAGCAAGTGGTCCTCCTGCGAGAGTGAGAAACCGGCGAAACCGTTCGGCAAGGCGCTGACGGACAGGGACGGCCCCGGCGAGGCATGAGTGACGGTGGCTGAATTCATGGCTGCCCTCCAATCTGCAGCAGCTCCGACACAAAGCCGGGAGCGCTGATAAGCGTGACTCGTGCGGGAGGGAAGTTCTTCACCACGTCCACTCCCCGTTGATCGATAAAATCCACCTGCGAACAATCCAGGTAGACAAGCTTCTTCTGTCGAAGGAAGGAGCGGCACTCGCCGTCGAGCAGCGCTGCCCATTGTTCCGTGATCTTTCCTTCCAGCTTGAGCAGCACATCGCTGCCGCTTTCTTGAATGGTGGTGATCTTTAACATCGCCGTGCGGTCTCCTTTGCTGTCGTTCACTGGGCAGACCATTCAGCAACAGCAGTGCCACCGCGCATGGCGATGTCGTGTGATGCGCTAAGTACTTGAGGAGACACTAGGAAAGCGGGATTTGACGGACGAAACCGGCGGGCGATCGGACTGCCACGATTCCCAACATATTGGGACCGTCACGATATGTTGGGAATTTTTCCTGGGAATGCCCGAACAAACTGGAGAGAAGGAGTTACGACTTCGCCTGGCGCTCGATGCCGAGCTTTTTTATCCGTGCTTCGAGCGTCGTGGCCTTCAGGCCGAGAATCGCGGCAGCGCCCTTGGGGCCGCTCACGCGCCAGCCGGTCTGCTCCAGCACATCGATAATGTGCTGCCGTTCCATTTCCTCAAGCGTCAGAGTCTTGTTGGCGTCGGCCTTGCCGCTCGCCGGCGACAGCCATTCGATCGGCTCCAATTCAGACCCTTCGCTGAGAATGACCGCCCGCTCAATGACATGTTCCAATTCGCGGATATTGCCCGGCCAGGGGTAGCGCTGGAGCGCCGCCATCATCCGTTCGGGAATCCGGTTAATCTTCTTGCCGAAATTCGTGGCAAATTTTCTGACGAAGTACTGGACCAGCAACGGGATATCGCCGTCACGTTCGCGCAGAGCCGGCAGGTGAATCGGAAACACGTTGAGCCGGTAGTAGAGATCGGGCCGGTACTGGCCGGACTTCGAGAGCGATTCGAGATCGCGGTTCGTCGCGGCGATCACGCGCACATTCACCTTGAGGGTCTGCGTGCCGCCGACCCGTTCGAACTCCCCTTCCTGCAACACCCGCAACAGTTTCGATTGCAGATCCAGCGGCAACTCACCGATCTCGTCGAGAAAGATCGTGCCTTTATCGGCCACTTCGAAGCGACCCAGCTTTTTCGTCAAGGCGCCGGTGAAGGCCCCTTTCTCATGACCGAAGAGTTCGCTTTCGATCAGCCCGGCGGGAATCGCCGCACAGTTCACTTTCACCAAGGCCCGGTCCTTGCGCGCACTCAGGTTGTGAATCGCGCGGGCAATCAGTTCCTTGCCGGTGCCGGTCTCGCCGGTAATGAGGACCGTCGAATCGGTCGGCGCGACCCGCTCCACGTTCTTGAGGACTTTCTTCAAAGTCGTCGAGCGGCCGATCAATTCCTCGAAGTTATGCGTGCCTTTGATTTCTTCCTGTAGGTAGACGGCCTGGGCCTCGAGCCGCGCCTTCTCCTGTTCCATCAGCACCCGTTCGGTGATGTCGATAAACATCGTCCGGGTATAGGTGCCGCCCGGATCTGGCCGCGACCACCATTGAATCCAGAGCGGTTTCCCGTTGTCCTTGCGCCGCAATTCCAGCACCACGCCGCTCGTGTCGATTCCCTTGCCGATCGAGTCGAACGCCTCTTTCAGCCGCCGCTGTGCCTCAGGCGTGTCGGGGATGAACGATGCCCCGTAGGTGCCTTCCACCTCGTCCGGGGAGATGCCGAGCGTCCTCAGCGCTGTCCTGTTGGCCCGGATGAACTTGGAATCGAGCCCTTCATTCACATAGGCGATCGGCGCTTCATCGAACAGATCCCGCAACCGTTGTTCGTTTTCTTTGAGCATCGCGTCCATCTGCATACGCTCCAGCTCAGCACCGACGCGCTGCCCGAAGACGCGAAAGACGGAGAGGTCCAATTGCTCCAGTTCCATCGGCCGGCGCCCCATGACCGCGAGATGCCCCAACACCCGGCCGCTCGCGCTCGTCACGGGAATGGCGAGATAGCTCTGGACACCGAGTTCGTCCAGCTCATGCTTGTGGGTCGGAAACCGGTCCGACACCTGTTCGCGGCAGTGATACAGCTCGCCGGCCAGCACGATCTCGCAGGGCGTCCCCGCGATCGCATATTCGAAGTTCTCCAGGAAGCGGTCACCTGCCCAGAAGGCCATCGTCCGGACCTTTGAGCGATCCGCGCAGAATTCCGAGACGAACGCGTATTCGACGCCGAGCGCTTTCGCGAGTTGCTGGACCAGCGCGGAGAAGAATTGCGGCCCGACGGTGGCTTCGACACCCTCGACGATCTCGCGCAAGGCCGCACTGGTTTTCGCCAGGTCACTGCGCTGCGCCGCGACTTGTTGTTCCAGCCGTGCCTGCGAGTCCCGCAATTGTTGCTCGATGCGTTTCAATGCCGTCACATCGCGGGAGACCGCGAGTAAGGATTCCGGCCGGCCGTCTCGATCGAGGATGGCGGTGACAGACACGTCCCACCATTTCGGCGTCTTGGTCTGTGTCGTGGCGAAGAAACCCGTGAAAGTTCCCGCCTTGCCCCGGCGTGCCGCGTCGAGGGCCGCGCTCGCCTGCTGCCTGTCGTCGCCTTCCCAGAAATCAACCCAGGGTGAACCGGCAAGCGGACCAAAGTCGCAAATCTCCAGCGCCGTCATGCCGTGCTGATTCATGGACAGGAGACGACCGTCGAGGTCGAGCAGCTTGATGCAGTCGCGGCTGCTTTCGACGAGCCGCGCGGCAAATTCCTCGCTGCGCCGGAGGGCTTCTTCAAGATCGGGAGACGACATCGCACTCACCTGCCGACGGGTCGTGGTAGGGAAAAGCCGCGCGAAGTCTAGCACCGAGGGGGGAGGGGTGCAACGGAGGATGTACCGCCTAGAGCAATCCGTGAAGGGCCACTACTAAGGCTGAAACTGAGTCGAAACAATGCAGAAAGTCTTACACACCCTTGGGATGACTATGCGGTAAGTTTTCAGCATGGCCTCAATATTTGATTTTCGCTGGTTGTCTTTTTAGAATTCCTCACAATGACTAGACTGTTGACCGCTCTCCTAATCGTTCCTCTTACACTCCTCCTTGCAGCCTGTCCTGCACGCCCACGGCCTTTACATCAACCGCAAGCGATTATCGCAGATGGGGCCTATACACATGAGAAGTCCGGCATGACATTCCCTACTGCCGTGGGTGAATTTCACCGAACAGGTATTCAACAGTACGACCAAGATGGGCTGGACGTTAGTGTGGGCTACAATCTATCGGATGATCGCAGACAGATCATTGCAACGGTCTATGTATATCCTTCTCCTCCGCTCGTCTCGATTGGATCGCCACCCGAAACGGTGGCTTCAGCCAGAGCGTATCTGTCAAAGCAAGAATTCGAGGCTCGGAAGCGTGAGGCTCTTCAGCCTCGCCCTGGAGCACGATTGATTGAAGACACCGAGATCTCAATCCCTGTTGGTGGAACCGTCCGTACCGGCAGAATGGCCACGTTTGAATACGACGAGAATTTTCTGGGGAAGAACCAACCGCTTCGGTCCCACCTCTGCATGTTCAATTTCGTGGGCGGCAAATGGGCCATTAAGTTCCGAATCAGCTATCCGAGACACCTCGAAGTGACGCGAGAAATCGATTCGGTCTTGCAAGGAGTGCCTTGGAATGTTCCCAAAGACTAAGTTAGAACTGCCCCCGTTTCGCGACGCGCCTTCATTGGGAGTCGACACCTTCCGCTTCTAATCATTGGCTGGCACAGTATGAAGTCTTTTTCGCTATGCGGCGTCATGTTCGCAATTACAATCGGAGTCGGATGCAGCTCATCGCCGCATCACGAAATGATCGACCATGCCTATTTCAAGTGCGAGGGGTCGCGAAATCTTGAAGAGGGAATCTATGGGAAGGGGCCATTCAGGCGCTTTGGTCCGATGGACTCGGCTTGTTCTTCTTCAGAGTGGACGGCTATCACTCACGATGAATTTAAGCGATTAGCGACCGAGTGGTATGGGCAAGAATGGAGTCAGGAAATTCCGTTTTGGAGCCGCTAACTGCTCCGTTTTGCGACGCGCGACGATCTATTCCAAGTTGAATTGATGAACGGCTATCAGAAATATTTCATCCTTGGCGGATTGTTTAGCACGATGGTCCTCCTCTGGTTCACAAGTTGCGTTCCCCAATTCGAATATATTTTCTATAACCACAGCAGCAGAGACTTAATGCTTGTGACGCACAGCGAGAGCTATTCTGTCCGATCGAACGACGTTGTTTCAGTGGGCCAGATAGGCAGAAAGATAGAAATTAGCGATGGGCAAGTCCAATGGGAGTATGACATCAGTCAGATGCCCATGGTTCCTCGAGACTATTGGGGCTGGGGATTTAGTGCCTCAAAGATTCGCTGCCAGATCGAGTCGAGCGGAGCGGTCTACTTACTCCTACCGGGTGAACCTATGCCGGCGCATATCGATCCTCTTCATCCGCCAGCGCTATTTGTCGAGCCCATATCGCCTAGGGCCAGATAACCTGCCAAGAAAATAAATCCAGAATTCGCGGTGCGCGGCAATTGACTCTGTATAATTGGCGCCGTAACGTCGGGCTTCATGAAAACCGTTGGTATAGCTCTGCTGGCGGCAATCCTTGGTTATGTCGTCGGCTTGTTCGGGACGATGGCCGCGATTGAACTCTTCTCGTCCAACCAGCACGACAAATCTCTCGAATCCGCGATGACCGGCACGTTTGTCGGTGGGCCGTTGATCGCAATGATCTCCGTGATTGCAGTCCTCATGCACAGACGAAAACGGAGTACGTGATCGGCGCTCGTTCATCCCTTACCCCGCCACCAGACTCTTCTCATCTGTAAGATCTTCGCGGCTGCT
>CAZEHM010000027.1:0-42679 GCA_964512025.1 uncultured Nitrospira sp. | reverse complement strand
GAATATGTCCACAGACTCTTTCACCGGCATTCGCAGGTTGTTCAGAAAGGTTGTCGGTTCTCACCCACCCAACCCCGGCGCGCCAAGACGCGCCGTTCCGCGGGCAAGGCCGCAGCCAGCGATGGGGCGAGGAGGTACATACCAAGCTTCGCTTGACCCGCTCGCTTCGATCACATGCGAGCGGATACGCACTTCGCCACAAGTAGACTCTCGGTACGTAGAGCCTCTGAGCGCCGCGAGAACGCCGCTGGCAGACTTTCTCAACAACCTGCTGAGCCGCCCTTGTCTTCCGCGCCCTGACTTGTCTAGAATGGGCCCCTCGCACGAGGGAAAGGGAATTGGCGATGAAGGGCTTACGCTTCGAACGCATCGGCAAGGGTCGTTACTACAACGTGGTGTTCCACATCGGAAGCACCTACATTCCGGTCAGCGACGACACCGTCGAAGAACTCCGGACCCAGAGCCTGCTGCCCGCCGAGCGCTTCCTCGATCTCCTCGTCGACCGCGTCGGCTATTCCTCTTACCTCAAGGACCAAATCCGCACCGAACTGAAATCCTCCGGCGATCCCGTGACACAGATTACCGTCCTGCAGGGCGCCATCCGCGAACTGTAGTCGGCAGCTGAAAACTTCCTCGTGCGCGTGTCTCCCAGCGAGGTACGGCAAGGCCTTCCCAGCGACTACACCGCCACCGTCTGAACTTTCATGCATTCGCTTGGACTGCCCTGAAATCTGAACGATTATTTGTCCGTAGGCCTATCGCTTACGGTTTCATCGGTCAGACCAGACTTCTCATCTTTTTCTTTGCTTTGATAAATCAGGTAGGGAAGACAAACTGTTTCGGCAACAGCGGTGAGAGGTAAATCGATTAGACAGAACAACTCCATATTGTTTGTTCCACTTCCTTGCCCGGTGCTAGTCAGATGAAGACATTCTAGATCCCCTCGCAATCCACCATAGATCAAAGGCGATTTACTTCCTGGGTGCACGACGTTATTTCCGTAGTCATCCGTCAGTAGATTTGCCACGGCTAGACATCCGGATGTCACGAAACAACAAACTATGACGACGATGGTTCGATACACTGTTGAGGATCTGAACGATGTGACCTGCCTGCGCGAAGCGCTTCGGCGGAGGCAGGGAACGCAGCTGACGGACTTTTTCAGCGTCCTGCTAATCCGGCACTTGGCCTTCTTGAAAGAGCTGATTCATGATCGCGTTGCGCATTTCTGGGTCGCGGTAGAATTTCACGGCTTTGGTGTAGTTTTCCATCGCGCTCTGGCGTTTGCCGCGAATGGCATAGAGTTCGGCGATGCCGTGGTAGGCGCGGGGGTCTTCTTCGTTGCACTTCAATGCCCGGCTGAACAGCTCCTGCGCGTCCTGCATGCGCTGCTTGCGGAGCGAGAGCCAGCCCAGCGCGGAGTACGCGGCTCCGAATTCGGCGTTGGCGTTCAGCGCGTCCCGATAGGTCTTCTCCGCCAGATCCAGCCGCCCGCGTGTTTCGTATAAGCCGCCCAGCGCGAAGTGCACTTGGGCGTCGTTCGGATCGAGTTTGAGCGCCGTCTTGTACGATTGCACGGCCGGCTCCATCTTGCCCTGCTCGGCGAGCGCGCAGGCGAGATTGGCGTGGGCGATGTGATCGTCGGGATTGAGCTTGATGACTTCGCGATATTGTGGAATGGCCATCTCCAGGCGGCCCTGCTCCTGGTAGGCCACGCCGAGATTCGTGCGGGCCGGGGCATAGTCCGGCGCGAGGCGCACGGCTTCGCGATATTCTTTGATCGCCATTTCGAGATGGTTCGCCCGCTCGTGGATCTGCGCGAGAAAGTAATGCGGGTAGGCCGACTCGGGGGCGAGCTTCGCCGCTTCTTTGTACGACTTCATGGATAGTTCCGACTCGCCGGACTGGGCGAGGAACAGTCCCATGATCAGGTGCGCATGCGCATTGTCCTGCTGCTTGCCGACGAAAGATTCCACCCACTGCCTGACCTCGGCGATGTCATCAGCATCCTGGAGACAACGCTGATGCGTCTGCCAGGCGTCGGCGAACTGCCCGCGAATGAGATGCACGGCGTTCAGCGCGAAGTGCGGACGCGGGTCCTTCTCTTTTCCTTCGGGGAGATGACGGGCCCAGGCGCGGGCTTCTGATTCGGCGACATCCCATTGCCCCGAGAGGAGCGCGGCTTCACATGGTGTTTGATGGTCGGGCATGGCGTATCGGAATTTATCTGGTCAAGGTGTCTTCGATATCGGGGGATGTGGCCTGGATGCGATCCCCGAGCATAGGATACCGCGCGGCCAGCTTCTGTTTCATCAGCCAGGCGACGGTGCGGTACGACCAATGGCCTTTCACCCCGGAGCGGAGTTTGGCGATGTATTCCGCTTCGGCATAGTCCATCTTGAAGAGGCAGCGGACTTTGAACCCGAAGGGGATGGCGTAAAGCGACCCTTCGGCGCTGGTCTTTTTGAGCTGTTCGATGTCGGCACGCACGGCATTCATGGCCTGCCGGTATTCGGCATCCAATCCCGCCTGCACGAGCGGCGGCGGCACGTCGTAGCCGTGGATGGTCGTAAAGTTCTGCTGGATCTGCTGGCAGCGCCGGTGCCGGTGCATGTCGCGCCAGCCGCCGATGTCCATCAGGATGTCGAAGGTGAAGGCGTAGCCGCTGCGGAATTCCTTGATGAGTTCGTCGTAAGAGCCCCGTGATTTCATGCCCACGTCTATGACGTCCTGCTTCTGCTTTTCAGACCAGTCACGCACGACCGCGAGGATCTTGCGATAGGGTGCGTGGGATGCACGATACAGCAGCGTGGTGACGATCTCATCGATCGGGTCATGGCCTTCGATCAGTTCGACCGTGTCCTGTTCGCCCCAGGTCGAGGGCTGATCCAGGCCCGTTCCCTTGAGCGCCTCTTTGGCGTACCGGCCCAGCTCCTGATACACCGACGATTGATAGTCGTTCGGCTTGGCGTGGCGCGCGAGGGTCGGGGCCATAGGTTCGGTCATGCCCGCCGTCTGGCCGCTCAACTCGCCCCACACATTCATGGGAGCCCGCTGGCAGGCATCCTTGAGGTCATCGGCGATGAGCCGCAACTCCGGCAATTGGGACGAGAGCAGGCGCGTGATCTGCTTTTCCAACGTCCTGATGCTTACGACCTGCCCGACGTTGGTCTTCGCCGCCAGCGGCAGGAGATAGCGCGTGACGTCGAATGCCCGCGCGGCGATCGTCCGTTGGTAATCGGCCGGCTTCATCGATTCGGGACGCGGTTCGCGCTCGGTGAGAAACTGGGTCAGTTGCGGATGCAGGAGGCGATAGACTTCGGAGAGGCTCCGCAAGATGCCTTCATAGGTGCCTTCGGTCTCCGACCCGCGCAACGAGTCCGGGATGTACCAGCTGGCGGAAGCAAAGTTTTGATAACGGCTCGACTTCGCCTGCCCGTCCCACAATGGTTCGTCTTCAAGGCGGATGGCGGCGAGCTCGGAAATATTTTCAAAACAGATGATGACGTGGCCCAGGTCGGCGATCGAGGCATGGCCGTAATCGAAATAGAACTGATCCCAGAATTTTTCCGAGGAGTGGCCGTGCACCCACTTGATGCTGCTCTCGATGGAATCGGGCGAGCGGCTGTACCGCGCCAGGGCATAGGCGGACTTCTCCGGTGGCATGGGCGCCACGGCGATGACGCGCCGGCTGGATTGATCCTGACTCATCGACCCGAAGACCTCACGAGGCTGCTGATAATCACAAGGGCCGAACTATACCCCCCGACTGCCTGAGGCGCAAGGCCGCTCCGTTGACTTGGCTCGGAATGCGCCGCTATAGTCCGGACGTTTTGCCTTATGGTGAGGATTGGCGATGATCAAGGGGATCAAGGGCGTCAAAGATCTGCTTCCGGAGGAAACTCCGCGCTGGCGCTTCATTGAAGAGAAAGCCCGGTTCTGGGCCTCGACGTTCGGCTTTCACGAAATCCGCGTGCCGATCTTCGAGGTGACGACGCTCTTCGCCCGCAGTATCGGGGCGTCGACGGACATCGTCGAAAAAGAAATGTACACGTTTCAGGACCGGGACGGCACATCGCTGACCCTGCGTCCCGAGGGCACGGCCGGAACGGTCCGGGCCTTCATCGAACACAATCGCGCGGCCGAGCCGCTTCCCCAGAAATATTGTTATCTCGGGCCGATGTTCCGCCATGAACGTCCTCAAGCAGGGCGCTTGCGGCAGTTTCATCAGTTCGGCGTGGAATCCTTCGGCATGGCCGATCCGCGGGCGGATGTGGAAACGATCGCCCTGCTCTGGCAGTTGCTGTCCGACCTTCAGCTCCCCGCGTTGACGCTGGAAATCAACAATCTCGGCTATACGAGCGACCGCGAAGCCTATCGGCCGGTGCTGGTCGCCTATCTCCGCCAACAGGAAAGCCGGCTCTGCGCGAATTGTATCAGGCGCATTGAGACCAATCCTTTGCGTGTCCTGGACTGCAAGGTGCCGGATTGCCGGGCCGCCACGGATGCCGCCCCGACGCTTGCCGGATCGATGTCGGAGCCGGCCACGACCTATTTTTCAAAAGTGCTGGAGGGACTTCAGGCTATCGGAATCCCCTATCAGTTGAATCACCGGCTGGTTCGGGGATTGGACTACTACTGCCTGACGACCTTTGAAGTGACGACTACCAGCTTAGGGGCTCAGAACGCTGTAGGAGCCGGCGGACGCTACGATGGATTGGTAGAGACTTTAGACGGTCCGAAGACCCCGGCCGTCGGTTTCGCGGTCGGCATTGAGCGCATCTCTTTGATGCTGCCGGAATCACTCACTCCGCCTTCTCTCGGAGAGAAGACGGTCTATGTGGCGGCATTCGGGGAACGGGCTGCTCTTCACGGTTTGAAGATTCTCCAGGATCTTCGTCTGGCCGGTGTGCGAGCCGTGACGGATTTCCGGTCAGCCACTCTCAAAGCGCATCTCCGTCAGGCGGATCGTTTTACCTGCCGCTATACCCTCATTCTCGGAGATGACGAACTCGATAAAGGTACGGCAATCCTCAGAAATATGGAGACAAAAGATCAGCAGGATCTGCCTCTTCCCACACTCGTCACTGCCCTTTCATCGCGAATTCTTCCTTCTTAGCCAGCCAGTTTTTGCGGTTGACTTTCCCTTCAAAACTTCGTAGTCTGGCCCTCTGGATAATTATTACAAGTTATTGATTTATTAATATAAATATCTGTGAATTACCTATGAATTCAAAGAAGCTCGGGCTGCTTCTTTCAGTCCCTCCGACCCATGCAAGTGTTGAAACGGTCTATCGTCTTTCTCGCGCGGCTCTGCAGCGCAATACCGAAGTGTATTTGTACCTGATTGATGAAGGGGTGAAGAATATTTCCGACAGCCGGTATCAGGAACTGGCGACGGATGGAGTGAAACTGTTTGCCTGCGCGTATGGATGTCAACAGCATCACGTCCCCACTGACGGGATCCATTCCAAAATCTCGTTGTGCGGGCTTGTTGTGTTGTCCGGGATCATCGATGCCTGCGATCAGTTTCTCGCGTTTACGTAAATCGAAGGTGTGTGACCGAAAATGGCTAAGAAAATAGCCGTGGTGATCAGGGAGGATCCCCGTACAACCCATCGTCCGGTGGAAGCGTTACGTATTGCGCTCGGACTGGTTGCCGGGACTCATGACACGACGGTTGTGCTGCTGAATGACGCCATACGTCTTCTTTCGGAAGATCTCGATGATGTCGTCGATATGGACATTCTAGAGAAATATCTTCCCTCTATCGAACATCTTGAGATTCCTTTTATTTTACAATCTGATGCGGATCGTTCGTTAGTGCAGAAGCAGTTTGCTGTGCAGTATCAAACTGCCGACTATATCCGGCGTTTTCTTACTGAGGTAGATAGAACTCTTGTCTTTTGACCGCTTCTCGAGAGGTGAGTGTGATGGCGTCTTGTTTGTATCTTCTCCGTGAGCCGGTCGAGCGTCTTGAAGCAAGTCTCTTTGCTCCTCAGGAAGCCGGTTATGTTCTGCTTGAAGGCGGACTGCCCGTTTCTTCGACAAGTTTTGCTGTGAAGATGCCCGAGACCGGTTCGACCGATTCTTCTCTTTCCGGCAGTTTAACGGACCTGGATCTCCTCGAATTGGTATTTGCCCATTCGAAGGTTATCGTGCTCTGACTTCTTATTATCTTTACCAAGATAAGAAACTCGTAGGAGTAGTCGGAGTCGTAGTAGGGAGAAGAATAGTGGGAATAGCTCGTAGCTCATTGGAAAGATGGAACAAGATTGTCGGGCTTCTGTCTGATGAACTTGTGGATTTCCTCCGTATAGGTCTGCGGAGTCGGATGGTATAGGGTGTGTGTCACGGTGGATAGAAAAAATCCGACTCGACAATATGCGGGGGTACATGGTAATCACCGATTTCTCCAGGATGAGAGATTACAGGGAAATTTACAGAATGAGACTCAGTTGTCCACAGGTGTGAATAAGCCTGTGTATAGGAATTCTGTGGGGTTATGAGCGTCGATACGGTTTGGCAGGAAGCCCTTCACTTCATCCAGGGGAAGGTACCGAAGCAGGTCTATGACACCTGGTTTATCCCCGTGCACCTGGATCGGATCGAGGATTCGACCGCCCATATCGGCGTGCCAAATAAATTCTTCGGCGACTGGCTGGGCACGCACTACGGCCCGCTGCTTGCCGAGGCGGTGTCGACCGCCCGTGGCGGCGGAGATGTCGCCGTATCCTTCGTCGTGCATCAGAAATCTGCGAAACCGCTTGCCGGAGTTCCCGCTCCGGAAGCCGCGAAGCCAGCCGCGCAACCCAAGCCGCGGCGAGGGATTCAGCTCAACCCGAAGTACATTTTTAAGAATTTTGTCGTCGGCGCCGGGAACCAGTTCGCCCATGCTGCGTGTATGGCGGTTGCCGAACAGCCGGGGAAAGCGTACAACCCCCTCTTTATCTACGGAGGGGTGGGGCTTGGAAAGACGCACTTGCTGAACGCGATTGGCAATCATGTAGCGGAACGAACCGATCTCCGGATTGCCTATCTGACGACCGAGCAGTTCACGAACGAGGTCATCAACTCGATCCGCTATGACAAGATGATGGACCTCCGGAAGCGGTACCGGCATATCGATATGCTGATGATCGACGACATCCAGTTCCTGGCCGGGAAGGAGCGGACACAGGAAGAGTTCTTTCATACGTTCAACGCATTGTATGAGGGACATAAACAGATCGTCCTCTCCAGCGACCGGTTTCCGAAGGACATGCCAGACATCGAAGAGCGGCTCCGGTCCCGCTTCGAATGGGGGCTCATCGCCGATCTGCAGCCGCCCGACGTGGAAACGCGGATCGCGATCTTGCGCAAGAAATCCGAGGATGAAGGGGTGCAGCTGCCCGAAGACGTCATCCAGTATCTTTCGACCACGCTGAAGAGCAACATCCGCGAGCTCGAAGGCAGCCTGGTGCGGTTGGGCGCCTTTGCATCGCTCACGGGGCAGAAGATTACGCTGGAGATGGCGAAGACGGTGTTGCGCGATTTGATCGGGGACAAGAAGAAAATCGTGGCGATGGAAGACATTCAGGATGTGGTCTGTACCCAGTTTCACGTCAAGATCAACGAGCTGAAGTCCCGCCGGCGCAGTAAGACGCTGGTCCACCCCCGGCAGATTGCCATGTATCTCTGCCGCGAGCTGACCGATGCGTCGTATCCCGAGATCGGCCGGCATTTCGGCGGCAAGGACCATACGACGATCATCCATGCCTGCCGCCAGGTGGCCAAGGCCAAGGATACGGATCCGGCCATGCAGACGACATTGGAAAAACTGAAAGAGCAGATCCTACGGGGCTGATTCGTCCTGTTAAGGGAGAAGACACTATGAAGGTACGCATCGGGCGCGATGAACTGTTGACGGGGCTCCAGCGTGTGCAGGGCGTGGTGGAGAAACGGAACACCATGCCGATTCTTTCCAACATTCTGCTGGAGGCCAAACAGGACGGCGTTGAAATCGTCGCGACGGACCTGGAGATCGGCATGCGCGGGCTCTATAAGGCCACGGTGCTGCAGCCGGGCGGCGTGACCGTCTCGGCGCGCAAGCTGTATGAGATCATCAAGGAGCTGAAGGCCGGCGAGATCGAGCTGACCTCGGGGGACAACAATTGGACGACGATTCAGGCGGGCAAGAGCCAGTTCAAGATCGTTGGGTTGCCCAGTTCCGAGTACCCTGCCCTGCCGGTGATCGATCGCGAAGGGTTGATTCCGCTCTCCGGTGCTGGGCTGTTGGAACTGATCCGGAAGACGCTGTTTGCCGCAGGGGACAATGACGCGCGCTATATTTTGAACGGCCTGCTCGTCACGCTGGTCGTGACGGACAAGAAGACCTCGCTCCGGCTCGTGGGCACCGACGGCCATCGGCTGGCCGTGACCGAGCAGGAAGTGGGCAAAGCCGGCAAGGGCGGGCCGCAGGAAATCAAAGCCATCGTTCCGAAGAAAGCCGCGCAGGAAATGCGCCGGCTGTTGGAAGAAGGGGGCGAAGGCGAACCGCTGATCGGGTTTACCAAGAATCTGATGATTTTCCGGAAAAGTGGTCTGCTCATGACCTCGCGCCTGATGGAAGGGAACTATCCCAACTATCAGCAGGTCATTCCCAAAGAGGGCGGCAAGAAGATCAGTGTGAACCGCCTCGAATTGGAAAGCGCGTTGCGGCGCGTGTCGGTCCTGTCGAAGGACAAGGCGAATGCCGTGAAGCTCTCCTTTGCACCGGGCCACATGATTCTGTTTTCCAGCAATCCGGACTATGGAGAAGCGACCGAGGAGTTGGCGGCGACCTATGACGGTGAGGCGCTGCAGACCGGGTTCAACGCCCGGTATCTCCTGGATGTCTTCAGCGTCATGGACAGCGACACCATCTCGTTGCAGATGGAGACACCGCTCAGCCCCTGCTTGATCCAGGAAGCCGAGAATCCCGGGTTCAAGTGTGTCGTGATGCCGATCAAGATCTAATTAGAAGAACTGAATCAGAGACTAGGAGACGGATGGCCACGAACGAGTCAATCAGCAAGCCCAAGTCGGACAGTTACAACGCCGATCAGATTAAGGTCCTCGAAGGTCTCGATGCTGTGCGGAAGCGCCCGGCCATGTATATCGGGAGTACCGGTGTCGACGGCCTGCATCATCTCGTCTACGAAGTCGTCGACAATAGTGTCGACGAACACATGGCGGGATTCGGCGAGACGATCGAGGTGACGATTCACATCGACGGGAGCGTCACCGTCGTCGACAACGGCCGGGGTATCCCGACCGGCATGCACTCCACGCAAAAGAAATCAGCGGCGGAAGTGGCGCTGACCGTTCTCCATGCCGGCGGAAAGTTCGAGCAGGGCGCCTATACGGTTTCGGGCGGTCTGCACGGCGTCGGTATCTCCGTCGTCAATGCGCTCTCCGAATGGTTGGAGCTGGAAATCTGGCAGGACGGCCAGGTGTTTGTGCAACGGTATCAGCGCGGCAAACCCGACGCCCCGCTTCAGGTGACCGGAAAGACCAAACGGCGCGGCACCAAAGTGACGTTCAAACCGGACGGACAGATTTTCGAGACGCTCGAATTCAGTTTCGACGTTCTGGCCCAGCGGCTGCGCGAGCTGGCGTTCCTGAACAAGGGCCTGGAAATCGCCCTGAAGGACGAGCGCAAAGAAAAAGAACAGGTCTTCAAGTACAAGGGCGGCATCGTCTCGTTCGTCGAGCATCTCAACGAAGCCAAGACGCCGATCCATAAGCCGATTTATGTGCAGGTCGAAAAGCCCGACATGATTCTCGAGCTGGCGCTCCAGTACAACGACAGCTACGCGGAGAATCTGTTTTCTTTCGCCAACAACATCAATACGAAGGAAGGCGGGACGCATCTCGTCGGCTTCAAGGCGGCGCTCACGCGCACGATCAACAGCTATGCGAACGCCAACGATCTGCTCAAGAAAGAGACCGAATCCCTGAGTGGCGACGATGTGCGCGAAGGGTTGACGGCGGTCGTCAGCGTGAAAGTGCGCAATCCGCAGTTCGAAGGCCAGACGAAGGCCAAGCTCGGCAACAGCGAAGTGAAGGGCATCGTTGAAGCGGCGGTCAACGACGCGCTCGGCACCTATTTCGAGGAGAATCCGCCGGTCGCCAAAAAAATCATCGGCAAGGCCATCGATGCGGCGCGGGCGCGCGAAGCGGCCCGGAAGGCCAAGGAACTGATTCGCCGGAAGAGCGCGCTCGATGGAGGGTCGTTGCCCGGCAAGCTGGCGGACTGTGCCGAGAAAGATCCGGCGCTGAGCGAGCTCTACATCGTCGAGGGAGATTCGGCCGGCGGATCCGCCAAGCAGGGCCGCGACCGGAAGTACCAGGCGATCCTCCCGCTCAAGGGCAAAATCCTGAACGTGGAAAAAGCCCGGTTCGACAAGATGCTCTCCAGCGACGAAATCCGCACCCTGATCATGGCGCTCGGCACCGGCATCGGCCGCAAACGGGAAGAAGGCGACAAGGTCGAGAAGGACGCCTTCGACATCGCCAAGGCCCGCTATCACAAGATCATCCTCATGACCGACGCCGACGTCGACGGAAGTCACATCCGGACCCTGTTGCTGACGTTCTTCTTCCGCCAGATGCCGGAGCTATTGGAGCGCGGATACATCTATATCGCTCAGCCGCCGCTTTTCAAAGTGAAGAAGGGCAAGGCGGAAAAGTATCTGAAGGACGAAGGGCTGTTGAACGAGCACCTGGCCGATCTCGCCGTCGAGGAGGTCGAGGTCTATGTGGAGAACACCCAGGGGTACATCACGGGCCGCCGGCTCCTGCCGGTGCTGAAAAAGCTGGTCGCGTTCGAAACCTTTCTGTCTCGCCTGAACAAGAAGCATCATGAAGCCAACATCCTTCGGGCTTTCGTGGACGAACCGGGCCTGGATCGCGAGATGCTGAAGGATCAGGCGGCGCTCAGGACGGTCGTGGCCAATGCCAAGCGGGTGTTGGAAGCGATCTATCCCAAGGCGACCGCGGACCTGACCATCGCCGAGGACGAAGAGCATCAATCCAACAAGGTGATCTGCCGGATTACGAGCAACGGCATTGTGCTCAGCATGGATCTGACGCACGAAGTCGTCGGGTCGGCCGATTTCCGCGAACTCCAGAAACTGGCCCCCTCCACCATCGGGCTGGGCCGCGCCCCCTACAAGCTGAAGGCGAAGGGGCAGGAACAGCAATTCTCCGGCACAGCCGACCTGGTGAAGACGATCATCGAAATCGGGAAGCAGGGACTGGGGATTCAGCGCTACAAAGGTCTGGGAGAAATGAATCCGGCCCAGTTGTGGGAGACCACGATGAATCCGGAAACCAGGACCCTGCTCAAAGTGAAACTGGAAGATGTGCCCGGCGTGGATGAAATCTTTACAATTTTGATGGGCGACGAGGTCGAGCCCCGCCGCAATTTCATTCAGGCGCACGCGCTCGAAGTCAGAAACCTGGACGTGTAACTAAGAAGCTGTCAGCCGTCAGCGATCAGCTTGTTCGGAGCTGACCGCTGAAAGCTGATGGCTGAGTGCTAAGAAGGAAGAAGCATGCCCCCTGATGAACGCTTAGGCTATATCGCCATCGAAGATGAAATGAAGTCGTCGTACCTCGATTACGCCATGAGCGTGATCGTGGGACGGGCGCTGCCGGACGTGCGCGACGGGCTCAAGCCGGTCCATCGCCGCATCCTCTTCGGCATGAACGAAATGGGCCTGGCCCATAATCGCGCCTATCGCAAGTCGGCCAAGATCGTCGGCGAGATCATGGGTAACTACCATCCCCATGGCGATTCGGCGATTTACGATACGTTGGTACGCATGGCGCAGGATTTCAACATGCGCTATCCGCTGGTGGACGGCCAGGGGAACTACGGGTCGATGGACGGCGATTCCGCCGCCGCCATGCGGTACACCGAAGCACGCATGACGAAGCTGGCCGAAGAGCTCCTCGCCGACATCGACAAGGAAACCGTCGATTTCGGACCCAACTACGACGAATCGTTGCAAGAGCCGCTCGTGCTTCCCACGCGAGTTCCGAATCTGCTGATCAACGGGGCCGGCGGCATCGCGGTCGGCTACGCAACCAACATTCCCACGCATAATCTGGGCGAAGTCATCGACGGGCTGCTGTTGTTAATCGAGAACCCCGACGTGACCATCGCTCAACTGATGAAAAAGATTCCCGGACCGGACTTCCCCACCGCGGGATTCATCTACGGGATGGGCGGGATCAAGGATGCCTACGAGACCGGCCGAGGGCTGCTGAAAGTGCGTGCCAAGGTCAACGTGGAGTCGGATGAGCGGACCGACCGTGAGCGGCTGATCGTCACCGAGGTGCCGTACCAGGTCAACAAGGCCAAGCTCATCGAGAAGATCGCCGAACTGGTGCAGGACGACCGGATCAAGGGTATCGCCGATCTCCGGGACGAATCCTCGGACCGCGAGGGCGTCCGCATCGTCATCGAACTCAAACGGGGTGAAATCCCGCTGATCGTGCTGAATAATTTGTTCAAGCACACCCAGCTGGAAACGACCTTCGGCGTGATCATGCTCGCGTTGGTCAACAACCGGCCGGAAGTCCTGAACCTCAAGCAGATTCTGTCGCATTTCCTCGATCACCGGCGCGAAGTGATCGTGCGCCGGACGGCGTTCGAACTCCGGAAAGCCGAGGAGCGCGCGCATATTCTCGAAGGGCTGAAGATCGCCCTCGACAATCTGGACGCGGTGATCGCGCTCATCCGCCGGGCGCAGTCGCCCGACGAAGCCCGTGCGGGATTGATGAGCCAGTTCGGTTTGAGCGAGATCCAGGCTTCCGCCATTCTGGAGATGCGGCTGCAGCGCCTCACGCAGCTGGAGCGCCAGAAGCTGATCGAGGAATACAAAGAGGTGCTGAAGCAGATCGAATATCTGAAGTCCGTCCTGGCGAGCCCGGCTCTCGTGCGGAAGATCATTCAGGACGAACTCGCGGAAATCCGCGAGTCATATAAGGACGAGCGGCGGACACAGATCGTCAAAGAGGAAGCGGAAATCAATCTGGAAGATTTGATTGCCGAAGAAGAAGTCGTCGTCACCATTTCCCACACCGGCTATATCAAGCGGAACGCCGTCTCGCTCTACCGCGCCCAGCGACGGGGCGGCAAAGGCAAGATCGGGATGGGAATCAAAGACGAAGATTTCGTCGAGACGCTGTTTACGGCGTCGACGCACGACTCCCTTCTCTTCTTCACCGATGCCGGAAAAGTCTTCTGGCTCAAGGTTCACGAAATTCCCGAAGCCAGCCGCAGCGCCAAGGGTAAAGCCCTGGTGAATCTGCTGGCGTTGTCGAAAGATGAAAAAGTGACGGCGACCATGCCGGTGAAAGAATATCGCGACGACCGCTTCGTCGTCATGGCGACGAAGCAGGGCGTGATCAAGAAAACGGAACTCTCGGCCTACAGCAATCCGCGCCAGGGCGGCATCATCGCGCTCTCGCTGGATCAGGGGGACAAGCTCATCGCGGTGCATGTGACGGACGGGTCCCGGGAGATGCTCCTGGGCACGAAGCAGGGCATCACGATTCGCTTTAAGGAAGAAGACGTTCGTCCGATGGGCCGGACCGCCCACGGGGTCAAGGGGATCACGCTTGAAGAGGGCGACGAAGTGATCGGCATGGAAACGATCACGCCCGATTCGACCACGGCGATTTTGACCGTCACCGAAGGCGGCTACGGCAAGCGGACGCCGGTGAACGATTACCGGGTCCAGGGCCGCGGCGGCAAAGGCATCATCAGCGTTAAGACGACCGAGCGGAACGGGTTGGCGGTCGGTTTTCTGCAGGTGCGTGACGGCGACGAGATCATGCTGATGGCCGCGAAGGGCAAGTTGCTGCGCTGCAAAGTCGACGACATCCGGGAAGTCGGCCGGAACACCCAGGGCGTACGGGTGCTCGATCTGGACGGCGACGATGATCGTGTCGTGGGCGTCGCGCGATTAGCCGAAGTGGTTGAGGCGGTTCCCGAGGACCAGCCGGAGGCCTAACCCGGCGGGCCTGTCTCGCCGCACAAGACGTTCATGCACGAGCAGGCACCTACCTCAACGTCTCCTGCCGGTCCTAAGGCCAAGAAGCCGTTGGACACGGTCGTCAAGCTGGCGCTTACGGTCTTCGTCGGGTCGTTCGCGCTTATTTGGGGCGGGATGTATCTCAGCCGTCCGGACCGGTCGATTCCTCCCTATAGCGTCGGATCGCAACAGGGCCACCTTGTTGCCACGCACGTGCCTCCCGGAACCACCGATCATCAGATCGAGACCCTGCTGAACCGGTTTCGAAAGGTGGGACATCAGACTCACGATTTCGGCCCCATGAAGATCCGGCCCACCACGCCGGACGATGCCGGCGGCCGGTACCGGCGCATGCTCATTTATGTGTTTGATGACGACGGGTGGACCGATCCCGAGGTGCTCGCAAAATATGTCGCCGGGGATACGGCGGTTGCCAAAGAGTTCGACAAGTCGGTTCGCGGGTATTATCTACTGGAGGATCAGGATGAAGAAGGCGGAGTCGGCCCCCTGCCCAAGGCCGGCGAGCTGTCGGCCGCGACGCGCGTGCTGTTCAAGGGGCGTGTGACGGATCCCCTTCCGCTGGAGGCGGAGTCGCCGGAGAAGGATAATTCGATATCACCTCTCTGAAGCGCTGGCGGATACCAGGGTCTTGAATGGCAGAGGTATGGGCTGCGAACTCGGCCAGCTCTGTGTCGGACACCGCAGCGTTCCGAGGGGTCGGGAGCGTCGGCACGGGCTCCGTGCTCCGTGCAGGGATTTCGCCCACACGCAGGACGATGTCGGTCAGCAGTTCCGATCCGGCTTCCGCGTTGAGTTTGGCGAGGAGCGCCGGCTTCAGAAACGTCAGTTGCTGGAGCCAGACGGAATTCTCGACGAGCAGATAGAGTTTGTGGAAGCGGATCTGGACGGGCCAGGTGTGCGAGCCGATCGGCTCTCCGACGAGAACCGGCCATTGTTGCTGGATCCGCACCTCGACGAGCCTGGTCTCCAAACCGAGCTGTTTGGCCACGCTGGAGAGAATTGTACCGAATGAGAGGAGCGGACTGGAACCAGCCATAGGTCATCTTAGGCTTGGAGTGTGAAGAGGGTCAAGGCGTCGGCCCGGCAAGAGCGATATGTCGAAAGATAAAGAAGATCAATATAAACCGATCGTCACGAACCGGAAGGCCTATCACGACTACTTTATCGAGGAGAAGTTCGAAGTCGGGATCGTGCTCTTGGGCACGGAGGTCAAATCGCTGCGTGACGGGCGGGTGAATCTCCTGGACAGCTATGCGTCGGTGCGCGACGGCGAGGTCTTTCTCCACCATTGCCATATCAGCCCCTACAGCCACGGCAATATGATGAATCACGATCCGCTGCGGGTGCGGAAGCTGCTGTTGCACAAGAAAGAAATCAACAAACTGCTCGGCAAGACGCAGCAGAAGGGGTTGACCCTCATTCCTCTCCGCCTCTATTTCAATGAGCAGGGTCGCGCGAAAGTCGAGCTCGGCTTAGCCAAGGGAAAGAAGCTCTACGACCGGCGCGAAACCATCAAGGCTCGCGAAGCCGGACGCGAAGTCGAGCGGGCCATCAAAGACAAAAAGTAGATCATCGGGTGCTTGTCTCCTCTGATTGCAGCGATCTCGTTGCACTTCTAAGCCGGTCTCTCTCGTAAATAGCTGAATTTGTGGTGATGTCGAGCTGTCACAGCCTAACGATATTTTATGACTTGACTTTGGTTCTAGTTAGAACTATCTTTCGGCTGTGGCAAGGACCTGAACTGACTACGGAGGTGATATATGAAGGCGTTCTTTCATACAGATGGATGGACCGGTTTTATCTTGCGGCTCACGCTGGGACTGGTGATGTTTCCGCATGGGGCGCAGAAGCTGCTGGGATTGTTCGGCGGATTCGGATTTGACGGCACGATGGGGTTCTTTACACAGAAACTGGGGTTGCCCTGGATCATCGCGTTTCTCGTCATCATCGGAGAGTTCTTCGGCAGCCTTGGCCTGTTGAGCGGGTTCTTGACGAGGTTCAGCGCTGGGTCTTTCATCGTGATCATGCTCGGAGCCATCACGATGGCCCATCTCCCTCATGGATTTTTCATGAACTGGTTCGGGCAACAACAGGGTGAAGGATACGAGTATCATCTCTTAGTGATCGGGATTGCAGCGGCGCTCCTGGTCACCGGGGGCGGGAAGTGGTCGGTGGATCAGAAGCTGGCGGAACGGTTCTGACAGAGAACGGAGGAGGCAGCGATGTTGGTCGTACTTGGTGCTACGGGACATACGGGATCGGTTGTCGCAGAGACCTTGCTGGCCAGGAAGCAGGCCGTGCGCGTGGTGGTGCGTGCGGCGGACAAAGGTGCCGCATGGAAAGCAAAGGGAGCGGATGTGGCCGTGGCCTCGCTGGAAGATGTTCCTGCGATGACGAAAGCCCTGACGGGAGCAACCGGTGTCTATCTCCTGGTTCCGCCGAATTATGGCGCGACGGCCTGGCTGGCAGAACAACGGCAACGCATGGATCAGGCTGCGCAAGCGGTGAAAGCCAGCGGAGTTTCCCATGTGGTGTTTCTCTCGTCCGTCGGCGGTCAGCTTGCCGGCGGCACCGGGCCCATTCAGGCTGTTCACTACGGTGAGCAGCAGCTGGGATCTGTGGCGAAGCATCTGACAGTCCTGAGACCCTGCTACTTTATGGACAACTGGGCGCCGGGAATCGGCATGGCGAAAGGCCAAGGCCTGCTGCCGACCTTCATTGCGCCGGCGGCGAAGGTGCCGATGATCTCGACCTTGGATATCGGGCGCATGGGGGCCGAACGGTTGCTGGCGGGCGGCAGCGGCAAGCGGATTGTAGAACTCGCGGGTCCGGAAGAATACAGCCCGAACGATGTGGCTCTGGCTGTCGGAGAGATGTTGGGCAAACCGGTGTCGGTGCAACATGCGCCGCTCAGTGCGGTGGTGCCGACGTTCACGTCGTTCGGCTTCTCCACGGAAGCAGCCGACTTATTTGAAGAGATGTATGCGGCATTTGCCAAGGGCGCGATCGGATATGAATATCCCGGGCAGCTGGTTCGGGGCACGGTGACGCTTGCCGAGAGCTTGCGAAGAATGGCGTAAGAGAGGGAAGGAGGACGCGATGGCTACAGATACGACGACCGCAAAACCTGTACTCGGTGTCTATCAGCATGGCTCTGCCTATATGGTCGGGGATGGATTTCCGGTGCGGAATCTCTTCCCGAGCAACGACCTCGATCGAGCGGTCGATCCGTTTCTCATGCTCGATTATGCGGGGCCGCAGTACTTCCCGCCGACGGACCATCCGCGCGGCGTGGGCGAACATCCGCATCGGGGATTTGAAACGGTGACGATCGTGTATGAAGGCGTGCTGGCTCATCGTGACTCGACCGGCAGCGGTGGCGTCATTGGTCCCGGCGATGTGCAATGGATGACGGCAGCGTCCGGCATCGTCCATGAGGAGTTTCACGAAAAGGCATTTGCGAAGAAGGGCGGGATGCTCCACGCCATCCAACTCTGGGTGAACCTCCCGCGCTCCTCAAAAATGTCGGCACCGGGATATCAGACGATTCTGAGCGCGGATATTCCGGCCATCGATCTGGATGGCCGCGGGACATTGAGAGTGATCGCCGGGTCGTTTCTCGGGCGGAAGGGACCGGCCCGCACATTCACAGCGATTCAATTGTACGATCTTCAATTGAAAGCGGGAGGCCGTGCAGTATTGACGGTGCCCGAAGGGGACAACAGTTCGGTCTTTGTGTTGCAGGGCCGCGCCTCGGTGAACGGGTCACGCGAGGCCGGCGAGGCCGAACTCATCGTGTGTGAGCGGAACGGGTCGCAGATCACCATCGAGGCGAAGGAAGACAGCCAGTTGTTGGTGATGAGCGGTACGCCGATCGACGAACCGATCGCCCGGTATGGCCCCTTCGTGATGAACACGAAGGCCGAATTGATGCAGGCGGTACAGGATTATCAGGCGGGCAAGATGGGGCATTTATCGTGATTGAAAGCGTGCTCAAGATAGAGGTCTATTCCGATGTCGTTTGCCCCTGGTGCTATGTCGGGAAACGGCGGCTGGAGCGGGCGCTAACGGAGTTCGGCGGCGACGTACGAGTGGCCTGGCGGCCGTTCCAACTGAATCCGACAATGCCGAAGGAGGGAATGGATCGGACGGCGTATCTTGAAGCCAAGTTCGGAAGTCTCGACTCCTTCAGGCAATTGGAGGAGCATGTACTGGCCGCCGGCGCGTCGGAGCGAATTCCGTTCGCGTTTGAAAAGATTGCACGGACGCCTAATACGTTTGCCGCGCACCGGCTGATCTGGTTGGGCGAACGGGAAGGATGCCAGAACGCGGTGGTCGATGCGCTCTTTCGCGGTTATTTCGAGGAGGGAGCGGATATCGGATCGATTGCCAGGCTTGTCCAACTTGCCGCGCAAGCCGGATTACCTGGAGAGAGTGTGGAACGGTTTCTCCGGAGTGACGAAGGCACGGCCGAGGTCAAGGCGGAAGAAGCGGCCGGTCACCAACTCGGCATTCGCGGTGTGCCCTATTTCGTCGTGGACGGGACCTATGCGATCTCGGGCGCTCAGCCGGTGGAAACGTTTGTCTCGTCCCTGAAGCGGATCGCGGCAGATCGTCCGGCACGAAAGGCAGGTGTGTGATGGCGGTGCAAGTCTATGGATGCAACCACATCGTGATTGAAGTCACCGATGCGAAGAAGGCGGTGAAGTTTTACTCTGATGTGTTCGGCCTCAAGATGCTTCGTGGCGGTGAAGGAGCCGCCTGGTGCAAGCTGGGGGAACATCAGTTCATGGCGATCTTCGAAGTCGAGCAACTGCAACCGGATCGTGTGAAGCACTTTGGTCTGATGGTCCGCGACGCCAAACAGATCAAGGAAGTGCGGCAGAAGCTGACGAAGAAGTACAAGCTGAAGATGCAGCCGGGTTTCCGTTGCGACTTTCGCGATCCCTGGGGGAATCGCATTCAAGTTGGCGATCTCAGCGACGAGTCGCTCGTCTGGCTCCTCCCCTATCAGGAGGTACAGAAAGCCGGCATCACGTTCAGGAGGTGAACCCATGAAAGCGCACTATCTCGGACATGTCGTGTTCTACGTCAAAGATCTGCAACGGTCGCTTGCCTTCTATCGGGACCTGCTGGGCTTCAAGGAAGTCGGGCGGATTTTCAACGGCGCCGCCGCGGCGCTCACCTCCGGCCGCACCCATCATGAAATGCTGTTGATCCAGGTCGGTGATGCGCCGGGGCCTCCGCAAGGCCGCAGGCGCGGGCTCTATCACATCGGCATCAAGGTCGGCGACAACCTGGATGAGCTGCGCGCCGCGAAGCGGGAACTGGAACAAGCCGGTGTGGCGATCGACGGCATGAGTGATCATACGGTAAGCCAGAGCTTGTATTTGCACGATCCGGATGGAAACGAAGTGGAAGTGTACGTCGATACGGATGAGTCGGTATGGAAGAACGATCCGGCGGCAGTCGTGTCGCCGATCAAGCCGCTGTATTTATAATTTCACAAGGAGGAAGAACACATGGAAAAACCAGTCATTGCAGCCAAGCAGCCGGCGGTGTTGGAGTTAGAGCCGGGCACCTACTATTGGTGCCGGTGCGGACGCTCGAAGAACCAACCGTTCTGTGATGGCTCCCATAAGGGAACGAGTTTTACGCCCATGGAGTTTACGACGACCGAGAAGAAAACGGTTGCGCTCTGTCAGTGTAAGCAGACCAAGAACCCGCCGTTCTGCGACGGCACGCACAAAACGCTCTAGAGGGTCTAAAGCTACGCGACGAAGTGGAACGGCCCGCCCAATCAGGCAGCGCTTTACCGTGGGCTATTGATGACCACTCGAACGCTGAACGGGGACAGTCAGGGAGTCTGTGATGCCGGATGAACGATGGATCGATATCGGGAGCGTCGAAGAGCTGAAGCTGAAGCCGGTACAGGAAGTCATGTGCGGCACGACCCCGATCGCGTTGACCTACCGGAACGGGTCGTTTGCCGCGATCTCCGGCGCCTGTAACCATGTCGGCGGTCCCTTAGGCGAAGGTACTCTCGACGGCGAGTATGTCGTCTGTCCCTGGCATTACTGGAAATTTCACCGTCAGACCGGCCAGGGAGAGCCGGGGTACGAACAGGATCAAGTTCCGGCCTATCCCACCAAAGTGGAACACGGCCGGCTCTATATCGACTTGCTGTCGGCGACGAAACGAAAGAAGCAGAAACACCAGCCGCACCCCCTCGCCCGTCCGATTATCCGCCAGCCCGGTCCGATCCGTGTGGTGGGGATCTCCACCACGACAATGACGCCGGAGCATCCGCGTTACAGCACATCGGATGCGTTGCTGGAGGCGGCGTTGGAGCATGCCTCAACCGCGCTGCAACTGGAGACCCAGTGCATCAAGCTCCGCGAGCTGAACTTTCGCGCCTGCGAAGGGTTCTATTCGAAATCCGCCTCTGCCTGCACCTGGCCCTGTTCGATCACCCAGATGGATCCGGCGGATCAGCTCGACCGCGTGTACGAGGCCCTCGTGCACTGGGCCGATGTGATTCTGATATCCACCCCGATCCGCTGGGGCAACGCCAGCAGCCTGTATTACAAGATGGTCGAGCGGATGAACTGCATTCAGAATCAGGAAACCATCGCGAACAAACATCTGCTGAAGAACAAAGTCGCGGCCTTCATCATCATGGGCGGGCAGGACAATGTGCAGGGCGTGGCCGGCCAGCTCATGACGTTCTTCGCCGAAGTGGGCTGCCAGTTTCCGCAATTCCCGTTCATCGCCCATTCGCGCGGGTGGAGCGCGGAGGATATGGAACGGAACGTCAGCGAAGTGCAGAACAGCCGGGAACTTCGGGAGGGAGCGCAGGCGCTCGTGGCGCGCGCCGTCGATATGGCAACGCTCATGGTCGAAGGCCGGGTGCCGGACCATCCGCTGGTTCGCGGCGGGCGGAAGGCGCATCAGCTCGACAGTGAGCCGACCGGGTAAGGTGAATTTCGCAATGACTGCGCTCGCTCCGGTGGCGACCATCACGCATGGTTGCGGATCCGGGCAGGAGACGGTCCGGCGGAGCTCCTGGTTGCGAATTGCGAATTATTCCGGTTGTCGTTTCCAGCGATTGTGCAGCCAGAGCCAGTTTTCCGGATAGCGCCGGATCACCTGTTCGAACTGAGTGCTCATGACCTGGGTATAGACCTGGATCCGTTCGGCGGGATCCTCGACGGGCGGGAAGGTGACGGGTTCGAACACGAGACGGAAGCGCTCCCCGTTACGCAGGAGATAGGCAAACATGACCGGCGCGCCGGTGCGGATATGCAGGAGCGCCGGCAGTGTGGTCGAAGAGGCCGGGCGGCCGAAGAAGTCGACGAAGACGCCGCCTGTCGATAGACTTTGGTCGACCATCATACCGATGATGCCCTTGTTCTTGAGGCATTTGAGCGAGGCTTTCACGGCGTCTTTGGGGAGAATGATAGTCAGCCCGCTGGCGGTTCGCTTCTCATAGACCCACCGGTCGACCAGGGGGTTGCGGACGGGCCGGGCGATGACGGTCATATTCCCGAAGACGCGTTGCACCAGTGCGCCGGTCAGCTCCCAGTTGGTGAAATGCGCGGTCAGGCCGACGATGCCTCTGCCTTCTTTCAGGGCGGCGTCCACGTATTCACGCCCTTCGACCTCCACCAGGCGATCGATCGAGCCATCGGTAAAATCGGACACGCGGGCGAATTCGACCGCCAGCCGGCCGAGGTTGCGCCAGACTTCTTGAGCGATGTGCGCCCGCTCGGCGTCGGATTTTTCCGGAAACGACAGCGCCAGGTTGCGCAGCACGAGATCACGGCGTTTGGTGATGACCTGCGAGACGCCCAGACTGAGCTGCTCGCCGAGTCCGATGGCCCACGGGCGTGGCAGGACATGGAACAGCAGATCGGCGAAGCGGACAAGGGCATACTCAAAGGCATGTTTCATCGTACGAGCGCACCTACTCCTTGCGGGATGGCCGGTAAAGCGGGTCGATTGACTGGAGGCCAAGAATAGGCGAGTCGATCGGGTTCCGCAATCATTTTGCGCTGTGATGAGTAACGGGAGGAGAACGGGTCATCGTGTCTCTCCAAGGTGATCCGGTGCAGTGCGAACAGACGAGTCCCCGCCTTGCTGATAAGAGATGGATACGACGGTGAAGAGCCGGCATCCCGCTCGATACCCGGTTGTCGCCGAAATCTCAACACGGTCGTTGCGTACCGGTTTCTCAGGGGGCATACTAAGCCGCTATGGATGAACGCTTCTCCGCGCAGACCGCCGAGGCGGACACAGCTCAATATCGAACCCTGCTGAACGTGTCCGAGGCCATCGCGGCTCACCGTGACCTCCAGTCGCTGTTCCAGGACCTCGCGCAGCGCCTTCCGGCAGTGGCGCCGTTCGACTTCATCGGCCTGGTCCTCCATGATCCGGAACACAATCTGATGAAGGTTCATGTGCTGGAAACGGCGGCGGCCAGGCCCCATAGGACCGGACTCGATGGACTGGAGCTGCCGATCGAGGAATCGGCGACCGGCTGGGTCTGGGCCAATCAGCAACCGTTGATCATCCCGTCGCTAGCCGGCGAAACCCGGTTTTCGAAAGGCATGACAGCGCTCCGGGGGATCGGCGTCCAATCCGTGTGTCTTCTGCCGTTAACCACCGCAATGCGCCGGCTGGGGGCGATGGGATTCGGGAGTCTTGAGCGCCACGCCTTCGGCGACAGAGATCTGGCGCTGCTCGATCAGGTGGCCAAACAGGTTGCCGTCGCCGTGGACAACGTGCTCAATTTTTCCAGCGCAACCGTGTCGCAGCGGGCGCTGGTCCGGGAACGGGACCGGCTGAACCTGCTGCTGGAAATCAATCATGCGGTCAACGCGACGCTCGATTTGAAACAGCTGCTCTCGGCGATTGCCGCGTCGCTTCGTCGCGTCATGCCGCACGAACGCACCGCGTTGCTCCTGTACGAACCGGATCATGAGCAGTTCAGGCTTCATGCCCTCAATTTTGATCTCACGAAGGGGTTTCTGTCCGAAGGAGAGCTGACGCCGGTGGACGGGTCTCCGGCCGGGATCGCCCTCCGCTCCCGCAAGCCGTTTTATTATGCCAAAGCCGATCTCCAGGGGTTTCGTTCCGATGTCGCCGACCGCCTGCTGGCGGAAGGCATTCAATCGGCCTACTGTTTTCCGCTGCTCTCACATGATCATGTGCTGGGCGTGTTGACGATCAGCAGTCTGACCGAAAAGACGTTCGAGGCCGGTGACATCACGCTCCTGGGGGAGGCGGCCAAACAGATCGCCATCGCCGTCGAAAACGCACTGAACTATGGCTACGTTCTCAAAGCCCGTCAGGAATTGGCCCGGGAGCGGGACCGGTTGCAGCTGTTGCTGGAGACGAACAACGCCGTCGCCTCTCACCTGGAGGTGCGGGATCTATTCGCGTCGATCACGGCCAGCATCCGCCGCGTGCTGAAGGCGGACGTCATCAGTTTGACCATCCTGGATCCCGAGCGGAACCAATTGAAGCTGTATGCCTTGGACTTTCCCGGACAAAAGGGATTTCTCGAAGAAGGCACCACTTGCACGTTGTGCGGCTGTCCGGCGACCACGGCGATCACACAGCGGGAACCGGTGGTGCTCAGCCGGCAGGACCTCGATCAATCGGAAAGCACGGTCTCTCAACGGCTCGTGGCCGAAGGGGTCAAGTCGGCCTGTTGTGTTCCCCTGCTGTTACGGGACCGGACGCTCGGGGCGTTGAACGTCGGCAGCCTTCAAGAAGGGGCCTTCACCCAGGCGGATGCGGAGATGTTGAGCGAAGTGGCCAAGCAGATCGCGCTTGCCGTCGCCAATTCACTGGCCTATCAGGAGATCGCCGCGCTCAAGGACAAACTGGCGAAGGAGAAATTGTATCTCGAGGAGGAAATTCAAACCGGCTACAACTTCGAGGAAATTGTCGGCGACAGTCAAGCGCTGAAACGGGTACTCAATCAGGTCCGGACGGTGGCGGCAACCGATTCCACGGTGCTGATTCTCGGCGAAACGGGCAGCGGAAAGGAGCTGGTCGCGCGGGCGCTCCATAATCTGAGCGACCGGCGGGAACGGACCTTCGTCAAGCTCAACTGCGCGGCTATTCCAACGGGTCTGCTCGAAAGCGAACTCTTCGGCCATGAAAAAGGAGCCTTCACGGGAGCGATCGCCACGAAGATCGGCCGGTTTGAACTGGCCGACCGCGGAACGCTGTTTCTCGACGAAGTGGGTGAAATCCCCCTGGAACTGCAAGTGAAGCTGCTCCGGGTGCTGCAAGAGCAGGAATTCGAGCGGCTGGGGAGCACCCGCACCATTCGCGTCAATGTCCGCGTGATCTCCGCCACGAATCGCGATCTGGAGCAGCTGGTGGAAAACCGGGAGTTTCGCAGCGACCTGTACTACCGGTTGAACGTGTTTCCGGTCACCGTGCCGCCACTCCGTGAGCGGGCGGAAGACATTCCGGCGCTCGTCCGGCACTTTGCCCAGAAATTCGCGCTACGTATGAAAAAGCGCATCGAGACGATTCCCGCCGAGGCGATGAAGGTCCTGCAGCAGTACGCCTGGCCGGGCAACGTGCGGGAGCTCGAAAATTTTATCGAGCGCGCGGTGATTCTGACGCAGGGGCCGGATCTGTCCGTTCCGATTGCCGAGCTGAAACGGACGCAGAACCATACCACGCAATCTGCCACCACGACGCTTGAGCAGGCGGAACGAGAACATATCTTGAAAGCGCTCGGTGATACCGGTTGGGTGATTGGAGGTTCCTCCGGAGCTGCAGCCAGGCTCGGGATGAAACGCACGACCCTCCAATCCAAGATGCAGAAGCTGGGGATTTCTCGCCCGAACTGAGTCTCGTCAGCAGCCCGATCTCACGACACAATGTGTAGCCCGTGATCAGTGCCGAGATCTCGGCTAGTGCCGAAATATCGGCGGCCAGTGTTTCGGCGTTTCCTCGTCCTGTGACCATTGAAATTATAAAGCCTCATCATTGCAATAGGTTATGTTGTCTGATGGGAAAATGAGTAATGGAACGGCCCTTGCCAATGTACTACCCCAAGAGATGTGAGCATGGAAGCCGAGGGCGATTTCTGATGGTGGGTATCTCATGAACGAAGCCATTCAATTTCTGACAGAGTATGGACCGCTGGTGTTGTTTGTCGTCGTGTTTGTCGAGCAGATCGGCTTACCGTTGCCGGCTCTTCCGGTCCTGGTCGCTGCCGGGGTCTTGGCAGGCACCGGGCATCTGAATCTCTGGATCGCACTGGGAGTGACGGTGGCAGCCGCGCTCGCGGCGGATTGGATCTGGTTTGAGTTGGGCCGGCGGCAGGGTCGCCGGGTGCTCGATGTACTCTGCCGCATCGCTCTGGAGCCGGACTCCTGCGTCAGAAGGACAGAGGATTTTTTCATCAAGCACGGTCCCCATTCGCTGGTGGCGGCCAAGTTCATTCCCGGGTTGAGCACGATCGCCCCTCCCCTTGCCGGCATCGTCGGATTGGGAGTTCCGCTTTTCCTGCTCTACGACGGCTTGGGCGCGGTGATATGGGCTTGGTTCGGCCTGGGGATCGGCTATGTATTCAGCGATCAACTCGAACAGGCCGTCGCCTATGCGGAGCAGGTCGCGCCTGCTGCCACAGGCGTCGCTCTCGGTGCTCTCGTGTTCTACGTCCTATACAAGGCCATGGTTCGTCGTCGGCAGCTCCGTGACGTTCCCCGGATCACGGTCGAACAACTGACGGAGAAACTCCGGGCGGACGAGCCTCCCCTGCTGATCGACGTGCGGCCGCGGGCGAGTGCGGAGGCCGAACCGGGGATACCGAGCGCGGTGCTGATGTCGTTGGACGAATTGATTCGCCGCCATCATGAACTGCCGCGCCATCGCGATGTGGTGCTCTATTGCGGATGCCCGAACGATGTGACGAGCGCCCAGGGCTCGCTGCTTCTGCGCAAGCGAGGATTCACGCGCGCGTGGCCGCTGGCCGGCGGGATCGAGGCCTGGCGGCGGCACGGCGGCACGGGCGGGGGGGTGAATTATGCGGCAGGTTCGGCTGTGGTCATAGGTCTGGGGACGTGAGAAAGCCGGCATGTTGAAGATCACACCACACAAAACAGGAGACTCGACGACGCTTCTGCTGGAAGGACGCTTAGCCGGGCCTTGGGTGGATGAGCTCGAACGGGTCTGGCGGGCCTGTAAGGAGTCAATTGCCGGCCCCCTCGTCGTGGATCTAAGGGGTGTCACTTTCATCGAGCAGGAGGGAAAAAACCTCTTGAGCAGGATGTGGCTGGAGGGGGCTGAATTGCTGGCGGCCGGGTGTTGTTCCCGGTCCATCTTGGAGGACATTATGTCGGCAGGCCGACCCGCTCCATCGACAGGGATTACCAAAAATGCATCGAGCGAGTGAGTGCCCGATTGTCGATCTAGGACGTACTAAGGACGCCTTGCTAAGCAGGTCATCAGACCTCTAAGATTGCGTCAGACGCGCAGGAGAACGTATCCCATGGCGAACTATTTGTACTTGTCGACAGAAACCGGACCGTTACCGATGTCACGAAAAAATATAAGGATAGCCGTAGTATTCTCGTGCGTCCTGGCAGCCCTGTCCGGCTGCAAGCAGGAAGCCGGATCGGCTCCGGTGCAGCCGATGGCCCAGGTCGAAGTCATTACCGTAACGACGCAAACCATTCCGGATGAGCCGGAATTCATCGGTCAGGCGGAAGCCTCCCGCCCGGTCGAAATCCGCTCACAGGTCACCGGCTTACTTAAGGCAGTGCTGTACCCGGAAGGCCGGGATGTCAAGAAGGGCGACCGGCTGTATCAGATCGATCCGGTGCCGTTTCAGGCGGCTGTCGCCAGTGCGAAGGCCAAGATTGCGCAGGCGGAAGCCAAGCTGGTGCAGGCCAAGCAGGATCTGGAGCGGGTGAAGCCGCTGCTCGCCGAACAGGCTGTGAGTCAGAAGGACGTCGATGATGCCGTGGCGCAGGAACTCTCGGCGAAAGCCGCCCTTCAAGGCGCCAAGGCGGATCTTATCAAGTCCCAATTCGATTTGGATAACACCCTCATTACGGCGCCCATCAACGGATTGATCGAACGGAGCCGCTACTACGAGGGACGTCTCGTATCGGCGCAAACCGATCTGCAGACGGTAGTGCATCAGGTCGATCCGATGTTCGTCGTGGTCAATGTTCCGGAGAGCTTTATTTTGAAGCGCCGGCGCGATATCGAGTCGAAGAAAATTCACCATCCGGGTGTCTATCAATTGCGTGGCCGGCTCACGATGATGGACGACACGATCTACCCCCATGAGGGCGTGCTCGATCTGCTCGAGCCGGGGTTGCGAAGCGAGACCGGTTCCCGCCAGACCCGGATCACGTTTCCGAATCCTGATCGTTTCTTGCTGCCGGGTCAGTTCGTGAAAGTACGCTTTACGGGAGACACGAAGACCGATGCCATCCTGATTCCACAGCGTGCGGTGCTGCAGGGTCCGCAGGGCCCCTTTGTGTACGTGGTGGGCCCGGACGAAAAAGTTCAGATCCGCGATGTCGTCGCATCGACATGGAAGGGCGACCAATGGATGATCGACGGCGGGTTGAACGCCGGGGATCGGGTCGTCGTCAACGGCCTGATGATGATCGGTCCCGGCGCGCCCGTGAAGGCCGTTCCGTGGAAATCGACGGCTGCGCCGGCATCGGATCCTGTTCCTCCCACTCAGAAGCAAGGATAGATTGTGACATCACACGTCTTTATCGACCGGCCGATTCTTGCGTCGGTGGTTTCCATCATCATTGTCGTGATGGGCCTCCTCGCCCTGCAGTTTCTGCCGGTCGCACAGTTTCCTGAAATCACTCCTCCGGTCGTCCAGATCGATGCCGACTATCCGGGCGCCAGCGCGGAAGTCGCCGCCGAAGCGGTGGCCAGACCGATCGAAGTGACGCTCCCCGGCATCGACAATCTGCTCTATTTCGAGTCGACCAGCAGCAATGACGGCCATGTGACCATCAAGCTGACGTTCGAAATCGGGACGGATCCCGACATCGCCCAGGTCCAGACGCAGAACCGGGAGAAGCTGGCGGAGCCGCAGCTGCCGACGGAAGTGATCCGTCAGGGCGTCTCCGTCAAAAAGATGTCTCCCGACCTCGTGGCGGTCATCGTGCTGAAGTCCACCGATCCCCGCCACGACGCGGTGTTTCTCTCGAATTATGCGACGCTGCGTGTGGTCGACGATCTGAAGCGGGTCAAAGGCGTGGGCGACGCGCTGGTCTTCGGCCAGCAGAATTACAGTATGCGGGTCATTCTCAATCCGCCGCAGATGGCGAAGCTGGGTCTGATTCCGAGCGACATCGCCGCGATCATCCGCGAGCAGAATCGCGATTATCCTGCCGGAACCATCGGACGGGAACCGGCGCCGAAGGGCACGGAGCTGACGATCCCGATCATCTCGAAAGGCCGGCTGACTGATGTGAAGGATTTCGAGGAGTTGATCGTGCGGGCCATGCCGGACGGCTCGACGGTGCGGCTCAAGGACGTCGCCCGCATCGAGCTGGGCGCGCAATCCTATTCGCTGGAAGGCCGCTGGAACAGCACCCCGACGACGTTCATTCTCACCTTCCTCTCGCCGGGAGCCAACGCGCTCGATACGGTCCGGCGGACGCGCGCGCAGATGGACGAGTTGACCAAGAACTTCCCTCCGGGTGTGTCCTACGACATCCCCTATGACACGACGCGGTTCATCGAGGTGTCGATCAAGGAAGTGGTCAAGACGCTGGCCGAGGCCATGGTGCTGGTCGTGCTCGTGGTCTATGTGTTTCTGCAAAGCTGGCGCGCGACGATCATTCCCACGGTCGCCGTGCCGGTCTCGTTGATCGGCACCTTTATCGGGCTCTATGCGCTGGGCTTCTCGATCAATACCATCACGCTCTTCGGGATGGTCCTGGCTATCGGAATCGTGGTGGACGATGCGATCGTGGTCGTCGAAAACGTCGAGCGCCACATGCGCGAAGACCGTGTTTCGGCGAAGGTGGCCGCCAAGCGGGCGATGAGCGAAGTCACCTCCCCGATCATTGCGATCGTGCTGGTGCTGGTGTCCGTCTTCGTGCCGGTCGGGTTTGTCGGCGGAATCACCGGCGCGCTCTACAAACAGTTTGCCGCGACGATCGCCATCTCGGTGACCGTGTCGGGTTTTGTGGCGCTGACGCTGAGTCCGGCCTTGTGCGCCATGGTGCTCCTCCCGCAGCATGAGGCGCGCGGCGGGTTCTGGGCCTTCTTCGACCGGAATTTCGGACGGACCCAGCACGGATTTTCCCGGATCGTGGGGTCGTTCCTGGCGAGACCGGTCCTCGTCATGCTGATGTTCGGGGTGCTGCTGGTTGTGTCGACGGGCCTGTTCAAGGCGTTGCCGAAAAGCTTCCTTCCGGAAGAGGACCAGGGGTATTTCATTGTGGTGGCGCAGTTGCCGGACGGCGCGTCGAAGCAGCGAACCGACGCCGTGCTCGAACGGATCGAGCGCTACTTCCAGGCGAATCCGGCAGTCCATTCGACCGATGCCTTGTCCGGCCAGAACTTTGTGTTCGGCACGCGCGGGCCGAATGCGGCGACGATGTTTGTGCCGCTGGTGCTCTGGGACGAGCGTCCCGAGCCGCAGAATCATGCGAAGGCGCTGGTGGGTGCGGCCTACGCGGAGTTCGCAAAAATTCCCGAAGCGCTGATCCTGGCCTTCAATGCGCCGGCTATTCGCGGCGTAGGGGCGGTCGGGGGATTTTCCGCGCAGCTGCAAGATCCCAACAGCGGGGATTTTAAGAAGTTTGCCGCGGTGGCCCAGCAGTTCGTTGAACGGGCGCAGAAGGAACCGGCGATCGGCCGGGTCGGGACGAATTTCCGCGTCTCCTCTCCCCGGCTGTACGTGAACGTGAACCGGGAACGGGCGAAGGCCCTGGGCATTCCGATCTCGGACATCTTTGACACGCTGCAGGCCTACTTCGGCAATTTTTACATCAACGACTTCGTGAAATTCGGCCGTGTGTATCATGTTCAGACCGAAGCCGAAGCGGAGTACCGCGCCACCCCTCAGGATTTGTCGAAGATCTATGTGCGCGCGCAGACCCCGCAAGGCACGAACATGATCACGCTCGATACAGTCGTGTCGACGGAGTATCAGAGCGGGCCGGATCCGGTGAACCACTTCAACGGCTACAATACGGCGCTGGTGCTGGGTGCGGCGGCGCCCGGCTATAGCTCGGGGCAGGCGCTTGAAGCGCTGGACCGCGTCGGGAAAGAGGTGCTGGTGCCGCAGGGCTATTCGATCGACTACAGCAATATTTCATTTCAGGAGCGCCGGGTGGGCGGCCAGTCCGGCGTGGTGTTTGCGGTCGGGCTCCTGATGGTCTTTCTGGTGTTGGCCGCCCAGTTCGAGAGTTGGGTCGTCCCGTTCGCCGTGATTCTTGCCGTGCCCTTCGCGATCTTCGGGGCACTCACCGCCGTGTTCCTGCGCGGGTTTGAAAACGACATTTATTTCCAGATCGGGCTGGTGACGCTGATCGGCCTGTCGGCCAAAAACGCGATCCTGATCGTCGAGTTTGCCAACACGCGCTATGAAGCCGGTCGTCCGTTGATCGAAGCGGCCATGGAAGCGGCGAAACTCCGGTTCCGTCCGATCATCATGACGTCGATGGCGTTTATCTTCGGAATGATTCCCCTGGTTGTGGCGCGAGGCGCCGGAGCATCGAGCCGGCAATCGATCGGAACGGGCGTCATGGGCGGCATGCTTGCGGCGACGTTCCTGGCAATCTTTTTCGTGCCGCTTTTTTACGTGGTGACCCGCCGGTTGACCCAGCGCCGGGTATCCACGCCGGCGGAACTCGAAGACCCCCCTACGCTGCCTTCACCGGAGGATGAGTCCTATCATGCGTAAGCCACTGGCTCTCGGCTTCTCCTTGCTGTTCGCTTCTTGCGCGGTGGGGCCGGATTATGAGCGGCCCAAGACGGATGCGGGCGAGGCGTTCCGGATGGCGGAGACCCCGGCCGACGCACCGTCGCTGGCGAACCTTCCCTGGTGGGAGCTGTTGAAAGACGAGCAGCTGCAGGCGCTGATCAAGATGGCGCTGGCCGAAAATAAGGATCTGCAAAAAGCCGCCGCCGCCGTCGAAGAGTTTCAGGCCCGGGCGCTGATCGCCAGGTCTGATTGGCTGCCGGGCATCACGGCGTCGGGCAATGCGCCGAACCTCGGCCGCAAGACCATCTTTCTTTTTCCCGGCTTCGCCAATCCGTTCAACTACTATCTTCAGGGCAATCTCTCCTGGGAGCTCGATATCTGGGGACGCATCCGTCGATCCAACGAAGCCGCCCGCGCGGATCTGCTCTCGAAAGAGGAGAACCGGCGCGCGGTGGTCCTGCAGCTCGTGAGCGGGGTGGCCGAGAGTTACTTCAACCTGCTCCAGTTCGACGATCAGCTCGATATCGCCAAACGGACGTTGCATTCGTGGGAAGAATCGGTGCGCATCGCCCAGGCCCGGCTCAAGCAGGGCATGACCTCCCGATTGGATACCGATCAATTTGAAGCGGAGCGGGCCAACGCGGCGGCGCGGGCGGCGGAACTCGAACGGCAGATGGTGCAGGCGGAAAACCAGCTGAGTGTGCTGCTCGGCCGGAAGCCGTTTGCGATTCCACGCGGCCGTTTGCTGAATGATCAGATGGTGCCGCCCTCGGTGCCGGCCGGACTTCCTTCCGACCTGCTGCAGCGGCGGCCTGATCTGCTCGATGCGGAGCAGCAGTTGGCTGCGGCCACGGCCCGTATCGGGGCGGCGAAGGCCGAACGATTTCCGAAAATCTCGCTGACGGGCCTGCTCGGCGCGGCCAGTCCACAACTCTCGAAGTTGTTTACCGATCCGGCCTCCTTCGGGGTCGGCGGGATGGGCTTTGCCGCGCCGCTGTTAAGCGGGCCGGTCCTCGGGTTTCAACAGGAAGCCATCGAGGCGCAGGCGAAGCAGGCGCTGGCGCAGTATGAGAAGACCGTGCTTACGGCCTTCCGTGAAGTCGAGGACTCGCTCGTTGCAGTCCGTACGGCGCGGGTACAGAGCGAGGCGCAGATGCAGCAGGTGGCGGCGCTTCAGTCGGCACTGAAGCTGGCGGAGCTGCGCTACAAAGGCGGCCTGGCCAATTACCTTGATGTGCTGGTCGCCCGGAGGAATCTGTTCGAAGCCGAGCTGGCCTTGACCGGCACGCGCCGGTTGCACGTCGTGTCCGTCGTTCAGTTGTATAAAGCGTTGGGCGGCGGATGGTCACCCGAGATGGATCGAAAATCAGACTCCCGCAAAGGCTGACGGTGATGGAAAAACCTGCCGAGACGCACATCCCGATTCACGATCTCCTCGCGCGGCGATGGAGTCCCCGGGCGTTCGCCGAGCAACCTGTCGAATCAGACAAGCTTGCCAGCCTGTTTGAAGCGGCACGCTGGGCTCCTTCTTCGAGCAATGAACAGCCCTGGAGGTTCGTCGTCGCCACCAAGGACGACCAGGCGGCCTATGATCGGCTGCTGGCCTGTTTGCTTGAAGGCAACCGGAAATGGGCGTTCCGCGCGCCGGTGCTGCTCATGTCCGTAGCGCGCATGCAGTTTGAAGACGACGGCAAACCGAACCGGCACGCCTTTCACGACGCCGGAATGGCCCTCGAAAATCTTCTCCTCCAAGCGACAGCGCTGGGCCTGGTCGCACATCCCATGGCAGGATTCAACATTGAACAGGCCCGTGCGGATCTCAAGATTCCTGCCGGCTTTGAGCCGGTCGCCACGGTTGCGGTGGGGTATCCCGGCGAGCCGGCCCTTCTTCCGGAGTATCTTCAACAGCGCGAGGCGAACCCCCGGGAGCGGACGCCGGTCTCCGGTTTCGTCTATGCCGGTTTGTGGGACGCTCCTCTCGTTCCGCCGAAGTCCTGAGGCCCCGGCATGGCTGCATTGAGTGGAAAGGTCGCGATCGTCACGGGTGCGTCGAGCGGGATCGGCCGGGCTATCGCCGAGCGGCTGGCGGAAGATGGCGCGCTGGTCGTCGTGAATTTCCGGGAGAGTCAGGATAAAGCACAGGCGGTCGTCGCGGGGATTCAGGGAAAGGGCGGAAAGTCGGTCGCCCTGCAGGCGGACGTCAGCGTGGTCGCGGAAGCCTGCCGGCTCATCCGGGAGACCGTCGCGCAATTTGGGCGCCTGGATATTCTGGTGAACAATGCGGGGAAGTTCGTGCCGAAGCCGTTCGCGGACACGACCGAGGCGGATTTCGATGCGCTGATGAACCTGCATGCCAAAGGACCCTACTTCGCGATGCAGGAGGCGGCCAAGGTTCTGAGCGAGCAGGGACGGATCGTCAACATCTCGAGCGCCGGGACACACCTCCATTATTACGGTGCGACGGCGTATCTGGGCAGTCGCGGGGCACTCGAACAATTCACGCAGGGGGTCGCGCAGGAACTGGCGCCGCGCGGGATCACGGTGAATACGGTGGCGCCCGGATTCACAGACACGGGGATTCTGACGGACGTCTATAAGAAAATGGGGATCGAAGCCTCGCCGTTCAAACGATTGGGCAGGCCTCAGGATATTGCGGATGTCGTGGCATTTCTCGTCAGTGAACAAGCGCGATGGATGACGGGACAGACGATTCAGGCCGGCGGCGGCATTGTCATGTGACAACCTGCGTGAGCATTCGGTGATAGAAGGAGGATATATGGCGGATAAAAAAATCATTGCGGTGGTCGGTGCGACCGGGGCGCAGGGCGGCGGGCTTGTGCGGGCGATCGTGAGCGATCCGGGCAGCGGATTTGTCGCGCGCGCCATCACGCGCGATAGGAATTCGGAGAAGGCTACAGCGTTGGCCAAGCTCGGGGTCGAAGTCGTCGCGGCGAATCTCGACGATGCCGACAGCCTGGCGCGCGCCTTTGCCGGCGCGTACGGCGTATTCTGCCTGACGAATTTCTGGGAGCATTTCTCGCCGGAAAAAGAATATGCCCAGGTGAAGGCCCAGGCCGCCGCGGCCAAGCAGGCGGGCGTGCAGCATGCGATCTGGTCGACGCTGGAGGACACGCGCAAGTGGGTGCCGATCACGGACAACCGGATGCCCACGCTGATGGGCAAGTATAAGGTCCCGCATTTCGATGCGAAGGGGGAAGCCGATCAGGAATTTACAAAGCTCGGCGTGCCGACCACGTTTCTCCTCACGTCGTTCTATTGGGACAATATGATTTCGTTCGGGATGGGCCCGAAAAAGGGACCGGATGGCGTGTTGACCTTCACGCTCCCGATGGGCGAGAAGAAGTTGCCCTGTATCGCGGCAGAGGATATCGGCAAGTGCGCGTTCGGAATCTTCAAGAAGGGCCGCGAGTCTATCGGCAAGACCGTAGCCGTCGCCGGCGAACATTTGACTGGAACCGAGATGGCTGCGGCTATGACCAAAGCGTTCGGTCAGCCGGTTCGGTACAACGCGGTGACGCCTGAGCAGTATCGGGGATTCGGGTTTCCCGGCGCCGACGATCTGGGTAATATGTTTCAGTTCAAGCAGGAGTTTAACGAGGCGTTCTGTGGCCCGCGTGATCCCGCCCTGGCGCGGAGTCTGAATCCCGCGTTGCTCACCTTCGAGTCGTGGTTGGCGTTGAACAAGAATCGGATTCCCCTCACCTAGCAATCAATCGGCAAGGAGTCATGATGGCACGGCAGAATGTTTCCACCGGCGGTCCCTGGGAAGCCAAGATCGGCTATTCACGCGCAGTCCGCGTCGGTGCGCATGTTCAGGTATCCGGCTCAACGGCGATGACAGCGGCCGGTTTGGTTGGCAAAGGCGATCCGTACGCGCAGACGATCCAGACGCTCAAGACCATCGAACTGGCGCTGCAGCAAGCCGGGGTTTCGCTGGCCGATGTGGTGCGGACCAGAATTTATATGGCGAACATCGATCAATGGCAGGAAGTCGGCCGTGCACATGGAGAAGTCTTCGGAAATATCAGGCCCGCCACGACGATGGTCGAAGTCAAACGGTTGATCGATCCGGATATGCTGGTCGAGATCGAGGCGGATGCCATCGCGCCGCATACCTAGCGGACACGGTTGCAGCGCGCAGGCGGCTCATGGAGGAATCAATCTCAGCCGTTCGCCATCTGTCCGCCGTAGATCCGGTGATGCGCCGGCTGATTCGCGAGGTGGGGCCGTTCGCCCTGACCCCGCGCGGCCGGCGCACTCCCTTTGAGTCGCTGGCCCGGGCGATCGCGTTTCAGCAGCTCCATGAAAAAGCGGCCGAAAGCATTCTGAAGCGGTTCATCGCGCTCTTTCCGGGCCGACGGTTTCCCCGTCCCGACGAGCTGCTCAAGGCCGGGGCCGATGCCATCCGCGGCGCCGGCTTTTCCGGCGCCAAGGTTCTGGCGCTGCGCGATCTTGCGGCCAAGACGCTTGATGGAACGGTGCCCACCGGTCGCGCGATCAAGCTGCTTGAGGATGAGGCGATTGTCGAACGGCTCGTCGAAGTGCGGGGGATCGGCCGCTGGACGGTCGAGATGTTGCTGATCTTCCAGTTGGGCCGTCCGGATGTCCTGCCGGTGGATGACTTCGGCGTGCGCAATGGATTTCGCATCGCCTATCGCAAGCGGGCGATGCCGACGCCCGCGCAGGTGCGCCGGTACGGGGAACGGTGGAAACCGTATCGCACGGCGGCGGCCTGGTATCTCTGGCGCGCGGCCGATCGGGCGAAACAGAATACGACAGTGTTGTGAAGGAGACCCATGAGATTGACCGGCATCTATGAGTGGATCGATCGCAACATTCTTTCCCTGGGTCGTGAGATGCGGCTGTCATATTTGCCGCCGTTGATGGTCTACGTCGCTTACGGAATCTCCGGTCTCACCGGCATCGTGGGCACGTTTTTCGTCAAAGACTATCTCGGCCTCTCCGCCTCGTTTCTTGCCGCCCTGGGCTTCTGGGCCGGCATTCCCTGGGCGCTCAAGATGCCGATCGGGCATACGGTCGATCTGCTGTGGCGCTGGAAAAGCTGGCTGGTCGGAGCGGGGGCGGCGCTGCTGGCGGTCAGTCTCGGCATCATGGCGGCGTTGATCGGGAACCGCGAGGCCATGACGGCGCTGCTCCCGGCGGAAGTCTGGTTCGTCATCAGTACTCTGCTCGCCCCCATCGGCTATGTCGTGCAGGACGCGGTGGCGGATGCGATGACGGTCGAAGCGGTGCCGCGTGTCGATGAGAAGGGCCAGCCGTTCGACGAGCCGACGCGCAAGCTCATGCATACGACGATGCAAACGCTCGGCCGTGTGGCAATCATCGCCGGCGGCATTCTCGTGGCGCTGGTCAATGTCTCCATGTTCAGCGGGACGGAAGGGCTGCCGCAAGCCGAGTTAGTCAGGATCTATCAGCGGATTTATCTCATGGCCCTGGTGATTCCGGTGGTCTCGGTGCTGGGTGTGGGGCTCGCCTGGTGGCTTCAGCGGCGGCAGGTGCGGCAGTTGGTGGCGACAGGATTTTCCCGCGATCAAGCAGAGCAGATGGCGCAGGCCCGCGAAGAATCGGGCGAGCCGACTCAGCCGAACTGGTGGATTCTCGGCGGCAGCCTGGCCTTTGTGTTGTTCACGGTGACCGTTGGATTCGGGGGCTTTTCCTACAGCGAGGAAATCGTGTTCGCCGGCTCAATGGGAATCGTGCTCTTCCTGATGACCAGGCTGGTGCGTGAACTCGAGCCGGACAAGCGGTTCACCCTCGTCGGGACGGCGGTCGTCGTATTTCTCTTCCGGGCGATTCCCGGATCAGGACCGGGCGCGACCTGGTGGATGATCGACTATCTGAAGTTCGATCAACAGTTTCTGTCGGTCTTGTCGCTGATCGGCAGCTCGTTGACGCTCGTCGGGATGTTCGTGTTCCGGCGTTTCATGGCGGAACGGTCCATCGCCTATGTCGTCGGCTTTCTTACGGTCATCGGTACGATCCTGGCGCTGCCGATCGTCAGCATGTTTTACGGGCTCCACGAATGGACGGCGCGGATGACGGGTGGGGTCGTAGATGCGCGGTTCATCGCCTTGATCGATACGGCGTTGGAATCGCCGCTCGGCCAGATTTCGATGGTGCCCATGCTGGCCTGGATCGCGAATTCGGCTCCCGCCAATCTCAAAGCGACGTTCTTCGCCGTCATGGCGTCGTTTACCAATCTGGCGCTCTCGCTCAGCCAGCTGGGAACCAAGTATCTGAACGACGTCTTCGTCGTGACGCGCGAAGTGAAGGATGCCGCGACCGGTGTCGTCCAAACGCCCGCCGACTACAGCCAACTCGGTCATCTCTTGATCTGGCAGCTGATCCTGGGTCTCGCCCTCCCCTTTCTGGCGATTGTGTTCGCCAAGCTGACCCGCTTCAAAAGCGCGTAGGCGGATGTCGAACCGCTGGCATCCCCTTGACCTGTGCGGTATGATGAGCATCTCTGACTTGAGTATTGGAAGGAGGAAGTAAGACCGACGAATCCTTCCACAGAGCGATGTCTCTTACGTTTCATAATCTTCAATCAAGGGGGGCGACCGGTTTCGACGGGGGTACTGAGGTCACTGTCGCATGTCGAGCTCTCGGGAACTCGTAAAAGTCCGAGAAAATGCAACTGCCAATCAAGAACTGGCACTCGCAGCCTAATTTAGGCTGAGACGTCGTTCCACCTGAGGCCCGCGGGGGTGGAATGGCGCGATGCAGCGGGCTGGTCCAATACCGGTGCTCAGCGGTAACGGACGAGAACTTTCTGGGCTAGCGGCTGTTCTAAGCCTGCCGATAGGCGTGGATGGCTGCGAAGCTTAAATTATCGGCTACACATGTAGACGCAGTGCACTGACGATCTTCGGACAGGGGTTCAACTCCCCTCGCCTCCACCAAACCGCACTTTGTGCGACCCGGCGCCTCTTTTTCGATTTATCGTGATTGAAGGCGCCGGACACACCCCGCCAGTAAGTTTTCTATCTTTGCAACACCTCGCTCGACCCAGAGCCAACATAAATGGTTCCGGGCGACGAGTGAAAATCCTTCAGCGGCTCCGGTGTTTTTCCCTGGTTGGCCACTGCTACTCTTCACCGATTCTTTTTCTTCTGCTGCTGTAAAAATTGATTCTCCCCGCCACACTTTGCTAGAAGTTCGTCATTCATTCTGACGTCACTGCGTCCGACTACCCGGGGATTATTGAACACAGCAAAGGAGCGCTATGAATACCGATCTTGTGAAACATCTTGGCCCTCTGGCTTCGTTGGCCGGTGTCTGGGAGGGAGATAAAGGCGCCGACGTGGCACCGTCGGATGATCGAGGCACAGAGCGAAATGCATTTCGGGAACGACTGACGTTTGAGCCCTTCGGGCCGGTCAAGAATCACGAGCAGGAGCTCTATGGACTGCGGTATGCGACCGTGGCCTGGCGTCTCGGAGAGGATGCCCCGTTCCACGAAGAAACCGGATATTGGCTCTGGGATGCCTCGGCCAAGCAAGTGCTCCGCTGCTTCATCGTGCCGCGCGGCGTGACTGTGCTGGCCGGCGGAACGGTCGAAGCCGATGCGACGACGTTTGATATTTCCGCGGATGCCGGGTCGGATACCTACGGGATTTGCTCAAACAAATTTCTCGACAGGGAGTTCAAGACCGTTCGGTATGAACTCGCGATCACCATGCATGGCCGCGACAGCTTCAGTTACAAAGAGGACACACAATTGAAGATCAGGGGGCAGCAGGAGCTCTTTCACCACACTGATGCCAATACCGTGAAGCGGGTTCGATAAGCAGCGGCTGCCGATATGTTGCGTTGCCGGTCATGGCGTTGCTGACACAGGTTGCTGTCGGGAGACGGACAAACTTCTGCTAGAGATTCCGTCGGCGATTTTCCCGGGGTGTCGACGTTGCCCTGGATTTGCCGGCTTCTTTTCGGTACCTTGAAGAGAATTTATCGGGCCATCGAGCGAAGTCATAACTGAGCGGTTAAAATCACACAAGAGGTTCGTGGATGGACGTTCGGCCGGCGATCACCACACTCGTGGTACGGATGATGTTGGGAATGTCGTGTGCGGCGGTCCCAACTCTGGCGGAGGAGCTCCCTCCTCCAAAGTCAGAGTCCGTTCCGTCACCGTCTCCTGCTTCCCCGCCTGCCGCACCAATCCCAGCCTTACCCAAGCTCCGCATACAGGACAATGACGCAAAGCCCCCTGTCAAGGCTCAGGCTCCCGGCACTCCGGCGGAAAATTCTGGCAAGGAATCGGCTCCTGTAAAGGCCGAGCCAATCCCGACGCCACCAAAACCCAAGGCGCAGGAAGGCGAGGCCAAGCCTCCGGCGAAAGGCCCTCACTCAGCGAACGGGTCGCCTGCTTCCAAACCAGTAGCGACTCTTCCCGTGGAGATCAACGGCAAAGACGGCGCGCCGATGGTGCTGGTTCCGGCGGGCGAGTTTACCATGGGCAGCGACAAGGGGGACGACGATGAATCCCCTATTCACCGCGTCTATCTGGATACGTTCTATCTCGACAAGTTTGAAGTGACGAACGGGCGCTTTGCCAAATTCGTTGATGCCATTCAGAGCGAACCGCCATGGGGCTTTTCGGATAAGGATACACCGGTCACGCACGCGGATCGGCCGGTGCGCTGGGTGAGCTGGATGGATGCGATGGGATATTGTCTCTGGGCCGGCAAGCGGCTGCCTACTGAAGCGGAGTGGGAAAAGGCTGCGCGGGGGACAGACGGGCGTATCTATCCCTGGGGTAATGATCCGCCGACACCGGCTCATGCGGTATTCGGCTTAAAGGAAGGCGGAAGCGACACCGTCTCTCCTATCGGCAATCGTGACAAGGGGAGAAGCCTGTACGGCGCCCACGATCTGGCGGGCAATCTTTACGAATGGGTCACCGATTGGTATGCCGAAGATTACTATGCGAATTTCGCCAAGACGCCCGCCATCAATCCGCGTGGTCCGAATGAAGGAACGGCAAAGGTTCAGCGCGGGGGATCCTATATCAACAATCCCTACCGGCTGCGTTCCTCGTTCCGGACGAAGGGCGATCCCACGGAACAGGATCCCAACGTCGGTTTTCGCTGTGCACAGGAAGTACCCAAACTGCCGTAGCGCAGTCCGGGCACTTCCTCACCTTGCGTCGGCATCGTTTCGCTTTTACTCGCCTGCCGCCATACCTTTCTTGTACGTCGTATACACATAGACCGGAATCCCGGCATCCTTGAGTGTGGCCTGGATCAGCGGCTGGACTTCCTCCCAGGAGAGTCCTCCGACGCCGGTCGCCAGGCGCGGCAATGCCAGACTTGTGACCTTCTGATCCTGGAGCTCTTTTTTCAGGGCATGCAGGACATGATTAATGTTGGGTATCGTCGCTTTCCCCGGTTTGCTTTGGTGACCGTCCGGCGCTTCCTGTGTGAACAGGTTGACGATGACGGGTGATCCTGGCCCTTTCCAACTCCACAGGCTGCCCGGCTTGGGATTGTAGGTCTGACAATAATGGCGAAAATCTTTGTACATGGCCGGCCATTGCTCCCGGAGGGCCAATGCGAGCCCCTGCTTAAAATCATCGTGAGGAGCAATGCCGTGAGCGATCGCGCCGGCTTTGGAGAGAAGGATGTCACCGGTGACTTCTTTGATCATCATGCGCCCTTTCTGTAATGAAGGAGAAACCCCCGCAAGCCTTATACGAAATAGATAGGTCGTTCAGCGTAAGAGGTCAACCGCAAGGACATGAAAAATGTTTTCCCTTCGCGATGGCGCGGATTGTGCGTACCATGAGGTACGGTTTCACGCTATTGAGAGGGGAACCATGAATATCCTTATCACAGGTGCGGTCCTTGGCTTGCTGGTCTGGGCTCTGGTGTCCGGGAACGGCGTGATCCGGATTATTGCGCGAATTGTCACCGGTGGTCTGACGTTGCTGTCTTTGGCCGGGGTGATTTTCCTCTTCGGTGTGGGACAGAAGGCCCACTGGACCAGCGACGGGCCCGGCATGCTGGTCATCATGATCGGAGTCGTCGCTTGTGGATTCTTCACCCTCCTCTTCGGGCATCTGACAATGCTCGCGTCTCCGCCTCAAGACTCTCAGCCCTCACGAAATCTCAGCGAACTCGTGCGGTTCCCTTCTCACAAAGAACAAGACGGCTTGTTAAAGTGACGCTCATCCGGTCATAGCATTCTCTTTCCCCTCCCTGTTCCATCCGTGGATCGGTCGGCGTATGGTAGTGATGCGCTGAAGATGGCGGAACCACGCTGGTTCAGCTAAACCGTGTTGTGGGAGTGGAAGGGGTGCCAGTATGAATCAATATCAGGTGCCAGCGAAGGCTAAGTTGAACCTGCAGACCTACGATCCTGACGAGACCGGTGACTATAAAAAGACCGATCAGGGTAAGGACAAGGCTAAAGCGGACACGGCGAAGCTGATTGCCAGACTGGCGGGATTACAGGAGCGTTTATATGCCAACGCGACACGGTCCCTGCTGATCGTTCTGCAAGGAATGGATACCAGCGGCAAGGATGGAACGATCCGAAGCGTGATGTCCGGTGTCAACCCGCAGGGGTGTAACGTCGTAGCCTTCAAGGCACCGTCCAAGGATGAGCTTGCGCGCGACTTTCTCTGGCGGGTGCACAGGGAAGTGCCACCGAAAGGCTGTATCGGCATCTTCAACCGCTCGCATTATGAAGATGTGCTCATCACGCGGGTGCATGGATGGGTCTCTGACACGGTTGCCAAGCAGCGGTTCGAGCAGATCAAGGAGTTCGAGGAACTGTTGCATGAAAACGGCACAGTGATCCTGAAATTCTTTCTCCATATTTCGAAAGCCGAACAGAAGGAACGGCTCGAAGCCCGTATCGCCGATCCTGAAAAGCGCTGGAAATGGAATTCCGGAGATTTGGAAGAGCGGAGATACTGGGACAAGTATATGAAGGCCTTCGAGGATGTCTTGTCGGCAACCAGTACGACACACGCGCCCTGGTATGTGGTGCCGGCGAATCGCAAATGGTATCGCAATCTGGTCGTGGCAAATTGCGTCGTCGATGCCGTCGAGCGGATGAAGCTCAAGACGCCGCCAGGGCCCGAGGGCGTGGATTTTTCCAAGCTGAAGATCGTGTAATCAGGTGCTCGCACGGGCTCCTTCCCGGCACTTGAACCGGTACACAATATTGAGTAGGGTTATACCCAGCCTCTGCACGTATTAACCAGGAAAGGAAGATGTGATGAAGCACGTGATGATGCGCCTTCTCGCCGCCGGTGTCCTGTTGGGTTTTGCGCTTCCCGCCTTCGCTCAGGTTCCATCCGCCGGCGACATGCAGCAAAAGCTCGATCAGGAAATGGCCAATGCGAAACGGTCCGCCACAGAATCCTCCTCCGCAGCGCGGCAGGGGGCCGGCCATGTAAAGTCCGAGGCCGAGCGGAAGATGGAAGAGACGGCCGCTCAGCACAAGGGACAGGCCGAAGGGAAGATGACGGAGGAAATCGAAAAAGCGAAGCGGAAAGCCCTGGAGGCAGGGCACTAAAAGAACCTGACGATCGGTCACGGATGGGGGAACAGCCGGACGGTTGTTCCCCTTTTTCTTGTCCCGAGAA
>CAZEHM010000026.1:0-43010 GCA_964512025.1 uncultured Nitrospira sp. | reverse complement strand
GTAGTATTCAGGGCCGTGGATCTAGCTCGATCAACCCTTTCCTGATTGCGAGGATGGCCGCCTGAGTTCGATCATAGACCTGTAGTTTGTGGAAGATATTGCGCACGTGGTTTTTGACGGTTTTTTCACTGAGATCCAGCGCGTTAGCGATTTCCTTATTCGTCTTTCCGTCAGCAACCAATCGCAGGACGGTAATCTCCCGCTCGGTCAGGTCATGTTCCACCCAGCCCGGTTTCTTGCCCTTCTTTTGAGCCATGAGAGAAAATTCCGCAAGAATCTTGCTGGCGACTGACGGATGAATCAACGATTCACCCCGGTAGATTGCCCGAATGGCCGCAACGATTTGTGAAGATTCGGAATCTTTTAGAAGATAGCCGGTGGCACCGGCCCGAACGAGGTCGAAAATATACTGCTGTTCCTCATACATCGTCAGAGCGACGATCCCGATATGGGGGAATTCCCGCTTGATCTGTCTGGTCGCTTCAACGCCACCCATACGGGGCATGCTGACGTCCATGAGAATGACATCGGGAACCAGCGCTTTGGCTTTCTCTACAGCCTCCATCCCGTCTTGCGCTTCACCGACGATGTGGAGATCCTCTTTCGTCTTGAGGATAGCGGCCAATCCTTCCCGTACAACGCGATGGTCGTCGGCAATGAGGACCTTAATCTTGTCCATGTTCGCTCGTCTCCTTGTTCATGAGGGGGACTTCGACCGTGATCGTCGTGCCTCGCCCCTGCTTAGAATCGATATGCCCCTCACCGCCGACCAGTTTTGCACGCTCAATAATGCCTCGAATGCCGAAGTGATCCCATTTGTCAGGATCGCGCAAGACGGCATCCATGTCAAAGCCGATGCCGTTATCCGAGATGGTCACACGCAACATCTCCAGGTTGATTTCCAATCGAATCGAGACGCGGTCGGCCTTGGCGTGTTTCTGGACGTTGCTCAGAGCTTCCTGGATAATCCGGAACAGGAAAATCTTTGTTCGGGGAAAAAGAATCTGTTCGTCCCCGGTTACGGTGAAGTGCGCTTTGATGCGAGCCTGCGTTTCGTAGGATTTGAGATAGTTGGTCAGCGCGGGAATCAGTTCCATCTTGTCGTAATGGAGCGGCCGCAAATTGAAGATGACCTGCCGGGCTTCTTGAATGGCCAGTTTCAGTTGCGCCTTGCTTTCTTTGATCGTCGCGAGGCTTGCTTTCGGGTTCTTGCGTACGAGTTCCTGGCATAGGTCGAGTTTGAAATTGACGCCGGCAAGACTTTGAACCAGTCCGTCATGAATTTCGCAGGCGATGCGCGTTCGTTCTTCGGTGACGGCCGCGCCGGTTTCTTTGACATACAAACGATAGAGCGATTGGTACTTATTCAGCGTATTCTCAATTTCTGCCGTTGCACGGATGCGCGCGCCGATCAATTCCCACATGAACTTGGCGCTGGCGCCACCGATGATGGTCACGCCCATCCGGTGAAAATCCTGCAGGAACTGCCAGACTTCGGCATCGCCGGACACGTCGATCACGAGGTCGACCCGCTCCATCGCTAGGAGTTTGCGATAGTCTCGCGTGACGGGAATCTGAAGTTGCTTCGCGAGCGCAATGCCGGGTGCTTGTGTGTTGACCTCCGCGATTCCGACGATTTGGACGAGAGGATCGTTCGCAAAGATTTCCATGAGCGCGGTTCCCCCGCGCCCGGCACCGATGATGGCGACATTCGTCGCGCCGACTTTCGACGACTTGCGGCGGGCTTTGACTGGACTGAGCTTCGAAGTAGCCATGGCGCTATAAACCAGCGTCGGTTGATGGATAACACGCGATTGCTGGGCGGAGAAATCGGAAGAGAGGGAAGAAGAAACGGGAAACAGGACCCGCGGGCCGAGAAGCCCCCGCGTTACCGCTCCCGACGCTGTTGAGCCAGGGATTTGAGTTCGTCCATAAACTGATCAATGTCCTTGAACTCCCGGTAGACCGATGCGAACCGGACATATGCGACCTGATCGAGTTGGTGCAACTCCTTCATGACTTCTTCGCCGACGATCCGACTTTCAATTTCACTTTCGCCCATTTCCTGGATCCGCTTCTCGATTCGATCCGTGACGGCTTCGATCGTCGCCGTGCTGATCGGCCGCTTCTCGCAGGCTTTCTTCAGGCCCGACAGAATCTTGGTGCGGTCGAACGATTCACGCCGGCCGTCTTTCTTGACGACCACCGGGAGAATTTCTTCAACCCGTTCGTAGGTAGTGTAGCGGCGCTTACAGCCGAGGCACTCGCGGCGGCGGCGAATGACTTCGCCTTCTTTCGCCATGCGCGAGTCGACCACCTTATCTTCGAGTTCGTCGCAAAACGGACATTTCACAGGTGGCGACCCTGCCCAATTATCTGGGGGCTAGTAGGAGTGGAAGATAGGGAAGCGGCCGCAGAGTGCTTTGGCTTGCGCGCGGACCTCTTCCAGCACGGCTGCATTCTGCCGGTTCTGCAGTACCCGGTCGATCAGCTCGACGATTTCTTTCATCTCGGCTTCCCGCATTCCCCTGGTGGAGACGATCGGAGATCCGATGCGAATGCCGCTGGCCACGGCCGGGGGCTTTTCATCATAAGGCACCGCATTTTTATTGAGGATGATTCCCGCAGCGTCCAACGCGGCATCGGCTTCTTTTCCGGTGATGCCCTTGTTGGTCAGGTTCACCAGGAAGAGATGGGTGTCGGTGCCTCCGGAGACGATTTTGTATCCCCGATCAAGCAAGCCCTGGGCGAGGACACGGGCATTGGCGACGACTTGTTGCTGGTATTTTTTAAAGGAAGGCGACAAGGCTTCCTTGAGCGCCACGGCTTTGGCCGCGATGACGTGCATCAAGGGCCCGCCCTGAAGGCCCGGGAAGATAATTTTATCGACGGCCTTGGCGTGCTCGGCTTTGCACATCACGATGCCGGCACGGGGGCCGCGCAACGTTTTATGCGTGGTCGTTGTCACGAAATCGGCGTAGGGGACCGGATTCGGATGGAGGCCTGCCGCAATGAGTCCGGCGATATGCGCGATATCCACCATCAGATAGGCGCCGACCGATTTGGCGATCTGCTGGAAGCGGGGGAAATCAAGGACGCGTGCGTAGGCACTGGCGCCGACGACAAGCATGCGGGGCCGGCATTCTTCCGCCAGTTTCTGCACGGCATCGTAGTCAATGCGCTCGGTCTGACGGTCGACACCGTAGGAAAAGGCCTTGAACAGCATGCCGGAGAAACTGACTTTACTGCCGTGGGTCAGGTGTCCGCCCTGCGCCAGGTCCATCCCGAGAATGGTATCCCCTGTTTTAAGGACCGAGAGATAGGCGGCCATATTGGCGGAGGAGCCTGAATGCGGTTGCACATTCACATGCTCTGCACCGAAGAGTTCTTTGGCCCGTTGAATCGCGAGCTCTTCGACGGTGTCGACATGCTGGCATCCGCCGTAATAGCGTTTGCCGGGATAGCCTTCCGCGTATTTGTTGGTCATGATGCTGCCCTGGGCGGCCAGGACGGCGGGGCTCGCGAAGTTCTCCGACGCGATCAGCAGGAGCTTGTCGTGTTGGCGGGTCTCTTCCGCTTCAATTGCGGCATAGACATCTGGATCAGTTGATTTCAGTGCCTCTAGCGATCCGATCGCGTCGCGCATCACCCCTCCACGGTACGTTACCGTTATGCTTCGGCAGCGGCTTCTGGTTCTTGTTTCTTGACCACGCGGACAGTGATCGTTGCCGTCACTTCCCGCGGCATCTTGATCGGTACGGTCACGGTGCCTACTTCTTTAATGGGCTGAGCCAGCTGGATTTTTCGGCGGTCGATGGTAAACCCTTGAGCCGCCAAGGCTTCGGCCAGGTCTTTGGAAGTCACAGAGCCGAACATCTTGTCGTCTTTTCCAACCTGTGCCTCAATGGTGAGAGTCACGGCCGAGACGTTCTTGGCATGGGCTTCGATTTCCAGTTTCTCTTTTTTCGCTTTTTCGGCTGCGACACGTTTGACGTGCTCAAACGCCTTGATGCTGCGGCTGTCGGCCAAGACGGCTTTCTTGCGGGGCAAGAGAAAGTTTCTGGCAAATCCGTCCCGAACATCGAGCAGGTCGCCGAGGTGGCCGACCCCATCCATTGTTTCTTGTAGAATGACTTTCATAGCCCTAACTCCTTCTGTTGGAAAGGAAGTGAGAATACGGGGGATCAGGTTGAAAAGTCAATTATCTAATCCTTTTCCTGGTCCTGTCGGCGACCTGGACAGGTGGAGACGGGCCCCTATATCATGGCTCACCCGTAGCCGATCACTTGAGGGGGGGGGCGATGCAGTCAACAGCGAGAGACTGTCTGGAAGTCTGTGCCGCACAGTTGGACCGAGAGGTCCTACTGACCAATGATGCCGGGCTTGATGCTCCTGTCATTATCACGCGTGGAACCCTGAGGCATTCGGTGGGGGGGCTTCACGTGTACGAGTTTACGCTTCCGGCCGGATGCGTTCTGTCGATCGATCTTCCCGTGTCTATCGTCCCAGGGGATGAGCTGGAGGCCACGGAGGGAACGGTCCTGAGTTGTCAGGGGCATATGGTGCTGGTTCAAACGGTGGATGCCTTAGGAGCCTCTGTTCCTTCCGCGACGCTCATCCCGGATCGTGCCGGCCATCTCGGTACCATTGCGACGCGCCTACGGGACATGATCAGCCAGGCTGATGCGTACAATCTCGGCCCGTCGGAGCGGCTGGTGCCGCTGTTGGTTTCATCGGAAGGTCCAAGTCAGGCCGCGCTCGGGTCTTCGTCGATTTTAACGACCGTGTGGCTTGAAGAGCAGGCTCTGCGCCGTCAGAAGATTGCGAGTCTGGTGCTCGAGTTGATTCGAGCGAACAAGCGGATCTTGCTCATCGGTCCGGATCACCGGTCGTCCGACGAGATGGCCGGGACGATCGCAAAGGCGATGAAGGCCAGCGGATTGACCTACAAAACCTGGATCAGTCGCTATGAAATGAGTCTCGTCGCTCAAGCCTGCGGAATCCCCATCCATGAGCTGGGGTTTGAGGCGCAGATGCATCAGTTTTTTGCCAAGTCCAGGGCGGATAAAGCGTCGCTTCGGCGAAAGTATGACCGGTTTCGCGAACTGACCCCTCTGTTAGCCTATAAAGGACAGAAGCAGAAGGATTTGGACGAAGTCCGTTTGCTGGAGTGGAGGCTGTTGACTCAGTTGAGCGAACTCCAGACAAAGATCAAGGATGTCACCGCTATTCTGACGGAGTATGAGAATCTCCCTCTCTGGCGTCGGATCGGCATGCAGACCGTCGGGAAGAATGTCGAATCGCTTCAGCAATATCGGGTGCTTTATGAGCAGCAGATCGGCGAGCTCACCAAGGAATTGGAAATCGCCAAGGTTCGGATTGATGAATTGGTTCCCGAGGCGGCCGTTCCGAAGGATTTGCGGCCGGAATTTGACGATCTCAAAGAAGACATCACGAAGCTGGGCGGCACCAAGAAGATCCGCGAATTATTGGCCGCAGAAGAAAACACCAATCGCCAGGCGTTTATCCAGAATCGTCGCCTGGTGATTTCAACCCCGGCGCGGATTGCCAGCGACCCGCTGTTTTCTCGCGTGCGGTTCGATGTGCTCATCGTCGATGACGCGCCCCAGATCGATGCAACCATGCTGCTGGCGGCGGCGGGGCTGGTGCGTGAACGCATCGTGCTTAGCGGCGACCTTCGCGACCTCGCCGCGCGCGGTGGTTGGGCAAGGCCCGGGATCGAATCCCATTCTGCCTCCTGAGGCATCGCACATAGTCGCTTGACGCCGGTAGCATGAATTCAGGATAATCCCCCCCTCGACCCTTCTTGCCGAAGTGGTGGAATGGCAGACACACTGGTTTCAGGTACCAGCGACCGCAAGGTCATGCGGGTTCAACTCCCGCCTTCGGCACCACTCCCCTTCCCTCACATATTCCCGTAAATGGTATGAGTCAGGCCGTTGATGGCTTCCATCTCTGTTTGTGCCATGCCGTGCGGAATCCGCTGTTTGAACTGTCACCGTGGCGGTGAGTTTACTCTGCGGAGCGAGCGGACAGCATGCGGTTCGCGGTGAGCTGTAACAATCGGCTATGCAGCGTGGGGAGATCGTCGAGCAGTTCGATGTGTGTTTCGTGATGAAGATTTGCCATGGCGCGGGCACCCTGGCCGCCTATGGCGACAGGCCAATGGCTGGCAAGCGGCTCAAGCTCTTTGAGGCGTTGTGTCGCGGCGCTTTCCGTTTGTGCCTCCGTAAATGACAGAAGCACGAGATCGGGACTGATTCTCTCGCAGAATGCCGTGAGATCCGCAACGGGGAGGTTAGGGCCCAGATAGTAGATCTGGCAGCCGCGATTTGCTGCGATATAGGCCACAGCCTGGGCGCCGATTTCATGTGTTTCGCCTTGCGGACAGGCAATGAGGACGCGCGGTCCGAATTCATTGACCGGCTGTTGATTCGTCACAGCGAACAATTTCTGCTGGACCAGCTTCGTCACATAATGTTCCACGGCGACGTTCAAGCGTCCTTCATGCCAGAGCTCCCCGATGCGCCGTTGCAACGGAAGTAAAATACGCTGAAGGGCTTCTTCAAATGGAATCACGGCCACGGCACCGTTGAGTTTTCTTTCGAAGGACGCCTTGTCGAGCGGGTCCAGCGATCCAACCAGATCATCGAGCAGGCGTTCATGCGGTCTCTGTTCTTCCGGAGAGACCGGGGTCGAGATGCGCATGCGAGCGACAAGGGCGTCATGTCCTTCTGCTGCCAGTCCCCCGATCGTTGCACCTTGCTCCATCTGCGCTTTCACAAACCGGAGCAGTGCCACCTCGTCATCGCTGTATTCTCTATAGCGGTTTGAGCTCCGTGAAGGTTTGACAAGCCCGTATCGCCTCTCCCAGACCCGAATCACATCCTTCGACAGGCCAGTAAGTTTCGCAACTCTATGAATTCTATGAGTATTCATGCTTGTTGTTCTCATTATATTTGCGCGTCCAATGTTTGTCAAAGAATATATACCACAACTATTGACACATTAGACAAAACAGGTTATACGTTGGACATACATGTTGCAAACATTGAACATGAAATCTATGGAGGTCGTGATGGCGACAATGTTTGAAGGCAGGGTCAACCCGGCTCACTTACAGCGCCAGACAGTCACTTCCGCTGTTTACCCTGGGGCAACGTGCATGAGATGTGGCGGACTCATGGTGAACGATTTCTGTATGGCTCTCCTGAATAGCGCCGGCGACTTAGAGGTGGTCGCTAAGCGTTGTGTGCAGTGCGGAGAAGTCGTCGATCCTGTGATTGAGCGCAATCGAAGAGTGCGGCAGGAAGAGGGGACGATTCGACCTTTGGAGAGATCGGTTCAGTCGCGAGCATGTCAGGTGCGGTCGTAGCAAGGTTTTCAATCAGCCAGGCAGTTCCTGGTGTGTCCAAACTAAGGAGGTTTCTCATGCGGAGTCAAACGGTTCTTCAGATCGGATTAGGAGTGGCGTTGATAGCTGGAACCATATCCGTGGCGGCGGCGGCGGATTCGAGTGCCGGCGACAAGGACATGGTGTTGATCCCGAGAGGTGAGTTCACGATGGGGAGTCATGAGCATGCCGACGAGCCAGCGCATCAAGTCGTTCTGGATGCGTACCTCATCGACAAGTACGAAGCATCGAATGCACGGTACAAAGAATTTATGAAAGCCACCGGTCATCCGGCGCCTGCCTACTGGGACGATCCTCGTCTCAGCAAGTCCAATCAGCCGGTCGTCGGGGTGAGTTGGACGGACGCCAACGCATTCTGCAAGTGGGATGGCAAGCGGTTGCCGACTGAAGCGGAATGGGAGCGTGCCGCTAAGGGTCCGGAAGGCGATAACCATTATCCCTGGGGCCACAAGCTTGATCCCAAGAAAGCCAACTATGGACAGAATGTCGGGCGCACCATGCCGGTGGACTCATACCCGGAGGGGGTCAGCGGGTTTGGGGTCTACAACATGGCAGGAAATGTCTTTGAGTGGGTCGAAGACTGGTATGACCAGAAATTCTATAAGGAGAGCCCTGCGCTGAATCCCAAGGGCGCTGAGAAAGGCTACAACTTTGCCAATCAGGGTCCGGTCAAAGTGTTGCGCGGCGGTTCCTGGCTCGCGCCGGAAACCTCGCTCCATACGAGCCATCGGTTCTGGAATCAGCCGGACAACAATTCCTATGGGGTCGGGCTCGGATTCCGTTGCGCCAAGTCGGCTCAGACGATTTCTGATGAAGCCATGCAAGCAGGTCGCGATGCCTTCGTTCAGGCTTTAGTTGCGATGGGTGCCGAAAAGAACGCAGATGCCATGGCGTCCATTGAGAAAGCATTGGCTGCTGAGCCGGACAACAAGGAATATCTGGCGACCCGCGATCTGATTAAAAAGAGCATGAAGAAGAAGTAGCAGAAGGCCGGAGGGGAGGGCGGTTGCGCCCCCCCCTTCTGGACCCCTGAAGATACGGGAGGCTCATGTGATGATGATCGAAAATACACTAGCAGTAGGCCTTATTGTCAGTGCGGTCATGTTGACCGGAGCCAGTTATGCGGAAGAATCGCTGGTGCCTAAGGATATGGTGTATGTCTCTCATGGGCCATCTGTCATGGGACTCGATAAAGAGGCGCCCGCTGAATCGGGCAAGCGGCTCAGCGCCTACGACCGGCGGATGAAGACGCCCTGGTCGGCTGAGGCCTTGAACGATGAAGGCCCGGCACACATGGTGTTCCTGGACTCATACTTCATCGATAAGTATGAAACCTCAAACAAAGAGTATGGCGACTTTTTGAGGGCAACAGGCCATTCGGCTCCAGCTTATTGGGATGATCCTCGATTAAACAAGGCTGGGCAGCCGGTGGTCGGGGTCAACTGGGAAGACGCGAAGGCCTTCTGTGGATATCGCGGGAAGCGGCTTCCAACAGAAGCGGAATGGGAGAAGGCGGCTCGTGGTCCCAAGGACAATCTGTATCCATGGGGCAATGAATTTGATCCGGCTAAGACCAACTTCGGCAAGAATCATGAGGCCACGATGCCGGTGGACTCCTATCCGGAAGGGGTCAGTTATTACGGCGCGTACAACATGGCGGGAAATGTCTTCGAGTGGGTGTCTGACTGGTATGACCCCCGGTACTATGGCCGGCTGGAAACGATGGTGAACCCGACCGGTCCGGTCAAAGCCGCATGGCTTGGTGGAACGGGCACCTATGTCGACCGGCTGACCGTCGGAGAAAAGCGCGTCATTCGCGGCGGCTCGTGGATCGCGCCGGAAGGCACGGTCAGGGCGACGCACCGCTTCTGGAATCATCCGCTCAATAACAGCTATGGCGTGGGCCTGGGTTTCCGTTGTGCCAAGACCGCCTCGCCGGAAATCGAACAGCAGATCAGGGATGCCTATATCACTGCGTTGGTGGAGATGGGGCGTGAGCGGTTTGCTGACGCTCAACAAGCGGTGAATCGTGGCCTGGCCATTGATCCCAGGAACATTGAATTGTTGGAGCTCCGGCCGTTGATTGAGCAGTCGATGAAGAAGTCGTAAGGGAATCCGCACCGTTCGTTGTAACGGTGAGAACGTGACGGAGGCGTAGACATGGCACAATACACAAGATTGGTCCTCGGGATTTCATTCAGCATGCTGCTTGGAGCAGCAACGGTCCAGGCCGGCCCACTTGATCCGGCCCGCCATCCGCACCCGGACAGTGCGAAGGCGGTTCATGAGGCAGAACACGATGTGGATCATGCCTGGGAAGTCTATCACCGTGCTGCGTTAGGAGGGACCGTGGCGTCGCCCGCGCTACAGGCTGAAATTGAGGAACATTTGCACGAGGCCAGAACTCTCGTCACTCAGGCCCAGGAAGCCGCCGAGCAGGGGGACAAGCGCCAGGTGGAGCGTCTTGTCGGCCAAGTCAAAATCCATACGACCCAGGCCATCGAGGGGAGCAAGGAGCAGAAGAAATGACACCAGGTCTCAGGAGTAACACAGCTTGCTGGAGCATCATGGCCGCGATCGTGGCGATGGTCTGTGCCGTGGTGCCGCCATCGGCCATGGCGGCGTCGCCGGCTGCGAAAGAGCTTGATCCGGTCCCCATGGTCACGATACCGGCCGGAGAATTTTTGATGGGAAATCCTGAGGGGAAAGGCCGTGCCGACGAGTGGCCACAGCGATCTGTCTATCTCGATGCGTTTGCTATCGATCAAGTGGAAGTTACGAACGAACGGTATCTGGCTTTCGTCGCCACCACGGGCCATCGAAATCCTCCGAGTCCCTATGGCACTGGTCCCCTCGTGTCGGCCAAGGGCATTGAGCAGCTCCCCGTTGTGCAGACGACGTGGTACGACGCCAAGGCCTATTGCAGTTGGGCCAAGAAGCGGCTGCCGACTGAGGCGGAATGGGAAAAGGCTGCGCGTGGAACCGATGGCCGCCTCTTTCCCTGGGGCAACGAACCGGCAACCGCGAAGCAGGCGAATTTTGACCGGGAGTGGGAGGACGAGAAGACCTTGTACCCGGTTGGATCGTTGTCCGGGGGGGATTCCCCCTACGGGGTGAAAGATATGGCTGGCAATGCCAGAGAGTGGGTCTCTGACTGGTATGACCCGGACTACTACAAGCATGCGTCGGACCGGAATCCTCAGGGGCCCGATAAGAAAGGTGTGGTCCGATCGATTCGTGGCGGTTCTTGGCATAGCCCGTTGGCCGATATCACGACATCAGCCAGAGGCCGCGGTGGATTTGCGCTCCAGACTCACGGTACAGGCTTCCGGTGCGCTCGTGGTCTCGAGGGAGAGGTCCAGCAGAAGTGAGGGGCGAGGTGATGGTGTGATGGAATTCAATGAGAATGTCAGAAATCCGGAAGCCGGTTTCTGTTCCCCGTCAGGGTGGCGCCGCGACTCCGCACGGCGTCTCCCGCTGAGGTTGATGGGTCCCTCAATCCGGAGGGACCTGTCCCCTCGGTGGGGTTCTCAAGCTAGTTCCGTCGATCCGGCGGCGTCATCAGTTGTAACAAGGAGGACAGGATGATCACCATGACCATGTTGTTTCTGGCGATCGGATCGGTGAGCTGCTGGACGCAGATTATGCATCGGGAAACAGTCACGGTGAAGCGGCGGCAGACCGGAGCGGGTATGCCCTGTGTTCAATAAGACCGGTATGGCCATCTCTCACGAGCGCGACGAGGGATCCTGTGGACTTGAATGGAAGTCCGAACAATTCTCCCGATGTTCCGCACGAGGGCGATGTCTGTGTGCGTTGCGGCGGGCTGATGGTCGTGGAGCATTACATCGATTTGCAGGACGACACGGGGCAGATCGGTCTGACGGCGTTGCGCTGCATGAGTTGTGGGGAAGTTATCGATCCCGTCATTCTGGAGAACCGCTTCAGGCCGGCGCCGAACCTCATCTTCGGCACGAAACAGCGGAAGTACGCGCAACGTGTGGATCAGGGGGAGTCCGATGGCCCCAGCAACCGGAATGGCAATGGAAGCGGTGGAGTACCGGATAGCAACTGAGGTTGTCTTGTTTTCGGTTCGGCCGCATCAATAAGGAGAGACGGCGATGCATGTCGTAGTGACCGGCGGAACGGGATTCATCGGTCGCCCCCTGTGCCTGTCGCTCTGTGCGGAGGGCCATACCGTCACGCTCCTGACGAGAAGGCCGGCAGAGGCCCAACGGTTGTTCGGCTCCGCTGTGACCGCCGTCGAGTGGAATGGTCGAGAGGCGGCCGGGTTGTGGGAGCAGAATCTCGAGAGGGCCGATGCCGTCATCAATCTTACCGGCGCACCGATCGCCGACGCCCGCTGGAGTGCCTCGCGAAAGCGGCTGCTCGTCGACAGCCGGGTGCGCGGCACGCAGCGGTTGGTTGAGGCGATGGCCCGCCGGTCTTTCCGGCCCCGGCTTCTGATCAGTGCGTCCGGCATCGGCTACTACGGGGCCAGCGACGATCGTGTCTTGGATGAAGGGGCGCCGCGCGGTGAGGGATTTTTGTCCGACCTGTGCCTTGAATGGGAGGCGGCGGCACTGGAGGCGGCAGCGCTCGGGATACGGGTTGTGACATTGCGGACCGGAATGGTGCTGGAACAGGACGGCGGTGCGCTGCCCAAGATGCTGCTGCCGTTCCGGTTGTTTGCGGGCGGTCCTGTCATGCCGGGCACTCAGTGGGTGTCCTGGATTCATCGGCGCGATCACGTCGGCTTGATCCTGTGGGCGCTGGAGACGGCGAGCGTATCCGGTCCCATCAACGCCGTCGCTCCAGGGGCTGTGACTATGCGGACCTTCTGTGACGTGCTCGGACAAGTGCTTCGCCGCCCTTCCTGGTTGCCGGTGCCGGGGATCGCTCTTGCTGCGGCCTTGGGCGAATTAGGCACGTTGATGACGACGGGCCAGCGGGTGAGCCCGGTGAAAGCGCTGGCGGGCGGTTATCAGTTTCAGTATCCGCTGCTGGAGCCGGCGTTGCGGGCGATTCTCACGAAGGAGTAAAGGAGGAGGGACCATGGAGGCGCTCATTCAGTATATCCATGCGTTGGCCGTTGCCATTCTGGTCGGCAAAGTCGTGCTCTTGTCGTTCGTGGTGGCGCCCATCCTTGCGAAGAATCTGGAGCGGGAACCGTTCGGGAACGTGGTGCGGCAGTTGTTCCCGGCTTATTACGGGTTGGGCATGGCAACGGCCGTCGCGGGATTCGTTGCCGTGAACGGGCTGGCGGCGATGCACGCGAGCAGTGCGAGGCTGATGACGGCGGGCGGACTCTGGCTCCTGGTGCTGTTGACCGAAGCCTATTGTCAGTCGATGCTGACGCCCCGCAGCAATGCGATACGAGACCGGCTCAAGGAACAGGAGTCGCGAGGAATCGTCGATCCGGTCCTTCAGGCTTCGTGGCAGCGCGTGCATCAGCGGTCGGTTTATTTGAATTCGAGCGTCCTGCTTGCCGGTTGTACGTTGATGGCGTTGATCTGATCGTGGTGATTCAACATGAGGGAGGGATGTCATGAACAGAAGAACAGCGTATCTGGTTGGTTGTGTGATGGCGGGACTGTTGTGCGGTGCGGAGGTACGCGCGGCGGACGGTCCAGCGCCACAATCTTTGTACGCCCATGGAGACGAAGCTGCGCTGCCGAACGGGGTGATCGGTGTCTCGCTTCAGGTGGGAGCGGAGCGGATCGGCGATCCGGCGGTGTTGTATGTCGGCATGGTGCATCCGGAAGGCCCGGCCCATCAGGCGGGTCTGGCGCACGGCGACGAGATCGTGACGGTGGACGGCATTCCCGCGGCGGGCAAGAGCTATGAGCAGGTTGTAAAAATGATTCGTGGTACGGTCGGGACCGCGGTCAAGCTGGGCGTGAAGGGTGAGGGAGGAGTGCGGGAATTGTCGATCACGCGTGTGGCCGGTGACAAGCTTCCGAAAGGTCCGGCCGGAGCTCACGGCAATCCAGCACGCTGAGGAGGTGTACAGTGATTCGCCGATTGGTCCTCACAGCAGTGCTCGGGGTGGCGGTGTCACTCGCCGCCTGGCCGTCCGGCGGACTGCCGGCCCTGGCGGAGACCGGGCCGGTTGCGCCAGGCCTGACGAAGACAAACCTCTTTCTCGCCGCGGGCGATTACCGCCGGGCGTTGGAGTCGTGCCAGAAGGCGATCACCGAGATGCCGACGGTCGAAGCCTATGTACACCTGACCTATGTGTATCATGCGATCGACGGCTATCTGGAGCAACTGTCACAGGAGGAGCGCTGGACGGCGGTGGAGCAGCTGTATCTGAATCTGGCCTACCGCGAGATCGAGGATCTGGTGGATCCGCCCGGGGGGCTGGCTCGCATGGCGAAAGAGATGATCCAAACGAGTGTCCGGCAACAGTCGGATCTCAGTGCGGCGATGGCAACCCGGTTGAGTCAGGACGAGACCAACCGGCTCTGGCAGGAACAGACGCAGTGGCGGGCGGCTCATCCGACGACCTGGTGGAAAAGTTTTCCTGAGGCCTGGAGGCGATAGATGCAAACAGAATCACCGGCCTATCGGCGGGCCCGTCGAACGATCCAGCTGTTCGGCGGGCTCTTCATGATCGTCGGCGTCATTGATCTGGTGATCATTGAGCTCTTTCCCGCCTATGCATTGAAACTGTTCGGTGCGGTCATGACCGGGCCTTCGGCCTTTCTGATCAAGCTCCACTCCCCGGCCGTGCATTTGCTGATCGGGTACGGATTTATCTGGTTGCGTCCCTGGGCCTGGGGATTGAGCCTGGCCTATGCGGGATTCGGGATTGTGAGCGAGGTGATGAACCAGCTCGCGTTCGGATTCCACGTCGTCCGTTCGGGGTTCATTGCCACCACCCTTCTGTTTGCGCTGTATCTCATCTGGCGGCGTACGGTCTTTGTCGATGAGCCGATGTCCGATAATAAACCGAAACGGGCCTCACAGGAGTTGCTCTGATGCGTGGCGTTGTCTGGTTCAAGCGGGATCTCAGACTGCACGATCAACCGGCGTTGACGGCGGCCTGTCAGGAGTGCGACGAAGTGCTGCCGCTTTTTGTGTTTGATGAACCGCTGCTGCAGTCCCGTGAGTTTGGCTCAGCTTGCGTGAACTTCATGCTGGGCTGTCTCCAGGAGCTGTCGACATCACTGGCCGGCCGGGGACTTGCGTTGCAGTGGCGGCTGGGTGAACCGGTGGAAGCCGTCGTGCAGGCCGCGCGGGAATTGAAAGCGGATGTCGTCTACTGGAATCGTGACTATGAGCCTGCAGCGATCGAACGGGACCGCCGGGTGCACCTCGCGCTTGCCGAACAGGGCATCCGTACTCAGACATTCAAAGATCATGTGGTCTTTGAGGCGGAAGAAATCCGGGGTGCCACTGGAGACCCGTTGCAACGGTACAGTGCCTATCGTGCGCGCTGGTGGGCCAAGTGGCAGGCTTCGAAACCGTCACCTCTGGTGAGCCCCAAACCCAAGGCATCAACAGCGATTCCATCGCCATCCGCCACGCCTCCCCTTCCTTCTCCGGTAGAACTAGGGTACGACCGAGTTGTCCCGTGGATCAATCCGGGCGAGCGAGCGGCGCAGATGCGGCTGCAGGAGTTTCTCGGAAAATCCGTTCACACGTATGGTGACGGGAGAAACCGGCCGGGTATGGACGGAAGCTCGCGTCTCTCTCCGCATTTCCGTTTCGGCACATTGTCGGTCCGCGCCGCCGTTCATGAGGCCCTGGCCGCTCTCAAAACGGGCGGCCGGGTATCGAGGGCGGACGTGCTGATCTGGATCGACGAACTGGTGTGGAGAGAATTCTTTCAGCAGGTGCTTTCGGCCTTTCCCCGGGTGGTGAAGGGTCCGTTCCGCACAGTGGCGGTTCCCCAGGTCCGTGCACCGGGGCTCGAACGGGACCGGTTGTTTCAGGCCTGGTGCCAGGGGAGAACGGGCTTTCCGATCGTGGATGCCGGCATGCGGCAATTGAATCAGACGGGCTGGATGCACAATCGGGTGCGCATGATCGTGGCGTCGTTTCTCATCAAGGATCTGCGCATTGACTGGCAGAGCGGCGAGCGGTATTTCATGCAGCACCTGCTTGATGCCGACGTCGCCGCCAACAACGGCAATTGGCAATGGTGCGCCGGGACCGGGACGGACGCGATGCGCGGGTATCGCATTTTTAATCCCGCGTTGCAGAGTAAGAAGTTCGATCCGGACGGTCTCTACATCCGTGAGTACGTGCCGGAATTGTCGAAGGTGACGGGCAAATGGATTCATGAGCCGCACCTGATGCCTGCAAGCGAGCAGGAATGTTTGGGTTGCCGGATTGGTCGGGAGTATCCTGCGCCTCTCGTGGACCATCGGCAGGCACGCGAGGAATATTTGAATCTGGGAAAACAACAGGTGAGGCCATGACGACCGTCCCTCTCCGCCTCGGGATCAGCCGCTGTCTGCTCGGCGACGAGGTTCGATTCGACGGCGGCCACAAGCGGGACAATTTTCTCACCGATGTGTTCGGCCGGTATGTGGAGTGGATCCCCGTCTGCCCGGAAGTCGAAGCCGGGCTCGGCACGCCGCGTGAAGCAATGCGGCTGGTCGGTGACCCTGCGCATCCCCGGCTCCTGACCATTACAAGCGGACGGGATTATACGCGGGCGCTCGAGAAGATGACGACGGGCCGTCTGGCGGAACTTGGCGAGCTGGATTTATCCGGTTATGTGTTCAAGCGGGGCTCGCCGAGCTGCGGCGTGGAGCGGGTCCGAGTCTACACGGAACAAGGCATGCCCAGTCACAGCGGCGCCGGCATCTTCGCACGGGCCTTTGTGGAACAGTTCCCGCTGATTCCCGTGGAAGAGGAAGGGCGGCTGTGCGATGCTCCTCTGCGGGAAAATTTCATCGAGAGGGTGTTTTGTTATCGCCGCTTTCAGGATCTGCTGGAGAGCGGCGTGACAAGGCAGGCGCTGATCCAGTTCCATACCATCCACAAATATCTGCTCATGGCCCATAGTCCGCAGCACTATCAGGTCCTCGGCCGGCTGGTCGGCCAGGCGGAACGGTATCGGCCCAAAGAATTGGCCCGCCGGTATGGCGAACTGTTCATGACGGCCCTCGCAGTCAAAGCCACGGTCCGCAAACATGTCAATGTCTTGCAGCATATTTTGGGCTACTTCAAGGGACAACTTGCGGCGCGGGAAAAGGCGGAACTATTGGGCGTGATCGGGGATTACCATCGAGGACTGACGCCGCTGATCGTGCCGCTCACCTTGATCAAACATTACGTGCAACAGTTCGAGGTTCACTATATTCGGGACCAGGTGTATTTGAATCCGCATCCGAAAGAACTCATGTTACGCAATCACGTGTAACGCAATGCATGACGAAGGGAGTGAGCGCATGGGAACGGCGGTCAAAGGAGTGATTCTGGTCGGGCACGGCGGGATTCCCAAGGGATGCCCGCAGGATTTGGTGACGAGACTGAAGCGGTTGGAGGGTCAGCGGCGGGCCGCCAAGCAGCCGCCGTCGGCGGAAGAGCTGGAACTCGACGCCAAGATCCGCCAGTGGCCGAGAACGCCCGAGACGGACCCCTATCAGTCTGGACTGGAAGCGGTTGCGGCTCAGTTGCGAGCCAACCTGGGGGATGTGTTGTTTGCCGTCGCCTATAACGAGTTTTGCGCGCCGACCTTGGAAGAGTCGGTGGAGGAACTGATCAAGAAGGGGGCGACTCACATCACCGTCACGACGACGATGTTTACGCCGGGCGGTTCACATTCGGAAGTCGAGATTCCGGAAATCCTCGACCATCTGCGGCCGCAATACCCCGGGGTCGAGCTCCGCTACGCCTGGCCGTTCGATCTCCGGCTTGTGGCGGGCACGTTGGCTGAGCAGGTGAAACGTTTTTCATGAGGCGTGTGCGAAGGGGCAGCCTGATAGTTCAGGGCCTGAAATGGGTTGATCCAGGTGTGGTGCGGTGTGGTTGGCTGGGTACTGCCTTCCGTCGTGCAACCGTGTAGAATAACCGTCCACAATTTATGGACGGTGAGCGATGGAGGCTCCTGTGCGCGAGCAATTGGCAAAAGCGTTTCACGAGACGCAATCCTTTAAGTGGGACCCACAGGGCGGGTTCAAGCTGGCGTCGGGACTCACGAGTCCCTTCTATGTCGATTGCCGCGCGCTCATGGCGCATCCGGGAGCCCGGCGCCTGGTGGGGCAGCTGGCGTATGAGGCCTTGCGCGGGGTGGAGTTGCAGTGTCTCGGCGGGTTGGAGATCGGGGCGATCTCAATTGCCACGACGATTTCAGACTATGCCTTCACGGCTCAACCGGCCCGGGACTGGCGGACGTTTGTCGTTCGTAAACAGGCCAAGGACCACGGATTGGGAAAGTTGATCGAGGGAGCCTACAAACCCGGTGAGCGGGCGCTGATCGTGGATGATGTGCTGACCAGCGGCGGCTCGCTCTTAAAGGCTGTCGCGGCGGCACGAGGCGCCGGACTGACCGTCACCCATGCATTGGTCATTGTCGACCGGCAGGAACAGGACGGACGTAAAAAAGTCGAAGCGGAAGGACTCACCGTGGTCAGTCTTCTCACGATCAACGATCTGACCAATGCTCACGGGGCTCAGCAAAGGGGCTGAACCCCTCCTACTTACAACGAAACTCAATCCCCCACCGGCGTTCCTGAACGACCTCTTGCGCGCCCTCGACCGGGCCGGCTACGCGGGCTCGTCCCTTGGTTTCCCCCTCACGGATGATCGCGTAGGCTCCGCCGCATTTGTCTTTCATGACGGCCAGCGCATCTTTTCTGAATGAGCCCAGCATGGCACCCTGCTCGCCTTTGAACGGATACACGACGACCCCGCCGCGTTCGGACTCCTGGAGCAACGTGGCGTTCTCGGCGCAGCCTGCCAACAATAAAATGAATAGGGTGAGGAGCGGGGCTCTTGACCCCCCTTTTGACTTCTTTTTATGATCGGTCAGCATCATATTCGACATAAGCACCATAGTGCGAACCATGAGGAGGTCGTATGCAACGATGGAAATGGGGACTCCTGGGCGTTCTTCTGCTGAGCAGCCTTGCCGTCGTCAGCCAGGTGTGGTCATACCATTCCTACCTGTTGACCGTCCAGCAGTTGCAGGCGGGATTGGCCAAAGCATCGACTCCGGAGAAGAAAGGGTTCGTTCTGGTTGATGTACGGAGCCCGGAGGAGCACCAGTCCGGCATGATTCCCGGGACGGACGTGAATATCGATTTTCGGGAGATGAAGGTCCGACATCGTGAGCTGGGGGCTCAGTTAGACGAGCACATCGTCGTGTATTGTCAGTCGGGCCACCGCAGTAACATTGCGGCAGAAACGCTGGCCGATCTGGGCTATCGTCACGTCTACAATGTGTCGGGAAGCATGAATGCGTGGGTGGAGGCGGGCTATCCGGTCGCCCGTCCAGGCCGTTAGGGTTTTGGCGCGGGTTTGGTGGCGCCCGGTACCGCCTCTCGCGGACTGAGGCCGATGATCGCGGGCAGTGGAATATGGGCGGTTGACCGGCCGGCGAACAGGTCCTTCCAATTCGTCCTTGTGTCCGAGGGATCTCCGTTTTTCCAGAGCGATTCTGAGACGAAGAGATCGGACGAGGATCCGCCGTCCATGGCCATGGCGAGTTTGATCGATGGGAAGGTCTCCCGCAAACATTGGCCAAGCCCGTGCAAGGTGACGACTCCCAGGCTCTTGAGAATGAGGATATGCCCGTCGTGTTCTTCGGCCACCACAGTCTGGTAAGCCCGTTTCCCGGTCTGCCGCACGCGAATCATTCCGGCGCGATCCAGCAACATCAGCGACTGTGCCGCCTCCCGATAGGCGGGCATGTGTTCCTGAAATGCATCGCCGGCCAAATCCAGTACGCCGGCTTTTGGTGCCGAAGCCGCAGAATTCGGCTCGGCCACAAAGAGTCCCTGCCATGTTCCATGGCGCCGGCTGCCCAGGGATTGTCCTTCTTTAAATAAGAGTCCGAGATAGGCGAAGTTTTCTCTGAAGAGGCCCGCGTTGAACAGCGCGTCATGACCGGTCCGTTTCTGCCATTCATCGATGGTCGGAGGATGGAGCAACCCTTCTTGGGCATAAAAGTGAACGGAGAAGCGGTATCGTTCGGGATCGATCTTGAGCGCGAGCAAGCGGTCGGTTTCGGGGCAGCGTTCTCCCGGTTTCCAGACGGTGGCGGCTATCCCGGCTCCCAGAGGTTCCCAATGCAGTTCCTGGGCAGATGCCGGTTCAGTGAAAATCAGCGGCAGGGTGATGAGAAACCAGAGAAGCATCCTGTGGGTCGGATGGGAAGTCCGCGGTATTGGAAGAGCCATGACGTCCATCCATCAAGCGGCATGAAGGCAGCGCCCGGTGTGATCACGACGCGTGGGAGGTGGTTGTTTCATGCCGCGGTGATCCGGTCTGTGGGAGCGGCACGATATCAAGGAGCCGGCGAATCCGCTGGGCCAGCACCTCCGGCGTAAACGGTTTTTGGAGGTAGTCACTGAGTTGATCATGTGCGCCGATTCCGACGTCGTCGGCATAGCCTGACATGAAAAGAATTCTGAGATCCGGCTTGAGGATACGCAGGTGTTGAGCCAGTTCAGTTCCGCTCATGCCCGGCATCACCACGTCGGTGAGCAGCAGTTGAACATGGCCGATCTGCCGTGTCGCGACCAGGCAGGCCTCCAGTCCATTTTTTGATTCTAGCACGCGGTAGCCGAGCTTCTTGAGTTCGTCCCGAACCAGCTCCCGCACGGAGACATCGTCTTCGACGAGGAGGATGGTCTCATGGCCCCGGTGAGACACGCGGGGGGGCTCGCCGGACAAGGTCTGATCGGGAGTCGATTCTGCGCAGGGAAGATACACGTCGAATCGGCTTCCCTGCCCGACCCGGCTGGTGACATCGATTCCGCCTCCGTGTTGGGTGACGATGCCAAACACGGTCGATAACCCCAGCCCTGTCCCCTTGCCCTCTTCTTTTGTGGTGAAGAACGGTTCGAAGATATGGCTGAGGACGTCGGCCGGCATCCCGCTCCCGGTGTCCGCTACGGAGAGTTTGACGAAGGTTCCAAGAGCCGGCGGCTGGACGTGATACATCGGAATCCGGCTCAGCTCGACGAGCGAAGTCTCGATCGTGAGCTTGCCCCCTTTGGGCATCGCATCGCGCGCATTCACCACCAGATTCATGAGGACTTGTTCGATCTGTGCCGGATCGGCTTTGATGCGCAGATCGTGAGGAGCCAGCTTCAGCGTCAGTTCGAGGTCTTCGCCGATCAGCCGGTGTATCATCGTTTCAAAATTGGTGATGAGCGGATTGACGCTCAGCACTTTCGGGGTCGATGGCTGCTTGCGGCTGAATGTGAGGAGCTGACGGATCAGTGTCGCCGCCCGGTCGCCCGCCTTCTGCATTTCTTCGATTTTGGCGCGGTAGGGATGATCTACCGCCATATCTCCGAGGAGAACCTGGGCATGGCCCATGATGACGGTGAGGAGATTATTAAAGTCGTGGGCGAGCCCCCCGGCGAGGCGGCCGACCGCTTCCATCTTTTGGGCTTGCCGGAGCTGCTTCTCGCTTTGCCGCAGGGCTTCTTCAACGCGCGCGCGCTCCTGGCGTTCCTGCAGTTCCCGGATCGCGCGTTGGAGCGATGGCACCAGCCGTCCGAGCCGTTGTTTCAGAATGTAATCGGTCGCGCCTCGATGCATGGCATCGATCGCCAATTCCTCGCCGAGTGTTCCGGAGACGAAAATGAACGGGATCTCGGGCCTGAGTTGTCGAGCGAGGACAAGGGCGGTGATCCCGTCGAATCCGGGCAGCGAATAATCCGCCAGGATCAGATCGATCTGCCCTTCTTTCAAGGCGGCGACAAAGGTCTCGCGTCGATCGACCCGGTCGGCCTCACAAGGAATGCCCCCCTCGTTGAGCGTTGCCAGAATCAGCTCGGCGTCAGCAGGGTTGTCTTCCAAGTGGAGGAGTCGTAGGGGTGTCGTCACGGAACCTCGGGGTGTGCCATATCAGTTCGTGGATGCCGATCCTTCGGGCGGTGGCTCATTGATGACTCCCCAGAAGGTGCCCAATTCCTTGACGGCCGTGAGAAACTGGTGAAACTCGACGGGCTTCACGACATAGGCGTTCGCGCCCAGAGCGTAGCTCTCGGCCAGGTCTTTTTCTTCCCGCGACGAGGTCAGCATCACGACCGGGATCGGGCGTAAACTGATGTCCGACTTAATCGTGCGGAGTACTTCGAGCCCGTTGACCTTGGGCATCTTGAGATCGAGAAACACGACCGCGGGATTCCCTTTGAGGCGCGACTTGAACTGTCCGCGGCAATAGAGATAATCCAGGACCTCTGCGCCGTCGTGACACAGGACGACCTTATCGGAAATATGCTCTTCTTCCATGGCCGCGAGAGCGAGCTCCGCATCCCGGGGGTTGTCTTCGGCCAGTAAAATGGGTTTTGCAGCCGTCATGTTCGAGGTCTCCTGGTTGGGAGTGTGACAAAGAACGTCGCACCTTGGTCGGGAATGCCTTCCGCCCAGACCCGTCCTCCGTGTCGATGGACGATCCGGCGCACATTGGCGAGGCCGATGCCCGTTCCTTCAAATTCGTCGGCCCGGTGCAGCCGCTGGAAGACGCCGAACAGTTTGCCGAGATATTGCATGTCGAACCCGACTCCATTATCGCGGACGAACACGGTAATCTCCCCGGCGCTTTTCCGCTCGACACCGATGGCGATTTTTGCAACCGGACGTGTACTGGTAAACTTGATCGCGTTAGAAATCAGGTTCACAAATACCTGTCGAAGCATGGCGGGATCGCCCGGTACTTCAGGCAGTGTGTCAATTGTCCAAGATATTTCCCGTCCTTGCAAGTCAAGACGCAAATCGTAAAGGATCGTCTTGATGAGCTGATCAAGGTTGACGGTGGTATGCAGCATTTCCTGGCGTCCCATACGGGAAAACACCAGCAAGTCGTCGATCAATTGGCCCATCTGTTTGGCCGAGTCGGAGATCGTTTGCAGATAGCGTTTGGCCTTGTCGTTCAGGGTCTCGCCGACGGCTTTGTTCAGGAGCGAGGCATAGCCGTCGATGTGACGAAGGGGCGCGCGGAGGTCGTGCGAGACTGAATAGCTGAATGCTTCCAGCTCCTTGTTCGCCGCTTCGAGGAGTTCTCCGCGAAGCTGGAGTTCGGCTGCGACTTTTCTGCGGGCGGTAATATCGTGCCGGATGAGGTAATAGACCGAGGCGAGGAGTACCAGTTGGAGGAGCGCTCCTAAGGCGAGGAGCACAATCGTATTGGTTGTGCTGAGCGTCGATTCCCCCAGCCGCCGTCGCAAGCTCTGGTGCTCGTCACTCTCCATTTCCGCGATGATCCTGTGAATGGCGGCCAGTTCGCGCTTCGCGACTCCCTCGAGGGCGATCCGGCGTACAGCTTCGAATCCCCCGCCATCCCGCTTGGCGATGGCTCCCGTTTCCGCGTTGATCTGTTGCTCGATCAGCGTCCGGAGTTGCTCGACTCGCGCTTCTTGTATGGGCGATCCTGCCGTGAGGTCCTTCAGATACTTGAGATAGGTGGGTTTCTGTTCCGCCAGCGAACGAAAGCTCTGGAGGTAGACGACTTCTCCGGTGACGAGGTAACGGCGGTGGTTGTTTTCTGCTTCGTCCATTGCCGTATCTACGTTGTTCAACAGCTGGAGAAGGTCATGGCTTTTGGTGTCCAAGCGGCTGTTTTCGATCAGGATCGCTGTATTGCGGTATGACACGGCTCCGATAATGAGGATGCCGATAAACACCAGACTGAAACCGGCAAGAATCCGGCGTTCAATCGTCAGATCGCGAAACCACATCAGCACCGTCCGCTTGGCCGGTTGTGGTGCTGACAGAGATGGCATGGAGGCTGTTTCAGAAGGAGTGTCCCCGGCGATCGGAGGAATCGGCGGTCGATCGCTCGTCACTGTGTCCATGAAGTGAAACCGCGTTGAAAGGTGTAGGGAAAACTTCGGGCACTCTACTCTCGGCCGTTCTCAGGCCGCAAGATCTATTTTAGCAGATCAATGCCGGAAGTCAGGCGGTTAACCGCCGAAGGGGGAGACCGGCGGGAGAGCGGTCGCGGCGGGTGCCGGGAGATGGGAGAACATCATGGTCGCTGACACGACCCAGTCGATGAACGGTTGCGGATAGATGCCGATCAACAGCGTTCCGCCGAGACCGACATACACCACGGCCTTCATCGGACCGGAAACTCTGATGGGTGACGGGTCGATCGGCTCGGCGATGTACATCTTTTTCACCACGATCAGGTAGTAATACATGGAGATCACGATGTTGACGAGTCCGACGGTAATGAGGGTATAGAGCCCTTCCTTGATGGCTGCCACAAAGATATAGATCTTTCCGATAAACCCGGCTAACGGCGGCACACCGGCCAGCGACAATAGAAAGAGGAGCATGGAGAACGCCAGAAACGGCGACCGGCGGTTCAGCCCGCTGTAGTCGTTGATTTCTTCGCTGCCGATGGCCTGGCTCATGGCAATCACGACGGCGAAGGCGCCGATATTCGCAAAGAGATAGGTGAGGAGATAGAACAGGATGGCATCGTTACCCATCTTGGTCCCGGCTGCCAAGCCGATCAAGACGTTGCCGATCTGGGCAATACCGGAATAGGCCAGCAGACGTTTGATATTTGTCTGGGCGATCGCCACGATGTTGGCGTAGGTCATCGATAAGACGGAGACGGCTGCCAGCAACAGCACCCACATCGGTTTAAAGGCAAACAGAGCGACGAAAAACAACCGGAGCAGGATGGCGATCGCAGCGCCTTTCGGGGCGATGGAGAGAAAGGCCGTTACGGGTGTGGGGGCACCGTGATAGGTGTCGGGAATCCAGGTGTGGAACGGGACGGCGCCGATTTTGAAACCGAGAGCCGCAAAGATCAGGAGGAAGCCGATGATGAGACCCGGCGTCGCCGGCGCTGAGGCCATGTCCGAAAAAACCAGTTTGCCCGTCTCTCCATAGACGAGGCTGATTCCGTAGGCTAAGAGACCGGCGGCAAAGACACCAAGAATGAAAAACTTCAGGCCGGCTTCATTCGACGCCAGGTCTTCGCGCAGGTACGCCACGAGCACATAGAATCCGAAGGTGGAAAACTCCAGCGTGACGAAGAGGGACAATAAGTCGTTGGCGGAAGCCATGAACATCATGCCCAGGGCGGACATGACGATGAGGAAATAGTATTCCCCGCGGAAAAAGGCAAAGCGGCTGACATACTCGATGGAGGCGAGGATCACGAGAATGCTCGCGCCGACGATGAACATCTTAAAGAAGATGGCCATACGGTCGAGTACAAACATGTTGCCGAACAGGGATCCTGAAATATGCGTCAGGTCAAACCAGGCGAGACAGCCGAGGGTGGCGCCGAGCCCGGCGACGCTCAGGTAGGCCAGCTGTTCTTTGGGCAGACGTGGAAAGGCAAAGTCGACGATCAAGACCAGACAGAGCCACAGTGTCAGAAAGATCTCCGGCAGGAGCAGCAGGAGATCGGCAAACGTCATGTTGAGTTCAAAGTTCATAGTGTCGACTGGTACCCTATTGAGCCACTGGCGAGTCAGGGAGTTGCACGCCGCGGGCCGCTAACTGTTCATGCAGTGAAGCCGCCGGTGCCTCCGGGGCCGGAAGCGCGGCCACGGGCACGACGTGCGTAATCTTCGCGATGAGCGGATCGACCCCTGAGCGAACCACGTTATACAGATGCATGGGGAAGAGTCCGAATCCCACGCTGACGGAAATCATGATCAGGAGCGGGAGACGGTCGACGAACGCTACCGCATCATGCGAGTGACTGTACTTCTGATCCATCGGGCCATAGAACAGGCTCCGCATCATCTTAAACAGATAGGCCATGGTCAGCACAATTCCGAGCACGGCCACGACGACCTGCAGCGGATATTTATTCCAGCTGCCCACGATGATCATGACTTCGGCGATGAAATTGATCGTGCCCGGCATGCCGATGGACGCCATACAGCCCACCACGAAGCAAGCGGAGATGAACGGCATCTTATTCGACAGCCCGCCGAGCGAGGGGATATCGCGGGTGTGGGTCTGATCGTACACCCAGCCTGCCATCGAGAAGAGCATCCCCGTGGCCATCGCATGGGCGAACATGTAGATCACGGCGCCGCTGAGGCTGATGTAATCCAGGGCTGCCATGCCCAGGAACACATAGCCCATGTGGCTCGAACTGGAATACCCGATGACATACTTGGTGTCTTTGGCGTAGTACGCGACGAATCCGCCGTAGACGATGCTGAACATGCAGAGCACGGCGGCCATCGGCATGAGTTCGCGTGTCGTTTCCGGGAGAATCTCGTAGGCCACGCGGATAATCGAAAAGTGGCCGAGCTTCATGAGGACGCCGGCGTGCAGCATGCTAGTGGCGGCCGGTGCGGCGGCGTGTCCTACCGGTGACCAGGAATGCAGCGGCCAGAGCGGTGCGATCGAGGCGAAGCCGAAGAAAATCAGGACCCAGATGATTTTGTCCAGCGTCGTGCCCAGCACGGGAATATTCATCAGTGTGCTGGCATGTTCGCGGAGCACCAGGATGTCGAAGGTGTTCAGGCCTGAATACTTATAGATCAGGAGAATGCCCATGAAGGCGGCCACCGCAAAGGCGGAGAGAAACAGCACGAGTTTCATGGCCGCGTATTCTTTGCTGTTGGAGCCGAAGTTGAAGATGAACCCGACGGAGTCCCGTTGTTTCATTCCTTCCGGGTCCGTCATTTCCAAATACTTCTTGGTATGGCTGCCCCACATCCCCAGCAGGAGATACATGGGAATGACCGACATTTCGTAAAAGAAATAGAGGAAGAAAAGATCCAGCGACATGAACACGCCGATGGTCGCAGCGGCCAAAATCAGAATCCAGATGTAAAATTCTTTTGCACGATCCTTGATGTGCCACGACACGAAGATGCCGGCGAATAACAGGATCGAGGAAGCGAGGACCAGCGGCGTGCCGATGCCGTCGACGCCCAGATAGAGCGAGATGCCGAGTTGGCGCGACCATTCAAACCGCTGGATGAACTGGTAGCCGCCCGCAACCGGATCATAGGCATAGAACAGATAGAGCGACGCGATCAGTGAAATAAACGCCGAGCCCGCGGCAATCCCGCGCACAAGAAGTGCCTGGCGGTTTGACACGAAGATCAATGCCAGGGCACCGAAGAACGGAGCGAACAGAATGTAGAGCAGCGCGTAATCACCCATGGGTCTTAGTGGTCCAATCGTTGAGCGGGTTCAGTCAGCACGGCGACGGTTCCATGATCGAGACGGTCCACCAGTGCCTGGACCGAGCCGTTCATGATGTGGAGGAACGGCGACGGGTAGAGCCCTATCCAGAGAATCATGACGGAAAGCGACACGGCAATGACCATTTCGCGTAACTGTAAATCAGCCATCGTATTCTTTACGGATTTTCCGAGCGGGCCCAGAATGGCGCGTTCGTAGTACCACAAAAAGTACGCGGCGCCGAAGACCACTCCGGTGACGGCAAAGGCTCCGAAGACCCAATTGGCCTTAAATGTTCCGAGGAGAATCAGAAATTCACCGACAAAGCCGTTGGTTCCGGGCAGGCCGATTGAGGCCAGCCCGATCAGCAAAAAGAAGGAGGCAAGGAGCGGCACCTGTTGGGCCAGACCGCCGAATGCCGACAGATGCGTCGTTTGCTGTCTCGAATAGAGGAAGCCGGCGATAAAAAAGAGTCCTGCCGTGCTGAATCCAAGATTGATCATGGTCAGGAGGCTGCCCTGGAGACCCTGAAAGTTCAGCGCAAACAGTCCCATCATGACAAAGCCCAGGTGGCTGATGCTGCTGAAGGCCATGAGGCGGCGGAAGTCCGGCTGGATCAGCGCCATGATGGCGCCATAGGTAATCGCGGCAATGCCCAGGCACATGATTACGGTGACCACGGTGTGGCTCTTCGAGGCTTCAGGCAGCAAGGGGATGCTGAAACGGATAAAGCCGAATGTCCCCAGCTTGAGACCGGCGAGCACGACCGCCATGCCGATGGGGCCCTCGAGCAGCGCATCAGGCAGCCACGTATGAAATGGGAACACCGGCGCTTTGAAGGCGAAGCCCATGAACATGAGCCAGAAGATCAGGATTTGCTGGCTGACGGGAATGGGAACTGCCAGTAGATCGAGCAGGTCAAAGGAGTAGAGTTGATCGGTATGCCGGAGGACGGCCCAATGGTGAAAGTTCAGGTCCAGCAGCGCAATACCCACGAGCATAAAGACGCTGCCCAGGAGGGTATAGAGCACGTATTTCAACGCGGCATGGTGCCGCTCTGCTCCACCGCCCCAGAGCTTGATCAGGAAGTAGCTCGGGATGAGCATCAATTCCCAGAAGACAAAGAACAGAATCAGGTCCAATGAAACGAACACGCCCATGGTCGTGGTTTCCAGGGCCAGGAGACACATCATGTAGAGTTTCACCTGGTGACGAATGGTGTCCCAGGAATAGACGATTACGAGCACCGTCAAAAAGGCGGTCAGCCCGACAAAGAGGACGCTGATGCCGTCGACGGCCAGGTGATAGCTGATGCCCAAGGCGGGAATCCAGCGCACGTGCTCGGCAAACTGCATTGCAGCCGAATCTGGCACGAAGCGGAGCAGTACGAAGACGGCCAGCGCGAGTTCGACCAGACTGATCGTCAGCGCCGAGGTCCGAATCATATCCTCGTCATCGACAAGCCAGAGCACGGCTGCTCCGACAAAGGGCAGAAAGAGGAGGCAGGACAGGATGGGGAAACCGGCTGCGAGTTCTTCTAACATAATTATTGCGCGACTCCGACGTCCCTCGACGTTGCTTACATCTGTAGAATCAGTTGAACGACCAAGGCCAGCAGAAACAGGCCTGCGATAATAATCGCTGCATAGTGATGGACCATCCCGCTCTGGAGTTTGCGCCCCTGTCGCGCCGCCAGATGGTTGCCAAAGCCGATGACGTTCAGGCCCGCGTAGACCACGTATTTTTCAAGCCAGGTGGAGCCGGCAGAACCCCATTCGGCCATCTGTGCGACCCCGTTGACCAGGCCGTCGATCACCGTCCGGTCGAACCAATCCAGGAATTCCCCCAGGCGTTTTGTCGGCTCGACGAACAGAAGATCGTACAGTTCATCGACAAAGTATTTATTGAGCAGGGTGTTGTAGGCGCTTTGAAATTTTGTTGCCCAGTTGTCCGCGGTTGAAGGGCTCAGGCTGTAGAGGAAATGCGCCAGCCCCCATCCCAAGAGTGCAATACCGGTTGCTGTCCCCATCAGAAGGAGTGTGGTCGCAACGCTTGTTTCGTGTCCGCCGGCTACGCCCGCAACCGGGGCCAGAAATCCATGGAGCCAGCCATGTTCCGGCGGGAATCCCAAGATGAGTCCGCCGAAGACGGAGAGGACTCCGAGTGCCATCAAGGGGCCAACCATCACCATGGGGGATTCATGGACATGCTCTTCGGTGTGATGGTCCATGCGGGAGGGGCCGTAGAAAGTCAGGTATGTCAGACGGAACATATAGAAAGACGTGAGGAAGGCCCCGACGGCTGCCAATCCGTAGAAGAGGTACTGGTGATTCACGAAGGCATGGCCCATGATTTCGTCTTTACTCCAGAAGCCGGCCAGCGGCGGGATCCCCGCGATTGCGATGGTGCCGATGAGGAAGAGACGATAGGTCCAGGGGATTTTTTTGCTGAGGCCGCCCATCTTCCTGATGTCTTGTTCGCCTGACAGCGCATGGATGACGGACCCGGCGGAGAGGAACAAGAGGGCCTTGAAGAAGGCGTGGGTCATGACGTGGAAGACGGCGGCGGTATAGGCGCCGATCCCGCACGCAAGGAACATATAGCCGAGTTGACTCACCGTCGAGTAGGCAAGCACACGCTTGATGTCGGTTTGCACCAGGCCGATGGTCGCCGCGAACAATGCCGTACAGCCTCCGACGATCGCGACGGTGTCCATCGCGACGGGTGAGAGATCGAAGATGGCGTGGTTCCGGACGATCATATAGACGCCCGCCGTCACCATGGTGGCGGCATGAATCAGCGCGCTGACGGGGGTGGGACCCTCCATCGCATCGGGCAACCAGGTGTAGAGGGGCAGCTGAGCGGATTTTCCGACGGCGCCGATCAAGAGGCAAAGGGCGATGGCCGTGGCCATCTCGGGCGAGAGCTGTCCCAACTGGGCAAAGACTTTCGTGTAGTCGAGCGTCTTAAAATTGATAAAGACGAGAAAGATGGCCAGAAGAAAGCCGGCATCGCCGATCCGGTTGACGACGAAGGCTTTCGAGGCGGCTTTGGCGGCGGAGACTTTGTCGTAGTAATAGCCGATGAGCAGATAGGAACACAGCCCGACCCCTTCCCATCCAATGAACAGGACCGCATAGTTGTTGCCCATGACGAGCAGCAGCATGGAGACCATAAACAGGTTCATATAGGTGAAGAAGCGGGTGAAGCCGGCTTCACCGTGCATGTAGCCGACGGAATAGACGTGAATCAGAAACCCGATGCCGGTGACGACCAGAAGCCAGACGCACGTGAGGGGGTCGACCAGATAGGCGAGGTTGATCGTCAGATCGCCGCCGAAGATCCATTGGTACGCCACGACTTCGTGTGTGGTGCCGGTGCGCAGGACATCCGCGAACACGCCGATGACGCAGAGGAACGAGAGTCCTACCGATCCCCAGGCGAGACGATGGGCGACCTCATGGGAGTACCGGCTGCCAAGGAGCCCATTGGCAATGACGGCCAGCAAGGGGAACACCGGAATCAGTTTTATGAGCAGATCAGTTAAGTCGGACACGTTACCACTTCAATAGGTTCATTTCATCGACGTTGGTTGAAAGCTTGCCGCGGAACACGACAATGATGATGGCCAGTCCGATTGCCGCTTCGCCCGCGGCGATCGCGATAATGAAGAGGGCCACCAGTTGTCCCGCCATGGATTCGAGATAATGGGAAAACGCCACGAGATTGATGTTGGCGGCGTTGAGCATAATCTCCACGGACATCAACACGATAATAAAGTTTCGTCTGATCAGGACGCCGAGCAGTCCGATGATGAAGAGGACGGCGCTGACGGCCACATAGGCGGATAACGGAAGCATGCGTCAGTCTTTCCTCAGGTTGAGCGGGGCGGGCGTTTTTGCCAGCACGATCGCTCCGATAATGGCACCCAGTAGGAACACCCCCACGATTTCGAATTGCAGGAGATAGTCGCTGAACATTTTGACACCGATCGCTGCGGTGTCCCCGTCCTGCAGGACGGCGACGGCCGGGGCATCCCCTTTCGCTCCGGCAAAGGGCGAGCGGACCAGGAGGTATATCACGTAGAGGGAGCCCAGAACGGCCGGAGTCAGGAAATACATGAACGTCGAGTGAAAATATCGCTCATCGGTCTTGAGGTTCAGCAACATCAGGACGAAGAGGTAGAGCACGAGAATGGCTCCGGCATAGACAATGACCTGCACGGCCCAGAGGAACTCCGCATTGAGCAGCACGAAAAACCCGGAGACGTGCAGCAGCAGGGCGAGCAGGGCCAGTCCGCAGTGGACCGGGTTCTTCAGTGCGACCGTCATGACGGCGGCGGCAATACTCATGAGCGCAAAATACGAAAAGAAGACAGCAATCATTGGGGTATCTCAGCTCAAATGCTTGGGAGTCGATTGTGTGGCTTTCAGTACCGATTGAGGGAAATAGTATCGGTACTCACGACTCTCCTCGACATTTTTCTCCTGGTTATGGGCGTACAGATATTTTTTCGCGTCTGCGAGATGACGCTCACCAATGTCGTAGAGCCGCTTCTTGTCGAAGAGGAGAGTTCGCTTGTCGTGCGTGGAGAATTCGTACATCTTGGTCATGGCCAGCGCATTGACGGGGCAGGCTTCCACACAGTAGCCGCAGAACACACACTTCGTGATGTCGATGTAAAATTCCGTCGCATACCGTTGGAGCGGCCGGGCCGGATCCTCGGCGCTGATGACCTTGATACAGCGCGATGGACAGGCGGCCTCACAGAGGTCGCATCCCACGCAGCGTTCGCGGCCGTCGTCGTAGCGCAGCAGCGATAATGCGCCCCGATGGGTGTCGGGAAGGGTCCGCTGTTCGCGCGGGTATTGAAAGGTGATCGGGCGATGGAACATGTGGCGAAACGTCACCTTCATCGCATCCCAGATTTCATAGAAGAGGGCTGCATGCAGAATCTTTTTTGTCAGTGTGGCAACGCTCATCGTCGGCTCCCGCCCATTGCTACGAAATCGGTTCTGTTACGCCTTTTCGATACTGACCCATGTGTGCTTGAAGGACGGCACACTCGTGACGGCATCGACCTGGACGGCCATCAAGTCTTTAACCGGGGGTTCATTGAAATGCTCCGGGAAGAAGCAGGTGTTCGGTGCCTGAGCGATATCAGGCTGGACGCCCAGCTGGAGCGAACCCCGTTCCGAAGTCACGCGAACCTTTGTGCCTTCTTGAAGTCCCAGTCGTTGCATATCGGCGACATTCATCCGAAGCTTTCCGGTATTCGGCGCGATATTGATCAGCCCCGGCGCTTCGGTCGACATCTTGCCTGAATGGGCGAGCAATTGTCCCATCACCAATGCGAACGGCCGCTTGGAATCGGTGACGGGCGCCGCGGTGCGATAGCGAGTCTTTACCTCGGTGGCATACCCGTTCGTCAGGTACTGATCGGGAGCCGGAGTCACCTTACGCGGTTGCCCGAGGTTGTAGTACCCGGGCAAGAGTTTCATGATCTCGGTCTGAATGTCGTTGGCCGATTCGTAGCCCCACGGGGCTCCCAGTGCATTGGCCAGCGCGGTCATAATATGCCAATCCGGCAGGCTTTCTCCGACGGGATCCATGGCCTGGCGCACGCGCAGGACGCGCCCCTCCAGGCTGGTAAACGTCCCTTCTTTTTCCGCATAGGTACAGGCGGGAAGAACAAAATGCGCCTGACGACCGGTGTCGGTTAAGAAGGGATCTTGTACAACCAGCAATTCAAGCCGTTCGAGCGCGCTCCGAACTTCAACCGAAGCCGGGAGTGTGGCCAAGGGGTTTTCACCGATGACATACAGAGCCTTGATCTGACCGCTTTTGCAGCGCTTCAAAATTTCCATCAGGTTGGCGCCGGTTGCCGTGGCGGGTAACGTCGTTTCCCAGGCCTTGCTGAACCGGTCATGTGCCGCAGGATCGTCGTAACGGCTCTGGCCTGGCAAAAATTCCGGTGCAACGCCCATGTCGACGGCGCCCTGCTCGTTCGGTTCTTCGGTCAGGGTGTTGACGCCGCAACCGGGCTGGCCGAGCTTGCCGGTAATCCAGGCCAGGTCGATGAGCTTGAGCACGTTGTGATAGCCGTCAGGCCGCCGCACAATGCCTTCCGCACACAAGAAAATCGAACGCGGAGCTTCGGCCATGATGGCGGCGATTTCACGATAGGCGTCGACGGTAATCCCGGTGTACGTGGCAATCTGTTCGAGTGACAGATTGGCTATGGCAGCTTTCAACGCCTCAAAGGCTTTCGGATAGCGGGTGACGGCGGTTTCGTCTACCAGATCTTGCTCGAGTGTGGCTTTAACGAGACCATCAATGACCCATCCCTCTGTGCCGGGCTTGATGAGGAAAGGATGGGAGGCCAGCTTTCCGATATTCGTGACGGTCGAATCGAGAACGACGACCTGCGCTTTGTAGACCCGGATGGCTTCCTTGATCCGAACCGCGGTCAAAGGATTGGTTTCGGTGATGTTGGAGCCGATCACTAGAATGGCCTTGGCTTTCGTCAGGTCTTCCCAGTCGTTGGGAGTCCGGCCGAAGCCCAGGGCATGGCGCGAGGCATGCACGAAATTCATGTGGCCGTAGCGGGCACTGCTGTCGAGATGATTGCTGCCGAACACGGTCCGCATGAGCTTTTGGAACAGATAGAGTTCTTCGTTCGTGCAACGGGCGGTAATCAATCCGGCAATCGCATCCGCGCCGTGTTTCTGCTTCACGTCTGTGAAACGGTCGACGACCTGGTGCATCGCTTCGAGCCAGGGTTTGGGCACAAGCTGGTTCCCCTCGCGCACTAGCGGCTGGGTGAGCCGAGCTTTGCTGTCCAGATACTCGAATCCGAAGCGCCCCCGTACACAGAGTCCGCCGTGCCCTTTGGCGGTCTCCTCGCGATCGCCCCATTTGTTTTTCCAGGACAGAGGAGACGTCACGCGGATGACTTCGGAGTCTTTCGTTTCCAGGTAGAGCTGGCAACCGTCTCCGCAGTAATTGCACGTCGTGGCGGTCTTCTTCATCTGCCAGGGCTTGTAGAGGTACTTCGAATACTTGTTTGTGATCGCGCCGACCGGGCATACGGCAAGACAGTCGCCGCAGAATTCGCAGGACAGCGGCAGATCGCCCTTTGCCACGACTTGGTTGAACCCGCCCTTTTTCATAAATTGCAGGGCATCGATCATCAGCACGTCTTTGCAGACATTGATGCATTCGGCGCAGGCAATGCAGCGATTCATGTTGAAGTCGAGCACCAGGCTGCGGGTGTCTTCCGGAATGAACTTCTGCTTCGCACTCGCCAGGTTAGTCACGCCGTGCTGGAACGCCATGTCTTGCAGTTCGCAGTGACCGTCGGCGTCACAAACCGGACAATCGAGGGGATGGACCGAGAGATGTTTTTCGACGGCTTTCTTTCGCGCCAGGAACAGGTCTTCCCCTTCGGTCCGGATTACCATCCCGGCGGTGGCTTTGGCCGTGCACGACCGAACCGGAGCCTTCTTGCCTTCCTGCATGACGAGACACATCCCGCACGAGCCGAACGGGTCGAAAGTATAGTGGTAGCACATGGCGGGAATGATCTTGCCCGTGCTGGAAATCACGTCATACAGCGAGACGCCGTCTTTGGCGACGACGGTTTTACCGTCGATGCTGAGTTCAATCGACGTCGCTTCGACATCCGGATTGGTGGCTGGCTTCAAGCCCATGGTTCGAATCCTTGTCTCTCTCCGGCTACCGGTCGCATTCGCCCATTACAATATCGTAGGTGCCGAACAATGTAATGGCGTCGGCGATCATATACCCGCGTGACATGTAATCAAACGCGCCCATGTGAATAAAGGAGGGGGCGCGGATCTTCAGGCGATAGGGTTTCCCGCCGCCTGTGCTGACAATGTGGAATCCCAGTTCGCCTTTGTGCGCTTCCGTTCCACAATAGATTTCACCCGGAGGGGCGTTGAAGCCCTGCGAAAAGAGTTTGAACTGCTGAATCATCGATTCAAGATTGGTGAAGACCCGTTCTTTCGGCGGCAAGGTGACGCTCGGAACGTCCGCCATGATCGGACCTTCCTGCATCTGCTCCAGGCACTGGCGGATGATTTTCACGCTCTCATACAATTCCATGACCCGGATCCAGTAACGATCGTACGTGTCGCCGTTTTTTCCCACGGGAACACTGAACTCGCACTTGGGATAGGCCGAGTACGGCTCATATTTGCGCAGATCGTAATCGACGCCGGAACCGCGCAGGGTCGGGCCGCTGAGACCGAAGCTGACGGCATCTTCCGCCGAGATGACGGCGACGCCCTTGGTGCGCGCAACCCAGATCCGGTTTGTTTCCAGGAAGACGATGTATTCATCGATCTTCGGCGGGAAGTAGTCGAGAAATTTCTTGAGCTTGTCCAGCAACGACGGCGTGAAGTCGCGCTCGACCCCGCCGATCCGGTACCAGCTTGTCGTTAAACGAGCCCCGCAGAGCTCATCGAACCAGTCCAACAAAATTTCCCGGTCTCGGAAACAATAAAAGAACACGGTCATGGCGCCGATATCGAGCGCCTGGGTCCCGAGCCAGAACTGATGGCCGATGATGCGCTGGACTTCTGCGACGATCGTGCGGAGATATTCCGCTCGATCAGGCACCTGGAGATTCAGGAGCTTTTCAACGGCGCGGCAATAGGCGAAGTTGTTGTACATCGCGCAGACATAGTCGAGCCGGTCCGTGTGGGGAATGAACTGATGGTAGGTGCCGTCTTCAGCCAGTTTTTCGACGCCGCGGTGCAGAAAACCCAAGACCGGCGTGGATTTCACCAGCCGTTCCCCTTCCAGCTCCAGGATCACTTTGAGGACACCGTGGGTGCTGGGGTGCTGCGGCCCCATATTGAGGAGCAGTTCCTCGGTGCGGAGCGTGGGCAGCGATTCGCTCTCCGGATGCTCCGGATCGACTTTATAGACGGTAGTTCTCTGATCTTCAAAGGCCATTGCTGGTCTCGTTCCTATCGGGGCACTTCGTCAAGGAAATCGAATGTGTCCCGCCACCCCTTACCGCGGAGCGGGAAATCCTTCCGGAGCGGATACCCTTCGGTGTAATCGTCGGGCATGAGAATGCGGCGCAGGTCCGGGTGATTGCGGAAGCGGATGCCCATCATGTCGTAGACTTCGCGCTCCATGAAGTCGGCGCCTTTCCAGATGTCGGTCAGGGAGTCGACGATGCAATCCGATTCGGGCACCCTCGCCTTGAGTCTGATCCGTTGGCGTTTCCTGATCGAGTAAAATTCCCAGACGACTTCGAATCGCTCTTCATCGTCTGGCCAGTCGACGGAACTGACATGGACGATATAATCAAAATCCATCCCCGGATCGTCGTGCAGAAACTGGGCAACTTCATGAACTTTTTCGCGCGTGACGGTCACGGAGACTTCGCCGCGCCATTCGGTCGACGACAGGAAGCCAACCGGAAAGGTGTCTTGAACTCGTTGAGCCAGTTGATGCATCACGCCGTTCCTAGACTTTCACGCTGAATTTGACCTGGTCGGGCTGCGTGACAAAGACGCGCTTTTGCATGATGCGCTCTTGCAGTTTCAGAATGCCGTCAAACAAGGCTTCCGGCGTAGGCGGACAGCCGGGGACGTAAATATCGACGGGAACGAACCGGTCGACACCCTGAACGACGCTATAGCTGTCATAGATATTGCCGGAAGTGGCACAGGATCCCATGGCGATCACGTACTTGGGTTCGGGCATCTGGTCGTAAATCTTCCGGATTACCGGGGCCATGCGTCGACAAACCGTTCCGGCGACAATCATCAAGTCTGATTGTCTGGGAGAGGCCCGAAAGACACCGGCGCCATAGCGATCCATGTCGTAGCGGGAAGAGACCGCCGCAATCATTTCAATTGCGCAGCAAGCCAGACCGAAGGTCATGGGCCAGAGCGACCCTTTCCGTGCCCAATTCACGGCCTTTTCGACGGTGGTGGTAATGACATCGGGAGAGCCGTCCTTGTCTGGACGCCCCAACTGGATCAGTCCCATTCAAGCGCTCCCTTCCTCCAGGCATACACATACGCGACCAGAAATAGTGCGATAAAGACAAGCATTTCAACCAACCCGATAATCCCGAGCTTTTCAAACACGATGGCCCAGGGATAGAGGAAGATCACTTCAATGTCGAAAATGACGAACAGCATCGCAAAGACGTAATACCGCACAGGAAACGGCATGCGCGCGTCCGAGAAGGGTTCGGATCCGCACTCATAGGTCGAGAGTTTTTCAGGTTCAGGATATTTCGGTTGCACAAAATAACTGATCACCAGCGTGACGACCCCGAAGGCGAGGGCGATGAATATGAATAGCAGTATCGGGAAATATCTCGTGAGATATTCAAGCAGAAGATCAAAGCCGCTCATCGTTCCCATCTCGCAAGATGTTGAACTGGAAAGAAGAGTCGAGATCTTAGTTCTGCGCTCTGGGGGATAGCAAGCGGACAAAGGACCTACAAAAAGTGACCCTAAAGCCCTAGTCGAGATGAACGCAATATTTTTCTATGACTCCGGTACTTCAGGTTGAAGATCCACGCCCAGACGTTACGCCAATAAGAGCTCGATCGTCTGTGGCAACGCGCTGGTTACGATTTGTTTGAGTCTGGCCCGAGACGGGGTGTACGGACCGTTCGAAATTGGGTTGGGGGAGCTCCTAGAGAGAGATCCCACTCAGATTCCAGAGGAGAGAAGGCTTTGGCCTTCCGGCGCCGGTGAATTTGAGTTTCGATCCTGGGGCGTTTCTCCGGATCTTGAGGGTCGGTAGTTTTTGGGGAAGTCATGGCTGCTGCCCGCGATCCTGTAGGGAGGAGAAAAGACAAACCGGTTATACGATAGCACTGCGTCAAAAGCCTCGTCAAACCGTCGTGCAATCAGGCGAAATTCTTGACAATGCCCTGTTATTTGCTATGGTTTGCGAGGATCTACTCGCCTCAACCAAGGACGCTATCTATGAAAACGACGACGACTCTCCTCTTGGCCTTGTCAATCTGGATAATTACGGCGCCGGTCAAAGCCCAGCCAGCTGATACCAGCTCGATACGGTTCGGGGAAAGCGCCCTGGCATTTGCTGCGGGCACGATTCAAAAAACGACCCCCCGGGACGGCATCGTCAACCTCATTACCGGGGACAATCAGTCGACCGGCGACCGAATGATTTTGGGGGCCAATGACACGTTGTATTTGAAGCTCAATAACCCGCATGACGTTGCGCCGGGGGATCTCTATACGGTTTATCGTCGTGCGCGGAAGGTGTTTCACCCTGTGACCGGCGACTATCTCGGTTTTGTCATCGTCCGGTTGGCGGTGGTGCAGGTGACGCAAGCGGATCATTCGTTAACGACGGTTGACGTTGTTCGGAGTTATGGCGTCATTGCTCCCGGCGATCCCGTCATGCGTTATGAGCCGCCGGTGGTTTCGGAGGAATCCAGCCAGGTAAGTGACGCGGCGGAAATGCGGGGCATGGTCGTTGAGCTGCCGGCGGATAAATCCATGACGCTTGTCGCGCAGTCCGATATTGTGTATCTCGATCGCGGAAAGGAAGACGGTCTCCGGAAGGGAGATCTCCTTGAGCTTCATCGCCACAGCCAGGGGCTCCCTCCCAGAAAAATCGGCCAGCTGAAAGTAATTGCCACGGAAGACCGGACGGGAACCGCGGTCATTTTGCGTGCGTCGACGAGAGTTATGAAGGGCGATCGGTTCAAGCTGGCGGGGCATTCCGAGCCGGTCGTTCTGCCAGTAGAGACGCCGGCTCAGCCGTTGTCTCAACCCAGGCCTCTCCAAGCCGAGAAAACCGTGGCCGCGATTCCCTCGGATCTCGTTGCCCGAAAATTGAAGGTCCAGGATGCGGCGGGAGAGAGCCGTCTGAATCTTGGCGAAATCACGAATTTCCTCCGGTATGATTCCGGGGAGGCATCAATCCGTCCGGAAGGGTACAAAGTGCTGGACCAATTGATTGAGTATTTACGCACGAGCGGCGATGCCCGGATGATCCGGGTCGAAGGGCATGCGGACAATATTGAGATCGGTCCGACTCTGAAGTCGCGGTATCCCACTAATTGGGAACTATCCAAGGCTCGTGCGAGCGGTGTGCTTCGCTATCTGGTTGAAAAAGGCGGATTGGATTCGGCCCGTCTGGCTTCCGTCGGGTATGGCGATGGCCGTCCGGTTGCGACGAACGCAACCGAAGAGGGACGGACCAGCAATCGCCGTGTGGAAATCCTCCTCTACGCACCGACTTCTACGGACGCCACTCCTTCGCAACCAGCTATGCCAAAGACGGCAGACCAGCCGAATAATGATCCGGCCAGCTTGAGTGCAAAGGGCGAAGGTAATGCGGCGGCGTCAGCTTCGACGGCACAGGATGGGATTGCGGCACCCACCGACTCGCGTGCACAAGGGACTGATGTCCTTCCGGCGCCGGATAGTCCTGGAACGTTGAGCCTTCCCGATTCGACAGGGAAGCCGGGTATCTCGGATCCGGCAGCGCAGGATCCCGCTGCGCCTGCCGGTCGGCCGCTCGAGTAATCTTCCATTTTCAACGGGCAGGTGAGCTCTCAAGCCGCCTGCCCGTTGAACTGCTCCTCGGCGATCGTTTCCCCACTCTCTGCTCCCTTTCATTGTTCTGCCTTTCGGCGCGCTGCTAGAATGCGTCATGCCTACCGAGTTTTGTCACGATATCAATCGTCCGAATGTACCTGCTTTTGCCGATGTGATTGTTCCGCGGCATTTGGCCAAGACCTTCACCTACCTGGTTCCGCCGGCGCTCGTAAGCCGAATCAGAGTGGGTCAACGGGTGGTCGTGCCGTTTGGGCGGACGATGTTGGACGGGGCCGTGGTGGCGTTGACTCGCGAACTTCCGCACGGGGTGAGCCTGTTCCAACTCAAGGCTATCGATTCGCTCGCAGAGGGCAACGGCCTCTCCGGGTTCCCTCCCGGGATGTTCGAACTCTCGAAGAAAGTAGCCGAAGAATACATTGCTCCCTGGGGGCAGTGTTTACGGCTTGTCGCCCCCACGGCTCGCGCTGCCAGTCAGCCGAAATGGTGCTACGTGGCTACGCCGGAGGGCCGTATGGCCTTGGAGCAAGGAAGTTGTCCTGACGTGCATCTCCCGGTCCTCAAGCGCATCGCGCGCAGGAAGAGTGGTCTTTCCGCGTCGACCGTACAGACAGCCCGCCAGGCTCTCGCGTTTCTTCAGGCCCGGCAATGGATTCTCAAGTGTGCCGTAGCGGTTTCCAGGCGACCCTCTCGTGTCGGCGGGGGTGAACATGAAAGCGAGCTTCTCGACCCTGAACTCTGTTCCCGCCTAAGTCCGGATCCCGCCGTGGTCGGACGAATCCGGACGATCTTACAGAAGGCTCAGGCCGCAAGGATCCTGATCGACGGGGTGCTGGACTATCGAGTCGGTCTCATGGCGCGAACGGCTCAACTTGCTCTGGAAGAAGGACGGTCCGTTCTCATCATTATCGGCGAAGTCGTTCGCGCGCAGTGGCTGGCACGAGTGCTTCGGGATGTCATGTCGCTTCCTGCAACGCTTCAGTTGCGTGGTGCGTCCGGAGTCGATGTCGAATCATTTGAGCAGACCTCGCCGCAGATTATCGTGGGAACCCGCTCAGCGATTTTTTGCCCTCTGCGATCGCCCGGGTTGATTTGGGTCGACGGAGAAGAGGATACCGCTCTGAAGGAGCCGCAAGAGCCGCATTACCATGTTCGAGATGTTGCTTGGATGCGCGCACAGCAGGAGTCTGCGATTTTGGTCTATGGGTCGGCGCATCCGTCCCTGGAGGTGATCAGCGAGGGCGAGATCGAACGGTTTGCGCAAAAAAGAGAGGCAGACAGTTATCCGTCCGTTGATCTGGTCGATATGAGCCGGGAGTTCGGCGGATTGCCGTTCAGCACGCCGCTCCTTACCGCTCTGCGTCATTCTCAGGCGCAGCATGACAGGGCGATCTTGTTTCTCAATCGCCGAGGCTATGCCGGAGCATTGGTCTGCAGGGATTGCGGATGGGTGCCGCGCTGTCGCTCCTGTGCCGTTGCCTTCGCATACTACCGGGCATCCGCCCGACTCGCTTGTCGGTATTGCGGGACGCGGGAGCCGCTGCCCGAGACCTGTGGAGCCTGTGGGGCGTCCCGTTTAAGCCCGATCGGGGAGGGAACGGAACGGATCGAGCAGGAAATCCGCCGGCTCTTTCCCGAGGCGCGGATTGTCCGGATTGATCGCGACACGCTTCGAGGGGTGGTGTCGACCCGGCGGTTATGGCAACAGGTGCGAGCCAAGGCCTGGGATATTCTGATCGGGACGCAGGCCCTGTTTCAGCGTGAGCCTCTGCCGCCGGTCGGTCTCGTCGGGATTATTCAGGCCGATTCTGGTCTGCACCTTCCGGATTTCCGCGCGGCCGAGCGCACGCATCAACTGTTGGTCGATGCAGTGAATCTGGCGCGACCGGCTACCGCCGGGGGGCGCGTCATTCTACAAACCATGCTGCCGATGCATCATGTGATGCAAGCCGTCACCGCGCACGATCCGGCGAGGTTTTACAGTGAGGAGATGGAGGCGCGTCGACTGCTGGGGTATCCGCCCGTACAACATCTCATTTACCTGACGGTGTCCGGCAAGGATCGTCGTGAGACCGAGTTTGCGGCGCAGCGTTTGGTGAATGAGTTACACAAGACGCTCTCCGCTCATGCGGCTGATACGCGGTCTGCAGCGGCATCGTTGCGGCAGAATTTGTCGGTTAATCTACAAAGCTCCGGGATGTCCGTGCTGGGACCGGTTGCGGCGGTCGGTGTCGGCCCCGCGGGGATCTACGGATGGCATGTGATGGTCAAAGGCGGCGATCGCGCGGCGATGCGATCCGGAGTGCGGCGTTCACTCGAGGCGATGGAACGTGCCTATCCACGCCGAACCTTGAAATTCAGCGTCGATGTCGATCCGGTCGATATGGGGTGAGATTATCGCTTTTTCCGACTTGAGGGCGGATCGGAGGGAGCCGGCGTGGAGACTTGATGATCCGATGTCGCCGTGACGGGCTTTCGTTTGAAGAGTCCGTAGGCAAAGGACAGCCAAAACACCGAGGAGAACAGACCGAGGACGACTGCCGAGAGAATCGTCCCCATTTCTTCATCGGAGGGCCCGGGTGCGGTTGATTGGAGCTGCATCATCAGCTGCAACGGCCACGCGAAACTTTCCAGCCCGAGCAGCAGGGTCGCCCAGGCCCAAATTTCCGTCACGGTGCGGCATCTCCAGTATAAAACGGCTCCGACCAGCAGCGCCCACAGGGCGACGGCTCCGGGCATCAGCGTCCCCCAGATCAGCCAGAAACCGATGGCGGCCACGAAGGTGCCGAGGCCGATATTCAACAGCATGATTGGGTGAATGGCAGAGGGCATGACGGCGGCAGTGTGCCGGGCGGTATGGACGAAGTCAATGCAGAGTGCGGGATCCCGGTCTGAACTAGTGGCTGAGCTCCGATTGCGCCGCATCCAGAAGCGTTTGCATGTCGAATGGTTTCTGAAGAGTTCGTCGGGCGCCCAGCATCTTGGCCACATCGAGGAAGTTCAAGATGCCGATCATGTCGCTCCCGCCGGTAATAGCGATTACACGCGATGCGGGGAACTCCCGGCGCAAGGTCATGATGCTTTCAAGCCCGTCTTGATCGGGCATCAAAATATCCATGATCACGAGATCCGCAGGTTTGGCCCGATACCGTTCCAGGCCCTGCTTCCCGTTGCCGGCTTCCTCGACTTCGTATCCCGCTTGCTCCAGGGTCTCTCGGATCAGTTGGCGGATTTGATCTTCGTCGTCAACGACTAGGACTGATGGCATCGTGTTCCTCTACAAGTTCGCGGGCCAGTTCGCGGTATCGCTGATGGGAGGACGGAGTCTCGGAGGCCGCCTGGTCCAGCATCTGCCTGATCGTGCGGGCCAAATCCTGCAGCATCAGCGGCTTCAATACATATTTCGTCGTCCCCTGGGCTTGCGGGGCTTCTGAGGGCGAGGGTTGTTCCGAGCCCGAACACAGAATAATCGGAAGGTCAGGACGCAGGAGGCGACATTCTCTTGCTAACGCATCGCCGCTCATATTCGGCATCGTGCGGTCGGTAATCAGGAGGTCGAATCGCTGGGGAGCCATGCGAAACGCCTGTAATGCCTCTGATGCACTCATACGAACCACGGCATAATATCCGAGTGACTCTAGCATCTCCCCTCCAAAACGGGCAAGGGATTC
>CAZEHM010000025.1:0-43244 GCA_964512025.1 uncultured Nitrospira sp. | reverse complement strand
ACTCGATCGTTCCTCTGAGCGCTTTCAACCGTCCCTGCTTCTTTTTGCTTTCGATCCGCCTGGTCTGAGAGCCTTTCGTCGGCTTCGTCGCGCGCCGTGTCTTGCGCGGGATGGCCACTTTCTGAATCAAGAGACAGAGCCGCTCTAGCGCATCCTCCCGGTTCCGCTCCTGCGTGCGGTGCTGTTGCGCTTTGATCGTGATGATCCCATCCTGCGAGACACGGTGGTCTTTGAGCTTGAGCAGTTCCTGTTTGTAAAAGGGGGGTAAAGACGACGCCTTGATATCGAACTGCAGATGAATCGCAGTCGAAACCTTATTCACGTTCTGTCCGCCGGCTCCCTGCGAACGCATCGCGTGAAGTTGAATCTCGGAATCCGGAATGAAGACATGGGAAGAGATGTGGAGCATAACGGGAGCAGTCTACCGCAGTCGGCTCGCGGGTGCCATCCCGGCGGCGGGCGGTCGGGTATGCCGCAGGCTGGGAAATGCGCTTATTGCAGTTCAGGAACCCGGTCGATGATGCGGAGCCGGACGTCATCGCCGAGCTGGATTTGGACCATCTTCGTCGACAGGCTTTCGCGGACCTGGTTCACGTCGTTCACCGTGAATTGGATCTGTCCCCCGCATCGCTCGACGAGGTGATAAAGCAACAAAGTGGTGAGATAACTCACTTCCTCATCGTTGGCATGTTCGCTGAAATTCAATATTTGGGGCATGGTGGTTTCAACGTCTCCCTGTGGTGGAGCATCCTTATCGCTGAAGCGAGGCCCGGGCCACAATGACCCAAAAGAAGGGGAGTGGCAAGCGACAGTTTTGTACAATGCCCAGATGCTCGGCTGAGCGTGGCCGGTGCCCCATCCGTGATCGGGAAACTCAATGTTGTATCCTGGCGAAACTGCGGTCACGGAGCCGGCGAACTGTCATTGGTCGATGCAAATCGAACCTGCTCTGCCAGTTCGTCGAGGAGAGAGCGGCTTGTCCGGGGGTCTTTCTGTGGTCTTCCATGAAGAAACAAAATCCCTTGCAGGTCCGGTCCCATGACGGCGAGGCCTCGACCGGCCAAGGAGCCGGCCGTGTAGGTTGCGGTCAGTTTCTTTCCCTTCCGGGTGACCGTGCCGGTCGGTTCGAATACTAGCGTGTCGGTAATCGGTTGCGGCTCTCCGAGCAAGGCAAAGAGTTCATCCTCCGTGTGATTGAGAATGGCAAAGGCAAGTACAAAGCCGGTTTCTTTTTCCGAGACCAGGAGCACGGCGGCCATATCGTCTAGCCGTTCTCCCCGCCAGCCTGCTGGAATGGGAAATGAGGCGGTGCCGTTCGGCACGCGCACTCGAACCCCCGCCCGGTAGCTCTGTCCCGCCTGTATGTCTACCGAGGTTGTGTGAAGCGGTAAATCCGATGATGGTGTTTGTGCCAGATTTTCGTGCGCGTCGAGAGGGAGACAGCACAGTATGGCAAAGATTATCCGGGCTGGGTGGAGTGCGATCATGTCCTCGTTGGGCTCAAGAGCCGTGCGCGGTCAGGGCTGATAACTGTCCATCGGAGGACAGGTGCAGATCAAATGGCGGTCGCCATAGGCTTCATCGATGCGGCTGACCGACGGCCAGAACTTGTTGGCTTTGACCCAGGGAGTCGGAAATGCCGCCCGCTCTCTTGTATACGGCCGGTTCCAGTCCGTGGCTGTGACCGCCGTCGCCGTATGGGGGGCATTTTTGAGCAGATTATTACCGCGGGGCTGATCCCCGTCGACGATCGCTTGAATCTCTCCACGAATCGCGATCAACGCATCGCAGAAGCGGTCAAGTTCGGCTTTCCCTTCGCTCTCCGTCGGTTCCACCATCAAGGTGCCGGCGACGGGAAAGGATACGGTCGGCGCATGAAAGCCGTAATCCATGAGGCGCTTGGCGACGTCCATGGCTTCCACGCCGGATGATTCTTTGAAGGGTCGCAGGTCGAGAATGAACTCGTGCGCGACATGTCCCGTGGCGCCGGTGTAGACGATCGAATAGTGTTTCTCCAGCCGCTTGGCCATGTAGTTCGCGTTGAGGATCGCGACCTGGGTCGCTTTTTTCAGGCCGTCCCCGCCCATGAGCGCGATGTAGACCCAGGGGATGGGCAGGATGCTCGCGCTTCCATAGGGAGCTGCGGATACGGGACCGATCGATTCGCGAGTTCCGAGGCCGGTGACGGGATGGCCAGGGAGATACGGGGCCAGATGTCTGGCGACGCCGATGGGGCCCATCCCGGGTCCGCCTCCGCCGTGGGGAATGCAGAAGGTTTTATGCAAATTCAGATGGCAGACGTCGGCCCCGATGTCGCCGGGACGGCAGAGACCGACCTGGGCGTTCATATTGGCGCCGTCCATGTACACCTGGCCGCCGTGGGTATGCACGATCTGGCAGATCCGACGGACATCCGCTTCAAATACCCCATGGGTCGACGGGTAGGTCAGCATCAGGGCCGAGAGCCGGTCACGATACTGTGCGGCTTTCGTTTCCAGGTCACCGAGATCCACGTTGCCCTGTTTGTCGCAGGCCACGACGACAACCGTCATTCCGGCCATCGCCGCGCTCGCGGGGTTGGTGCCGTGGGCCGAGACAGGGATCAGACATACATCCCGATGGGGTGCGCCCTGCGCACGGTGATAGGCGCGAATCACCATCAGGCCGGCATATTCACCCTGGGAACCGGCGTTCGGCTGGAGCGAGATCGCGGCAAATCCCGTAATCTCGGCCAGCCAGGATTCCAGTTGCCGGAACAGTTCCTGATATCCCTGGGTCTGCCCGGTCGGCGCGAAAGGATGGAGGTGGGCAAATTCAGGCCAGGTGACCGGAAGCATCTCTGTTGTCGCATTCAACTTCATCGTGCAGGAGCCCAGCGGAATCATCGAATGCGTGAGCGACAGATCTTTCCCCTGGAGCCGATGCAGATACCGCAACATTTCATGCTCGGCATGGTAGCGGTTGAAAATTTCGTGCGTGAGATACGGGGTGGTGCGTGCCAGCGGCTTGGAATAGCCCGGCGCAACCGATTGGGCCAGCTCGCCGAGCTGAAACGGCAGGCGCGGATGGCCAACAAAAAGTTCCAGGAGCATTCGAACTTCCTGCTCGCTGCTGACTTCATCCAGAGAGAGCCCGATGGACCCGTCTTCATGGGTTCTGAGGTTGATATGCTGCTCATCGGCCCTTGCGAGGATCTGAGCCGCTTGAGTGGTGGACACCCGGATGCGCAACGTATCGAAGAATACTTCCGGGCCCGCATCAAATCCCAGCCGGTGCAACCCTTCGGCGAGCATCAGCGTCAATCCATGCACGCGCTGCGCGATGCGGCGGAGCCCGCCGGGGCCATGGTACACGGCGTACATGCCGGCCATCACGGCCAACAACACCTGGGCCGTGCAAATGTTGCTCGTCGCCTTCTCCCGTCGGATGTGCTGTTCGCGGGTTTGTAGGGATAACCGGTAGGCGGTGTTTCCTGCGGCATCCTTCGACACACCGACGATACGTCCGGGCATCTGGCGCTTAAATTCTTCCTTGGTGGTCAGAAACGCGGCGTGCGGGCCGCCGAATCCCATGGGGATACCGAAGCGCTGGCTGGACCCCACGGCAATATCGGCTCCGAACTCTCCGGGAGACCGCAACAGCGTCAAGGCCAGCAGGTCCGTGGCGACGACGACGAGCACGCCTGCTTCATGCGCCTGCGCGACCAGCCCGCTGACGTCGCCGACATACCCGTCGCTCGTCGGATATTGAAGCAACAGCCCGCATAAGGTCTTATCCGTAAAATTGATGGCGATTTTGGGGCCTGTGCGAATGGTGATGCCCAGAGGTTCCGCGCGTGTTTGGAGGACGGCCAGGGTTTGCGGATGGCAGTCATGCGAGACAAAGAATTCCTTGCGCTCTTCGCCGCGGGATCGGGAAACGGCCAGGCACATCGCCATCGCTTCCGCGGCGGCGGTGCCTTCGTCCAGCAGCGAAGCATTGGCCAGGGGCAGGCCGGTCAGGTCTCCGACCATCGTCTGAAAGTTCACCAGCGCTTCAAGGCGGCCCTGGGAAATTTCGGCCTGGTAGGGTGTGTATTGGGTGTACCAACCGGGGTTTTCCAGAATGTTCCGCTGGATGACGCCTGGCGTGACGCAGTGGTAGTAGCCCATGCCGATGAGCGAACGGTAGACACGGTTTTGTCCCGCGATTTCTTTGAGCCCGCGCAGCACGGCCTGCTCTCCTTGGGCTTCAGGCAAATCCAGCCGCTTTTTCAGCTGGATGTCTTGTGGCACCGTCACATTGCAGAGATGTTCCAACGATGGCATGCCGGCTACCGTGAGCATGTCGCGGATGTCGGCATCCGTCGGCCCGATATGCCGTTGCGGGAATAAGTCGGTTGGCGTTAGGAAGTCGGGTTGAGGCATGGTCGTGTCATCCGCTTGTAATCAGGTGGTGTTGGAATGGTCAATCGGTCGAGCGAGAGTACCATGGCTCTTCCCTATTTCCAAGGTGTTCGCCGCATGTCTACGATGTCGCTTGCCATGGAGGGAGCGAGTTCTGTAAGTACTGGGATGAAGAGACGATCCGCCACCCCGAAGGAGCGCGATGCCGAGTCCGAGCACCTATCTGCATGACATTCTCATCGTCGGGGCCGGTCTGGCGGGCATGCGCGCAGCGCTTGCCGCGCCGGGTAATCTGGATGTGGCCCTGATCTCAAAAGTCCATCCGGTCCGGAGCCACTCGGTGGCGGCTCAAGGCGGGATCAACGCGGCGCTCGGCGACAATGATTCCTGGGAAGCCCACGCCTTCGACACGGCCAAAGGGGGACTCTATCTCGGGGATCAGGATGCAATTGAAGCGATGTGCCGGGAGGCTCCCGGGGACATTCTTGAGTTGGAGCGACTGGGCGTCATCTTCAGCCGCGATGCCCGAGGACGTATCGCCCAGCGGCCGTTCGGCGGGGCCGGCTTTCCCCGAACCTGTTATGCCGCCGATCGCACCGGCCATGCACTGCTGCACGCGCTCTATGAACAGATTCTCAAACGACGTACCACGGTCTATGAAGAATGGTATGTCACCGCGCTTGTGGTCGAAGCCGGGGTTTGTCGAGGAGTCATCGCCTGGGACATGGTGCGCGGCGGGTTACGGCTGATTCAAGCCAAGGCCGTCATTCTTGCGACCGGCGGGAGCGGGCGGGTGTTTCTGACCAGCACCAATGCGGTGATCAATACCGGCGACGGGATGGCCTTAGCCTATCGCGCCGGGGCGCCGCTCATGGATATGGAATTCGTCCAGTTCCATCCCACCACCTTGAAGGACACGGGTATTCTGATTACGGAAGGGGCGAGGGGGGAAGGCGGCTATCTCCTCAATACGCTGGGCGAGCGGTTTTTAAAGCGGTACGCCCCGGAGCAAATGGAATTGGCCACCCGCTCGACGGTGTCTCTCGCGATCGGGCAGGAGATTCTCGAAGGCCGCGGTGTCGACGGGTGCGTGTTGCTGGATCTCCGGCATCTCGGACGGGATAAAATTCTGGAACGGCTTCCCCAAATCCGGCAGCTTGCGATGGAGTTTGCCGGGCTTGATCCGGTTGAAACGCCGATTCCCATCAGGCCGGGGGCGCACTACCAGATGGGCGGAGTCAGAACCAATCAGTGGGGTGAAACCTCGATTCCCGGCCTCTTTGCGGCCGGGGAGTGTGCCTGCGTCAGCGTGCACGGGGCCAATCGTCTCGGCGGCAATTCGCTTTTGGAAACGATCGTGTTCGGGCGCCGTGCCGGGGTGAAAGCCGGTGAGTATGCCGGAACCGCGGGGCATGGGACTCCTGCGCCGCAGCATCTCGCCGGAGAGCAGGCCAGAGTTGAGCGGTTGCTCTCGCAGGGCGGAGGCGAGCGCGCTTGGCAGGTGCGGCAGGAACTGGGGGACACGTTGAGCACGAACCTCGGAATCTTCCGGACAAAAGAATCGATGGCAATGGCCGGGAACAAGGTGCATGAATTACAGCAGCGCGCGGCAGCGGTCACGGTTCAGGACAAGGGGCGTGTCTTCAACACCGATTTGATTCAGGCGCTGGAGCTCCAATGTTTGGTCGAACTCGCGGAAACGATCGTGGCCGGGGCGCTTGCGCGAGAGGAGAGCCGCGGGGCCCATTACCGTTCCGATTTCCCCGCCCGCAATGACGCCGCCTGGCTGCGGCATACGCTGGCGCAACGAATGCCCGGCGGTGTCAGTTTGTCCTATACTCCGGTGACGGTCACCCGGTTTCAGCCCAAGTAGCGCGGCGTTGTCCTCGTCCGCAGCGATGCGTCGGGGGCTCTCGCACGCGACAGCTGTTCAAGAACATCTGCCGCAGGTTTGGTATAATCACCGGCCGGTAGGAGTGACGATGCGCGTTCTCGTGGTCGAAGACGAAACCAAGGTCGGCTGCTTCATCAAGCGTGCGCTTGAGGAGGAAAGTTATGCCGTCGATCTTTGTGAAGACGGGGCCAAGGGACTCGAGATGGCATTGGCGACCAACTATGATTTGATTGTCGTCGATCTCATGTTGCCGTCAATGTCGGGGATGGAGATTCTCCACGCGATCCGGCGTGAACGGATTCAGACGCCGGTGATGATTCTGACGGCGCAGTCCCAGGTGGATCAACGGGTGAAGGGGCTCGATGCCGGCGCCGACGATTATCTCACCAAGCCGTTTGCCATCGACGAATTGCTGGCCCGCGTCCGGGCGCTGTTGCGCCGGGGAGCGACCGAGAGCCCCGGTATTCTGCAGATCGACGACCTGGTGTTGAATCCCGCGACACGGGAAGTCACGCGGGGCGGGCAGCGGATCGAGCTGACGCTGAAAGAATATGCGCTGCTCGAATATCTGATGCGGCATACCGGGCGGGTGCTGACGCGGCCCATGATTTCCGAACATGTCTGGAATCAGGATTTCGACACCTTCACCAACGTCATTGACGTCTACGTCAATTATCTCCGCAACAAGATCGACCGGGGCCGGTCGAAGAAACTCATCCATACGATCCGCGGCAGCGGATATATGCTGAAAGCCGACTGATGCCACTGCGACTGCGGTTGACGCTCTGGTACGGGAGCACGCTGGCCCTGGTCCTCATCGTGTTTTCCGTCGTCCTGTACAATGTGACGGCGAGGAGCCTGCGCGACGCGGTGGATCAATCGCTGGAAGAGACCGCCAATACGGCCGTCCGGTCGCTGGAGGAGCGGGGATTCCTCCCGCTCATCGACGAAGAGGAATTGCTCTCGCAGTTTCCCGAACTTGCCCGGATCGACAAGTTTTTCCAGATTTTCAGCCCGTCCGGAACGATCACGCTCCGCTCTCCCAATATCAAGCAGCATGAAGTGCCGCTCAGCCGTACGGCGCTCGAAACGACGTTTAACGGCAAGTCTATTTTTGAGTCGGCGAAGTATCCGAAAGAGCCGCCTCTGCGACTGGTGTCCGTCCCCATTATGTACCGGGGGACCCTGCTCTACATCGTGCAGGTCGGCACGTCGATGGAGTCGATCGAGGATACCTTGCGCCGGCTGCTGCTGGTGTTGCTGGTGACGATGCCGATTGCGTTGGCGGCGTCACTGGCCAGCGGATGGTTTCTGGCCGGCCGCGCCCTGCGTCCGGTCGATGCGATCACGCTGGCGGCTCAGCGCATCGCGGCCGGGGATCTCAGTCAGCGCTTGACGGTCTCGACTTCTCCCGACGAGATCGGCCGTCTGGCCAGCATGTTCAACGACATGATCGGCCGGCTCGATGCGTCCTTCCGGCAGATTCGCCAATTTACCAGCGACGCCTCTCACGAACTCCGGACGCCGTTGACGGTGATGAAGGGAGAGACGGAATTGGTGCTCCGGCGTCCCCGTCCGTTGGGTGACTACCAATCGGTCCTCGAAAGCAATCTGGAAGAAATCGATCGCATGACGCGCATCGTCGACGAGCTGCTCTTTCTCTCCCGTGCCGACATGGGAGCGGTGAAAATGGAAGCGCTGCCCGTCGGGCTTGAGTCGCTCGTCGAAGACATCCACCGGCAGGCCACGCTGCTGGGGCAGGATCGGAACATCGCCGTGACGCTCGGCACGGTGATGCCGGCCGTCGTCCAGGGCGACGAACTGCGCCTGCGCGAGCTGTTGTTGAATCTGGTGGAAAATGCCATCAAGTATTCCCATCCGAACGGGAAGGTCGAAATCTCGCTGGTCACAGACGGACCGAATGCGCGCCTGTCGGTCGCAGATCAGGGGATCGGCATCGCCTCGGACGACCAGGCCAGGATCTTCCACCGCTTCTACCGTACCGACGATGCCCGGGCCCATACGAAAAAAGGCACGGGCCTTGGGTTGGCGATTTGTACCTGGATCGCCGATTCTCACAAGGGCCGCATCGACGTCGCGAGTGAACCGGGTGTCGGCTCGACGTTTACGGTCACGCTCCCCCTCGCGGCGCCATCCGCTTAGCGACTTCTAATTCGCTCCTAATCGCGTTCTCATCACCGGTTGTTACGGTCATCGTACGTCAATATGAGGCGCGCGTGTTTACCGGCATCATTAGTCATGAGGAGGACGCTATGAAGCACTTGGTTCAGAAAGCGGTTGTCGCAACGGTTGCCGTCGCTGCGGTGGGAGCGGCGCTGATGTGGAGCGGCCCATCGCTGCCTTCTTCCCACGCTTCCAGTGGAATCCAGTCTCAGGCCACGGCTGTTGCGCTGCCGGTCGCCCAGGGGGCGAACGGATTTACAGAGGTCGCCAAAGCTGTGACGCCGGCCGTGGTCAACATCACCACTGTGATTGGCGAGAAAGTCTCCGACGGGAGAAAAATCCCTGATGAACTGCGCGAGCGGATGGAGGAGTTTTTCGGCGGGCCGCAAGGACCCGGCGGACCGCGCGGGTTCCGCGGACCACAAGGTCCCGGGGAGCCTCGCGGACACCGCGGCGGCGGCCAGGGGTCCGGAGTGATCGTCTCTGCGGAGGGCTATGTGCTGACGAATAACCATGTGATCGAAGGCGCGCAGGAGGTGACGGTCACACTGCCCGACAAACGTGAATTCAAAGGCACGATCGTCGGGGCCGATCCCAAGACAGATTTGGCGGTGGTGAAGATTGAGGGACAGAATCTTCCGACGGTCGCCTGGGGCGATGCCACCAAGCTGCAAGTCGGTGAGTATGTATTAGCGGTCGGAAATCCATTCGGATTGAACTCGACCGTGACGCTCGGCATCGTGAGCGCGCTGGGTCGCGGCCGGATGGGGATTACGCAGTACGAAGACTTTATTCAGACGGATGCGGCCATCAACCCGGGCAATTCCGGCGGCGCACTGGTCAATACGCGGGGCGAACTGGTCGGGATCAATACGGCGATATTTTCACAGACCGGCGGGTACCAGGGGGTGGGGTTTGCCGTGCCGACCAGCATGAGCAAGCCGATCTATGAAAGTCTGATCAAGACCGGGAAGGTTGTGCGTGGCTATCTCGGTGTCGGAATTCAGGATCTCAGCCAGGATTTGGCCAAGTCTTTCGGGATCAAGAACGCGAAGGGAGCGCTTGTCAGCGATGTGAAGGAAGATAGTCCCGCAGACCAGGCCGGCCTCAAGCAGGGCGACGTGATTACTTCCTATCAGGGCTCACCGGTCGAGGATGCGGTGAGTCTGCAGCGTCTTGTGACGAGGACGATGGTCGGGGTGAAGGTGCCGGTGAAAGTCATCCGCGAGGGCCATGAGAAGGAGCTCACGGTGACGGTCGGAGAACAGTCGGATACGACCAAGGTGGCCAAGGCCGAATCCGGTGAAGCGGACTATGCCTTTACCGGAGTGGCCGTCCAGGATCTGGATCGGGAGACTGCAAAGGAATTAGGCATCAAGGGCAAGGCGCAGGGAGTTGTGGTGACGGGTGTCGAGCCGGAGAGCGGCGCCGAGAAGGCTGGATTGATGGCCGGCGATGTGATCCGTGAGATCAATCGTCAGCCGGTCAAGTCGGTCAAGGAGTTTGAGAAGGCATCGGCCGCGATCAAGAAGGGCGACAACGTCCTCCTCCTGATCAATCGTCGCGGCAGTTCGTTGTTTTTGACCGCGAAAGTCTAGGAACTGTTTTCGGGGGTGAGGAATAGCCTCACCCCCTTCGGACATTTCTGTCAGCCGTCCGCTAATCAAACACGACGGTTTTTCTTCCATATACCAACACCCGATGTTCGATGTGCCGGCGCACTGCGCGGGCCAGGACGATTTCTTCCAGGTCGCGTCCCTTCCGCACCAGATCATCAACCGTATCCCGGTGGCCGACGCGAATGACGTCCTGTTCGATGATCGGTCCCTCGTCGAGGTCCTGCGTGGCATAGTGGGCCGTCGCCCCGATGATTTTTACGCCGCGCTCGTAGGCCTGGCGGTAGGGGTTCGCCCCGATGAAGGCCGGCAGGAACGAGTGATGAATGTTAATCACCGGACAACCGATTTGAGTGAGGAAATCGGCGCTTAGAATCTGCATGTAGCGGGCCATGACGACCAGTTCAACACGATGAGATTTCAACGCCGAGATGACCTGTTGTTCCTGCTGCGGCTTGGTTTCTTTGGTTACCGGAAAAACGACGAAGGGAATCTTGAACAGGTGCGCCCACTCGGCACAGGTCTCATGGTTGGAAATAATGACCGGGACGTCGATGTGCAGCTCGTCCCGGCGATGGCGTTGCAGGAGGTCGGCCAAACAGTGATCTTGTTTCGAGACCAGCATCCCGACGCGCGTGCGGCGGCTGGAGTGGTGCACTTCATAGCGCATCTCAAACACTTTGGCGATGGGGGCGAAGGCGGCGGAGATTTCGTCGGGAGGAATTTGCAATCCTTCTGTGGCGAACTCCATCCGCATCAGGAAATCGTTGGTTTCTTCATCGGTATGGTGATCCGAGTCGAGAATGTTGCCGCCGAAGTCGTGGATGAATCCCGATACACGGGCGACAATGCCCTTCCGGTCTTTGCAGTGGATCAGAATCACAACGGAATCTTTGCGCGTGGCTGCCATGGCGGATACGCCCCTTTCGTCAATGTTCAGAGAGTGTAGCAGATCGCGAACGGGTGTGGTGAGCGGCTAGGGGACGATATGTCCGACGAGATCGTAGGTGGCCGCATCCGTGATTTCCACCTTGACGAAATCTCCCGGGCTGGCCGAACCGTCATTGATATAAACGACCCCGTCTATTTCCGGTGCGAGGCCTTCGTGGCGCCCTTCCAGGAGGAGCGGAGTTTCTTCCGACGGCCCTTCGACGAGCACTTCCATGACCGAACCGATGCGGTCTTGTCCGCGTCCTGACGCGATGTCTTCCTGGATGGCGAGCAGTTCGTTCCGCCGTTCCTCCATCACGCTGCGCTCAATCTTATCATCCAGCGAGACCGCCGTCGTATCTTCCTCGTCCGAATAGAGAAACGCCGCTACCCGGTCAAAGCCCGATTCCGACACAAACGACCTGAGTTCCTGGTACGCCTTCTCTGTTTCGCCGGGGAATCCCACGATGAAGGCGGTCCGAAACGTCACGCCGGGAATGCGGGTGCGAATGCGATCCACAAGTTTCTCGATGGCGGCTCGATTCCCCAGGCGATGCATGCGCTTCAGCATCCGGTCGTTGATGTGCTGGAGGGGCATGTCGATGTACTTGGTGACCTTTTCTTCGCCTGCATAGAGGTCAAGCAGGTCATCGGTCACTTGCTGGGGATAGAGATAGAACGGCCTGATCCACCGGATGTCCGGAACCTTCACGAGTGCGCGGAGCAGCGAGGTGAGCCCCCCTCGAATGCCCAGGTCCACGCCGTAGTTGATCGTATCCTGGGAAATGAGATTGAGCTCTTTCACCCCTTCGCCGGCGAGGCGTTCCGCTTCAGCCACAATGGATTCGATGGACCGGCTGCGTTGTTTCCCGCGCATGATGGGAATGGCGCAGAAGGCGCAATTCCGGTTGCACCCTTCGGCGATCTTCACATACGCGCTATGCGGTTTCCCGAGCCGCAGGCGCGGGGCGTCGGCGTCATACAAATACGGCGGCTCGCTGATCCAGAGCCGTTGTTGGCGTTTGCCGGGCGTGAGGAGCTTGCGACAGATTGCTCCGATCTTCCCGAATTCGCCGGTGCCCACCACGCCGTCCAATTCCGGCAGCTCTTTCAGCAGGTCGCCCTGATAGCGTTGAGCCAGGCAGCCTGCGGCGATGAGGACACGGCAGGCGCCTTTTTTCTTCAGTTTTCCATGTTCGAGAATGGTATTGATCGATTCCTGCTTGGCTTCTTCGATGAACCCGCAGGTATTGATGATCACGACTTCGGCTTTCTTGGGGTCGCCGGTCAGCGTGAAGCCATCATGCACGAGCGTGCCGAGCATAATTTCCGAGTCCACCTGGTTCTTCGAGCAGCCCAGATTGACGAAGCCGACGGTGGTTTTCCGGTCGGCCATAGACGCTGTGGTCTGTGCGGTCTTCTTGGTTGTTTTCTTGCGATCGAGCTGGATCAGGGGTGTAGACATGCCCGGCAGTCTACGGGAGGGGTGAAAAGGCTGTCAACGCGTCCTGGTGCGCGGGTCTTGAAATGCCGGGTGCCCTTCGCCTACAGTGCGCTCCGTGATTCGAACATTCAAAGGCATCAAACCTACTATTCCGGACTCCTGCTTCATCGAGGACACGGCTGTCGTCATCGGCGATGTCGTGCTGGGCGAGGAATGCAGTGTCTGGTTCAATGCCGTGATCCGGGGCGATGTGCATCATATCCGCATAGGGAACCGGACGAACGTGCAGGATCTTTGTATGTTGCACGTCACGCACGATACCCATCCCCTGGTCATCGGGAACGAGGTGACCATCGGTCACAGCGTGGTGCTGCACGGGTGCACGATCAAGGATCGCGTGCTGGTCGGGATGGGTGCCATTATCATGGACGGCGCCGTGATCGGGGAAGACTCGGTAGTGGGCGCCGGCGCGCTTGTCGTGGAAGGGACGGTGGTTCCGCCGAACAGCCTGATCCTCGGCTCGCCGGCCCGGGTGCGGCGCGGCGCGTCGGAGGCCGAACTCGCCTGGATCAAGGAGTCGGCCGCCAACTACGTGAAGTACGCCCGTCAATACATGGACGATTCCTCGAAGCGACCCACCGGATTTAAGGTCTAGCGCGTCTCGGCTTGCGAGTGTTCGTGGTCGCAGCCCCAATCCTCATAAAGCAGACCGGATCGCCGACCAGAGCCGTCGGAAATTGCTTTCGCTCGACGAGGTACGGGATATTTTTGCGATGGCACCAGTCGGCGATCCAGACCACTTCTTCCGTGGAGGTCGTGACCAATCCCGGCAGGCTCAGCTTCGGCATGACACGATCGACGATCGAGCGCACGATGCGGCGCTGCCGTTCGAACTTCTTGGAATCGAAGGTAACCGGATTCGCATTTCCATAGGACAGCGGCGCCAGGTCGGGAAATCTCTCCGGGTCGTTGAGCACGCTCACCATCCAGAGATGATCGAACCGTCCCTTGGACTTGGCCGCGTCGAGACTCCGAAAGCGAACCGGCAGGGATCGGCAGGCTTGATTGATGGCGGTGACCTCGGTTCGGCGGAGATTATACGGCTCGACTTCCCGCTGGAGGTCAAGTGTCTCCATGAGGATCGGCGGGAGTTCCGCAACGCCGGCTCCCACATAGAGGCTTCGTCCATGTGGGCCGAGGCGATCGGACAGCGCACGGGCGATCCGGTTGCCCAACCGTTCACAGGGCTTGCGCTTGGCCTGCCAGAATTCATTCCCGCCTTCATAGCAATACACCGGGCCCAGCGTGTTGTAGTCCAGCCGGGCGAAGATTTTGGTGATGGTGGCGCTGGTCGGTCGGCTGGGCAATCGGGGCATCATGGCCTTTCCGGCTCGGCGGCCAGCGTCAGCACGGCATTCGTGACGGCATCAGCCACGGCCGTGAGAAATGTCCGGTTGAGTGTATCGACGGTATCAGTGGATCGATGATAGTGCGGATTTCGAAAGTTGGCGGTATCGGTCACCATGACAGCGGCGAAGCCCTGTTCCCAAAAAGCCGTATGGTCGCTCCGCCTGGTGTCAGGGAGTTGCTCTCCGTTGCCCGGTACGACCAACGGAACGACGGGCACGGCGGAAGCCATGGCTCGCGACAATGCCGCGGTCAGAGCGGCTGAGGTCTGGTTGCCGATCAGCGCCAGAAAGTTTCCGACGGAGGGCACTGCCACGGGAATGCCGGGAGGAATGCGTTGGGAACCCTCCAGATCACTCGCATATCCGACACATTCAAGCACGATCGCTCCATGAATGGACTGGCCGGTTTCGGTCAAATGGGCCACATAGGCGCGGCTGCCCAGCAGGTTTTCTTCTTCGAGGCAGAAAGCGATGAATTGGACCGGCCGCGCAAGAGGAGTTGGCTGGAGCCGTCTGGCGACTTCAAGCAGCACCGTCAGCGCGCTGGCATTGTCATCGGCGCCGAGCGATCCTTCGACGGTATCGTAGTGGGCCGCCAGAATCAGCGGCGCGGCAGAGGAATTAGTTGCGGCAGGCTTGGTCCCGATCACGTTGTCGTATGATTCTCCCCAGGCCTCGAATCGGTGAGTGGTGATTTCCAAGCCGGCGGCGGAAAAATGGTGCGAGAGATACAGGGCGGTGTCCCGCAGTGCGGTCGGAGTCGTTCGGGGATGTCGCTCGCGGGCGAGCACGGACAGGTGTGTGCTGATGGTATCGCCCACGGGCCGTGCTACCTACGACACAATCTCGGTGCCGATACCCTTGCGGGTAAAGATCTCGAGCAGGAGGGCATGGGGAATGCGGCCGTCGATGATATGGGCTTTTCCGGCTCCTCCGGCCAGCGCTTCGAGACAGGCATGCACTTTCGGCAACATGCCTTCGCCGATGACCCCTTTCTTCACCATTCGCTGCACGTCTTTTCTCGAGACCGTGGAGAGATGGCGGCTATTGGCGTCGCGGATTCCCTTGATGTCGGTCATCATCACCAGTTTTTCCGCGTGGAGCGAGGCGGCAATAGCGCCGGCCACGAGATCGGCGTTGATGTTGTAGGTATTGCCTTCCTTGTCTGTTCCGATCGGCGCAATCACCGGGATGTAGTGGTCCTGTTGGAGTTTGAGGACGAGGCTGGGATCGACGGACTGCACTTCGCCGACCAGCCCGAAATCGCCCTCGTCGTCGCCTTCCAGGTCCTTGCCCAGACTTTTGGCCCAGGCTTTGGCCGTGAGTGGCTGGGCCATGAGCAGACCGCCGTCTTTTCCACTCAAACCCACGGAGCGACCCCCGTGTCGATTCAGGAGTTCCACGATTTCCATATTGATTTTTCCGGCCAGGACCATCTCTACGATTTCCATGGTGGCTTCGTCGGTGATCCTGACGCCGTGGCGGAATTTGGCCTCGATACCCAGCCGGGTAAGCATCTTATCGATCTGGGGGCCTCCGCCATGCACGATGACCGGATTGAGCCCGACGTATTTGAGCAGGACGATGTCTTCTGCGAACCGTTCCTTGAGCGCGGTCTCGGTCATGGCATGACCGCCGTACTTGATCACCACGGTTTTGCCACGGAAAGTGCGGATGTAGGGCAGCGCCTCGATGAGGATGTTGGCTTTCTTAATCAGTCGATTCATGGGCTGCTCCTAGTTCTCAGGGAATGCCGGAGACCGCATTTCGACGATCTGCCGTGGCGCACACAGGTTTGAGGCCCGTGAATATATCAATTTCATCCAGAAACACAATCCCGTTCCGCTCAAAGCGGCATGAATTTTTATGCAAGGGTGTTGGCATTTCGCGCTGAACCCGGGGCGGTTGATCCGGTGCTCACGTTGCGGGACCGTCTTTCCCTTCCGGAGGCGTCTTGACCGCCCTGGCCCGGGGATGCGCGCGGTCATACACGGCCAGCAGCTGGTCGGTCGCCAGGTGGGTATATTTCTGGGTCGTATTGAGCGAGGCATGCCCTAGCATCTCTTGAATCGCGCGGAGGTCCGCACCTTCGTCGAGGAGGTGGGTCGCATAGGAGTGGCGGAGCGCATGGGGGCTGATTGCTCCGCCTGCCAGGCGGCTTGAGTAGCGGGCAACAAGGCGGGCGACGCTGCGTGCGGTCAATCGGCCGCCACGGTGGTTGAGAAACAGGGGCGTCGCCGGTCGATCATCTGCGGCGGCATGCTTCAACGAGGCTCGATAGGTGTGGATTGCCTGGAGCGCGACGTCGCCGACCGGAACAATCCGTTCTTTCCGGCCCTTGCCGCGGAGGTGGACGAGCCCGCCGGATCGGTTGAGATCGCCGAGGTTGAGCGCGACGGCTTCACTCACGCGTGCGCCGGTGGAATACAGCGTTTCCAGGATGGCCCGGTCTCGCAGCGATAACGGTGTCTGCCCGACGGGGAATTCCATCAGGACGTTCGCATCGTCTTTCGTCAGCGCCCGCGGCAGAGTTTTCGGGAGCTTGGGACTTCTAATGCCTTCGGCCGGGTTCTTTTTGACGGTCCCTTCGCGGACATGGAACCGATAGAAGCTTCTCAGGCAGGCGAGTTTGCGCCCGAGGGAGGAAGCCTTCTCACCCGTGCGGTCAAGCCACTGTAAATACGCGCGCAGGGAATCCGTCGTCACATCGCCGATCGCGATCTTGGGCTGTGCCTGCGGCGACGGCCGGGCTTGCGCGAGAAAGGTTGTGAGTTGTCGGAGATCGGAACGGTAACTGCGGATGGTTTCCGGCGAGGCCTGCCGCTCGACGGTGAGAAATGTCATGAAAGCGCGGATTGCGTCATCCATCTCTCGAAATCCTCACGCGCCCGCTGGGCAATGAGCTGCCGTTTCTTTTCTTTATCCCTGATCGGCTGGGCGAGAGGCGGGAAGAGGCCGTAATTCGTATTCATCGGCTGGAAATGTTTCGGGTCGGAGGAGGAGACATGGCCGACCAGGCAGCCGTGTGCTGTGGTGGCGGGCGGTGTGACCAAGGGCAGGCCTGCGAGAGCCCGTGCCGCATTGATGCCCGCGAAGCCGCCCATTGCGGCGGATTCGGTATAGCCTTCCACCCCGACCAATTGGCCGGCAAAGAACAAGGTGCCGCGCGATTTGAACTGCAACGTATTCAAAAGCAATGAAGGCGAATTGATAAAGGTGTTGCGATGCAGACTGCCGTAGCGGAGAAATTCGGCCTGCTCCAGGCCGGGGATCAGGCGAAACACGCGCTTCTGTTCCGGGTATGTGAGCTTTGTCTGAAAGCCGACGATGTTGTAGCAGGTCTTATGCACGTTTTCGGTCCGGAGCTGAATGACCGCGGTCGGCCGTTTTCCGGTTCGTGGGTCCTCCAATCCGACCGGTTTCAATGGACCGAAAAGCAGTGTTTGCCGCCCTCGCTCCGCCATGACCTCAATCGGAATACAGGCTTCAAAATAGGGCGTCTTCTCAAATTCTTTCGGCTGTACTTTTTCGGCCGCCATCAGGGCGTCGTAAAAGGCGTTGTATTGGGTGTCGTCCATCGGACAGTTCAGATAATCCGCGCCGCCTTTGTCATAGCGTGACGCGGCGAAGACGACATCCATATTGATCGACTCGGCGTCGATGATCGGCGAGATGGCATCGAAGAAATACAAGTGCTGCGATTGCGTCACGGCACGGATCGCCGCCGAGAGTTTGTCCGAGGTCAGGGGACCTGTGGCAATGATGCAGAGGCAGTCCGTCGGGATTTCGGAGATCTCTTCATGCAGAATACGGACGTTGGGATGGCTTTCCAGGGCTTGGGTGATTTTGAGCGAAAATTGATCGCGGTCGACGGCGAGCGCCGACCCGGCCGGCACTCTGGCTTGTTCAGCCGATGCGATGATCAGGGACCCCAGCCGCCGCATCTCTTCTTTAAGGATACCGGGGGCGTTCAACGGATCGGCCGATCCGAGCGAGTTGGAGCAGACCAATTCGGCCAGGCCGCCCGTCTTATGGGCTTTCGTCATCTCCTTGGGACGCATCTCGTAGAGCGTCACCTTCGCGCCCCGGTTCGCGGCCTGCCAGGCTGCCTCGGATCCGGCCAGACCACCCCCTATGATGACGATGTCATCTCGCATGCCCGCACAAGCTCCTCTCTGGAAAAGTGGGAAGAATGCATTCTAGAAACCGAGTTTCAGGGAAGTCAAGGCGCAGGTGCTGTCGGAGCCCGGCGACCGGAATCATTCTGTCTCTGCAATTGAACCCGCGAATTGCTCCGTGCTAGACTTGGCCCGCATGGGCGATTGGCTCAGTGGTAGAGCGCTTCCTTCACACGGAAGAGGCCACAGGTTCGATCCCTGTATCGCCCACCATGTCTTTCCTGTTTCCACCCCAAATCATCGCGCAGCCGGCCACATTCGATAATCGCCTCGTTCCTAGACAGAATCGGGGATGTCGGCTACACTTCACACTGTATTTCGGGGATCGCTTAAGTCACGTCGATGGATCGAACAAAGTGAGGTTACGTATGCGACCGATGTCTTGGACAATGGGTATGGTGTTGATGGCGGTGCTGGCAACGGGTTGCGGGACGACCAATCAAACCGGCACGGCAAGTGCGGATAGAGAGTACACGCCTCCGACGAGCATTTATAACGTGTTGGACAGCACGGCATTGGTATATTCGGATCCTACGGCCGGCAGCGCCATCAACGATAATCCTGTCCGCTGGCTAGGTTTCTTGTTCCATCCGATCGGACATGCGGTAGACTACGCGGTGAATCGTCCGCTGTATACCTTGGGAAGCGCGTTCCCCTATCTTTTCGGCTACACCGCCGAAGACAATATGTTGGACGCACAGCGCCGCTAAAACAGCATTTTCAGCGCATACAGGAAGCCCGCTTCCTCATCGGGAGCGGGCTTTTTCGTGCCCGTTCGCAAACCCCGCAGAATTCATGTAAGTTTCAATAGTTCCCGATGCACAATTGCCGGCCGGAGGGGGTATGCCGCGTCGCGACCGACTCATTGCTCTCGCAGGAATCAGCCTCCTTCTCGGTCTGACGGCAGGCTGTAGCGGCCAGGCTCCAGTCGTCAGACCTGAGCTCCCTCCCTCCGACAGCGACCTCGTTCTGCTCAAGACAACGGCAGATCTGTGCGATCGCAAGCCGGATGTGTTGAAAAAAGTTCCGCCTCATGCATTCTCCGCGAAATCCTGGGGAAGCGGTCAGGAACTACTCTATCCCGCCGCACACAGCCCTTCCCATGCAGACGAGTCGTATTTCTTTGATGAAGACGGCGTGCTGGTAGGGGCGATCTTCATGTTTCCGAGCGGGCTGGATCTCCAACCCTTTCCGGTCTTGCGGAAGACGTTGTTGGCGTTGAAGCCGCAACTGGAGTTCTATTTGAACGTGTCGCAGTTGGCGACGAAAGCCAACATGGACACCAGCGCCATTTTCGATACCGGCGACGAGAAAACCACGGTTGAATATCTGGTCACCGGCAATCGTGAACAGAAGATTCTTCTCGCGGCTTCGTTCACGATCGACCCCTATGTCCGGCTGTTCTCGCCCTATCGGCGAGAATTTCTCGACCGGCTCAGGCAGCCGGCCGGCGGCAAGACAGGGATGATCATTGAAAGCCAGGGGAGCGAAGACAAAGAGCCGTTTGTCTCTTTGCAACAGTTTGCACGCGGCCAGGCGGCGCAGTTGGCGTATTGCAACGACAAAAATTACGACATCGCAGCCGATGCCTACCGGAAATCAATTACGAGCGGGTTCTCTAACAAGGTGTGGTTGGCGGAAGCTCACCACCGGTTGGGGGTATCCCTCGAGGCGAAGGGACAGTTGGAGAAGGCGAAAGCTGAAATGCTGCAGTCGCTTGCCATCCGGCCGAATGTTCCGGAAGTCATGAACAATCTGGGGACCGTCCACAACAAGCTTGGTGAAAAAGCCGCGGCCATGAGTCTATTTGAGAAAGCGGTCATCCTGCGTCCGAACTATGCGATGGCGCGCTACAATCTGGCGGAAGCCTACGAGCCGGCGAATCCGAAACGGGCGGTGGCCGAATATGAAACCTTCCTCGCCCTCGTCGAGGGAATCCCTGAAGAAGAGGGGCGGATCGCCCGCGTCAATGAACGATTGAAGGTTCTGAAAAAACCGCGACAATGAAAAAACGGTGGATCGGCTACCGGCGGACTCGTTCTTTCTGTTCCTGAAGAGTTTTGCACTCGATGCAGAACGTCGTCACGGGGCGGGCTTTGAGCCGCTTGTAGGGAATATCCTCACCGCACTGTTCGCAGATACCGTAGGTCTGGCTCTTCATCCGCTCCAGGGCTTCGTTGACCTTCTTGAGCAGATTCTGTTCGCGTTCCATGATCCGCATGGAAAAACGCTGATCTTCTTCGGCCGATGCCTGATCGCTCACATCCGGTAAGGCCTCCGGTGTCTTGTGCTGCGTCAGCACATCTCCCACCTCTTCGAGCAGATCAGCGCGTTGCCGTTCAAGGGCGCGTCGAATGTCAGGATATTTGGTCGAAGTCTTCGGGGTAGCCGGTTTGTTGGCTTTGGCGGATGCGGTGCGAACGGCAGTTTTCTTACGCGAAGGAGCGGTGCGCGATGCAGCGGCTTTTTTTCGAGGGGCAGGTGCCTTCATGGATGCTGGCTCCGATAGTCCCGGCCGAGCTGGGACTATACCAGCCGTCGAAAGAACCGGTCAACGGGAATGATACCGGGGCGGCGATTCTACAGATCCCGCCGGCCTTCGATCGACTTCAGCAGCGTCACTTCGTCGGCGTACTCGATATCCATGCCGACGGGGATGCCATAGGCAATGCGCGAGACGCGGGTGACAAACGGCTTGAGCAGCCTTGTGAGATAGATTGCGGTTGCTTCTCCTTCAATGGTAGGGCTGGTCGCGAGAATGACTTCGTCCACGCCGCCGAGCTTGACTCGCTCAACCAGTTCCTCTGCCCGGATATCTCCGGGGCCGATGCCGTCAAGCGGAGAGAGTGTGCCCAGCAGAACGTGGTAGAGACCGCGATAGCCGGCCGCCCGTTCAATTGCATAGGTGGTGCTGGGCTCTTCCACGACCAGAATTTTGGTGCGGTCCCGTTTGAGATCGAGGCAGAATTCGCACAACTCGCCTTCGGCGATATTCCGGCATTGCCGGCAAAATGCCAGCCCGTCCTTGACGGCACGAATCGCGTCCGCCAGCCGGAGCGCGTCTTCACGTTCTGCCTTGAGCAAGTGAAAGGCCAGCCGTTGGGCGCTTTTCTGTCCCACGCCAGGAAGGCGAACCAGTTCTTTCACGAGCCGGGCCAGCAGTCCGCGCTGATCAACAGCCATATGTTCCTTTGCCTCTGCGTTCCATGAACTAGAAGAGCCCCGGCATCTTCATCCCGCCCGTAATGGCTTTCATATCCTGTTCCATCAGGTCTTTCGCCTTCCGGAGCGCATCGTTGGTTGCGGCCAGGACGAGATCCTGAAGCATCTCCACGTCACCGGCCTTGCCGACTTCGGGATCAATGGTCACACTCACAATCTGCATGGCGCCGTTGGCCGTCACGGTCACGCTGCCGCCTCCGGCCGTCCCGGCGGCGGTTTTGGTCGCGGCCTGCTCCTGGATCCGGGCCATCTGATCCTGCATGGCCTTCGCTTGCTTCAAAATGTTCGACATATCGCCAAAGGGATTTTTCATTCGCCTGTCTCCTTCTGTGCCACGGTGCGCACCGCGGCGAGATCTGCACCAAAGATGTCCATGGCCTGTTTCACGACCGGATTGGCCCGCGCCCGTTCAAGCAATACTACGCGCTGCTCCTGCTCCTTGGCCGCCCGTACCTGCGCCATCGTGAGTCCCGGCGGATCGGAGGCGGTCAACTCGATCACACGGACGCGAACCGGCTGCCCGATCTGCCGTTCGCAGAGTGCGGCCAGGGCGCGGAGATTATCTTCCTTTTCCATCATGGAACGGGCCAGCGTCGCCTGTTTTCCGAATCCGATGGTGACCTGTCCTCCGTCGAGCGAGACAAACCGGCCGGCTTCCAAAAACGGCGCGAAATTCGGAAACGAGGCCGCCACTTCTTCCTGCACCAGGTCCCAATTGAGCGTCGACGGCTCCGGTGAATGTACGGGGACGGATGCCTCGATCGCCGATGTCGCCGGAGGTTTACTCAAGGATTCTTGAGCCGGAACAGACAAAGTCTTGTCCGGCCTGGGGCCTTGAGCCGTCGGGGCTTCCTGCGCCGGATGAGTTGTCACAGCCGGCTTCGATACGGCCGGTGGTGCGGGACGTGGGGCGATCGACGCTGTGCCTGTTCGTGAGGACTGCGGGGCTGTCCCAACGGAAGTCGCGGCACGAGGAGAAGCGACGGTCACACTAGGCGCGGGTTTCGTCGCGGACGGCAGAGCGGGTGCCGGTGCGTCGGGTTTCGCGGAGGGCTTTTGCGGTGCCGGCGGGACATCGGCGCAGCGTTCCTGCTGCCGGACAAGCCTGGTGGCGCGTACGGCCGCCGCTTCCAGCACGAAGCGTGGATGGGCGCTGTAGCGCAAGGAATCTTCAGCCTGTGAAAAAATCGTCAGCAGTTCCTGAAGCTGTTCGGGCGTTAAACGCTTGGCCTCTACGGCCAATTGTTGAATGTCTTCTTCAGAGGCTTCGATCAGGCCGCGCAACTCCGTGCCGGCAGGAACGACCGAGGCGACCAGGAGATTGCGAAGGTATTCCACGACATCGGAACAAAAGGCTTTCAGATCATGGCCCTGATCCAGCAGATGGGCGAGGACGGTCAGTGCGGCAGGACTGTCCTGGGTGAGGATCGCGGCACTCATGCCCTGCACAAGTTCTTGCGGCACGGCCCCGAGCAGCACTTCCAAATCGGCATGGGCGATGGTTTTGCCGCCGAATGCGACCGCTTGATCGAGCAGGCTGAGTCCGTCGCGCATGCTTCCTTCACTCGCCCGTGCGAGCGCTGTGAAGCTGCGATCCTCGATCGTCATGCCGTCTTGTGCGGCGACGTGGCGGAGCCGGTCGATAATCTCCTGGCGCGCGATGCGCCGGAAATTGTAATGCTGGCAGCGCGACAGAATCGTGGCCGGAATCTTGTGAATTTCCGTCGTCGCGAAGATGAAGACGACATGAGACGGCGGTTCCTCCAGCGTTTTTAAAAGCGCGTTGAAGGCCGAGTTCGACAGCATGTGGACTTCGTCGATGATGTAGACGCGGTACTGTCCGCGAAAGGGCGAGAACTTCACGTTCTCGCGGATCTCCCGCACGTCGTCGACGCTGGTATTGGACGCGCCGTCGATTTCCATCACATCGACGGAAGTGCCTTGCGTGATCTCGACGCAGTTGACGCAGGTGTTGCAGGGGTGTCCGGTCGGTCCCTGTTCGCAGTTCAGCGCTTTTGCCAGGATACGGGCGACCGTTGTCTTGCCGACTCCCCGGGTGCCGGAAAACAGATAGGCATGCGCAATGCGTTTGGTATCGACCGCATTCATCAGCGTCTGAACGACGTGCGATTGCCCCACGACATCATCGAATGTGCCTGGGCGATATTTGCGGGCGGAGACTTGATAATCCATTACGAGCGGCTCACGTGCAAACAAGCGGGGCCAGGTGATCCTGCGGCACACAAAACTGACCGCTTACCGTTGCTTCCTTCCGGACCTGGCGGGGTTCACAGGGTCTTGTTGCACAGGGCCCGGCCCCTATTCAGGCTGCTGAAAATGTCCTCCGGCGTCGTTCTCAGTCGCTCCATCCCCTCGACGTACTCCGAGTACGCCTCGTGGCCTGAGCTCCTTGCGGCCTTGCCGGAGACCATTTTGAGCAGCCTGGTATGATCCTGCGCCTACTGAGCAAGTCAGCTAAGGTCGGACAAGATTAGTATGGCGGAGAGGGTGGGATTCGAACCCACGGTCCCATTGCTGAGACGCATGCTTTCCAAGCATGTCGATTCGACCACTCTCGCACCTCTCCGCGCCCATACGAGAAGCGGGATTGTAGCACTGCGGTCTAGTGAGCGGCAAGGCGGAACGAGTTGCGTGGGGATGGCATTTGACCCTCTAGGGGGTGTTTCCTATACTGCAGTTTGGAATGGGAGGTGCAGAATGAAAATTGTGATCGGTATCGGGGTGCTCCTGGCGGTGCTGGTCGGGGTGGCACTGCTCCTTCCGTTCATCGTCGATCTGAATAAATATCAGGATCAGTATCGCCCGCTGATCGAAGAGGCGTTGAATCGCAAGGTAACCCTTGAGGATGTTCGTCTGACGATCTGGCCCCGGCTGGGGGCCCGGGTGGCCGGATTCACGGTCATCGAGGATCCGGCGTTCGGGACCGGTCCGTTTGCCTCCCTGTCTTCAGTCGATGTCGGGGTCAAGCTGATGCCCTTGCTGAGCGGCAAGGTCGAGGTCGAAGAGATTACGCTGCGCGAGCCGTTGATCACCGTCATCAAGAACAAGAACGGGGTGCTGAACGCCGCGACGTTGGGACGCAAGGGGGCGGCTGCGCCGGAAACGCCGTCGCGCGCGCCGGTGCCGTCGCCGGACGGGCCGCTCAAGATTCTCGCGCTCCTGGCGGTGGATCGCGTGTCTCTCGCCGGCGGAAAGATCATGTATCGCGACTTCTCTCAGGCAAAGCCTGTCGAATATGTGCTTCAGGACATGGAGCTTCTTCTGCAGTCGGTGCATCTGGGCAGCAGTCCGAGTCTCCATCTGGCGTTGACTGTCCAGCCGATGAATCTCCCGGTTTCGCTCGACGGCACGTTCGGTCCGCTCAAGGAAGCGGCGGATCTGGACGCGATCAATTTGCAATTGGCGCTAGGGAAAACAAATTTTGCGATTGCCGGAAAGACCGCCGGGCAGCATATGGCGCTCACGGTGACGGCGCCGTCGGTCAATACCGCCAATGTGCCGATGGCGTTGCCGCTCAAGAAGCCGGTCGAGGTAAAAGACTTCAAGGTTGCGGTAGAAGTGAAGGGACAGGACATGCGCCTGACCGACCTCTCGTTTCAAGTATTTGAGGGGAAGGTTGCCGTGCAGGGCGGACTGACGTCAGGGGCTGCCGCGCCTCCGTTCAACGGGAAGGTGACGCTCGACGGACTGCAACTGGCCCCCGCGCTCGATGCGGTCGCGGACGTGCCGGTCTCCGTGACCGGAACAGCCGGGGCGGCGCTTTCGCTCAAAGGCCAGGGGTTTGCCATGCCGGATCTGACGAGAGCGCTGGACGGCGCCGGTCATGTCGGCGTGAAGGACGGCAAGATCGATGGAGTGAATCTTCTCCAGGAGGCGGTGTCGATTTTGAAAGTCGTCGGCATTTCAGTTGGAGAAGCCAAAGCGACGGCGTTCTCGACAATAGAGACTGACATCGCGATCAGGCAGGGCGTTGTGATGTTGCAGAATCTGCTGATGGACAGCCACGATTTTCAGGCGACCGGCGGCGGGACGATCGGGTTTGATCATGCACTCAACATGACGGTGAATCTGCGTCTCTCGGAAGCCTTGAGTCAGCAAGTGGCCGGCTCCTCTCCGGTCGCGCGACTGGCGGTCAAGGAGGGCCGGCTGACCTTGCCGCTTCTGATCGGCGGCACCCTTGAAGCGCCGTCATACGGGCTCGATATGAAAGGCCTGACGGGAAAAGTGCAGGAGCAAATCAAACAGAAAGCGGAAGAGGCGATCGGCGGATTGCTCAAAGGCACGACCAAGCCGAAGGATCTGGAGCAGGAGGGGAAGCAGCTGCTCAAGGGGCTGTTCGGTCGGTAACGGAAGGGTGGAACAGATGCTCGCAATGGATACCGTCACGCAATACGCGGTGAAATATGGTCTGCAGGCCCTCGTGGCGATCGGCATTTTCGTTGCCGGAACGCTGGTCGCACGGTGGGCGGGCAACCTGATGCAGCAGGCGCTCGAACGGCAGACGCTGGAGCCGCCGGTACGAATGCTGCTCGTGCGCATTGTGAAAATCGTGGTGCTTCTATTTACGGCCGTCATCGCGTTGGAGGCGCTGGGAGTACCGATTGCGCCGCTGGTCGCGGGAATCGGCGTGGCCGGCGTGGGAATCGGGTTGGCGTTGCAAGGTGTCTTGAGCAATGTGATGGCGGGCCTCTCGATTATTTTCACGAAGCCGTACAAAGTTGGAGAGCACATCTCGCTGTTGGGGGTGCATGGCGATGTCGTGATGATCGATATTTTTTCCACCATCCTCATGCATCCCGACCACTCGCGGGTCGTCATCCCGAACCGCAAGGTTGTCGGAGAAATTCTGCACAACTTCGGCACGATCCGGCAGCTGCACTTCACGGTGGATGTGTCCTATAAGACCGATTTGAATCAGGCCCTGGCGATCGTGCGGGAGATCGTGGAGAACCACTCGCATGTGCTCAAAGATCCGCCGGCGGCGATCGGGGTCAGCCGGCTGGGACAGCCCGCCATTACGATTGCCGTCGAACCCTGGACCAACGTCGTGCATTACGGATCGCTGCAGGGCGAACTCAGCAAAGCGATTGTCGAGCGGTTTCGTACTGCGCAGATCGAGTTCCCTTCGCCGCCCGTGGCTGCCAGGTAAATTTACGGGAGAGGCCGGCTGCGGAGTTGACAGTTCCTCGCCGGCAATGGTAGCTTGGCGCGCTTATTTTAGTGCGGACAGCACGACAATTATCCGTGTGCCCATTGTGGAAGTGAGTGGACAAGGACCGTGATTAAGACAGCAGTTGCGCGACGTTACGCCAAAGCCCTTTTCGAGCTTCTCGATTCTTCCACCATCGAAGCGACGCGGGGTACTCTCAATGGCCTGGGACAGGCCATGCAGGAGTCCGTTGCCCTCCGTCACGTGGTGGCATCGCCGGTATTCGGTATGGAAGAAAAGATTACGGCGTTGACGGATATCGGCGCCCGCTTCGGGTGTCCTCCGGCCGGCAAAGCCTTTCTCGGTCAGCTCGTGAAGAAAAATCGGGTCGGGTTTCTCCCGGAAATCGCCGACGCCTTCGGGAAACTCGTTGATCAATCCAAGGGAACCCAGCAAGTCACCGTCTCGAGCGCCACGGCGCTCCAGCCGGCAGAACAAGACCGCATCAAAACACGCCTTCGCGAAACCCTGAAGCGGGACGTGGATATCACCTTTCAGACCGACGCCAGTCACCTCGCGGGCCTGCAGATTTCTATCGGCAGCACGGTCGTCGATAGTACCGTTCGAGGTCGCTTGCGCGCCATGCAGAGCCTGTTGACGAAGGAGTAGCCATGCAGATCAAGGCAGATGAAATCAGTGCGATCATTAAGGAAAAGATCAAAGGCTTCGACAAGCAGGTCGATGTCAAGGAGACCGGCTCGGTCATCCAGGTCGGCGACGGTATCGCCAAGGTCTATGGCCTCGACGGAGCCATGGCCGGAGAAATGCTGGAGTTCCCCGGCGGTCTCTACGGCATTGCGCTGAATCTTGAAGAAGACAATGTCGGCGCCGTGCTGATGGGCGAAGACACCGGCATCAAGGAAGGCGATCCTGTCAAGCGCACGGGCCGTATCGCGGAAATCCCGGTCGGTGAAGCGCTGATCGGCCGCGTCGTGAATGCCATCGGCCAGCCGATCGACGGCAAGGGTCCGATCAAGTCCGAGCACTCCTCCCGCATCGAAGTCGTCGCACCCGGTGTGAATACCCGTCAATCCGTCCGCGAACCCCTGCAGACCGGCATCAAGGCTATCGATGCCATGATCCCGATCGGCCGCGGTCAGCGCGAGTTGATCATCGGCGACCGGCAAACGGGGAAGACGGCCATTGCGGTCGATACGATCATCAATCAAAAGGGTCTGGGCGTATTCTGCATTTACGTCGCGGTTGGCCAGAAGCGTTCGACGGTCGCCCGCGTCGTCAAGACGCTCGAAGAAAACCATGCGATGGAATACAGCATCGTGGTCGCGGCGACTGCCAGCGATCCGGCCCCGATGCAGTTCTTGGCGCCCTTTGCCGGCGCGGCCATCGGAGAATATTTCCGCGATAACGGCAAGCATGCGTTGATCGTGTACGACGATTTGTCGAAACACGCCGTGGCCTACCGTCAGCTGTCGCTGTTGCTCCGCAGACCGCCGGGACGCGAAGCCTATCCGGGCGACGTGTTTTATCTGCACTCACGCTTGCTGGAGCGTGCGGCCAAGTTGAGCGAAAAGCTCGGCGGGGGCAGTTTGACCGCGCTTCCGATCATTGAAACGCAAGCCGGCGACGTGTCGGCCTATATTCCAACCAACGTGATCTCAATCACCGATGGCCAGATCTATCTCGGCAGCGATCTGTTTTACTCCGGTATTCGACCGGCGATTAACGTCGGTCTTTCGGTATCACGCGTCGGCGGATCCGCGCAGATCAAGACGATGAAGCAAGTCGCCGGTACCTTGCGGCTTGATCTCGCACAGTATCGGGAAATGGCGGCCTTCTCGCAGTTCGGCAGCGAACTCGACAAAGCGACGCAGATGCAGCTTGCGCGCGGCGTGCGCATGGTCGAGCTGTTGAAGCAGGGGCAATACAAGCCGATGCCGGTGGCCGATCAGGTGCTCTCGATCCATGCCGGTGTGAACGGGTATCTGGACGATGTGCCCGTCGATAAGGTGCTGCAGTTTGAGGCGGACTATCTCCACTATGTGCAGCAGCATCATCCCGACTTGAAAAAAGAAATTGCCAGCATCGGTAAGATCGATGACAAGGTGGGAGCCAGGCTGAAAGAAATCATCACGGCCTTCAAGCAGAAGATGGGATACGGCGCAAAATAATCTTCGCCGAAGCGCGCGGGCGCTTTGCCGACAGCCAAGAAAAGTAGACGATGCCGAGTTTACAAAGTCTGCGCCGCAAGATTGCGGCCTTCAAAAATACGCAGAAGATTACCAAGGCCATGAAAATGGTGGCCGCGGCGAAGCTCAAGCGTTCGCAGGACCGAATCCTCGCGGCTCGTCCCTATGCACACAAGATGCGCGGGGTGTTGAGCAACCTGAGTCAGCGCGTCAATCGTTCGGCCCATCCGCTGTTGCAAAAGCGTGAGGGGAAGAAGATTGAAGTGCTGGTGATCACCAGCGATCGCGGACTCTGCGGCGGCTTCAATGGCAACATTGCTCGTAAAAGCGTGGAGTTCGTCAGGCAGTGCGAAGCGCGTGGACTTCAAGTCAATCTCAGCATCGTCGGCCGCAAGGGGCGCGATTATTTCCGCCGTCGGACCTGGCCTATTCGGCAGGAATGGACCGGAGTCTTCGATAAGCTCAGTTTCGAGCATGCCCTCGATATCGGCAGCGATCTAACCGACAATTTTGTGAAGGGTACGTTCGACGAACTGTACGTCGTCTACAACGAATTCAAGTCGGCCATTCAGCAGCGGGTGATCGTCGAGAAACTGTTTCCCATCGATGCGGCGGCCGAGTTCGGTGCGGCTCAAGCGGAGGCGACGACCGGCGGAAGCTATCTGTATGAACCGGACGAAGCGGATCTGCTGAATGTGCTGGTGCCGAAGCATTTCCAAGTGCAGGCCTATCGCATTTTGTTGGAGTCGGCGGCGGCGGAGCACGGCGCGCGTATGGCCGCGATGGACGGCGCGACGCGGAATGCCGGCCAACTCATCAAGAAAGTGACGCTGTACTACAACAAGACCAGGCAGGCCGCGATTACGAAGGAACTCATGGATATCGTCGGCGGCGCAGAAGCGTTGCAATAGTCAGTTACGTTGAAGAAGGAGTCAGCCGTGAGCACAGGAAAAGTCGTACAAGTCATCGGGCCCGTGGTGGACGTGGAATTCCCTCCCGGCCAATTGCCGAACATCTACAACGCGCTGAAGGTGACCCAGGAAGAAAACAAGGCTGCCGGTAAGCCGGCTGTCAAGATCACGTTGGAAGTCGCCACGCACCTTGGTGAAAACCGGGTTCGTGGAATCGCCATGTCGACGACCGATGGTCTCACGCGCGGGATGGATGTGCACGACACCGGTGCTCCCATTTCAGTGCCGGTCGGCCGCGAGACGCTCGGACGCCTCATCAACGTATTGGGTGAGCCGGTCGATGAAAAAGGCCCCATCAACACCAAGAAGACTTATCCGATCCACCGTCCGGCTCCGAAGCTGGAAGATCAGGACACCAAGACCGAAGTGCTCGAAACCGGCATCAAGGTCGTGGATCTCCTGGAGCCGTACAGCAAAGGCGGTAAAGTCGGACTCTTCGGCGGCGCCGGAGTCGGCAAGACCGTCATCATCATGGAGCTGATCAATAACATCGCGCTGCACCACGGCGGCTTCTCCGTGTTTGCCGGCGTCGGTGAACGGACTCGTGAAGGTAACGACCTCTGGCACGAAATGCAGGAATCGAAAGTCATCGATCCGGATGATTTCTCGAAGTCCAAAGCGGCCCTGGTCTATGGGCAGATGAACGAGCCACCGGGAGCCCGCCTTCGCGTCGCGCTGACCGGTTTGGCGGTTGCCGAATTCTTCCGCGATGAAGAAAATCAGGATGTGCTTCTGTTCGTCGACAACATCTTCCGGTTTACTCAAGCCGGTTCCGAGGTGTCTGCCTTGCTCGGCCGTATGCCGTCAGCTGTCGGCTATCAGCCGACCCTCTCGACCGAGATGGGACAGCTACAAGAGCGTATTACTTCGACCAAGCGTGGCTCGATCACGTCGGTACAGGCGATCTATGTGCCCGCAGACGACTTGACCGACCCGGCGCCGGCCACAGCCTTCGCCCACTTGGACGCGACCACCGTGTTGTCCCGGCAGTTGGCGGAATTGGGTATTTATCCGGCCGTCGATCCGCTGGACTCCACCTCCCGTATTCTCGATCCGCAAGTCATCGGTGAAGAGCACTATAAGGTCGCCCGCGGCGTCCAGTCCGTGCTCCAAAAGTATAAGGATCTGCAGGACATCATCGCGATTCTCGGTATGGACGAATTGTCCGAAGATGACAAGATGGCGGTGGCTCGTGCACGGAAGATTCAGCGATTCCTGTCGCAACCGTTCCATGTCGCCGAAGCGTTTACCGGCTCGCCTGGTAAGTATGTGAAGCTGAAAGATACGGTTCGCAGTTTCAAGGAAATCCTCGATGGTAAGTACGACCACCTCCCGGAACAGGCGTTCTACATGGTAGGTCCGATCGAGGAAGCCGTGGCAAAGGCCGAAAAGATGGGTGTGAAGGTATAAGCGCACATCGGCAGGGCGATCTCCTGCTCGCTGACCGCGCACGATGAAACTGTGCTCTGTCAATGCGCGCAATCGAGATCAGCCCAGCCGGCTGTGCTTGAGTGAGTGGGAAGAGGAAGAAGAGAATGGCTGGGAAGATTCTGTTAGAAGTAGTGACGCCGGAAAAGCAGCTGTTGAGTCAGCAGGTGGATGAAGTCATCGCGCCAGGCTCAGAAGGCGAGTTCGGAGTCCTGCCAGGCCATTGTTACTTCCTGTCCGCGCTACGCATTGGGGAACTTCGGTATCGTGTCGGTGATCAAACCAACCACATGGCGATCCTCTGGGGCTATGCGGAAGTCACTCCCACTAAAGTGACCGTCATGGCTGAGATCGCCGAAAAGGCCGAGGACATCGATGTCGGCCGGGCTCAAGCTGCGGTAGAAAAAGCTGAACAACGGCTGAAGGCCGGCGGCCTTCCCTCGGAAGTCAAAGAAGCTGAAATCAGCCTGGAGAAAGCCCGTCTCCGTAAGAAGATCGCCGAACGCGCCCGCAAGCCGAGCCACGCTTAAACTGCTCCTGCCTCCTCGATATCCGTGTTGTGCCAGACACCGAAGGGTATGTCCCCCATCGCCTTTTGTTCGCGCAGAATTCTTTTGACCATTCGTTTCTTTCATTATCCGAATCAAACAGACAAGAACCGGGCTGAACAAGGTGAGGGCCAGGGACCCCCTACCCACCTTTGTGTCACAGACAAGGTGGGATTTGAGTGACATTCTTACCAGAGGGATAGTTCATTCACTCAGCGCAAAGGAGGAGCGGGGATGGGAACTCCAAACACAGACGCATCGGTGATTATGTATGCAGATGTGGTGAAAGAGCTGCGGCGATCAGAACGTGTGACTGTGTGTTGTCACCTGACGTATTCCGGGTTTACCGAGGATACGCTAATTGTAGGGGAAGGCACGGCCGTCGATCTGTCGAAAGAAGGAGTAGGGATTGAAGGGAATCAGCCGGTAGCGCCCGGGATGCGGCTGACGCTCTGTCTGGCATTGCCCGATACGGAAGGGCCGCTGTTAATCGACGAGGTATGTGTAAAATGGGTCAAAGGTAGCCGATTCGGTGTCGAATCCGTCTTGATCGATCGCCGGTCACGGCTTCGGTTGGATCACTTTCTTTTATGTAAAAAACTCACCCCTCCGGCAGGGCGGGAAAGAATGAGTCTCCGGATGAAGATATGATACGAACTGACAAGGCCAAGGTACTATTATGGAATAATAAGATCTGAAACAAAATTCTCAGTGTTCAGGTTGCATGCCGAGAATTTGGGGTGCGGGGCGATCATTGGCTGCTATTCGACCCGAAGGTGACTGGAACAGTTCACCTTCGACAGGAGAAGTGATGTTTCCAGCAACCATTATTGATTTTCAGCAAAGGCTCCAGTAGCTTCCTTCTCATGCAAACTGAATTTGTGGTTACGGCTGGAGAGCAGCCCAAACGTCTGGATGTGTTTCTGGCGAACCATGAGCGAGATATCTCGCGCTCTGCTTTGCAGCGCCTGATCGAACTCGGCCGCATCCGCATCAACGAGCAGGTGGTCAAGGCAAGTCAAAAGATCAAGCCGGGCGACCGCATCACCATGGACGTGCCGAAACCTGAACCTTTGGCTCTCAAAGGAGAAGCAATCCCGCTGGAAGTGCTGTACGAGGATGACAGTCTGCTGGTTCTGAATAAACCCTCCGGTATCGTCGTTCATCCTGCTCCCGGGAATTGGACCGGGACTCTTGTGAACGCGCTCCTCCATCACTTCGAGACCTCCGGCGGTACGGTCTCGGCTATTGGAGGGAAGGAGCGTCCCGGCCTCGTGCATCGTCTGGATAAGGAAACCTCAGGTGTGATGGTGATTGCGAAGACCGATCAGGCTCATCGGCACCTGGCTGCGCAATTCAAGGAGCACACGATCACGCGAGTGTACGAAGCGTTGATCTGGGGTGTTCCCAAAAAAGGCCATGGATTGATCGAGCTGGCCATTGGCCGGGATACCAAGGAAAGAAAGAAGATTTCGACCAGAACCACCAGCCCGCGAGAATCTGTGACGGAGTATAAGGTCGATCAGCGTTATGCAAAAGTTGCGGCGCATGTGCTGCTCTATCCACGGACGGGGCGTACGCATCAGCTCCGCGTTCATCTCACGTCCCTGGGGCATCCCATTCTTGGCGATCCCACGTATGGCGGCAGAAAAGTTTGCGCGATCGAGGAGGTTGAGATCCCACGAGTGATGCTCCATGCAAGGACGCTAGGCTTTATGCATCCGACCAAGGGAGAGCGGCAGGAATTCACCAGACCGTTTCCCAGCGATATGGAATCCGTCAGTCAGGCCCTTGAACGGTTACGTTCTGCCAAGATAGTCAAGGAGTCTTAAGGCAGGGGAAGCCCGCGCAAATTCACATGCCGGAGAGGGTAGAAGGCTATGCAGACCGCGGATGTTCTTGATGTAATCGGCGCACTCTCGGCGCTGCTAAAGGCCTATGCGGCCAAGCTCCCGCCGATTGTTCATTTGGCAGCCGTACCTACCGGTGTGAAGCCGAAGTTCGAAGCGGTAGAAGACTACGAAGACAATGTCTCGCGTGTGCGTAGTCAGAGTGCCGGGACGCCCTATAAAGGGCTGAATGAATCGTTGGTCGCATCGTTGGAAGCTTTTGAGGTTGGGAATCTGCTAGGAGCAGTTCAGCCTTTGCTGGCGGTGCTCGATCATGTGGAGCGTATGCAGCGGGATAAGGAAATCGAAGTAGGTCGGATAGACGAAAAGCGGGTTGCTGAATACCGGGCCACGCTTCATAAAATACTTCCCGGAAACAAGCCGGAACTTGATGGTTCAGGACGAGGGATGTAGCTCAAGACGGGCTCTCCAAATCTGAGGCATACATAACCGGCTTCGAAATGAGAGTGTCAGTACTGAGGAGCAGTTGAAGCGGCTCGCGGTCCCTTTAGTGCCCCATTTTCGGACCTGCCGCATTTGCTCCCTCGCTGACAAGCCGAAAACGGACCGTAGAGCCACAGTGGGGGCATTTGGCGCGGACGGTCTCGACGTCGAGTAGTTCAAGCTCGTTCTGCTTGAGCCACATTAACTGGAAGCATTTAGGGCAGCTACGGACTTGCGTTGACATCGGATTCCTCGTACACTTCAGGCCTAAATTCTATCGCGAACGGGAGATACTCTAGTACACAATGCCCCCTCCGCTCAAGACCACCGTTACCTTTTCAGAGAAGAAGTCACTTCAACCAGAACAATTACTGACGTTGTTTCAGCAGGCACCCTGGGCCAAGGGGCGCACGCTGAGTGATGCCCGCGAGATGCTTCGCCATACCGATGTGGCACTGTGTGCATGGGACGGAGATCATCTGGTCGGATTCGGTCGGGTCCTCACGGATTTCGTGTATCGTGCGACTATTTGGGATGTGATCGTTGACGAGGCCTATCAGAAGCAGGGGATCGGCGCTGAAATAGTCCAGCGTATTCTCCATCACCCGCGACTCAAAAAAGTCGAACTGTTCTGGCTTTGTACCCGTCGTCCTGGATTCTATGAAAAGCTGGGGTTCAGTTCCAAGGAGCAAACCGGCATGGTCTGGAATCGCAGCCAGAACGCCAGGCTAGAATAACCTGCCGACGTATCTTCCCGCCGTACACCGTGATTCGGACTCGCTGGAAATAGTGTCTCGTGTAACCGTGCTATCACAGGCGGATCGAATGGAACGCCTTGTTCAAAAGAAAAGGCAGGATGTCTCATTCCCAAGACAACCTGCCTCTCCCATTTCAATAAATGGCGTAGTCGATTAGAAGTACATCTTAACACCGAACAAGAAGCCAAACGATGAGGCATTCCAGTCGTCGTTTCTGAATCCGTTCACCGTTGCATGGCCGTCATTGCGCTTGTACGCCATTTCAGTATTGAGGGCGAATTGCTTCGTGATCATATAATCCGCGCCCCAACCGAGTCTCCACGCAAATGTGTTGCTGGGGCTGATGCGGGTGCCGGTGTTTTCTCCGAAACTATTCACGTTGACCCCGAACCCCATGTTGACGTACGGGCTGAGTGAACCGAAATTGGCCGGTCGGAGTTCCACCGTCGGCAGTACCGACACGGTATCCTGATGCCCCAAATCCCGCTGCGGGCGCTCTTGATCAATTGAGTGGCGTTCCCATTCCAGCATCATGCCGACGAGTAGCCACTTATTGAGGCTATACATAGCCTGAAAGTTGACCAGGGATCCAACATCGGTTGAGGTGTTCCCGGACAGCTGTTGCGTGAGTGGCGCAAACCCCGCCCGCATACCAAGCACCCACTTCCCCGGCTCGATCCCTCCGAAATTGTCCTTGCTGTCCTGCGCGAGAGCTGAATTGCCTGGAAGGCCCATCGAGGTGAAACAGGCAACCAACATACCGACCATGATCCAGCGACGAGACTTCATAGACATCTAACTCCTCCCTGATGCATTTGTGAGACAAAGACAATGATGTAGCCCGGTAATTGGCAAATCCTATGCCGCGTGGTCGGAGAAAGATGAAACACAGGCTATTAAGTCGATTATTATAATTCGCCACACACCATAAGATTTCGTCGAACCAAGTGCAATTGGCAATTCGTATAGAATGGCTCCATAACAACACAGTCACTGTAGTCGGTGGCCTACACTTGGCCTGTCACAGGCAGGTCAAATCTGTCGGTGAAAGATTGCTGACGCTAGGCGGCTGGAGCCAACCGTCGTTCCCGTTTCGGAGAAAACAAAATAGCGAGAAAGAAAATGGATGTCGCGAGCAGCACAATGGCCGGACCGGATGGGACATCCCAGATCGCAGAGATCAGAACCCCCGTTACGGAAGTTGAGATGCCGATGATAATCGAGTATAGCGTGAGTGTGCGAAGGCTGTGTGTGAGCTGGTAGGCGGTTGAAGCCGGAATCAGTATCATGGCAAACACCAGAATAGCGCCCACCGTTTTGAGAGAAATCACCACCGTGAGTGCGACTAAAGTAAGAAGGAGAAAGAATATCTTACGCGCGGGCACGCCGGACGCTTCGGCCATTTCCTGATCGAAGGCGATGAAGTACAGTTCTTTTGAAAAGAGCAGGATCAGACCCAGCACAAGAACACTGAGTCCTCCGATCGACCGCAGTTCCTCATTTGTGACCGATAGCACACTGCCAAACAGATACCCATAGACTTCTGCGTTATACGTCTTCATCAGTCCGATAAAAAGGATGGCCAGTGCCATAGTCGTGGTGTAGAGAATTCCAATCGAGACATCCAACTTCATCCGGCCTTTTTCCTCCACCCATCCGGTGATCCAGACCGTCGCCAAGCCGAAAATAATCGCCAGCAACAGCGGTGGCCAGCCCATCAGGAAGCCGAGTGCCACCCCGGCGAATGCGGCATGGGCCGTTCCCGCCCCGACGAAGGCAAGCCCCCGCAAGACCACAAAGACGCCGATCACAGAGCAGAGCCCACCCACCATCGCTGCCGCGAGGAGGGACCGTTGCATGAAGTCGTAGGTGAAGAGATCAAGCATAGACAACGACAGTCTCAATGATGGTGATGATAGTCCTCGACGATCACGAGATCTTTCTCGGTGATAACCAGTTCTTTCCCGTAGACCTGGCGAAGAATTTCTGGCTTCAGCACTTCGGCCGGAGGGCCGGCGGCGAAGAGGCGCTTCTTCAGCAAAACGAGTCGGTCGACGCGCGAGCGGATCATGTTGATGTCGTGTGTGATCAACAACACCGTGAGGCCGAGCTCTTTGTGCAGATGTTCGACCAGTTCGATGACATTGTGTTGGGTAGTGATATCCAGGCCGGTGGTCGGCTCATCAAGCAGAAGCACCTTCGGCTGCTGGGCCAGAGCGCGAGCAATAAAGACCCGCTGCTGCTGCCCGCCGGACAGATGTCCGAGTGCGGTATCTCGATGCGCGTCCATGCCCACGTGAGCGAGGGCATCGAGGGCAATGGCCTGGTCCTTCTTCGTTGTTCGTTTAAAGAGACCGAGTGTGCCGTAGCGGCCCATCATGACCGTCTCAAGGACGGTGACCGGGAAGTTCCGATCTACGACACCCTTCTGTGGAAGGTAGCCAATCTGAGCGCGGTGGTGGCAACGTAGTTCGCCGCACGCGCAATCAAAAATGCGCAAATGTCCGGTGAGGGGGGCCATGAGACCTAACACGGCACGGCAGAGTGTGGTCTTTCCTGAACCGTTGGGGCCGATGACGCCCACAAACTCTCCCATGCCGATGGACAGAGAGATATCCTGGAGGGCGACGACGCCGGGAAAACCGAAGGTCGCATGATCGAATTGAATGATCGGGTCGGCTGATTCGGACACGAGAAACCAGGCTCCTTCCGGCACTACTGCTGCATCGGAGACGATCGCTAGCTCGCTTCAAGCGCGTTGGCCAATTGGAGCACATTATAGCGGAGCATGTCGAGGTAGGTCTCGGTGCCGGGTAGCCCGCCGGGCAGCGTCGTCAGGACAATCACACGGGTTTTTGCTTCTTTGGCTAATAGTTCAGGGATGCGCTGGCTCAACTGGATTTCCGACACAATGACTTTAATGCGGTCTTTTTTGATTTTTGCGATGAGCGACTGGATTTGCAGGGCCGAGGGCTCCGTGCCCGATTGAGATTGAATCGTGGCGGCGATGTCGAACCCAAACCGTCTTGCCAAATAGGGCCAGGCTGGGTGATGGGCGATAAATCGTCGGTCGGTCAGTTGTTTGACACGGTCGGATAACTCTTTCCTGAGTTGATCGAGTTGGCGGAGATACGCGGCTTGGTTATTGCGGAATTCTGCGGCATGTGCCGGATCGAGTTTAATAAAGGCTTCCGTAATGTGGCGGAGCATGGTTGCGACACTCTCAGGGTCCATCCAGACGTGCGGATTGCCGCCGCCGGCATGGTGATGGTCGCCAGGACCGGCGTCATCGTGATCAATGTGATCCCGGATTAGTCCGATGCCGTCAGATGTCGTGACCACAACGAGCGACGGGCTGCCGGCGTTTTTGACCAGAGATGAGACCCAGATCTCCAAGCCGATGCCCACTTCAAAAAGAACACGGGCTTTTCGCACCGCGATCAAGTCGCTGGGTTTGGGGGCATAGGTATGTTCGTTTTCATACCCGCTGAGAAGAGACGTAACATGAACGTATGGCCCACCCACTTGCTGGGCAAGATCTTTCAGCACCGGAATTGTGACCACTACATTCAACGGAGATGGAGACGTCGCTATGACAGGAGGGGGCAAAGCCGCAAGACAGAAGACGGCCATACAAACACATGCGATGAGGAGACGGTGAGCGACAAACATGGGCGGGGACGGTAACATCGGGGTTCTGCGATGTCAACGAGACTGCGTGGTCACGCTCTGACGGTGGGGCTGCGCATTGGCTTGACCGCGTGCGCAACTTCCATTAGCGTAGCTCCCTCTATATCGACGAAAGGGAAGTAGGCCTATGAAAGTGGTAGGACTCATGTCCGGCACCTCCGGTGACGGAGTTGATGCAGCTTTGGTCGAGATTACCCGAACGCGGAAGGGGTTAGATATTCAACCCAGATTCTTCCAGGCGTTGGCATATCCGCGATCGTTGCAGCAGCGGATTCTGGCAGCGTCGGCGGCGGGGTCGGTTGCGGAGATTTGCCACTTGAATGCCTTGCTCGGCGAATGGTTTGCCAACGCCGCGCTCGGCGTGATTCGGGCCGCCGGTCTTCGCCCTAAGAATGTTGACTTGATCGGTTCTCATGGACAGACGGTTCACCACCTGCCTCATGGCGTGAAGGATGCCGGGGTCGGAGCTATCCGGTCTACGCTGCAGATCGCCGAACCGGCCGTGATCGCCGAGCGAACGGGTATTACCACAGTAGCGGATTTTCGTCCTCGGGATATTGCCGCTGGCGGGCAAGGAGCCCCGCTGACTCCCGGTGTTCATGCGCTCGTGTTTCGTCATCCCCGGCGCGCACGGCTGGTCGTGAATCTCGGCGGCATCAGCAATGTCACCTATCTCCCGCGCGGGAAAGGGGTCGGCGGGGTCATCGCGTTTGATACCGGTCCGGCCAATATGGTCTTGGATGGCCTCATGCACCGGGCGACGAATGGACGCGTCTCCATGGATCGCGACGGACGACTTGCCTTACGCGGCCGGCCGGATGGCCGTCTGCTGACAAAACTGCTGGCGCATCCGTATTTATCCAAGCAGCCCCCAAAGTCGACCGGCCGAGAGGTGTTCGGCGCGCCGTTGGTGGAGGAGCTTCTGGCCATCCAGGAGGCTCGCCAGCTGTCGATTGAAACTCTGTTGGCCACATGCAGCCGGTGGACGGCTGAGTCTGTCGGCACGGCGAGACGCTGGATTCGAGGAGGGATCGACGAAGTGATTGTCGGTGGTGGCGGTGTGCGGAACCGCGCCATTATGGCTCATCTCGCCGACGTATTTTCACCGGCTCCGGTCATGACCTTCGATGCGATCGGGTGGGATAGTAAGGCCTTTGAAGCGGTCGCGTTTGCCATTCTGGCGTATCAGACGGCGATGGACCAGTGCGGCAATGTGCCTGCCGTCACCGGGGCGCGTCATCCGGCTTTGCTGGGTTGTATTGTTCCCGGCGGACCGGGGTGGATGCGCCGGCTGAAGCGTCCGTCCTGAAGGGCAGCGCACTGACCATGGAAACCATCCTCATTGGTTCAATTGCGACAGGCGTACTACTGCTTTTGTTGTGGAAGCGAACTCCACCCTCAGGCCGAGTGAGGGAGCAGGGCTCTGTTTTCCCGGCAGGGACAAAGGTGACGCCTGCTCCGTTGCTCACGGAGCAGGAGGTATTGCTCTACAATCTTCTTCGGCTGGCGGTCCAGGATCAGTATCTGGTCTTTTCTCAGGTTCCGTTGTGGGCGTTTGTTCACATCAATGCGATCGGGGAAGTCCGGTCGCAGGCTTTTCGTCAGATTGCACTGAAGCGTGTGGCATTTGTTCTGGTGCATCCGGGCTCAAGGCAGGTTGAACAGGTGGTGCAGGTAGAAGACCCCGCTTCGAGAGGAGGTCTGGGAGATCGGCAACGGGTCATCGAGTCGGTACTGGATGCAGCCGGGATCAAGCTCGTGACGTTACGCCTGCAGAAGTCCTATACCGTTCCCGCGCTTGCAGCCCTCCTCGGATGCGAGCCGGATGAATCATAGAGAGGAGAGCGGATCGTCTATCGGCCGTACTATTCAAGCGTATGCGAGACGGGGTCGGTTTTGGCGTTGGTGGTGTCGATGGCTTTCCTGGCGAGCTCCGCTTCTGAGCTGTCGGGATATTGGTCGACCACGCGTTCGAACATCATGCGGGCCTTATCCTGATCACCCAGCTTTGTATACGCCTGGCCGATTTTCAAGGTCGATGCCGCCAGTTTCGGGCTGAGAGGATAGTACGAGACGACATTGTAAAACGAGGCCAGGGCGTCCTTGTAGCGCCCCAATCGGTACTGACATTCCCCGATCCAATATTGCGCATTGGCAGCAAGAGCGGAGTGTCCGTGCACTTCGATGAAAAAGCGAAAACCCGCGAGTGCGGCTTCGTAGTCCCGGTGCTTGAATTCTTCCATCACCCGATCATATAAGCGGCGGGAGCTGTCTTGCATTTGACCTTGAGCAGCCAGTGGAATAGTCGGCGAAAAGAGCAGGGTCCCTACTACGACGAGGATTCCGATTCGTATTCGCTTCTTCATGGTTTTCCTCCAACAAGCCAGCCCCTGCGGGCTTCAGGGAGAGGAGAACGCAATCGGTATGCCACGGGAGCGACGGACTGGAGTGTGCAAAACGGTGAAAAACAGAGGTTTTCCGGCTGCTCAAGGTGAACGATCGCGGCAAATTTCATCCGAAGACGCATAACGACGACAGAATTGTACGAGTCTCTCTTTGCCTAGTGTGACTTTTATGCTTCGCATTCGATGGCAGGAAAGGGGCAGAGGTCATACCAATGGGTGAATCGCTTCCTTCAAATCCGTCCGGCGGCAGGACGCTGATCGTCGACACAGCGGATCCACATTGTTACCCACTTCCAAGCATCGCCTTGCGCGAAGCGGCGGAGCATGATCAGGTTTATGTCAGATCCGGCATCTATGAAGACAAGATATTCGTCTCGGATCGCCCGGTACGGCTGATTGGTGCCGGGCGTGACCAGGTGCAGATCTTTTGTCGCCGCGGCGGCCCGTTATATCTACAACGGGTCTCCGGCGGGAGAATTTCAGGAATCGCATTTCGTTATGTGGGGAGCGATCAACATTCGGCTATCAACGTGCTGGATAGCACCTGCGTGATTTCCGACTGTCGCGCAATGGAAGGGATTCTGTCCGGTGTGGTGCTGTACGGCCCGGAATGTCGGGTGACCTTCTCCGGCAATGAAGTCTGTCGTAATCGAGAGTCGGGGATTTTTGTATTTGCCGGAGCGCAGCCTCGGGTGGCGGACAATCGGTGCTTCGACAATCATCATTTCGGTATTGCGGTTCGTGATCAAGGGACCTGTCCCGATATTGTCCGCAACCAATGCGACGGTAACATGCTGAGCGGCATGCTGCTGTTCCATCATGGCGGCGCGCTGTTGGCGGATAATATTTGCCGGGACAATCAGCACTGGGGGGTTGTCGTGACGCCGGATGCGCACCCTAACCCGGCTCCTCTAGAATTGACACAGGCCAATGATCTTACGCGTAACCCTCGAGGAGCATATATGGTGACGGACCAGCCGCTGGAAGATATCGGCCGCTAAAAGAGGTGTCTACTACGAGACGAGAGGGGAGTGAGGCTTCGTATCGGATGTGTGAAATTGAAAGGTGCTACCACCTTTTTGCTTTGCTCGGTACATCGCAGCATCGGCATGTTTCAAAAGATCGTCGATATCGTGGTCATCGGACGGGTAGATGGTAATCCCGATGCTGACGCCGATCGAGGGGCGATGCGGGCCCAGTTCGAAGGGCTCTCCCAACGAGTCGGTAATCCGCTGGGCCACGACCGTGATGTCCTGGTCCGCTGAGCAACCTTCCAGGATAATCGTAAACTCGTCTCCGCCCATTCGGGCTACCGTATCGACTTCTCTGACGCAGAGTTTGAGACGGTCTGCCACCGCGCTGAGGAGCAAATCGCCGACATCATGGCCCATCGTGTCGTTCACGGATTTGAAACGGTCGAGGTCCAACAGCATCAAGCCGAGCGGGCGTTGGAGTCGTTTGCTTCGCGCCATGGCTTGGATGAGCCGATCGCGGAATAATGTTCGATTGACCAGCCCAGTTAACTGGTCGTATTGCGCCAGATACGTCATCCGTTCTTCCGCTCGCTTTCGTTCAATGGCATAGCGAATGGAGCGAGCTAACAACTCCGGATGTCCCTGTCCCTTGACAAGATAGTCCTGGGCACCCTGCTGCACGGCTTGAAGGGAGAGTGCCTGATCACTGACTCCGCTAAGGACGATAATCGGGATCGTGGGGCTCGTGGCTTGAACTTGCTTCAGCGTAGGGAGGCCATACGCATCGGGTAAGGACAAATCCAGCAGAATGGCATCGTAGCGGTCACGTGCAAGATGCGTAAAGGCTTCGCTGAGTCGTGTGACGTGCGTGATGTCGAATTGCTCAATGCTCCACTCGGCCAGGATGTCCTTGGTTAGGTGGGCATCAACATCGTTGTCTTCGACGAGAAGCAGTTTGATTATGGAAGAACTCAACGCTAGTTCCTCTGCGTCCAGAAATGGTGCGGCCGCACTTCTTCTTTCATGCCGTGCATATTTCTGTCACAAGTATAGCCCAAGTCTATGTCTTCACAAGGAAATGTCGGAAACAGAAAAGATCAGCGAGGGTTCGCTTGTGAGGGGGCTAGTTACAGAGGGAGGGCCCGGAGAAGTAAGCGGTGTGGCTGCTTCTCCGGGAGATTCTATGCAGAGCTAGACGGCATGAAGGGCTTCAGCGCGCCGGCGTACTTCTTCGGCTTTTTGTGATTGCCCGAGATTCTCATACAAGGAGGCAATATTTGAGTGAAGATGAGACAAGAGTTGGCCGAGTTGGGCTTCCTGCGCGATGACATTGGCTTCCAGTGCCAGCTTCTTTTCCTCGCTACGACGGAAACGTTCTTCCAGCCGCTGAACCAGTTGAATCCAGCCTCGGACCTTGCCTGAATCGAGTTGGGGCATGGTGGGAAGAGCTTCTGCCCGTTCGAGCGCCTTTTCAGTTTGATTCATCCAATTAATAAAG
>CAZEHM010000024.1:25173-46855 GCA_964512025.1 uncultured Nitrospira sp. | reverse complement strand
GACGGCAAAAACTCTGCGCTTATTAGCCATCCTGGCAACTACATTCCTCAACCCCTTATCGCGGGAAAATTGATACAGACTAACCCTTTGGCAGTGCAGTCTAGTGAGGCTTTCTGTCAACGGCGCCCTGGACCATCTGAACGGCAAAGAGTTCCGGAATCATCTGCTGACGCGGTCGAACATAGCCTTGCGGCAACTTCTTCGGAAATCACACGGTACCCCTCGGCAGTCAGATGCTCGTCATAGGGAAGAAACAGATCTACCCCCAGCTTTTTCTGTTGCCAGAGTGCAATTCCATCGAGATATGGAATGCCATGCTTTTCCAACAACCCTCGAACATACTTAGGATATACATGATTTGCAGGGTCCGGCATCGTAACGATGTCACGGACCGGGAAAATGATTACGTAAATGATAAACCCGGATTCTTCACCTAATTGTTTGATGTCCCGATAGAAGTCATCGACGGCCTGCCAAGCCTCCGGCACCAACTCCCCAGCTAGAAATTTGCGATATTCGACATCGTAAAGATGGGCTCCGGACTCTGCCGGAGTGAGATACCGCCGCAGCTGAGTCATAGCAGAATAGGCAAGTACAGAATGACTCCGCAACCAGCGAGCCGCACGCAGCCAGGAAGGATCGCCCGCAGGATTATCATCTCCATCCCACGTAAAATGACCGTCCGCAGTTAACAGCGGAGGATCGGTCGGGCGCGGCGGCCTGTTCATCATATGATCGTTCCAGTACAGGCCGTGAATAAGAAGTCGGGGCTTCAGCCCCAGCCCCTTCTCCTTAAAAAGATCCAACTCGTGGAACACACTGTAACTAGTCGTTCCCGCATTGATAACCTGAACTTTTTGGCCAAGTCTTGACTCCAGCATCGCCGGCCACGTTTCGTGGTCGGCTACGCCATACCCAAATGTAAACGAATCGCCAAGCGCGATGATTCGAAATGGCGACAACTCAGCAGTTGCTGTCATGCCGCTTGCGCGAAATCCACGCGCATCTATCGTTGCAGCCTGATCTTTGGTAAAAGCGATTTGATTGGGGCTCAACGTAAATCCACGAACCGGGTGAGCCTGATAGCGAACCTGCGGGTAGGTCCTCTCTTGAGGCAACTGAATAAAGAAGCGAGCGATCCCTTCGGCCGCAGCCACGGAGAGAACTGTCGAAGCGATCAATAGCACCGAGGTTAATACTCGTAAAGACCGCCTCGACATAGGGGTATCCATCGAAAGGAGTTACTCCTAGAACAGGGTATAGATGAAGGGAGCAACCGCCGAACCTTGCGTGAGAACGATCAATGCTCCCAACAGGAGCAGGACCATAATGATCGGAAGCAGCCAGAACTTCTTTCGCTCCTTCATAAACGCCCATAATTCGAGAACAAAATCGCCCATCGCAGCCCCTCCTTCGACTAGAACTGATTCTTCATGTGAAACCGATCCCGTGGCGGACGAATGACTCGATAGGTATCGACTCCCGGCATGAGAACCCTATGCATAGGATCTTTGCCGAAGATTCGCATCATCACTCCCATCGGGGTAATCAATCCGTAGAAAATCACTCCCAGAAGAATCCTGGTATTGATATATCCAAGGACATGTCCGATCTTCATCCAAACCAGATGAATATGCTTGAGGCTTGACGGCAGAGCTAGGCCAAGTCCGACCAGCGCCCCCCCGACGGAGATCGCCCATAGCCTTGGAGAGTCGCCGCGAAAAACGGCCGGCCACAACCCAATAACCGAGAACACCCCTCCGACCATCAAGCCGAAGGTACGAAGCTCTTTAGTAGTCGCCTGCTGGCTCATAGCAGCATTTCCTTCCTAATCTAACTCGAATTCTTTCTTCCAATCCGTGTCCCCCTCCAACGGCTTCTGCTCGGTCTTCAGCAGAACACAGTTCTCCAGAACAAGCACATCCATCTCTGTCCGCATAAAACAGCGATAGGCATCTTCCGGGGTACACACAATCGGCTCCCCACGTACATTGAATGACGTATTCACCAGCACGCTGTAACCGGTCTTTGCCTCGAAGGCCTTCAGCAAGTTGTAGTAGCTCGGATTTGTTTCCCGATGAACGGTTTGTATACGCGCCGAGTAATCGATATGCGTGATCGCCGGGATATCGGAACGCGGAACATTGAGCAAATCGATCCCCCAAAGCGATTTATCCTCCGTTCGCAGGGGAATTCGCCGTTTTTCAAGCACCGGAGCAACGATCAACATATAGGGGCTGTCGGAACTTAAATCAAAATACTCCGACACGCGCTCCCGCAAAACCGAAGGGGCAAACGGCCTGAAAGATTCCCGATATTTGATTTTCAGGTTCATCACCGATTGCATTTTGGGACTCCGGGCATCTCCAAGAATGCTTCGCCCTCCAAGCGATCGAGGTCCGAACTCCATTCGCCCCTGGAGCCATCCGATCACTTTCTCAGCGGCAAGCTCCTCAGCGACTCGCTTGAAGAGATCTTCACCGTTAAGCCGGACATACGGCGCCCCCTGCTTCTTTAAAAACTGTTCTATCTGCTCGTTTGTAAAGGACGGGCCTAAATAACTGCCCTTCATTCTGTCACTGCCGTTCCGGCTGGGCCGCGGTTGCTCATCATATTGATGCCAGGCTGCCAGCGCCGCGCCGAGCGCCCCGCCGGCATCTCCGGCTGCGGGCTGAATCCACAGGTTTTTGAACGGCCCCTCACGTAGGATGCGCCCGTTCCCCACACAATTCAGCGCCACCCCACCCGCCAGACAGAGATTTTCGACACCGGTTTCTCGATGCAGCGTCCGGCTGACTCGAAGCATGACTTCTTCTGTGACCTCTTGAACGGATCGGGCCAGATCCATCTCACGCTGTCCCAATTTGCTCTCGGGTTTTCTGGGAGGTCCTCCAAAAACCTCGTCGAACTTTCCCCCGGTCATCGTAAGACCGGTGCAATAGTTAAAATAGTCCATATTGAGCCTGAACGTGCCGTCCGGCTTCAGGTCGATCAAGTGGTCATAGATCGCTTTCACATACTTGGGCTCTCCATACGGCGCAAGCCCCATGACCTTATACTCGCCTGAGTTGACCTTGAATCCCGTGTAATAGGTAAAGGCGGAGTACAACAGACCCAGCGAATGGGGAAACGGGAGTTCCCACAAAGGCTTCAAAGAAGACCCGTCACCGAGCCAGGCTGACGTGGTTGCCCACTCCCCCACTCCATCCATGCAGAGCACGACGGCCTTATCAAACGGAGACGGATAGAAAGCCGATGCCGCATGGGACTCATGATGTTCCGAAAACAAGAGTGGCGGCAAATCCGACTTTTTCTTTCCTTCCGGAGCCAGAGCAAGAAACTCCTTCTGAAGAAGAGTTCTCAGAAACAGCTTTTCTTTCAGCCACACCGGCATAGCCGCGACAAACGACTGCAGCCCCTTAGGCGCAAAGGCCAGATAGGTTTCAAGCAGGCGTTCAAACTTCACCAACGGCTTATCATAAAACACCAGGTACTTAAGATCCGTCAGCGAGACATTTCCCGTCTCCAGGCAATACTTCACTGCCTCATGGGGGAATCCGGGATCGTGCTTTTTCCTTGTAAATCTTTCTTCCTGTGCAGCCGCGACAATTTCCCCGTCTCGAATAAGACAAGCCGCGCTGTCATGATAGAAAGCTGAGATGCCAAGGATACAGTCGCTCTTCATAATGCCGCCTCTTGTTAGACCCAATTCCCCTTACTGATATGTATGGCCGATGCTCAACTAGTGAGACCGATCAGACACGGACTTCTCACGTCACAACTTCCTTAACCACACTTTTATTCTCTGAATTCCAAAGGGAATAAGTAAATACTTCTTCAGCACTATGCTCGGTCGCTCGGCCCCTACATATGGTTGGCATCTACAGGTAACAATTCATTCATTGCTCAAAAACACCGCAAGCGATTCATTAGCTTGGGGAAAATGGAAGATAGTATCGTACCGCGCTCCATAGCCCCAATCAGAAGGCGCACTGGAACATGGCGATCCGCCTGTATCCGTTTCCGTTCACGCCAGATGGAAGGAAGCGCTTTAACCGCGTCTTTCTTAGCCTTCAGTACAATCCAACGTCGCCAGTATAGCGTGAACCAGAGAAGCGAACCAATGTTTACGAGAATATGAGCGGGCAAATACCACCACACATAGGGAGCCGGCATATTCCTAAAATAGGTCCAGACCAGATTGCGTTGCACATGGTAGACGGAAAAATCGCTGCCTTTTCCCGTAATGGCCGAGCCCACATGACGGACTATTGCGTCACGGAGGAATCGGCAGCGTGAACCGTGCAAGCGCAATCGAAACCCGAGATCGACATCCTCGTGATAGCAAAAGTATCTTTCGCTAAATCCGCCGACCTCTTTAAAGACCGCGCGCCGGTAGAACCCGGCCCCTGCACAGGGCGCGAATACATCTTCAATACCTTGCGGAAGTTTCGAAAGGGTTACGCCTTGATACCGCGGCCAGGCGATGCCATCGACCCGATAACAATCCCCGGTTCCATCCAGAACATTCGATCCGTCGGCGCTCACCATGCACGACGCGAACGTGTCAAACTCAGGATATTGTCTCGCGCTTTCAATAAATACCTGCAGCCACCGCCTGTCGGGAAACGCATCGGGGTTGAGCAAAGCGATCCATTCGCAGTCGGAAACGAGTTCGACCGCTATATTGTTTGCCCTGGCAAAACCAAGATTCGCATTGAGCCGATGAAACTCCACTCCCGGGAAAGCAGCCTGGCAAAGCTCGATGGAATTGTCATGACTGCCATTGTCCATCACCAGCACTCTCGCCGGCCGTTCGGATTGCGCCTCGAGCGACGACAGGCATTCACGCAGCATAGCGCCGGCGTTATAATTAACGATGATCACGGCCACACGGCTCGCATCATTTGTCCGAGAATCAAGCGGCACGGCTTCTCGCCCCCAATTATCTGAAGTAGCTCTTCGCGATGGCTCGCGCCTGCTGATCCTGCGAAAGAGAGTCCTTCGCCTTATAAGAAAAGTTCGGGTTATTGACCTTCTCGACGATGTCTACCGTCCACGGCTCCCCCTTCGACTCAGCAATGCTCTTGAGCAGGCTGTTCAGTTTCCTCGTGGCATTTTTCGACCCGGTCTGCGCCAAAGCCCACGCCCGGGGCGTAAACTTCTGGTAATTGTCCAACATGTAATCAATCTTCTCGTGAAGGGCCTCGAACGATGACAGGACTCCTGTCTGCTCATTGATCTTCCCTCTTGCCCCGCCGATGAAGTTTTCATACAGGATTGCGGGAACATCCGAGAACAACGCTTCGACAATGGCTCTGTTGCTCCCCTCTTTTTCAGACAGCAGCAAAAACGCTTTCGACTTTTCGAGACAGTCGGCGACCTCACGGGCAGGGATATTCTTCTTGATCTCCAGCTTTACGTGCGACAGAGCATATTCGTTCATCTCAGAGACAATATCCTTATCGGTACGCCCCCCCCAGTCGACCCCGATGAGCAGAAGAGAAATCGGACGATGCGTGACGGTCTGCAACGCCTGAAATAGTTTCCGGTGGTTTTTATGCTTCGCCCAGTTGGCAACCATGACCAAGTCATACTCCTTGGCGGCGCGTGCCTGTTTTGGCGCAAACAGTTCGGAGTCAATCCAATCAGATGACCCGAGGCCGATCGGGATAAGGTTGCTCTTCAGACCGGAGATAAAATCTAAATCGCTTTTTTCAGGGCACTGCACGATTACTTCATTGATGGCCGAGATGAACATGAGGATGCTGGGATCGCAATACCCGGCCCAGCATGGCTCCAAAACCACATAATAATCCTTCATAATCCGGTCGAGATCGAAGAGCGCATTGAACAGATCAAACTTCTGGCTATATTCCAGCACCAACACGCCTTTCTCGCTCTTCGTTGGGGCCTTCAGGACGATGAAATCACGAAACATCGATTCAAGATTATAGGCCTCGCCTAAAAACCGCTTCTTGCACAAAGCCGGTGCGTCGCTAGCCAAAAACGCCTGCAAGAGTCGGTTTTCTCCGGGACGTCTCTGCGAGACAAATCCCACCACAACCCGATAGGCGAGGGCACGCAGCACACCGACTCCGGACACTCGATATACCCAGCACAAATCGGACATCCCTTTATACCGATTGAACAGCATCGCAACCATGCCGCGAACGAAGAAAACAGAGCCTGCCACAGCCCTGACGAGCCACAGCCGTATGAGGGCTTTCTGCAAATCTGCTACTATCATCGTCCCAGATTGACCCAACGCCGGGCTCCTCTCATGTGACAAATTTCCAGCTGATATCGGCAGGCTCAATCAGCCTAGGAGACAGATTGCAGCCGCGCCGAAACCGCCCTGGCATAATGCTTAGGAAGATACATTTGCTCGATCTGACTTCTGGCCGAGCGCCCCAGCCTAGACCGAAGTTCTTCATCGCCCATAAGCATGGCGACGGCATCCTTGATTGCCTGAGGATCTTTTGGCGGAACCAATATCCCCGTCTTCATATGCTCAATATAATCTTCAGTCCCGGTAACCCTCGTGGCAATAACCGCTTTTCCAAGCGTCATCGCCTGGAGCACCACACTCTGCCCTATTGAAATCTTTCTTTCCTCAAGCGGAATGATCACCGCCAGACACCGAGACATGATCTCCATAAGCTCACTGCCAGGCATGTCATACTGAACCTTTACGTTTGAAGGAATGTCGCTCTGATCAATATTCCATCGGGAAGCAACGATGAGCAATGGCGCATCCATCTGCCGAAACGCAGCCAGGAGAGTCTTATAATCACGGAAAGTCCGGCCGGCAGAAAGGATAAACCCCTCACCCTTGCCACTTTCACGATCCAAAAGACGCGGATCGGTATGAAGCGGAATATAGTGAAGCTTTGTAGCAGGCCACCCGAACACCTGCTGATAGTACTGGCACTCGGCACGAGCGGAACACACACACAGATACACCGAAGAAAAGCACCACCGCATGAATACATACTTCAATCTCGACAAGAGACTCTCATCTCTTTCTCTCATGATGAACTGAAGAATCACGTGCCGGGGACGACGGGCAAAGGTCAGCGTTTGAAGGAATGAAACCAAAAACGACTCCCACCCGCACTCAAATGTCACAATATTGCGATATCGGGGTCTTGCACTTATCAGGATTGAGGCAATCTCCACCGCAAACCGAATGAACTGCACGGAAAACAAGCTGGAGATCCTTCCTCCCGCAAGCAATATCTTCCGATGCTCAAGCTGACAGTCGACGCGATCATGGTCAATGTGCTCCCACCACCATGGCTTCTTGTCGTCAGAGCCGCTTGTGATCACGAGCGTGCGAACAGGAGAATTCATTGTACCTCTATCTTCTGACGGCTCATCCGTTTACGCCAGGCCATTCGGATTTCCTGCCGGCCTCTTCACCCTTACTCGGGCCCCTACTATCGCTCCCTGATCTTCCCGTCTCCCGATTCGGCATTCCGCAGAAACAATCGAGCCGGCGCTTCAGCCGCAACTCAAATCCATCCGTTCACGTAATACCACGCCAACGCCGCATACTCGGAAATAGCCAGGTCCGAGAGTTCTAAGTGAGCCGGCGTCGGGAAATATTGGGTCGCCAGCGGATTGCGTTTCGTCAAATAATGCGTAGGCATCGGAAGCGGCGCCATTCCGGCCTTTCGAAACACGCCCATCGCTCTTGGCATATGCCCGGCTGACGTCACCAGCAGAAACGGTTTATTTCCCATAAGGAGAGCCAGGTGCTTTGCGCTCTCAAAGGTACTACCCGAATCGACATCGACACGAACCTGTTCAGCGGGAATCCCTGATGACACGAGCACGTCGCGCATAATTCTCGCCACGTCTCCAGTTCCACTGATGATCACCGTAGAACCCGACGAAGATTGAAACAGCTTGAGCGCTTCGAGCAGGCGAAAGGCTGAAGCACTATTCACCTGGCTGCTGAGCGGATGATCCGGATCATGCTCGGCGTAGCCGGTGAGCACAGCGATCGAGTAGACCTCCCTCGGCTCCGGTATCGTCGCAGGAGGAATCTCATATTCAAGAGAGCCGAGCAAGAAAAATGAAACCGGCCCTGCGCCGAACAATGCGTATATTGCTAGAGCAATAGCTCCGGCCGTGACACCCCAGCGCCGCGCCTGACGGAAACAGACCAACGTGAAACAGGCTATTACGCAAATCGTCACGCCACTGGATGGCAACACCAGATACTTAACAATGTCCTCGATCTCAAACATTCCTCTGACCCAACGGGCAGCCCCTCATCATTACTTACCGGGCGGATGTTGCGATGACGACACCAACACGCCAACACGAACCGATGGGAAGGATGTAGCGCCTCAGGACTTCAGCTCCCGCAGCATCCATCGCTCAGCAAAGAGGCCGGTTACGGCAGAGATCAAGGAAACACTTCGGCGGTCTGAAAGGTTGCACCACGCGCGTCCTTTGCCGAGACGATGGGAGGAGCAGCATTCGGCCACTTGATTCCCAAGGTCTTATCGTTCCAGATAATGCACCGTTCGTTTTCCGGCGACCAGTAGTCCGTCGTCTTGTACAACACCTCGGCCTGATCCGACAGGACGACAAATCCGTGGGCAAACCCTTCAGGCACCCAGATCTGCTTCCGGTTTTCCGCGCTCAGCACTTCTCCGACCCAGCGGCCAAATGTGGGAGACGCTCTGCGAATATCGACAGCCACGTCGAATACGACTCCCGCAATGACACGAACCAGCTTCCCTTGCGGCTGTCTGATTTGGTAATGCAACCCCCGCAGTACGTTCTTGGAGGAATAAGAATGATTATCCTGGACGAAAGTGGCGCTTTTCCCGATGGCTTCGGCAAATGCCCTATTGTTGAAACTTTCAAAGAAGTGCCCCCGATCGTCCCTGAAGACGCGGGGTTCAATGACAACGACTCCTTCAATCGCCAGCGGAATAATATTCATACCGAGCCATCAACCTTTCGCCTGACCTGCCATACGTGCCCGAAACCACGCCAACCAGGCCGGCATCGCTGCATAGCAGCAACTAGAACAGCGGCTCTTTCAGAACCTGCAAGAGATATCGTCCGTACCCGTTCTTCATGAGCGCCTGTGCGAGCTTTTCCAATTGAGCCGCGTCGATCCACCTGTTCCGGTAGGCGATTTCTTCCAGACACGCCACCTTCAAACCCTGCCTGCGTTCAATCGTGGCGATGAACTGCCCGGCCTCCAGCACCGACTCATGCGTACCGGTATCCAGCCATGCGTAGCCGCGCCCCATGATCTCAACGTGGAGCCGGCGCTGCTCAAGATACAATTGATTGAGATGCGTAATCTCAAGCTCCCCCCGCGCCGAAGGCTTCAACTGCTTGGCTAATTCGACGACCTGATTGTCATAGAAATAGAGGCCGGTAACGGCATAGCTCGACTTGGGAACGGCTGGCTTTTCCTCAAGATTGATCGCCTGCCCGCCGGCATCGAACTCAACCACACCGTACCGTTCGGGGTCATGCACGTGATAGGCAAAGACGGTCGCCCCCTCGCGCCGCTCCTGGGCACACTTGAGCAACTGAGGAAAATCGTGGCCGTAAAAGATGTTGTCGCCGAGCACAAGGACCGACGGGTCTCGCGCCAGGAACGACTCGCCGATGATGAATGCCTGCGCCAACCCATCAGGGGACGGCTGAACGGCATAGCTGAGGTTGATACCCCATTGCTCGCCCGTTCCGAGGAGCTGTTGAAACCGCGGCGTATCCTGCGGTGTGGAGATGATGAGGATGTCGCGAATTCCCGCAAGCATCAGCGTGCTAAGCGGATAATAGATCATCGGCTTGTCGAAAACGGGAAGCAGCTGCTTGGATACAGCCAAGGTTGCGGGATGAAGCCGGGACCCCGTCCCACCGGCCAGGATGATGCCTTTTCGTTTCATAGACCACCTTGCAATGTCAGCTCGTCAATCAGCCGACGAACTTGATGATGCCAATCCGGCAACTGCACACCGAAAGCGCCGGTGATTTTTGACACGCTGAGCCGTGAATTTCTCGGCCGTTTCGCCGGCAGCGGATACTCTTCCGTTTTGATCGGGTAGATATTTTCCGGGGTTGTTTTCAGCGCAACCCCTTTCTCCCGCGCCACGGTCACGACATATTGCGCATAGTCATGCCAGTTCGTTTCACCTCCAGCCACCAGGTGATACGTGCCGGACAAGTCGGTGCGGACTTTATTTTGGAGCACCCGATGAAGCGCAAGAGCCGTCACATCGGCCAGAAGTTCTGCACTGGTCGGTGCACCATGCTGATCGGCAATGACCTTGAGCGTCTCCCGCTCTTTGGCAAGCCGCAGCATCGTCTTGGCAAAGTTTTTCCCCCGTGCGGCAAACACCCAACTGGTACGAAATATCAAATGTTTCGCAAGGCATTCCCGGATACGCATTTCGCCTTCGAGTTTGGTCCTCCCGTAAACCGAAAGCGGGTTGGGAAGATCGTCCTCTACATACGGCCCGACCTTTTCACCGTCAAACACATAATCCGTTGAATAATGCACCAACCAGGCATTGAGTCGCTGGGCCTCTTCCGCAAGCACTCCGACGGCATCGGCATTGATCCGCCGAGCCTTTTCCGGCTCGGCCTCAGCCTGATCGACAGCCGTGTAGGCTGCGGCGTTCACAATAATATCCGGCTCATGCCGGCGGACCCACCTGCGCACATCATCCGGGTTTTCGAAATCCAGTTCATGTTGTTCGGACGCAATGATATCGCCTACGGTCAACAAGGACCGCTGCAATTCCCATCCGACTTGGCCTTCTTTCCCGAGCAAGAGAATCTTCATGCGCGATACTGCCTCTCCACCCATGAGCGATACGCCCCGCTCGTCACATTTGTTACCCACGACTGATTGCCGAGATACCAGCACACGGTTTTCTGCATGCCTGTCTCGAAGGTCTCTGCCGGTTTCCACCCCAGTTCACGCTCGATTTTCGTCGCATCGATCGCATAACGACGGTCATGGCCTGGACGATCCTTCACGAAAGCAATCTGCTCCCGATAGCTTTTCCCATCTGTTCTTGGTTGAAGCGCGTCCAGCTGCCGGCAAAGGGTATGCACGACATCCAGATTGACCCGCTGGCTGCCGCCCCCGACATTATAGGTTTCACCCACGAGTCCGGCTTCCAGAACCCGGCGAATCGCGCTGCAGTGATCTTCCACATAAAGCCAATCCCTTACTTGCTGGCCATCGCCATAGATGGGCAACGACTTTCCAGCCAGCGCGTTGTGGATGACCAGCGGAATGAGCTTTTCAGGAAATTGAAACGGACCATAATTATTGGAACAGTTCGTCGTTAAAACCGGCAGCCCGTAGGTGTGGTGATAGGCCCGAACCAGGTGATCGGAAGCGGCTTTGCTCGCTGAATACGGGCTATTTGGTTCGTATTGACGCATTTCTGTGAAGGCCGGTTCATCACGATCGAGAGATCCATAGACTTCGTCCGTGGAGACATGAAGAAAACGGAACCGGGCTTTGTCTTCAGACGAGAGACCGGTCCAGTAGTGGCGCACTGCATCCAGCAGGCGAAAGGTGCCCACAATGTTGGTCTGAATGAAATCTTCAGGGCCATGAATGGAGCGGTCCACATGACTCTCCGCGGCAAAGTTGATGATGGCGCGCGGCGTGTATTGCGCAAGCAACCGGGCCAGAAGAGAGCTGTCGCCGATATCGCCTCGAACGAACTGATGCCGGGCATTACCTTGCAGTGAAGCCAAGCTCTCAAGATTGCCGGCGTAGGTCAGCTTGTCGAGATTGATGACGGTTTCATCGTGCCGACGGCACCAGTCCAATACGAAATTCGCCCCGATAAATCCGGCTCCGCCGGTTACGATGATGCTCACACTCGCCCCTCTCGGTTTATTGCTTTCCCAATTGTCTTTCCACACCACTCATGTTTCGCTCACTGGGCCCCGGTTCAATAGATCGATTGAGTTATGGCCGATAAAAATCGGGCAAGAAGTCAGAAGAGCGGCGCGCCCCCGAGAGGAGGCCTCTAACGTGACGCTCCTAACTCCCTCAACCGAGGCTCAGCATACTGAGTTAACGCTTCGTACCCGCGTGCGGAAATGTGACTCCCGTCGGGCTGAGAATATTCCTTACGTCTTTCATGTTGAGGATCGGAAAGCACTGCCTCCAAATCCAGCAGCACGATCCCCTCCCGGGTTGCCAGGTCGCCGATCCAGCGATTTATCTCGAGTACGTGTCCGTTGATGTAATCCTGATAGCTCGACTTTCCAAGGAGCTTTCCAACCATCGTCTCGACCGTCTCTATCAGCCCGTGCTTGCTCCGGATGGTTACCTCCGTAGCAAGCACCGGTTTTATTCCCGCTTTTCTGGCCAACGCCACCATAGCCGCGATGCTTTCGCGGGTCCGCTTCAACGTCTGGTCTATCTGAGCTCGATCGGACCGAAACACATCGTTGATAAATCCCCAGATAATCACGACATCGGGGTGCAGCCCGATCACATCGGCCTCGAAGCGGGCTAACATTTCAAACGATTGCTGACCGTTCACCCCTTTGTTCACCAGGCGGTATCCGGCAATCGGCCTGCCGGGATCCCAGCCGCCGGCATAGGATGCTCCGATCAAGACCATGGTTTGGGAAGCACTCTCCATCTTCTCTTTCTCAGGCTTACTCACTGCGCCACCGGCTTCAGTTCCGCTCACGACCGCCAGGCAATACAACCCCATGGTAATGACGATCGCCGCCACTTTGTTCCATCGAAACATCATCATTCACAGGCCAACTTCGCCCACCTTTGATAGAACGTCTATGCCCGGACTTGTTTCGGCTTTTCGAAGATCAGGATATTCCCAAACGCCGGTCCGGCGAGCCCGATGTATTGAAACCAGATCTGATTGATCACATGAATGAACTGCTTGACCGGGCGCCAGGGCACAGCCACATAGAGCTCTGTAAATTGGCCGGGAACCCGTGCCTTGAGCCGCAACCCCAACCGTTCACATTCCGCAATGAGCCAGGCCATGTCGGTCTGCCTGGTCAACAAGGTTCCCTGGTTTGTCCTTTCGGTATACTCCATGCCTCCCGGCACACGAGCCACTTCAGCTCTCTCCCGGCCAAGAAGTTTCTTGAGCCCCCGCATAACGATCGCCTGCAGCGAATACATATTCCCTTCGCTCAACACGAGCATGCCCCCCGGCCGCACCACCCGTGCCAGCTCACTCAAGGCTCTCTGCAAATCAGGGATATGCATCAACACGCCCCAACAGAGCACATATGGAAACGCGCCGTCAGGGAACGACAACCCCAGCAGATCTTCGCGTTGCATCGTAATACGATCAGACACCCCCTGAGCCCGCACTGTTTCAGTCGCAAGACTCAGCGCGTCGGCCGAGTAGTCGCTGGCGGTCACACGGAATCCTCTGGCCGCCAACAACACCGATTTCGCACAGCTTCCGCAACCTGCGTCCAAAATCATCGAATCGGGAGGGGCGCTCAGGCGCTCGGCGATCAGATCGAACGCCATCTCATAAAACGCCTGCATTTCTGCGGTGCGATAATTCGCAACCCATTTATGATGAATGGCAGAATCCGCGTGGAGGTCACTCGATGATTTGCTCAGTTCACTCATTTTCCCCTCGTCCTCGTCTGTCCGGCCTTTTCTACGACCTGCGCGGCCACGGTAGTGTCATAGCGCTCCGAGGCAAATGCCGCAGCAATATCGATCGGCGTCTTGCCCCGGAGCAGAATCCGCTGTAGCAGAATCAGCAGAGGCGACAGCACCGACAAGACAAACGACGGCAACCAAATGGCCTTGAGATCCGGACGGCTTTTCAGCCAGCGAGCCAACAATTCCTCGCGTGTGGGTGCGGTTGGCTCCACAAGATTCACAACGGCAGGCGCCGCCTCGATATCCTGCACCATCGACCGAATCACCTTGGCAGCAGTCCCCACATCGCACAAACTCAATTTGCCTGACCGCGGACCGACGGCAACATAGACAGGTCCCAATTCACGTCCCAGCCGGCCCGGCGGTTGAAAATCAGAAAAATCGACCAGTGGACCCGGCCTGATCACCCTGACCTTCAATCCAAGCGCCGCTCCCTGCTCGACCACTTCACGCTCCGATTCGGCCTTGCCCCAGACATAGGGCCCCCGGGACAAATTCCCGGCATCCACAGGCGTTCGCTCATTGAGCGGCCCGCCCATCTCTTTACTCGTCTTCAGCACGGCGATACTGCTGATATGGATGAATCTCTGCACAGACGCCTTAGCTGCGCTTCGCAACAGATTTTTTGTCGCCTGCACCGAATTTCTCTCATGCGCCTCTTTGCCGCCCGCAGTTTCCGCCGCGCAATGCACGACGGTCGCCACGCCGGACAACGCGGCCCCGTCGAACGCTCCGCCAAGATCCGCCCCGACATACTCGACGCCCGCTTCCCGCTCAGATGGAGGAGGAACACGGCGGCCCAGCGAACGAACAGGCCATCCTTCTTTCCTCAGTTCGGCAACTACCGCTCGGCCAAGCATGCCACTTCCGCCGGTGACAAGAACCAGCCCCTGTCCTGCCTCCACAGGTGGCAGCAGCCGTTCGCGTGCAGCCAGTTCGGATTCCGCCCGCGCTTCATATTCCGCCTTCGCGCCCCGCAGTTTCTCTCCGACCTGTTCACACAGACGAACCGTCTCGCGGATAGAAGAAGGAGAAAGCGGAGGCGGCGTTCCAGCACGAATGCTGTGATAGAAGGCTTCGATCAGCTCCGCCAGCCCAGGGTAGCCTTTTCCTTTATGAATGATGCGCGAGGCAAACCCGCGAGTGGATCCGATCAGAATCTGTTTCGCCTCACGATACGGATTGGAGAGAATGGCAACGGCCGACGTGCCCGGTCCTGGCAATTTCGTCAGCGCACCACGGACAAAGTCAGCCCGAAGCGAGCCGCTGGTCCCCACCACCCGAAGATAGGAATCGATCGGACGTCCTCGTAGCGTCACCACCAACACACCGGTCGTCTCACCGGCCTGTAAGATAGCGTGCACTTCCCCTTCAGGCCTGACGACCAATGACCGCAGCTGCGGCACTGTCCCTGCCACGCCTCCGAGCGCATCGAGAAGGGTGTAGACCGGATGCGGCAAAATATCGAGCAGCTGATCGATCGGCGACATCAACGACCGGCCGTCGCTCGACTTTCTCACCGTTTTAAACGAGAAGTAGCTTTCCACATGCACCACACGGCCGATCAGCGGAATGGATTCGGCCAGGGCCCTGGCCGGCGCTTCATACAACAACTGATGGCCGGCACAGACCGATCGGCCCGCCTTCTGAGCGGCCTCAAGTACCGCTTCCGCATCGGCCAGCCGCAGCGTGAAGGGCTTTTCGACATAGACATGCGCGCCATGCGACAGACACAACATCGCCAGTTCGGCATGGGTCGCAGGCGGCGTCGCAATATGAACCACCGTCGGCTTCATCGCCTTCAGCAGGTCGGATACGGACGTGAAAAACGGCACGTCCTTGGGAACCAACCCGTCCAACTTCGACCGGTCGCCGGAAGGATCGGCCAATGCGATAATGCGTCCGGCGCCGTGCGCCTTGATGGCCTTGGCATGATGCACGCCCATCTTGCCGCAACCGATAAGGGCCACGTCCAGCGGCGTCGTTGCGTTACCTTGTTGTCCCATGTTCAATCGATTCCCCGGTTATGCCTGAGCGTCTTTCCCCGCACCCGACGATTTACTGTAATGCATTTCCTTACGCGACTCTAGCAATGGAACGTTTCCTTCCACACGTGGAAATTCAGCACGGTCCACAACAGCTCGGAGTGGTCCTGCGCACCGGACCGATGTTCAGAGACGATCCGGCGGAGGGCCGCGCGGTCGAATACTTCTGAGGAGGCCTGTTCAGGCAACGCCAGAATCCGCTCCCCCATGCCTTTGTCCGACCGGAACCATCGGTCCAGCGGAACGCCGAATCCTGATTTTCGACGGTCGACAATTTCCGCCGGCAAGAATCGGCGGGCGACATCCTTCACAATAGCTTTGCTGGACCCGCCCTTCACTTTGTAGGCGGACGGCAGCCGATTGGCGAATTCGACAACTCGATAATCCATAAACGGAACACGGGACTCAATACTCGCAGCCATGCTCATCTTGTCCTGCCGGTTGAGAATGGACACGAGAAAGCATTCCTGATCGAGGAGGGACACACGGGAGACGTCGTCTAATCCGAGACGTTCCGTTCCTTTCAAGCAACCGAGACGATACTCGAGATTGGCGCTCAAGACCTTTGGATATACCGCAGCCACGACCTCAGGGCGCAGCACACTTGAATTGTACAGCAGCGTGTCTTCGGGAGAGCAGGACGCATAGCGGTCGAGCTTGCCGACGCGATGATCACGGGTCACACGCCCGGCCAGCGTCAACAGACTCCTGAGCACTGCGGGGATACGCCGGTACCAGGACGCCAACCCGGGAATGCGGTAGCGGGGATATCCGGCAAACAGCTCATCCGACCCCTCACCGGTGAGCACCACGGTGACATGTTGTTTGGCCAGCCGGCTCAAGGCGAATATTTGAATCGAATTCGCAAAATTGAGCGGCTCATCGTTGTTCCAGACCATCTGAGGGAATAATTCGCTGAATTCGACATTGCCGAGCACCAGCTGATGATGGATCGTTCCGTAGGTCTTGGACACAAGCGTGGCGTAGGCGCTCTCGTCGTAATCCGGTTCGTCAAACCCGATCGAGAAGGTATTGACCCGGTCTCCTTTCAATTTCGACGCCAGAGCCGTCACCAGACTGGAGTCGACCCCTCCGCTGCAAAACGTCCCCACCGGCACATCGCTGATCAGCCGCATCCGTACGGAATCTTCCAGCAATTCAGTCAACGCCTGCCGGGCTTCCTCATACGTGAGCTGCAGCTTGTCAGCTGTCGGTCTCGGCGACCAGTATTGTGCAATCTTTGGCCGCCCGTCTTGCAGTGTCAGAGTGCACCCGGGCGGAAGACTGATCACGTCCCGAAACAGGTTCTCAGATCCGGCCACCTGACGAAACAGCATATACTCGGCGACCGCTTCATCGCGGCAGCGCGCAGAGATGGCCCCGCTCGCCAGAATCGCCTTGATCTCCGATGCAAACAGAAATGCGCCGGGCGTCACGGCATAATACAGAGGCTTCACGCCCATGCGGTCCCGGGCCAGAAAGAGCACTCGGCGCCGGGCATCCCAGATGGCAAAGGCAAACATCCCGTTGAGCGCATGCACACAGGCCTCTCCACGCTCGGCATAGAGATGGAGAATCACTTCCGTGTCACTCTGGCTCTGAAAACGGTGCCCTTTCGCGATCAGCTCTTCACGTAATGTGCGATAGTTATAGATCTCACCATTGAAGACGATCCTAAGCGAGCCGTCCTCATTGGACATCGGCTGATGCCCGCCTCCGAGATCGATGATGCTGAGCCGGCGATGGCCGAGCCCGACAGGTCCGTCAAGATACAGCCCGGCATCATCCGGCCCCCGATAGGCAAACACGTCCCGCATCCTTGTCACGATATCCTGCTCGCATCGCCTTGCAGGATCAGCGTAGACCAACCCGACTATCCCACACATACGTCTGATTCCCTTCTCTCTAAACCGATGGAGAAATTGATCCGGTCAGATGCCCAGTGGAACATGGGACGTGACCCATTTGAACTTCCCGTTCGCCGCCGGCTCCAATCGATCGACCATCTGCACCTCGATCCGGATATCGTCGCCCAACCGGGCCTGCAGCTCGGTGACCAGATGGTCCGTATGGGCCCGGGTATACGCGGGTCCGGGAATGAGCCGGACCGTCACAGAATCGCGATCCGTTTGAATGATCTGCGACCCTTCGATGCAATCAAGCGGCTTGAACGGATGGGTCAGGACGGAGGGCGAAATCAGGCGGCCGTCTTTCAGCGTGAGTACGTCTTCCGCCTTCGTCGTCACGTCATCCATGATCTTCAAACCCCGCCCGCACGAGCAGGGCTTTTCTCGAAAGCTCGTCATATCGTTGGTTACGTATCGAATCAACGGCATCGCCATATTGTGCAAACTGGTCCCGACCAGTTTGCCGACGGAACCGGACGGCAGCGGACGGCCCTGGCCATCCACAACCTCCGCGATCCCGTATTCCATCGCCAGATGATGTCCCTCGTGTCGCTCACACTCACTGGAAAACACCACCCGCTCGGCCAATGCATAGTAATCAAACACCCGGCAGGCAAACCGCTCTTCAATCACCTGGCGTTGAAAGTCATACAAGGTCTCGGACGAAGTGATGGCGGCCCGCAGAGGAAATGTTTCTCCGCGGCTCTGCAGAAATTTGGCCAACAGATATAACGTTGAGGGATATCCGTCGAGCACCGCGGGCTTGAAACGGGCTAATGCCTCAAAATATGCGGGAAGATTCTGCTTCGACAGATGAAAAGACGACAGCAAGAGCTGATTCTGATATCGATTCATTCTCCAGAACGGCGGCGTTCGCTGCTCCAGAGGCACAATCACATTGCCGCGCGCGACGGCAATCCGGTCGCCGTCGCGAGCCAGCCGGCACCCGGCCCAGCGATAGTGGCGATCAAGTGCGGCATAGGCCATCCAGACCGTGTCGGCATCGTACCCGACAGTCAGCGGAGTTCCGGTCGTCCCGCTCGTATGCCCGGTCCGCATTGAGCCCCGAGACACACTCCGGGAACGTAAATCCTCGAAGTGGGTGCGGATATCGGCGCGGGTCAACAGCGGTAACTTCGGCAAATCTTCCTGCCCCCGGATATCTGAAGGTTTCAGCTTCTGTTCATCGAACCGGCGCCGGTAGAACGGAACGGTCTCATAGGCGTGCGCCACCGTTGCGCGGAGTCGTTCATCCTGGTAGGCGGCTAATTCGCTTGCGGAAAACCGCTCCGCCTTTGCCAGCAAATCCCGATACGCGCCAAACTGCCCCCCGTACCGCTCGCGATCGAGCAGCGCGCTATAACCAGTCAAAATCAGATTCTGTCCCCAGACAGGAGCCAGATTGTAGAGTGCGGCAGCATAACGATTCATCGCGTTCGGCCTCGTTGTTCGATCGCCAGACGATACGCATCCAGCAGTTGTCCGCCGATCGTGCGCCAGGAGTAGCGGCGCTCTACCAATTCCCGGGCGGCGCGACCTAATGCGAGCCGGCGACTTTTATCCTCCAGCAACCTCACGGTTCGGCCGGCAAACTCCTCAGGAGTGTCGGCAACGAGCAGATGCTCATCGGGGCGCACGTCGAGCCCTTCGCAGCCGATGGAGGTTGAGACCATTGCCTTGCCCATCGCCATCGCATCCAATACTTTCAAGCGGGTTCCCCCCCCTACACGAAGCGGCACGACGTAGACCGACGCATCCCGGACCAGCGGGCGGACATCGGTGACATATCCCGTCACGACCACTTGCGGGTCTCGCTCAGCCAATGCACTGAGTTCCTTGGGTGGATCCTGACCAACGGCATAAAATCGCACGCCCGGCACGCGAGTTCGGATCAACGGCCAAATATCGTTGAGAAAAAACATGACCGCGTCCCGGTTGGCAAACATGTTCATGCCGCCGGTATAGATCAGCGCCGGAACATCTTGACCTTGAGCCGGCATGAAATACTCGACATCCACGCCATTGGGCACAATCGCTGTACGGAGACCGGGCACTCGCTCAAGCATAGTCTGCTCATCGGCCTTGGACACAAACACGTTGACATCAAACGAACCGACCTTCTCCACTTCATAGGACCAGAGCTTTTGGGTCTCCCGCCGCAGAAACTCCCGTGCAAATACCCATTTTTCCGCACCGGCCCGGCGCTCCATCAGTTGCGATTCGATGTTATGGTGAGTCAGGACCGTCGGTATCGAGTGACTCCCGTCGAGAAACTGCGTCAATGCGATGGTATCGACATGGATGAGATCGAAACTCTTCAGGTCAAGCAGATCCGAGACGCGCCGCTGGAACGCGGCCGAGCGGTGAGCCAGTGCGCTGAAGGGAGAGGAGGAGAACGCGCTGGCGGCCAACCCCGCAACACGATGGACCGGAGACTTCTTGGGCCACAGCGGAAAATACTCCACCGCCTCACAGAACTTTTCGAGGGCCACACGGCTGTCCTGAAGCGCGGCTTCCGTGGGAAGCACATCGGGATGAACGAACGCCAGCAGATGCACTCTCGCCTCGCGCCCCAACTCGCGCAGGAGGTTATACCCTCGTTGCAACACACCGCCGTGAGGAGGGTATGGAACAATTTGCGAGAGGAAGAGCACCCGCAACGGTTTATCCCCAGACATCCGGTCGTTCACCTCAAGACCTCCAGGTAGAGTCGTTCGTAGTCTCTCGCCATGCGATCAGCGGTAAAGATCCGATAGAATTTACTCTTCGCTTCGGCTCCGAGCCGGACGCCCAAATCCGGCTCATGGATCAGCCGCGTCAGAGCACTGATCATTTGATCGGTATTTCTGGCATCGACCAGCAGCCCGTCCCGCTCATGCTCGAGGACTTTCGGGTTTTCCCCGACACGCGTGGCGACGATCGGCTTTCCCGCAGCCATCGCTTCCAGTACCACGACGGACATGGCCTCCCACAGGGAAGGCTGAAAGAAAATATCCACCTTGGGGAGCAAGCGCGCCGCCGCATCTTTCACCCAGCCGATGAAGTACACCATGCCGGTCAACCCCAACCGCTCGGCCTTTTGCTCCAATTCCTTTCGAAGCGGCCCCTCTCCGGCGATAACAAACACCACCTTCTCGCCCTGACTTTTGAGTCGGGCCGCGACATCCAGAAGGAAGCTAATCCCTTTTTGCTCGTTATGGAGCGTCGCAAACGTGCCGATCACGCAACCTCTCCCTGCCCCGATGATCGCCGTCAGGTCGATGTCTTCGGAATTGTCCGACAAGGTGACGCCATTCCAGACCTTCCGCATCTTGGCGGGAGGAACGCCGTACGCCTGTTCAATCGTCTGCCGCTGATGATCTCCCACCGCAACCAGCCGATTCGCAATTTTTGAAAAGGTTCTCTCCATCCACATTCGCCGCTTATCCTCATGAGGATAATTCCCGAAGTGGAACGTATGAATTAATTTAAGTCTTGGCATCATGCATTTGCAGAGCGAGGAATCGGTAAGCGAATACGGGGTATGCGAATGAATGATGTCGATCTTCCGGCTCCGGATGACGTTCAACAACCCTAAGCAGGACAAATAATTTGCCCGCTTGAAGATTTTTGACGGAGGAATACCGACGATATCGACTCCGGCACGATACAGATCGTCTCCAATATTGCCCCGCTCTTTCAGATGGCACACGCTGACATTGAACAATCGGCGATCGAGGGTGTGACACAGATTCTTAATGACGACCTCCGTCCCGCCGATCCAAAGATTATCGACGACGAGCAGGAGGTTATACTTCCGCTGACCGTCGGCCTCAACTAAAGGAGCGTCGGAACGTCCTGATCCCGCCATCATCGGCAGCCCTCGATTATCGCAACGAACCACCTGGTGCTGACTCTCGTCAATGTCATACGGGCACACCCCGGTAAAGACGCCCGCCGACCTGCGGCGCAGGAGCGGCCAGATCCGGCATCACCGGTTGCTTACAGAAATCCCGCCCGCATTCGAGCAGCGCCGCCAGCAAATAAATATGCGGATAATAGGCTGCGGACAG
>CAZEHM010000024.1:0-25073 GCA_964512025.1 uncultured Nitrospira sp. | reverse complement strand
AACTGCGGCGGTGCGACGGCGAAAATAAACATAATGACAATGGCGATTCCGGCGACACCCAACAGCTTCCGGTCGCTCTTAAACCAGTAATACAGCGCCACGCAGGAGAGCGCGACGATCCCGCCCCGCGACTGGGTTTGTACGACCGCGAGGATCAGAACCGCCAGAAGGCCCGCATAACACAGCTTCATAATGCGGGCGCGGGACTCCAGCATCATAAACAGACAAAAGGGGATCACGATATTTACCGATAGGGCATAGTCGTTGCCATCTCCGAGGAATGCGCCGGTTGCAATATAGTGCCGCTGGCCGTCGCCGGAAAACATTTCCGGAGTCAACGCACCGACGATCAAATGGACCAGAATGAGCGTCTTGAGCACTCCCTTGATTCTGTCAAAATCGTACACTTCCTTTTTGACAACGACATACATGAAGAAATACCCGAGCACCATTTCAAACACATTCAGCACATACATCTTCACGTCGGCAGTAATGCCGGAAATGATCATCAGGGCCAGAAGGTACATGATCCAGCGGGCATTCGGACTCTCCAGAACCTCTGAGATTTTCACTTTCGCGGTATACATCGAGCCGATGAGCACCGAGAGCGGAACGAGGGAATTCAAATGAAGCGCATTCAGCGCCGGCACATAACTGCCGGGCCTGATGTACTCCAAGAAGAAAAACAACAAGAGCCCGTAATACACCATGTCTCTACACCCGCCCCATCATCCCGGTATAAATTGATTCTAATTTACGAGTTCTGGCCTGAAAATCGAAATTCGCCTTTACAGCATCCCGGCCCCGGTTCGCCATGCGCTTCCAGGCCTCAGGAGCGGCAAGGAACTCGAGAATACTCGCCGCAAGTTCCCCCGGAGAATGCGCCGAAACCAGCCGTCCGGTTTCCCCGTCCGTGATGACCTCAGGCGTCCCTCCCACTCTGGTCGCCAGCACGGGGACCTCCATGAGCAATGCTTCCAGCGCCGCGTTGGGCAACCCCTCGGTGTGGGAGGGAAGGACCATGAGATCGATCTCTTCGAGCAATCGCTGCGGATCGTTTATGTAGCCGGGCAAATGGACAGAGTCCGCAAGACCGAGAGCCTCGATCTGCTGAATCAGCTTGGGGCGTTCCGGGCCATCCCCGACCAATACCAGCGAGATCTTATGCCCATTTTTTCGAACGATTCCCATTGCCGCGATAAGATCCGCATGCCCCTTCTCGTGGCTTAACCGTCCGATACTTGCAATCACGGGATGTGCAATCGGACGCCCGACCACCTCGCTGAGCAGGCCCCGCTGTCCCGTCCGCTGATAGCGCTCAACCACAATGGCATTGTGCACCAGGCAAATCTTGTCCGAAGGCACTCCGGCAGCCGTCAAGTCCTGCTCAATCCGGCGTGACACCGCGATCACTCGGTCGAACCCGCGCACAATTCGTTTATCCAAGGCAATCATCGCCCGCTGCTTGAGTCCATTCCCTATCCACCCGTGCAGCGTCGTCACAATCGGAACGGCATGGAATTGCGCCGCCAGATACGCGATGACGTCCGATTTCACCTCATGGGCGTGCACGATGTCGATCCTGAGCGACTTCACGAGATCGATCACCCCTCCGATCAAGCGGGGATCGTACCGATTGCCGCCCCGGACGACATGAACGGGCAACCCGATGCGCCTTGCCTCGGTCGTAAACGGAGTCGTCGCGTCTTCGTCCCCTATCGCAAACACCCCGAGAAACAGACGGAAGCGGTCACGGTTTATGGCCCGATGGGTCTCAAGAATGGTCTTACCGGGCCCCCCGATTTCATACGTGTCTCTCAAATGAAGGATATTAAGCGGTCGCACAAAGAATCCTTCGATACAAGCCTTCAACCGATTCGACATTCTTTGTAATGTGGAACGTCGTCACCAGGCGGTCGAACCCATTCCGACCCAGAGACTCTGCCATGCGGGGATCACCCAGTATCGTGAGAATCGCATCCGCAAGTCCGGTCCAATCGCCGGGGGGAAACGTCAAGCCGGTTTGCCCTTCTTGAATTATCTCAGGAATGGCGCCGGACCTGGCACCGATTAATGGTTTTCGGCAGGCCATAGCCTCAAGCGCGACCATGCCGAACGGCTCGGGCAGCACAGACGCATGCACCACGACGTCGAACATCCTGAGATGATCGGCGACATGCTTCTGATACCCGGTGAAGATGACATGCTGATCGAGACCGAGCGAAGCGACCATGGTCCGAAGGCCGCGCTCATACTCCTGATGTTCCGGACCGGTATCCCCGACCAGCACGCAACGGACTGAAGGAAACTTCCTCCGGACCAGATCGATTGCGCGAATCAGCGTATGCTGTCCCTTCCACTCCTTGATGTTCCCGACCATTCCAACAACGGGCGCACCGGGTTGAATACCGTAGGCGGCTCGGAGCACATCCGGTGCGGTGTGAAACTGTCTTGCAGACGGATCCATCCCGTCGTAAATCGTCACCAAATTCCCATAATCTACGCCCCGCTCGCACATGTTTCGGCGGACTGCGTTGGAAATACAAATGATGGCATCAAGCCGCTTCGCAAAATGCTTCGCCGCCGCCGAATAACTTGCGTTGATTCCCCGTTCATGCACCACGCACTTGACCCGCGCCAGCCTGGCGGCCACCATCCAGTCATGGCTATATTGAATCGTATTATTGAGATGAACGACCCGGACTCCTTCCCGCCGCAGGAACCACGCGCGCGCCAATGCCGTAAACACGAATCTCCGGAAAAAGTTCAAGACTTTCTGGATCGCGCCCAATGCCACGTAAAGCACTCGCGCGGCACCCGGCCAGGCGGAGGGATTATCACCGAACGTAAACGGAGCCGGTTTGGGCCAGATGTATGTCCGCACGCCCGCTTCATGAAACTCAGGAAGAAGCGAATGTTCATGTTGAAATACGACAACGGGATCATAGCGACTGCGATCCAACCCCTTCACTAGATACAGCAGACAATAATACGAGCCGCCGACCGTACCATCGGCGTTGCCTTCACAATAAAGAATTTTGGCCGGGGTCTGACTCATGAGGCTTCCCGCGCCGGGAAGATGGACAATTTATGGGACGCCAACTGCATCCGGATATCTTTGTAATTGAAGAGAAGACTCACACAGCCTGCAATGCCGATCAAAAACACCAGCCCGGGGATCGTGTCACTCGCAATGACCGACTTTACGGCGATCAGCACGGCCGCCAACACGGCCCCCTGCCCTATTGCAACACCGAGGGGGCGAACGGTAGCCCCGATGGAAACCCCTATCTCTTTCTTTGATAAATAAACCCCGACGGCAAATTGAACCGCCATAGGAATCGCCACCGCAGCACTGGCGCCGGCGAGGCCGTAGTAGAGTGTCAGCGGATAGAGCAAGCTGAGCACGAGCAGCAGGCGGGACGTATTCATATAAAAATCAATATGCGGCTTACCGATGGCGTTGTAGAGATACCCGTTCAACACCCACAATGCCTGGAAACATCCGAAGACCGCTAGAATTTGCAAAGGGACCGCGGCGGCGGCCCATTTGGCTCCATACAACGCCGTCACAATATCGTGAGCGAGTACGACGATCGCGACCGAGATCGGAACCACCGCAGCGACCACCAAACGGACGCCCCGGAGATATTCAACCCGCAACTGCGGCGGATCAGCCTGAAGCTTGCTGAACATCGGGAACAGCACCTTCGCGACGACTTTCGACAGGTTGGTGGAAGGAAGATTCGCCAAGGTATACGCAACCGTGTAGAACCCGAGGGCCTCCATGCCCAGCAGTTTTCCGATCAGCGCGCTATCGAGTTGATTGGTCAAAAAGACGACCACCGCCAGCCCTGTCATGAATTTCCCGTAGGAGAACAACTCCCTGGCGATATCGCGGTCGAAACGGAAGCGCGGCCGCCCGGGCACCATCACATAGGACAACACGACCGAAATGACCGACGACGCCAATTGGGCATAGACGAGCGCCCAGACAGACCGCAGCCAGTAGGCCAACCCTAATGCGATCGCCGTGCTCAATACGCCGCCGACCTGTTCGAGATAGGTCAACCGCTTGAAATCCAGCTCTTTCTGCAAGGCAATCGTGTTGATGTTATTGAAGCCCGTCAGAATAAAGCTCACACCGATGACCGCAACGATCGATTGCAACACCTCTTCGTGGTAGAACGCCGCAACCCATGGCGCGACGAGAAACGAGATTGCGGCCAGTCCGATGCCCCGCAAGACCCAGAGCGTGAATGCCGTATCCCTCGCGTCTTCGAAGCGCTGCTGACGGTGAATCAACGCGGCACCGAACCCTGTCTCGGTGAATATTTCAATTCCCCGGATGACCATCGAGCAGATCGCCATGAGCCCGAAGATTTCCGGCGTCAGCAATCGCGCAAGGACGATCGAGCGGAAGAAAGAAAACGCTGCACCCAGCACACTCGACAACGTCACCCACACCCCGGATCTGACAGCCTTGTGCTGAAGCGATCCGTCTGAGCGGTCGAGAAACCGGGTGAGCCGTTTAAGCAATTGCACCACTATCGTGTACCTTTTCCCAGCAAAGTCGGCGAGTTCTTGTCAGCCACAGGCTGACGACTGCATGGATGAATCACACAGGGCACTGCGCCAGGGCCCTGTAGGTAGAAACTCCAGAGCGTTGCGCCCACCGGTCGGACGATCCGCTATCGCCCGGCCCCCTTGAGCGCTCCCTCAATACAGCGGCTGATCCTCTCGAAGCATCTGTCGAAAACGCTCGAAGGACATCCATACGGATCCTGGATATTGAACGCATCGTAGCCGCGATGCTGCGCCTGTTCGGTAGAGTCCAACAGCGGGAGGAGAAACAGCTTCTCATGATGATGCGGATACGACGATCGGAGCACCGCGTATTGCCACGCTTCCATGGCAATGACCATATCATAGGCCTCCACGAGTTCCAGTGAAATCGACTGGGAACGATGGCGCTCAAGATTCACACCGTATCGCAGCGCGGCCTGAACGGCATCCTCTGGAGACGGGATCGGCTTGGAGACATGCAACCCGGCTGAACCGAACTTCATGTCGGACAGCATACCTTCGCGCTGGAGCTTTGACGCGAGATGTTCTGCAAAAGGACTGCGGCAGATATTGCCTTTACAAATGAAGAGCACCGACTGGGGATGACGAGGGGGAGGAGGCACACGGATGCCCGGACCACGAAAAGCCCAGTACACATCGACCAACCGCCTTTTAAGCGCTCCTGCGACTGAGCCCATCGGCATTCTCCAGCTGCGGGGAGACACTCCCATTGTCCGGAACACCGCCGAAATGGCGGAGCCACCGGCACGCCTGATCCAACATATCTTCCTCCCACTCGCGGAATGAGAAAATATGGTTGGCGTCTTTGGTCACATGAATCTCATGCCAGGAGGCATACCGCTCCAACTCGGCCCGGTTTCTTTCGACGAACTTTTTTTCAAACTCAAACAGGAGGCGATCCATTCCCGCAAATACGAGATAGATGTGCCGCGAAGTGGATTGCATCTTAAAAAATGCCCGGGCGAAATAGGGGTTCGTATTGTCAGCGGGACTTTGCGCTGCCGCCGGAGCCGCCGGCTTGGCCGGCTGCAGTCTCGCGAGCAGGGGCTTCAAGAAGGAACGCGCCATCAAGCGATAGTTGCTTTGAAACGTCAGGAAGCGAACCCAGGAACGCCACCCGTTGACATCCCATAATTTCCGGATCGCCCCGTCACGCATCCCTTTCAACTGGGCATCGGTCATATATTTCGTGTAATCGATCTGGGAGCCGTCGAGAATGACCGGAATCGCCAGTCCGAGAAGGCACGTGATTCTGGGATCCCGTTCCGCCGTAAGCATCCCCGTGATCGCGCCGCCGCACAATCCTGAAACGATGAACTGCGACAACCCATAGGTGCGTTGCAGCCAGTCCATGGCGGCAATCGTATCATCGATATAGCGGCCGACCTGGATGGCACCGTACAGATCGGCCAGATACTCTTCCTGCGCCTCGCCTTCCGAATCGCCCAACCCGTAAAAATCGAAGCGAAGAACCGGGTACCCCAGTTCCACGAATCGCTCCGCCATATTGATGTACAGCCGGTGCGGGGCCACCCGCATCTTCACGCCCGGAGACAACAGGATGATCGCGGCGCCGGACGCGTGCGGCTTGCCCGGCCGGTGCAACATACCGAACAGGCGATGGCCTGCCTTGTTACAAAATGTCACCGGAAGAACTTCGCTGCTCATCGCGTCCCCATCCAAGCCAACGTCGTCTCGAACAGACTCGGCGCGGTCCTATACCAGCGTTTGATTTCTTTCCAAAACGGCTCCTCCGTAGCGCCCCGAATCTCGGAAGCCGGATAGGCGTCCTGCAGCGCCGTCAGCTCCTGGCGAAATGCCTGTCCTTCTCTGCCGACCTGAGCGATGAGGCAGGGACCGGCAAACCGCTTCCGCTCCGCATTCAAATTCACGGCAGACGCCTGATCATAGCAGGGGAAGGCCAACTCATAGCCGTCGATATTCACGGTGCTGCCCTCTTCGCGCATCATCCGGACCAGCGCCTCACGGTTGTGACGGATCTCCTTGTACACGGCGGTTTGTGTGGTCAGATTAATGCGCAGCAACTCCTGCATATACTTTCCGCCATCTACAATCGGCTCCCACAACACCAGCCTGCCGATCTTCGGATCCCGCTCGGCCGCGAGCGCCGCCAGCGTGGCGCCGAACCGTAATCCCAGCAGCCCGATACCCTGAGTGATGCCGCTCGACCGCTCCAGCAAGCGCGTCGCGCAATCGATATCGGACAGCATCGTGTCCACTGACGCCGCCGAGAACTCGCCCTCGCTGTCGCCGTTCCCCATCACATCGAACCGGAGCACCCATGCACCACCGGCAGCCAGGATCCTGGCAAACGACACATAAACCCGTTGCGTCCACAACTTCTCTTCGGCAAACGGGTGACAGAACACCCAACCGGCCCCCGATGGAGGCCCGGTCGGCCGGTGGAGAATGCCGAACAGCCGATACCCGCCGTTCTCAAAAAACATCGGTATTTCGACTGCTGACGAGTCTAGCGTTGAGAGGGTGTCCACAGTTCCTGCCTCACGCCTGCCGCATACTTGAGCCAGGCGACCAGAATTGCTGCATTGACCATCGTAAAATAGAGCGCGATCTTGCCGGGCAGCGAGTGTCGCACGGCGCTCCATCCGGCAAACGCCAGCGCTGCAGTCGCGTAGAAAGCGATCTGAATGCCTGCGAACATCTGAAACCACAACGAGCCGAGCAGCATCAGCGAGCTCAACAAAGCCGTGATCAGAAAGAACGGCACCGACCACCGTAAGAGTTTGTGCGACAGCATCTCGACGGCAAACACACCGAAGCGAACGGGGCTCAACACACGGGCATACGAAAACAGAGCCGCCATGCCTCGAATCAAGGTACGCACCTTCCGCTCGAATTCCTGCTTGGGATCTTTCACGCTCGTCATCGTGCCCACGGCGGCGGGTTCGCTCACGGCTCGAAACCCCTTTTCTACCGTCCTGAGAACGGAAAGAAAGTCCGGCGCCATTCCTTCCGCGAACGGCTCACACAGTTCGCGCCGCTGCGCATAGAAGGATCCGCTCGCCCCCACGATCGAATGCACGTTGGATTCAAGGCGCCGGACGAGCAGTTCATATCGCCCGTACCAGGCCTCTCCCCCCGACTCGGGAATCTTGTCTTCACCGGAAATGCACCCGATGGCGGGATCGCGAAACCCCTGCACGAGGTGGCGCAGCGCATCAGGCTCCAACTCAATCGCCGCATCCGTAAAGACCAGAATGTCGTGTGCTGCGTGCTCCAATCCGGCGTTAAGCGCCGCCGCCTTCCCCTGCCTGACAGGGCGCTCAATCAGCGTCATTGCGCCACGGGCCTGCGCCCTGATCAACTCGACCGTCCGGTCAGTGGACCCATCCGACACAAACAACACTTGAAGCCGTTCTGCCGGATAGCGGAGAGCCGCCGTATTGTCTATCTTCCGTTCGATCCGCTTCTCTTCGTTGCAGACGGGTATGATCATCGACACTGAAGGATAAATGACGGCGGTCCCGGTTCCGCTCTTCTGTCGCCGTCTGAAGACCTGCCCCAACAGCCATAGGAGGACCGGGTAACCGAGATAGGGATACACGACGCCGAAGGCCGAAAGCCAAAACAGCACTTCCATCGCTGTCACTGCGGCAGTCCCGTCAGCCATGTGGAGAAAACCATCGTTTCACTTCATGCCAGGCCGGCTTCACGTCCGACCACCGGAATACCTCGTTGTACGTATCTTTCTGCCATAGATTCATGAAATGGAAAATGGAACTCAGCTTTCCTGCATGCCCGGGAGGCAGATGGAGTTGATCATTACGCTTGAGAAGCCGCATCAATAATGCATCGACATCCCCCATAAACCACCGGCTGCGGACCCCGATGCGATAGGTATCGAGCCGCGTCATCGGCTCATCGGCCAGCGTCCGGATCAGCAGCGAAGGGAAATCCACCCCCGCATCAACCGCCAGTTGGAGCGATCCCCAAAACCGCCCGTTGATCTCCATGAGTTTCAACGTCTGATCGGCCTCGTCCATCTTAAACTCGACCATCGCCACGCCCTCCCATCGCAGGGCATCCAGCAGGGCTTGGGCATAGCGCTGGGCCTGCGGCGCAACCGGCGCACTTTCACACAGCACACTCACCCCGCCGGATGGAGGCTTCTCGCGAATTCTCCGGTGACTGAACTGGGCCACCAGCCGGCCTCGCTGATAGCACATAAAAACCCCGACCCCCGGACCGACGATCCGCTGCTGAAGCAGGATCGGATATTCGCTTGAGTGCTTTGCCGCAAGAATCGCCACGAGTTCGCTCTCGCTCTCGGCATAGGTCACGGACGTTGACCGCCACGAACCGTTGACCGCGATGCGGGACCGGTGCGGCTTGACCACAACCGGGAACCGGAGCCCTTCGGGCCACCGGGGCCGCTCACCGGGCCTTGTCAACACAGCCCCGGTTGGGATGGGAATGGACAACTGCTCGGCAAGGGCCAGCACTTGCACTTTGTTTGCCGCTCGATTGAACGTATCCACAGCAGGAAATGGAATCCGGCTATACGGTTCAATCTTGTCCCTGCTCTCGATCACCAGCGCGGTGGTAATCTCTGTGACCGGCAGCACGACGTCGATCTTCTGTTCTCTCACGGTCCGAACAAGCGACTCGACAAAACCGGCGCTGTCCTGCACCGGATCGGGATAGATGAAACTCCCGCTGCAATAGCGGGACACCTGGGCCAGCGACTTCGTGCGCTTGGCCCCGACGATTACCCGATGCCCCTGACTCCCCAGCGACCGTGTAATCGCCAGAGCCGGCCTGGTCTCGCCATCAGTCACTAAAATATTCAAAAGAGCCCCACGACTCTGGCAAGAAACATCGGCATGCTCTCGGTCCCGGCCTGGCCGATGTTGATGCGACGCAGTGTATAGGGATCATCCTGGCAGCTCACGCTGCCTCCCTTTGCAAGAAACGCCAGTCGGAAGCCGGATACCTTGACCAGCTCGGCCACCTGCGGAGTCCAGTAACCCCTCGGGTAGCTGAAAGTCGGAGTTGCAACCTTGACCTGCCGATCGATCACCTCTTTTGACCGTTGAATATCTGCGCGCGCTTCCTCGATCGGTAAATGACTGAGCAGACGGTGCTCGGCACCATGCCCCCCGAATTCAATACCCGCTTGCGCCATCGCTCCGACCTCGTTCCAATCCATAAATCGGTCGACTCCGTTCAGATCGCCGTCATCGACGCCCAGCTCGCGGCTCAAACCGGACAAGACGGCATCGATCGCCGAAGGCAGCAGTTCCTTCCGATTGTTGCTGATCACCTCAATAATGGCGAGACGCGGGTCTTCATCCGGAACATGGAATATTTCCCCGCACCCCGTCTGCGCCACGACCGCGCGCAATCGCTCAGCCCTGGCCGCGTCCTTTCTCGCCGTCTTCACGGCAAGCACAAATAATTGCACCAGCGCCTCATGCCAAAAGTGCCGCCGCTCGCCGATGTAATTCACGGGAAGAAACACCACCGCTGGAATGTCGTTCGCTTTCAGAATCGGCAAGGCATGCGTGTAATTGTCTTTCCATCCATCATCAAAGGTAATCAAGCAGGACGAATTGTCGAACGGGATCTTGTGCTCTATCCGACGCGTAAACTCCTCAATCGAAAGAACCTTGAACCGCCGCTTCACAAGCTTCATCTGCTTCGCGAAGGTCTCACACTCAACCATGATCGAGGGATGTGAGCCGCTGCTGCGCATCTCTGCCGGCGTGAGCACCCGGTGATACATGAGTACGACGGCGCGTCGTTTGAGCGCGAAATACTGCCACAACTGCAGCAGCCCCATTCCATACAACAGATGGGAAACCACGATTTTGACCGTATATTTCAGTCGCCCGCCCAGCGTCATTCCCCTGACCTTCCCTCTATACTCCAATCCGTCCCGCCCGCACTCGTACCGGATGCCATGACGTTCTGAGATCAGGCTCGTTCAATGCCGTGGGTGCCTGCTCTGAATCATTAATACGCCAGCCCCGGAAATAGCATCGGCCTCCGTCCGGTTTTACAACCGTGCCGAACAGCGGTGCCTGATCACGGTCCGGCACCGCGGACTCGACTGCAAAGAGCTTCGAACCGGCTGAACCTTCCTCGCCAGGTGAACGGCTGCAGCTCAACCTCACTGGACTCGATTACTGCCGGTCGCCGCCGTCCAACTCGGGCCGAACACTTCCAGGAGCCGTTTCGTCGCGAGTTCGTTGGCAAACAATCCCATGTGTGAGTCAAAGCGATTCACCCAGAGTTGCATGTACTTCGTCCCGTCCTTGAGATAGGGTTCCATGACGGGGAACAGGTCGACGCAGGTAATACCTTCACGCTCGCACCAGCCCAGTACTCGCTTGTGAAGATACAGAAATGGATACGTCCCGTCCTTCAGGGGCGAGAGATGGGGAACCAGCACCAGACCGACAGGAACATTGCCGGCCCGGGCGGTACGGATAAACTCGATCATCGCCTTCTCAGCCTCTCGAGACTCCGGACTCTCCGGATCTCCGAACCGGGCATACGCTTCATCGGCATGACTGACCACCATCATATCTCTAACCCGGTGAACCACGTCGGCCAGCAAAAAATAGATGACCGACGTATTTAGCATTTTCTGTTTGAACGTATTGACGAGATCACCGCCTGCGTTCCCGGCACCGGCACCACCCTTCTCTGCAGCAGGCGGCTCCGGCCTGGCTTCCAGATCATTGATATACCACTGCAACAGGACGAAATCCGGTTCAACATCAGGCAACACATCGGCCTTCAGCGCCTTCAGCTCATCGGCGGTGTTGTGGCCCGGATTCCCGAAGTTCAGCACCTCGATACTGCCCGTATGTTTTTTCAACTCGCGCTCGAGCAGATTGGACAGGCGCTCCTCTTCCCGAATCCCTTGCCCGAAGGTGAAAGAATCCCCGAGAAATGCGATGCGGTAGACACCGGGTGGTTTCGGCCGCTCAAACTCCCGCTCGCGATACCCGGCACTATTGGTCCGGATATTGGCAGCCTTCCACTTCAGTGCAAAATAGCTACGATTGTCGTACGTGGTCGTAATGTCGTGAAACCAGAACCTCAGAGCCAGTTCGCCCAAAGCCATGTATAGGATAAATGCCACAATAAAAAGTAAAATATTTTTCCGCATTGTCTCTTCCATTCACAACAGTCATTGGCATAACCCGCTTTCTAGTCCTTTTATCCCAGTGGCATCGAACACCTCGGCATCGGATGCCGCGATACGAGCCCATTTAGTTTTTACGCAGTGAGTTGCCATTCATCGCCCTTATTGCCGCCCGCCACGAAGCAGGCGATCGAAATATGAGACCGTCCGTGTCAGTCCTTCGCGAAGTGGAACTTTCGGCTTCCAGCTCAGAATCTTTTCGGCCTTTGAAATATCCGGCCGACGCTGCCGTGGGTCATCCGCCGGCAAGGGCTTGAAGACGATGGAAGACTTTGAATTGCAGATATCGATGACGGTTTGGGCCAGTTGCAGCATCGTAAATTCACCGGGATTGCCGAGGTTGATCGGACCGACCACCTCATCGCCCGTGGCCATCAGGGACAGGAACGCCTCCACCATATCGTCGACATAGCAGAACGATCGCGTTTGAGTGCCGTCACCATAAATGGTAATCGGCGAACCCTGCAGAGCCTGGATGATGAAATTCGAAACCACCCGCCCGTCGTTCGGATGCATGCGCGGGCCGTAGGTATTGAAGATTCGTGCGACTTTAATTCTCACGGCATGTTGTCGATAATAGTCAAAAAACAGGGTCTCCGCGCAGCGCTTCCCCTCGTCGTAGCAAGACCGGATTCCGATCGGATTCACGTTCCCCCAGTAGTCCTCCGTCTGGGGATGCATGGCCGGATCACCGTAGACTTCCGATGTCGACGCCTGCATGATCTTGGCATCGACGCGTTTCGCCAAGCCCAGCATATTGATGGCGCCATGCACGCTGGTTTTTGTCGTTTGAACCGGATCGTGCTGGTAATGGATCGGCGACGCCGGGCAGGCCAGATTGTAAATCTCGTCAACTTCCACGTAGAGAGGGAATGTCACATCATGCCTGATCAGTTCGAACTTTCCATTAGAGAGCAAGTGGCGGACATTGTCTTTGCTGCCGGTAAAGAAATTGTCGGCACAGAGAACGTCATTTTCCTCCGCAAGCAGACGTTCGCACAGGTGGGAGCCGAGAAAACCGGCTCCTCCCGTCACAAGCACCCGTTTCCTGGATAAATCCTTCATAGCCGCTGCGCCTCTTTCTCGTGAGCACTGGATACCGACACGCGACAACCGCGCTTCCGGGCCCGCCACCTGTCGAGTTCACTCACCGCTCGCCACCCGGCGATGTCCCACCAGTTTCTTTCGACCACGGGCACCCCCATCTTTCTTATCCGCACTCCGCTTATCGTTCCAAATCTGACAACACCTTCAATGCCGACTGCCCGAAACGATCCGCCGGATTCAGCCCGATCTGACGCTTCAGAGACTCGACGGCCCGATTTCGCTCGCCCATTTTCAGGTAGGCCACTCCGAGGTGAAGGTCGATGCAATAAATGTTCGGATTCAAGGCTTTGGCCCTTTCAAGAAATCCGAGCCCCTCGCGAGTGCGCCCCTCCTGAACCAGCACCCACCCGTGGGTATCCAGGATGTCCGGGTTATTCGGCTCCATCGCCAGCGCTTTCGATGTATACGGTTCCACCTCGACGGGATCAGCATCCAAGAACTCGATATCCAGCCATGCGATCGTGTTGTAGAGTTCCGCGGATTGGAATCCGCTGTCCAATGCCAGCATGTACTCGGCCCTGGCCTGTTGATATTTCCGCTCCCGCTCGTACACCATTCCGCGATTAAAATGTTTGAGATCGTTATAGGTCCTGGCTGTCACGGCTGCAACCGGCAGGAGACACAGTACCCCCATCCCAACGGCCCGGCCCACTCCCAGTCGTGCTGCCGATACGGCGGTCATCCCCACCAGCGCGCCGGCCGCATCTGCCACCAGATCGCCAAGCTCCGCAGTCCGCCCCCGTCCGATCACCGCCTGCTGAATCTCATCAGCCACTGAGATGATCAGGGAAATCGCGAGAGCCGCGCCCAATTTCACCCGCTCCGAACCAAAAACGAGCCCTGCCCGACTATGCAGTACGCTATGTGCAACCCAGAATACCGCTATGAACGCGAGAAAATGGGCCGGTTTATCCAGGCCGGGAAACCGTAACCAGACCGTCGATAAAGTCCCGGCAAAGGCATCGGGCAGGACAAAGAGCAATACCACTATGATGAGGCCCACCCACCAGGGAATGCCCCCTCTCATAAAGTCGACGATCTTTCTAAAATCTAGCCCGTAAGCAGTATTATGCAACATGCTGTTGACCGAACCAAGCACTTGTTTTGTTACCTGAAAACGGGGGAGGCTTCCTCCCAACTACTTGAAACCGGCAAGGGCGCGTTGCATACGCTGCACGACAAATCGCTGGAGGTCCTGCCCGAGAGCCAAGAGGCCATGGCGCGACAGGGGATATATCGCGATCGACATCAATTCGTGTCGATGCCGCGGCCAGATCGACTGCCAGGACTCCTCGGAGCCGAGGAACTCGTACGCCTCAAGCCCATGATCAAATGCGTACCGGATCGTCTCCATCGTCAGTTGAATTCCCGGCGAACATCGGGCCCAGTCCTCGTCATACCCGATCTTGAGAACCCAAAACCGCTTCTCACACACGATCCCGAGAATTGTCGCAATCGGCTGTTCCTCGACCTCCAGAAAGCATAGCGCGAGCGTGCCCCGATCGCAGGCCATCTCACTGTACCGGGCGATGAATTTCCGAACTCGCTCGTTGGCAAGAAGGCCCGAGCCCGATCGCCCTTTCCATCCAGCGCCTTCGACCCGAAAGACCTTCTCAAGCATGAGCGGCAAACCGGCACCGCCCCTGGGACGCTCGATCCTGATCTCGACCCGGCCGGATCGCTCCGTCCGCTTGCGTTTTCGCTGATAGTCATATCGCCGCTGACCGGAGATCGACTGAAAATACTCTTCCCAGTTTCCAATCGTGGAAACGTATGCTGCAGGTGCCGTTCTCCGACTGAAGGTCACCCCGCGATACCCGATCACGTCCCGAAACATACCCGCAAGCGGAGACCCGGCGGGAATTCGATCGAGAACCATCGGCATCCGAAGGCCGGCTATTTTTGAGACCAGATGATGGAGCGACTCAGCGGTATCGTAAAGAAACCCGCTTGGTTCGTACAACGCCGACACTCCGAGAACTTCGAGCCGCTTGCCCCCCTCGCGCCCGACCACGACGAGCGGCGCGACCGCGCACAGCGTGCCGGATCTTCGCACCGCAACAACGCGAAGATCGGATTCGGCACACAGCGTCTCTGCACAGGCAAGAAACCAGTCCGCGCTTAATAATGGAGTGCCCGCCTGTTTTGCCAGTCCATTCCAATCGTCTGCGATGCGTCGCAGCTCCTCCATCCGTTCGAGCACATCCGCTGTATAGACATGCGCACCCATTGAAAACAATCAGGCTCGATTCTAGGCAAGGCCCGGCTTAAGATCCCGCGGATTGACATACTGTATGGACTGGTTGGCACTTCCACGGCACAAGCGTTTCACCTTACGATAGGCGCAATACGCAATTCCCCCGGCAGAAGGAGCGAACAGGGTCAATGACCGATGCCAACGCACTTCATCCGTCCATTGACGTTCCCACTCATAGGGTTCTGCGGGAAAATCTACAGACTTCACTCCACGCCCGATGAGTTCCTCCACAAGTTTGGCCCTCAGGAAGGTGGCCGGACTGAATGGCCGTTCAGCTTGGTCATAACTTGTCTTGAGGTAATAATAGGTGCCGTTCTCGATGAGTCCGAGGTTGTACGCCACGGGCCGTCCGTCGAGGCAGAGAAACCCCAGATGAAGCCGGTTTTTCTGGAACGCCTGTCTGCAGAGACTCCGATAGAAGGCCGCCTGGCGAGACACCGCCGCAATGGAAGTGCCCCGATCCTGCTTCCATGAACACTGCTCGATAGCGAGCAGTGCTTCGTAGGCTCTCTCGAAATCGTCAAAATCGTCCTGACACCGAATCTCCACCGTCCCCCGCCCCAGGAGCTTGCGCTCGATCCGTTTCAAGGCATTCCGGAAGCTGCCGGATCGCTGCTGAAGATACCCGTCAAAGCTTCTGTCCAGCGTAAGAAAGAACGACGGCTGCTCCCTCGCATACTCGAATAACTTCCATCGCCGGCGCAGGACCTCACACCACAGCGCGCCCGGCGATCGGGCCTCGAGAAACCTCGTCATGCCGAAAGCATCCCACCGCAACTCCTGCCGATCCAACGCATCGACGAAAGCGTCCAGGACCGGTTCAGACACTTCTTCCACCAGCAAATCGCTATGCGTGTTGGACAACTCCGAAACCGGAAAAGCCTCGATGAAGGTCCGTCCCAGTTTTTTCAACGGCCGCAGGACCAATGGAACAATGCCGACGACGGCACCGGCGCGCTTCAGGACGATGAGTGCGATCTCATCCGACTCCTGCACATGAGACTCAAGCAGTGCGGCTGTCCACTCAAATGAAACAGAAGGCTCGTGTTCACCGCGCGACATGAGGCGATCCCAGTCAGTCTTGAATGCTGGAAACGCCGCCCGGCCACGATGAATTTCCGCCACCACCATATGATCGATTTCCTGCAGACCTTCAATGAATGAGTTCGCGGAGCTTCATGATCACCCGGCGGAAAATGCTCGGCAGAAATGTCATCAACCAGAATCCATAAGCCGGCCGTCCATAGCGGCGACTTGCCGCGAAACTCATTCGGGCCTCAGCCTCGTGTCCCGGATGGCACATACGCGCAACCCCTAACGCCCAATGAAGCCTCGCCATGATGCTATCGACACGATCTTTGTTGGCTCGATAGTAGGCCTCGTCGAGCACTCCATGGCGCTCGACAATCGTCAACAGCTGACGTTGCTTCGACACCAATACCGCCGCTCCATCAGGTCTTTTCGTCGTCGAGATCTGATCGGCATGATATCGAAGCTGGTATGTCGGCAGATCGACGAAAGCAATCCGGCTACGCTTGGCAATCCGCAGCACCAAATCGTAGCCATCGAACAAGGACAGTCCTTCATCATGAAACCCTACCGAGTCGAGCACCGCCCGACGCACCATCAGGGAATTGACGAATACGAACAACACATTGAGATACTGATCGAAGATGTGTCCCAGATAGATCTTCCGGTCCGACCACGGCGGACAGTCGAGGCCGGCCTCTCTCAGCGACAACGACCGGTCAAAATATCGATCGTAGGTTTCACCGTTTCGAAACGCCGGGGCGTGATACGTTTTCAGATGGAACTCTTCCTGCGTGCCATCCCCAAATCCGGAGAACTCCGAATAGACTAAGTCGACATCCGGAAACCGATCGAGGATTTGGATCTGCAACGCCAACTTGTGCGGGAGATACCGATCGTCGGAATCCAAAAATGCCACATATTTGCCTCTCGCGACTTTCATCCCCGCATTTCTGGCATGCGGAGCCCCGCCATGGTTTGTTGTGACGATGACGATGTCCGCCCGATACGGTTCAAGCCGCGCGAAGGTATCATCCGTTGATCCGTCATCGACGACGATCACTTCAACGCTTCGCCAGGTTTGGGTAAGCACGCTTTCAACTGCCTCTGCGATGAATGCGCCCCGGTTATAGGTGGGAATAATTACGCTGACATCAACGGGACCGGATGGCCTGCCGCTCTCAAGAGTGCTCATAAGAGCCTCTTCTTGACGTCACTTAACGTCTGTTTCGACAGCGCGAGATAATACCGGGCCGGATCTCGAAAGATCTGGAGCTTCACCGTGGTGCGCGTGCGATTGGTGAATCGGCTTTTGAAGGGTTCGTCCCCGATCGTAAAGTCGAATTCCTCCCGACCGTGCTCAATGGCATACCCCAACAACCCCTTGAGCAGGACAAGACCCGGCGAATGTTTCGCGTGCGTCCTGTCGAAAGAAGGCTTGTACCACAGCAGTTTTCCGTTGTAGTCAAATCCATAGTGGATTGCGAGCGGCTGGCCTGCGAGTTCAACGATGGACAGCAGCAGCCATCCCTTCTCCGCCATAGCCACGGCAAGCTCACGATAAAAAGCTCGATTGCGCTCGTTTAGAAAAAGGCTGGGACTTGCACTGTCGGTCCATCGAGCAATGTGCTGACCAAAGAACCCCTCGAGATACGGGAGAACCGCCATCCCGGTCAGATGCTTGAACGCAAGCTGTCCGTTCCGCTGAAAATAATTCTCCCGCCGGCGCAACCCGGCCTTATTAAAAATTGCCAGGGCTTCTTGCTCATGCCCTTTGATCAGCAGGGTGGGACTCGGGTAGAGATCCCTCTGTAGCACTCGGAATCCTGACCGCCGGCAAACTGCCTGCACTAGTTCCGCGGTTGATGATTCGCCGGGAATATTGTTCAGTTCGATGATATCCCAGCGTTCACGTGCGGCAAACAACGCATGGCAGATCGCTTCCAGTACCTGCGGCTTCTCGCCCTTCGTCAGGAAGTCGCAATAATCGGCCTTGCCATCTCCAAGAAACCGAACCAGCCGCTCGCCCATAAGCCCCTGCTGGACCATGAGAGGGGCCACGCCTATGACTCCGGAGTGCAACGCCACGGAGAAAAACCACGGCTCGCACTGGCCCCCGAACACTTTCTCCCAACTCGACATCCACTGATAAGTCTGGAATATGGTGTTGGTCTCGCTCGCGGACACCAAGGCATTCCAAGCCTCCTCGGTAAGCCCGAGAGCGCCAATAGATGTCCGGAGTTTTGTCTCAAGCAGCGCAGACATCACTTGTGTGGTCCATCTCCAAGCACACCGGACATCACTTCAGCCATCCGGTCCTGATCCTGTGCGGTCACATACCCATGTGTTGGAAGTGTCACGATGCGGCGGGCGACCGCCTGCCCTCCTCCGGCTCTGCCGGCTCCGCTTCGAAGCTGACCGCTCAATTCAGGCACATCGATGATGGCCGTCGGATACGAAGCCGTTGCGCCGATTCCCTTCGCCTTCAGCGCCGCAACCGCAGCATCCCGGTAATCTGGATCGACCAGCACCGGGTACCGGAGATACGCAGGCACCGCACCCTGCCCGGGCGAGACCGGCTCCAGCATCGGCCCCCACGGCAAGAGGCGCTTCAGCCGCTCGGCATTTGCACGGCGCTGCGCCGTGATGGCATCCAGGCGAGCAAACAGGCGATGGCCCACCGGCGCCATCCACGAGTCATATCCGGCCAGTGGATAATCCGTCCGATACGCCGTGGTTCCCAAGCCGAGAAAAGGAAGCGAATTGGGCAGCCAATACGCCCGCGGATGCAGCAGCGCCGCGTAGATCATGAGCTTGGCCAGATGAGACACCGATTCTCCCATACTGCATTTCGGCAGCACGCGAACCTGCCGGGCGATCGCCGCCGCAACCTGATCAGAATTCGTCAGGAGTACGCCGCCATCGATGGAGGTCACATTTTTCCCTTTATCGAAGCTATAAATTCCGACGTCGCCCCAAGTGCCGGACGGTCGCCCTCCGACCAGCCCGCCTAAACACTGGGCTGCGTCATCCACCACATAGATGCCCCGATCATGCGCCAGCCTGGTAATCGAGGGAAGATCGCTCGGCAACCCGTACAGATTGGTCGCCACAACCGCCAGCACGCGCGATCCATCCAACTGCTCCAACTCGCCGGGCGCAAAATCGAGCGTGGCGGGGTCGATATCTGCAAGACGAACCTTTAAGCCTGCTTTCACAACAGAAGAGGCCACGGAAAAGCAGGTATACGAGGGAATCACCACTTCTTCACGACGCCCGCCATCCATAGCCTTCAGGGCAAGAAGCGCAAGTGTCAAAGCGGCCCGGCCGGTCGAGACAAAGGTGCAATACCGCACATCGGCACGCGCACGAACGGCTTCGGTGAAAAGCTTCACCGTATCCGCTCGAATCAGCGCCTCCCGAACGCTGCACAACACATCGGCGATGCCGATCGGGGTACCGGCGGGAGGTACGAATCGCAACGCGTCCATCATGCGCCTGACTTTCCCATCCAGGCGACCCTGCCGGAAACACGGGCAGTGAATACGGTCGTCATGGAATACCCTTGGCGACTAACGGTCCGATCACACTGGTAATTGCTCTCGGGAGTCTTCTCCATACACTCATCGCCAGTTTGTATTTCGGATTGTTGACATTCAGCTGTGGCATCGGTCGCCCGTTTCTGACGACATATTGCCAATAGAGCTGGGTAGGGTAGGCATTCCACTTTTTCTTGAAAATCTCCCCTCCCGAATCGACCGTTGACCGGCCCAGATGGAATTGTTGAAATCCTCGTTCGCAGGAGTCCTTTATCATTTCCCAATAGAGGACGTAGCTCGGCTCAAGTTCCCGATAACTCGGCCTCGTCCCCAGCCACATCCCCTCGACGATGCCGCGAAAGTAGCCATTCAAGGCCGCCGCCACAGGAACCCCCTTATGATCGACGACAAAGATCCGAATGCGCTCAGGAAAGGTCTTCATGACATGCTCGAAATAACCTTTCTGATAGAGCGGTGTTCCCAGATTGCCCCAACTCTCGCCCAGAATATCGTAAAACGTATCAAGCAACTCGATTCCACCGCTGCGAGCGGTTAGATCCTTCTTGTAGGCCTGCCGGATATGCTTGCGATGGCCGGTTTTAAAACCGTCCCAGATCACCTCCGAATTTTGATCGAGCGCCACGGTTACGCTGACCTTATGTTCTGATGTCTGAAGCTCTCCATCCAGTTTACGCAAGCTGCGGATTTCGAGGTAATCTACCTGGCGTTGATCGACGATCGTTCTGGCCTCATTAAGCAGCTGCTGTTCAATCGCCGGCTCGTCGGCGCAAGGTCCGCCGTAGTTCACAAAGGGAAGCGAGCAGAGAATGTTCCCGAATAATCTGCCTTTGAGACTGACAAGAGGAAACACGCCCCGAATCCCTCCATCGTCGACCGCGGCCAGATAAAATGTCTGATGCCCAAAACAGGTCTCATTGACGGTTTTCCAGCCGAACAGGTGGTAGAACGATGTCTGCTCGTGGCGGGACACATAGTCGTCCCAGGCCTTCGCATAGGTCTCATCACAATAGATAATTTTCATCGTGAATGCCTTGTCCCCCTTCTGATCTATTTGGTGCTGTTCCAGCGATACTCAGACACTCCAACAATCGACCGGCCATCCGTTCAGCGGCCGACCGATTCAAATGCCCACCATCATCGGTATACTCAGGCGCAAGACTCGGAAGCACTTCGCCACGATAGGGAACGGAAGACAGCCTTCCATCGGGAAAGGTTGCCTCCTCTTGAGCGAGATCGAAAAGTCGAGCGGAACCCCTATAGGCGCCGCGAAGCAGCTGATTAAACGCGTGGCGGCGGGCTTGATCCGCCAGTTCACGATCACCACCCGCGAACTTCCCACGCAACCATCCCAGCACCCCTCGGTCAATCAGTCTAAGCGGCACGGTCACATGCAGAAAGATCACCTTGGGGTAGGCATTGGCCAAAGACGCCATCGTCTCTTGGTAGACCTCGAACAGCCCCATGACATCGGTATCGGCCGTGATATCGACGTAACAAAACTTGAACAAGGCGATGTCGATGCAGTCTCCCACGCCGGCGTTGATCACCTGAGAGAAAGCCCGGCACTTTGAGAGTGGATCGCGGTTGTGCCCCACACGGAAATGCCCGAACACAGGGCCACGAAAAGCATCTGGCTCACTGGATTCCACTACATTAAGGCGCTGCTCCCGCACCAATGGGAGCGCCTCTACTAGGCCTGCTCCGACCGACTGGTGGCCAAAACATACCCGCTGCTGCCGAAGCCAATCCCCTGCAGTACCCATGATTGCCCCGCACCTCATCACGCCGGGCGCGGGCACGCTCGCGCCCGGGAGAATTCAATCGAATGAATCGTACAGCTAGAGAATTCTTCTGAAATGCCTTGCAGCCGCCAAACCAAATCAAGCGAGCAAATTGACTTCGCTCCGATACGGCACAGCGCTACGAAGATTCCGATCCTGCGCCTCACTACAGGCACCAATGACAGGGAGGGAAAAGACTCCTGTGTAACGAAGCGCTTGCGACATCGGCCAGTCATCTTGGCAACCACCGGGCGTCGCACACGGCACGAGAGGACACCGGAAGAACACACCGCAAGTGAACTCTCGGCAGCACAACGGATGAGGGTCCTGTGCGTCCCGGCTGCAGCGTTATGCGCTTCAGGCTACCGTTCCAGCGTCCCCGACCGCTTCGACCAGCAACGGCTCCATGTGCAAGTACCGCGCAACCGCACGCTTGGCATCGATGTCACGATAGACTCTCTCAACCTGCGTTTCGGTCAAGCCCATCGCTCCCGCCGCAACTCCGGCCGGAATTTGATGGTCCTTTGCATAGAGGCACAGATCCATCTTGTCGTACGGTAACGAGAAATAGAACTCTTCCTGAGACTGTGCCAGTGAATAGGTATCTGTTGTCGGAGGCCGCTTCAAAATTTCGTCCGGCACACCGAGATGCCCGGCCATCGCATACACCTGCGACTTATACAAATGTGCGATGGGCTTGATATCCGCTGAGCCGTCTCCGTTTTTCACGAAAAACCCCTGATCGTACTCCAGCCGATTCGGCGTTCCGCCCACTGCGTAAAGAAAACGATCGGCGTAGTAATACTCCATCATTTTCCTCGTCCGCTGCTTGAAATTCGTCGCCGCAACCAGCGCCAGGAAGGCATCGGCCGTCAAGCGGACCTTCGACTGCTTTCCGGCAGGGTCTTCGACCACCACATAAGAAATTCTGAATTCGCTGCTATCGAGGGACGACAGCACGAGCTTCGACTTGTACCCTGCGTGATACTCCGGCACCACGGCCTTGATCGCCTCGTCACGCCGCCGATAACAATCGGCCCCCTTGAGAATGCCTGAAATATCCTCCTTGAACGTTCTAATCCCAAGCTTCTTCGCGAGCAATTGCCCCAGACGCAGGCTATCGTCAGAAGAATCGGATTCCGGCATGAATATGCCGATGACACGTTCCGGACCCAGAGCATGCACGGCCAGCGCCGCCACGCAACTGCTGTCGATACCGCCGGATAATCCGACGACAATCCCTTTGCGCCTGAGCTGCTTAAACACCCCATCACGAATAAATCCGCCGATCCGCTCGGCCTCTTGGCCGACATCGAGTTTCAACTGATCGGCTGAAAATGCGCACTGCTCTTTCTTCATCATAAACCTCCTCGAAATATCCCTTTGCAATCCCCTGCAACCATGTACACCTCCCGACGTATCGAGAGCATCAACCTGTTCGATCCAGCTCAATCACAAATCACCGGCGGGTTAAACCGTTGATTGCGCTAATCCCAAACTGATATCGCGAAGGCTCTTGCGTAAAATCTTGCCTGAAGGAGACTTCGGCAATGCCGCCACGACTACGATCGCCTTGGGCCGTTTATACTGAACGAGCCGCTGGGCGCAGAACGCAAGCAACTCCTGATCCGTGGCACAACCGGCCGTTTTCAGTGCCACCACGGCACAAATCCTCTGCCCTAAAATCGGATCGTCGACCCCGACGACTCCCGCTTCTTGCACGTGAGGATGCTGCAACAAGATCTCTTCAATCTCCGTGGGGCTGATTCGATATGCCCCGGACTTGATCATTTCGCTGTTACGCCCTTCGATCGTCAAAAAGCTGTCCTCGTCCAACCGCCCCATATCCCCGGTGCGGAGCCACCCATTCTGAAGTGCTTTCGCCGTAGCCTGAGGGTCCTGCCAATATCCCTGCATGATATTGTCGCCTGATGCACAGACCTCGCCGATTTCACCCGGACGAGCGGCTTCTCCGCTTTCCGTTACGATCTTCAAGGTCACCCCGGAAAGAGCCCGTCCGACCGACCCCTTCTTCACATCCAATAAGTCGGGCGGAAGATACGTCAGCCGGGCCGACGCTTCAGTCTGGCCATACATAATGAAAATGCTTTTCCCCGGAAAGACCGACTGCAGCCGGTTCAGCAATTCCGACGGCATCGGACCACCCGCATGCGTGACATAGCGCAGAGCAGGAAAGGAGTATGACTTGAGATTCGATTGATTCAGCATGATTGCATAGGTCGTAGACACACCCGATATCCCGGTAACACGCGTTTTCATCATGCTTTCCAGAACAACGTGGGGGTAGACCATGCTGTTCTCGATCACGAGCGAACCGCCGGAAAAGAGGTGCGTCAACATGACCGAATTGCCATAGGCATAGACGAACGGAAGCACCGCCATCACCGAATCGTCCGGAGTAAGGCTCAGATACTCAAGAATTGCCTTGGTATTGGCAATGAGATTCCTGTGCGTCAGCATCACGCCTTTGGGCTGGCCGGTCGACCCGGACGTGTAAATGATTTGTGCTAATTCCCCGGAACTCTTTGCAGCGGCTTTCCCGTGAGGACAGGAAATCAGCTGATCGCCTTTCAGGATAAATCGCAGGTTGGTTGACTCGAAATCACCGGGAGTCCACTGTTTAATCGCCGGAGAAACAATAAGCCCTGCCGCACCGACATGGTTGAGAATACGCGTGACCTCTTGAACGGGAACCTGTGAATGAATGGCCACCACGGCGCCCCCGACTTCAAGCACTGCGAGATACGTCGCGATATATTCGGGAGAATTTTCCATCCAGATAATCGCCCGGTCTCCCTCTGACAGACCGGCATTGCATAATCTGCTTTTTACGGTAGCAATCAGATCCTTTAACTCCGCATAACTCCACTGCCGGCCTCTATAGACCACCGCAACGTTATGCGGATAGGCATCCATTGTTTGTGCGATGATATTCTCTACTCGCATACCTCGACTCTCCGCCGGCAACAAGGGAGCTTGCCCCAAGGCTTCTTCCCGGCCCCCTCGCGCTGTGATTCACTTCCCTCAGTCACAATGCCCGAATTGCCAAAATCTTTTTCGACGGCATCCGCCTTTGACCACATCGAAGAACAGCTCGCCCTCCGCGCTTCTACAACCAGGCACTAGGCCGCGACTCACTACCTAGCCGGCATGACCTATTACTTGCGGCTGTTTGCCGGCACGGCGCTCTTACGTTCCACGAACCTGGTCACCGCGTTTACGGAATCTAAATTCGCGGGAATGAGATCTTCGTCCTCCACCTTGACCTGAAACTCTTCTTCAAGAAATGCTACCAACTCAAGCACTCCGGTTGAATCGATAATGCCCGACTCCAGAAAAGAGGTATCACCGTCAACCGCTACCTCTGTCCGGCCAAACAATAACTTATCCAATACGTATTGCCGCACCTTTGCTTCGATCGACGCCATACTACACACTCCTTGGAAAGTTCTTGATAAACTGATCTATCACCAACTGCGTCGACAATATGCCGACCAATGCCATATTGTCTTTTACGCCAACGATCTGTCCCT
>CAZEHM010000023.1:0-47004 GCA_964512025.1 uncultured Nitrospira sp. | reverse complement strand
GTAGGTGCCGGCGGCGAGGCCGCTGAGATTGACCGTGGCCGTGACGGTGCCGGTATTGGTGCCGGAGGCGGGCATCAGGGTCAGCCAGGCGGCGCTGTCGCTGGCGGTCCATGCCAGGGTGCCGGACCCGGTGTTGGAAACCGTAAAGGATTGCGCTGCCGGGCTCGATCCGCCGGCGGTACCGGCGAAAACCAGACCGGCGGTGCTCAGCCCGATCTCCGGAGCGGAAGTCGTTGCAACAGGGGTGACCGTGAGCGAGACCGGAATGAGTCTGGTCGTTTCACCGGAAGCTCCAACGGCGACGAGGGCATTATAGGTGCCGGCGGCGAGGCCTGCGAGACTCACTCCGACGGCGACGGTGCTGTTGTTCGTGCCGTTCAGCGGTGAAATAGAGGAGATCCAGGTGGCGTTGGCTCTGGCGGTCCAGGTCAAGGTGCCGGTGCCGGTATTGGTGATGGTAATGGACTGCGTGGGGGGATTGGCGCCGCCTGCTGTGCCGCTGAAGCTGAGAGCCGCGGGGCTGGTGGACATCGCGAACGAGTCGACGGGAGCCCAGAGGAAGAGGATACCGACGGTCAGGACTTTCACCATGCCGGCCATGCCTGTTGCAGCGGAGCGCAACATCGAAGGCGTTCGAGGTTTATCGGTTTGGATCGATTGCGTGCGATTGTTCATGGGCGGCCTCTCCTTCATAAAACCGGCTCTCCTCTGATTCGAGAAAGCGGTGCTGGTACTGCCCTGCTTACAGCAATGGCTGTGCCGTTGCGTCTAAGAAAACTCCTACAGTCGAATCGCCGCGAGGAACGCGGAATTACGATGTCGTCGAGTGGAAAACCCTACAGTGGAAAGGCTGTCTTGCTCTGTAGGCGGCCTCCTGCACGATAGTGCGCGGCGGGAGGAACTATCGCGGAGCGGTTCAGGCTGATCCGCTCCGCGTGAAGGTGCGTGAAGAAAGGAATGCCGAGAAGAGTAGTAAATTGCTATTCAGCCGGTTCGATGTCGGTTATTATTCGCTGTGTGTGGCGGGATCAAGAGGAGTCTCGACTCGATGGACGCGTCCGGGGGAACACAATATGTAGAGAGTGGGCCCGTTGAGCGTGGTCCGGTCCCGGCGGCTCACGGGGTCTCGTGGGCGATGTTGCTGGCCGGCGCGCTGCTGCTCGGCCTGATCGGGACCTGGCTGGTGTGGTTTTCGTTCACGATCCAACGTCGGCATAATGAGGAAGATATTCGCGCGGCTTGTCAGCGGGTGATGCCGGAGACGGCCGAGCGTTGTGTCGATACGGTGACCATTCAGCGTGGAGGGGTGCGACGGTGAGTCAATCTACTAGATGTAGGAACGTAATGTTCGGGGTCATGGTCGGGATAAGTCTCCTGTCCGTTCCGGCCGTATCTTCGGCTGAAGAGGGTGAGCCGGGGTCCCGCCAGCGTGTCGAGCTATCGCTCAGATCCTGGATGTTTACGAACGGCGAAACGAAATGGAGTCACGATGCCTCGCGACTCGATCCTCAGTTAGGTAATCCCACCTCGAAACTGACCTACAAGGATAACAATACGCAGATCGTCGAGCTTGCAGCTAAGATCAATCTGACCCGCCGGTGGTTTATGCGCGGGGAGCTCGGGTTTTCTGTCGATTTTGACCGGGGGAAGATGGTTGATGACGACTATCTTTCAACGGGCGGCCAGCATCTTTTTTCGCGGACCAACAGCGATGTCACCGGCAACGGAACCTGGTATGTGAATCTTGACGGCGGACGGCGGGTGGCCGAGTTCAGCGGCAACCGGGGATATCTGGATGTCTATGGAGGGTTTCAGTACTGGAATACCAAGTATGAGGCGAGAGGTGTCTATCAGGATGTGTGTAACCCCTCGGGAGCATTCACCTGCGGCAGCGGGACCGTGCGCCCCGGGACTGTGTTGGCGATCGTGAACACGACGCATTGGATTACACCGGTTCGACTGGGCACGCAGGCGGAATACCGGCTGGCCCGGTGGTTCAGTCTCGAAGGCCGCGTGGCGGCGAGCCCCCTCAGCATTGTGTATAACGAGGACAAACACGTCTTGCGTGCGGATCTTCAGCAGCCGAGTTTTACGATGTGGGGTATCGGAGCCAGCGCCAATGCCGATGCCGGCGTCAAATTCATGTTGACGAAGCATCTTGCCCTGACCGGCGGGTATCGGGTGTGGTGGAATCGCGCCTATGGAGGAACGTGGGAAAACCATCCGGTCGGATCGGGCTCGGAAACGGCGCCGGTCAGAGAACTGCAGACGATCCGCCACGGCGCGACCTTCGGGTTGACCGCCTCGTTTTGATCTGATTCCGCCGTCGTCCGACGGTCAGCGCCGCGAACGTCCTGACGGCAGCGTGTCCTCTTCATATTGCAGGAACAGCCGTTTGGCTTCCGGGTGGAGCTGTCCCGGATGGCCGTAGGGAATCCCGGCGGTGCGGAAGAGCGGCGTGAGTTTGCCGTCGGGATGCAGGTAGCCCGCGCGCAGCGGGACAGTCCGCTTGCTGTGGCGCACGAGGCGGCAGGGAGAGGGCCGGATGGACGTGAGCCAGTCGGCGATGTCCTGGGGATTGCCGATCGACGCGGAGAGCAGCAGCAGTTTTGCCTGCGAGGGGCAGAAGATGATCGTCTCCTCCCAGACCACCCCCCGTTCCGGGTCCGCCAGATATTGCGATTCATCCAGGATGACCAGTCCGAGTGTATCCAGCCGCACATCGATCTCGCCGCTCGCGGCGTCGTACAGCAGATTGCGGAGAATCTCCGTCGTCATGATCAGGATAGGCGCCTGACTGTTGTCCTGCCGGTCCCCGGTCAGAATCCCCACGCGGTCGCTGCCGAAAATTTTTGAGAATTCGGTGAACTTCGTGTTCGAGAGCGCCTTGAGTGGCGACGTGTAGATGACGGTCCGGTTTTCCTCCATCGCGCGTCGCGCGGCTTCCACGGCCACATAGGTTTTCCCGCTGCCGGTCGGTACGCTGACGACGACATCGGTGTCCGCCAGACCCTCCAGCGCTTCTATTTGCCAGGGATCCGGGACAAAGGGTTGCGGACTCGGGACGCCGAGCCCCTCCAGCCAGGCTGCGAGGGAGACGGCCGGCTCCGTCGATTCCGGTTCATGTGGTCGGTGCGGTCTCCTGCTTGGGGGCGGGGTGGACGGGCGTTGGGAGGACTGGCGCGGAGCGGTGGGCCGGGCCGGCGCAGCCTGTTGCTGCGTCTGCCGCTCACTGATCAGCGCCTGCAAGTCGGATTCGAGGCCGGCCAGATTTTGCGACGAGTGTTGCAACAGCAGTTCGATGAGACGGCGCTTGCCTGCCCGGAAATGCCGGTGGACGCGTCCCCGCGATAATTTATGGAGGACGGCAATCGGTTGTTGAGCCAGGAGCTGTGTGAGTTCGTCGGAGGTCATGCGCAATCCTTCATCTGTTGCCGTTCACTTACAGGCTGAACGCTGATGGCTGTGTGCCTGCTCACGGCAGCTCCTCCAGCACGCCGCGGCGGATCAGCGCGATGGCCTGGGAGGCCGAGTCGGCCAGGCTGGGATGGGTGCCCTTGAGGGTGTGCAGCTGCGACAAAAATTCGAGCGTCCGGGCCAGCAGGCGATAGATGTCGCCTTCCGCCATCGTGGTCGAACGGCAGAGGCCGATCCACGTCAGGCTCGGGTCCGATACCCATCGTTCGGCCACGGCGGCGATGTCCGCACGCAACAACGGGGGATCTTCATAGGGCGAGAGGCTTTCCGCCAGCTTCCGCACCTGTCCCAGCAGCGAGCTGAGGCCGGTGCTGACCCGCGGGAAGGCGCCCGGGCGGTCGTCGTCATGGGCGATGCTGGCCATCACGCCGGTCAGCACGGCCGGATCTGCCCCCGCAAAGGCTTCAGCCCGGATCAATTCGGTGATGAGCAGGGAGTGATCGATGCGGATCAGCCGCGCCCATTCGCCGTCGTCCGTTAAATGCGAGGTGGGGCTCAGATAGCCGAATTTCTGGAGCACGTCGATTCGCTCCTGGAACCGGTGCCACAAACTCGTGCGGAGCGCCTGGATCGATTTGAGGTGGCGCTGCTGTTCCTGCCGCAGGCGGGAGGCCACGAGGTAGTCCTTCTGGCAGGCCGGGCGTGAGGAGCAGCTCGGGCAGGGAAAATCGCCCAGGCTCTGCACGATGGCATCGGGGATCAGCTCGGACTCTTTCGACACCAGAATCGGCAGCAGCGGCAGCCTGGTCGGCAATTCCGTCAGTTGATAGAGCAATTCATCGAACGATTCGGGGGTGCACCAGGGATAGCCCTGCTGTTCCGCACACTCGAACAGGCGGTCGAAGACATCCGTAACGACGCCGGCGGGGGATTCGGTGACGGCTCCGCCGGCCCGCAAGACGGTGACCATCGGGCTCTTTTGCCCTTTGCTCCGGTATTGGCGCAGGACGATGCCTCGTCCTTTATTGAACCCGACCACACGCCCCGGCGTCATGAAGTGGAACCGCGCGGTGACTTCCGGGGATTCGTGGCGGGCGATCTGATGCCGGTGAGGCTTTTGCCGCCGGGCTTGATCGAAGGTGTGCCACTGGGTAATCCAATCGGTGCAGACGCGCGGGCCGAAGGGCTCCATCTGGGTATGGAGCACATCCAGTTTTCCTTCGAGCACGGCCGCGCGCTGGTTGAGCTGGAACTGGGCAAAGCTCTTGGCCAGAATCGCCTGAATCTGCTCGTGCGGGTGGGCTTTCAGGAGATTGAGGACCATCGGATAACTGATCGTGAACTGGCTGTCGATGGCTTCAGGACTTCCGGTGAAGCCCTTGGTCAGCACGCCGAGGTCGATATAGGGAGACGGGGTGACGACGGCGAAGCCGACGTAATCTTTTCCGCGGCGGCCGGCCCGTCCGGCGATCTGCTGCACTTCCCCGATGGTCAGATCCATGAAGTCCCGGGCTTTCCGGATGCTGGACTGCGTGATGACGACGGTACGCGCCGGAAAGTCTACCCCGGCGGCCAGAGTCGTCGTCGCGAAGACCGCATCGAGGCAACCCTGCCGCATCAATTCTTCGATCGCAATTTTCCAGGAGGGGAGGTGGCCGGCGTGATGCGCCGCCACGCCGATCCGCTGGACGGTCGGAATCAACGGATGTTCCGCGATGCTGGGATATTGCGCGATGACCCGTTCCAGTGCGGCGGCGATGGCGTCCTGGCGCGCCGGCGGGAGTACCGTGCGGGCGTGGTCGAACGCCTCCATGGCTTCGTCGCAGGCCCGGCGTGAGGTGAGAAAGACGATCGCCGGCGTGAGCGATTTCTCGCGGAGCGCGGCGATGAGATCAACCGGATGAATCGAGGGAGGCATTGAGCTTCATTCCCTTTGAGATGACGACCAGGCCTGATTCCGTGACGGTGAATCGCCGGGCGTCGGCCTCCCGATCGTACCCGATTTCGGTATGGGGCGGGATGATCACGTCCTTGTCGATGATGGCCCGGCGGATGCGGCTGTGTTCGCCGATCACGACGTTTTCCATGACGATGGATTCACGCACATCGGCGTGGTCCAGCACCCGCACGTTCGGAGAGAGCACGGAGTTCTGGACGCGCCCGCCGGACACGATGCAGCCCCCGCAGACCACGGAGTCCAGCGCCACGCCCATGCGGCCGCCCTGATAGTCCTGCGCAAACACGAACTTCGCCGGAGGAAACTGGCCCTGATAGGTGCGGATCGGCCACTTGGGATCGTACAGATTGAAGAGCGGATCGACGGCGACCAGATCCATGTTGGCTTCCCAGTAGGCGTCGAGCGTCCCGATGTCCCGCCAGTATTTCACCGCTTTTTTGTTCTCGTCCTGAAACTTGAAGGCGTAGACGCGGCCTTCTCTGATCATGCGCGGAATGATGTTCTTGCCGAAGTCGTGGGCCGTGCCTTCCCGGGCGTCGGCCATCAAATACCGTTTGATCACCTCGGTTTTGAATAGATAGATGCCCATCGAGGCGAAGGCGTGCGTCGGATCGCCCGGGATCGGCGTGGGGTGTTCCGGCTTTTCGTCGAACCGGTTGATGCGCAGATCTTCATCCACGCTGATGACGCCGAACCGCGTGGCATCCTGAATGGGGATGTCGAGGGCGCCCACCACGGCGTCGGCCCCTTTGGCCAGCAGCCAGTGGAACATCTCGGCATAGTTCATCTTGTAAATGTGGTCGCCGGCCAGAATCAGAAGATAGTCGGCCTGCTCGGTATCGAGAAGGAACATGTTCTGATACACGGCATCGGCGGTGCCCCGGTACCACTCCTCGCTGATGCGCTGCTGGGGAGGGACGGAGGCGATGTATTCGCCGAGTTCCGAGTTCAGGATGTTCCATCCGCTCCGGATATGTTTGTCCAGCGAGTGCGACTTGTACTGGATGAGCACTGCGATCCGGCGCAGGCCTGAATTGAGGCAGTTGCTCAGTGCGAAGTCGATGATCCGGTATTTGCCGCCGAAGGGGACGGCGGGCTTGGCGCGCTGTTCGGTGAGCGGGGAGAGCCGTTCGCCCTTGCCGCCGGCCAGAATCATCGTGAAGACATTGTTCATCGCGGCGAATTGTAGCAGGACGGTGTGGAAATGGAAAGAAAGCGGAATGATTGACTTCGGGAACCGCAGAGACAATACTAGCCGAAATATCCGAGGAGATGTGAGGCGATAAAGGAGTCCGTATGAAACGTGATCTGATCGTAGCCGCGCTTCCCCGCAAGAACGGCAAGACCGCGAGCAAACAGGTCGTTGAGACCGAAAGCGTCTCCTGGCGTGTGGAGCGCCTGGAAGCGCAGCTGCAGAAGCTCACCGAACTGGTGCGCGACCATGCCGAAGACGTGGACCGGCTGGTGCGGATCGTCGCGGAAGACCGCAACGTCATCCGGCAACAGCTGTTGCGGAAGCATCATGAAAAAGTGCGGGTACGGAAGCACCTCCGCGACGGCCATGCTAAAGTCGGGTTGGACAGTTGATTGCCGCTCGCCGCTTCCGTCCGCTCCCCCTTCCCCGGTGTGTTCCCGCGTAGGATTCCGGTGTCGTGAGTGACCTGAGCATCGATATTCGAGCCCTGGTCAAACGTCACGGCGCGACCGTCGCGGTCGATCATGTCTCCCTGCAGATCCGCCGCGGCGAATTCTTCTCCCTGCTCGGCCCCAGCGGGGCCGGGAAGACCTCGTTGCTCAGAATGCTGGCCGGGTTTGAAACGCCCGATGCCGGCGACATCCATATCGACGGCCGGTCGATGGCCGGCGTTCCGCCGAATCGCCGGCCCGTGAATCTCGTCTTTCAATCCTACGCGCTGTTTCCCCACATGACTGTCGGCGAAAACGTCGCCTTCGGTCTGGAAATGCAACGGGTGCCGCGCGGCGAAATCGCCGGCCGGGTCGGAGCCACGCTGGAGCTGGTGCGGTTGAGCGATAAGCGCGACCGTCTACCGGGGCAGCTCTCCGGCGGCGAACAGCAACGGGTCGCGCTGGCCAGGGCGTTGGTCAACCGGCCTGCCGTCGTGCTGCTGGATGAACCGCTGGCGGCCTTGGATCAGCAGCTTCGTCAACAAATGCAAAGCGAACTGAAGACCATTCAAACGCAGGTGGGCATCACGTTTGTCTGCGTGACGCATCATCAGGAGGAGGCGCTGGCCCTGTCCGACCGGCTGGCCGTGATGCAGCAGGGCCGGGTGATGCAGGTCGGGCGTCCGGAGGATCTCTACGAGCGTCCGGAGAACCTGTTCGTGGCGCGATTCGTCGGCGCGAGCAACGAGGTTGAGGGCCTGCTGGCCGGTGTCGAAGCCGGGAAGGGGGATTTGTTGCCGCGCGGACTCGCTGCACTGCGGGGGATTCGTGTGTCGGTGCCGGCAGGTCTGCCGTCCGGTACGCAGGTTGTGCTGACGGTCAGGCCCGAGCGTATCCGTGTCACGCCGGGGCATGCTACGGACGCCGGCGGAAATTGCTTGCACGGTCTGGTGGAGACGATGCGGTATATCGGCAGCGAATGGCAGGGAGTCGTGCGGATCGGCGAATCGATTCGCTGGACCATTCATGCGCCCAACGCCGGTTCGGGGAGTCGTCCGGTTGCGGCCGGGGCGCCTGTGTCGTTGCAGTGGAATCCGGACGATGGAGTGGTAATCCCGCTGACATGAAGGCACGGCCGGCTGCACAAGAGTCCGCGACGGGTTCCGGGCCAAGCCTGGGATGCTGGCGGTTGCTCGCTCCCGGTCTGCTGTGGACCGCGCTGTTCTGTCTGTTGCCGATCCTGGTGGTCCTGGCGGTGAGTTTTGCCACGCGCGGCATGTACGGAGGGGTCCTGTGGGAGTTCAGCCTGGAGAACTATCGCGATCTGCTGCATCCCCTTTATCTACGGATCTTCGGACAATCGGTATTGTTGGCCGGGATGACGACGGGGCTGTGTCTCGCGCTGGGATTCCCCCTGGCCTATTACATCGCCCGGCTGCCTCCGCGCCGCCAGGCTCTGTGGCTCGTGCTCATCATGATTCCCTTCTGGACCAACTTTCTCGTGCGCACCTATGCCTGGATCTTTATTCTCAGAACCGAAGGGCTGTTGAATACGCTACTGCTGCAGCTGCATCTGATTTCATCCCCGCTCGACCTGCTGTATTCTCAAGAAGCCGTGCTGCTGGGCTTAGTCTACGGGTATCTCCCGTTCATGGTGTTGCCGCTCTATGCGGCCATCGAACGGATCGACCCCGCCCTGATCGAAGCGGCCTGGGATCTCTATGCGGACCGGTGGTCGCTGTTCCGCCTGGTGCTGGTGCCGCTGACGAAGCCCGGGATCGTTGCCGGCTGCGTGCTCGTGTTTATTCCCTCGCTGGGCGCGTTCCTGACGCCGGATCTGCTCGGCGGCGCGCGCAGCATGATGCTGGGCAATCTGATCCAGCATGAGTATCTGGTCGCGCGGGATTGGCCGTTGGGGTCGGCGTTGTCGCTGGTTATGATGCTGATCGTGACGGGCAGTGTCCTCTGGTATCTCCGGGCGCAAGCGCCGCGTGACGGCGAGCGAGGCGCCGGATGAGGATCAAGGAAACGGGAGTCTGGCTGCGGGGCATCAGCGGAGCCGTCATGGCGTTCCTGTATCTGCCGATTATGGTGCTGGCGGTGTTCTCTTTTAACGACTCGCGGCTGTCGGCGGTGTGGCAGGGGTTTTCGTGGCACTGGTACGGCGTGCTCCGGCACGACGACGCGCTGCTGGCCGCCGCGGTGAATTCCCTGCGGGTCGCGGCGCTGTCCACGAGTCTTGCCGTGCTGCTTGGAGTGCCGGCCGCGATGGGGCTGGAACGGTTTCGCGGAAAGGGCGCGCGGATTGTGGAAACGATGTTCCTGCTCCCGCTGGTTCTGCCGGAAGTGATGATGGGGGTGGCGCTGCTGCTCTTCTTCGTCATGGTCCGGTGGCCGCTGAGTCTGGCCACGGTCGTCATCGGTCATGCCGCGTTCAATCTGCCGGTGGTCATTGTGCTGGTGCGGGCGCGGCTGCAGAAGCTGGATCCGCGGTTGGAAGAGGCCGCGCACGACCTCGGGGCGTCGGCGTGGGAGACGTTTTACCGGATAACGTGGCCCCTGATCCGTCCTGCCGTGCTGGGGGCCGCGCTCCTGGCCTTCACGATTTCGCTGGACGACTTCATTGTCACGTTTTTTGTCGCCGGCCCTGGCTCCACAACCCTGCCGCTGCGGGTGTATTCCATGATCAAGTCGGGGCTCTCTCCGGAGATCAATGCCCTGTCGTCGCTGCTGGTCTTGTCGTCTATGGGACTGGTCGGGTTGTCCTTAGTGCTTCAACGGCGGTAACACGCTCATGCCTGTCTCAAGCGATCTCATCAAAGTCCTGGGAGTTGCTACGATCTCCCTCCTTATATGGAGTGGCTGCGATCGGGCGCGAGAGGCCAACCAGCAGGGCGGCGCCGGTATCGTGGCGACGCTGCATTATTTTACCTGGTCGGATTATGTCAGCCCTGAACTGATCCATGAGTTTGAACAGGCGCAAGGCGCGCGTGTCGTCGTCGATACGTTCAGCAGCAACGAGGAGTTGCTGGCCAAACTTCAGGGCGGGGCTACCGGCTACGATGTCACGGTTCCCTCTGATTTCATGGTGTCCATCATGGCCGCGCAGGGAATGCTCGCCGAACTGGATCCTGCCGCATTGCCGAATCTGGGCGGGCTTGAGCCGCATCTTCAACATCCGGCTTTCGATCCGGCGCACCGGTATGCCGTGCCGTATCTCTGGGGCACGGTGGGGATCGGCTACGATTCGGCGGTCGTCTCGCCGCCGCCGGACAGTTGGGACATTCTGTGGGAGCCGCGCTATCGGGGCAGAATCAGCATGTTGAACGATCAGCGTGAGGTCTTCGGAGCCGTCCTGCGGTCGATGGGGCAATCGATGAATACCACCGATCCCACCCTGATCGAGGCGGCCAAGCGCAAGCTGATCGCCCAGAAGCCGCTGGTCAAAACCTACGCCAGCGAGCACTACGACCAGCTGCTGGCGTCCGGCGACGTGGTGCTGGCGCAAGGGTGGGGAGGGCCGGTCGCGCGGGCAATGCGCGAACGGTCTTCGATCCGGTACGTGGTTCCGAAAGAAGGCGGGACGATCTGGGCCGACTGCCTCGTGGTGCTGAACTCATCGCCGAATAAAGCGCTGGCCATGCGGTTCGTCAATTTTCTGATCGATGCACGAGTGGCGGCCCGCACCTCCGAGCGGCTGCTCTTTGCCGCGTCGAACCGGGAGGCCCGTACCTGGATTAGAAAAGACATTCTGGAGAATCCGGCGGTGTATCCTCCGCCGGAACTGATTCCACGCATGGAGTGGATGGGGGACGTGGGCAAGGCGATGCGGATCTACGATCGGGCGTGGACCGAGCTCAAAATGCAGTAGCGTGATTGCGGGATCACTTTGCAAGTGCTGAAGATCTCAGTATAATGTGCCGGTCTCACTTCTGATTCATCCTCTCGCTGCAACTCACCGGACATGTGTGGGGACGTGCGCAGATACGAATCGTTTCAGTTGAATAAGTGCGGGTCGATCGGATGGCCGCTGAGCCGGATCGGTCTCATCTGTTTGTGTGCGTTCGCGCTTCCTGTCTGGGTGTGTCCGATAGCGGATGCAGCCGATAATCGTGCTCAGTCTCTTCCGCCGGTCGCGCCGGTGCCTGCGCTCCGCCTGAGTCTTGACGAAGCGGTAGGTCTCTTTTTGCGCCAAAACCTCGACCTGCTCATGGCCAAATTCGGCATCGAATCGGCCAAAGGGCAGCAGATCACGGCCAGATTATTTCCGAATCCGGTCGCATCGGTCGGGACGTTGAGCGCGTTCACGCAGGGGCGGAATCTGGGCAACAGCGGTGCCGTCATTACCCAGGTTCAGCAACTTTTTGAGTTGGCCGGCAAGCGCGGATATCGCATCGAAAGCGCCGGATTCGGAACCCAGTCGGTTGAGGCCGCCTTCGAGGATGCGGTCCGGCAGCTCACGTTCGCCGTGAAAGACTCCTATAACCGGGTGCAATTGGCGCAACGGCGCTTGGCGTTGGCCGAGGAGAATCGGGACCGGTTTTCGCGCATTCTGGATGTGAACACTATCCGATTCAAAAAGGGCTATATCGCCGAAGTCGATCTGATCCGGATCCGGTTGCAGTTCATCGATTTTCAGTCGCAAGTGATCCAATCCCTTCAAGAAGGTGAAACGGCGCGGGCCGATCTCCGCCAGCTGCTCAGGATTTCCCCGGCGACTCTGCTCGAATTGACCTCGGAATTCGATTATAAGCGGATCGATCCCGATATCGGCCGGCTCAGGACGGCGGCGCTGGATACCCGGCCCGATGTGCGGTCCAAACGGTTCATCATGTCGCAGCGTGAAGCCGATCTGAAGCTGGCCAAGGCCTACCGGATTCCGGACGTCACGGTCGGTGCCGGATATGCCTTCCAGGGTCCGAGGGGACCGGACAATCCCGGACAGGTGGCGCTCAATCTGGGCGTTCCGCTGCCATTGTTCAATCGGAATCAGGGCGGTATCATGCAGGCAGAGGTGGCGGTGCAGACGGCCGAAGCCGATCTCAACAAGACGCTCAACCAGGTCGAAAACGAAGTGGATGTCGCCTATAAGAATCTGCTGCAAAGCCGGCGGCTGGTCGAGGCGTTTCTCGGAGGGGTGCTCGACGATGCGCGGTCGACCTTTACGATCGTGGAACGGGCCTATGAGCGGGGCGGGGCGACGATTCTGGATTTGCTCGATGCCGCCCGGACTTCGCGTACGATTCAACAGAACTATTTCGAGGCGCTGTTCAACTACCAGCGGAACGTGATTCAACTCGAGAGTGCCGTGGGGCAGGAGATCTCGTTATGAACGGACGGACGGCTCCGCTGATCATCGCGCTGGCGCTGGCGGCTCTGTCGGGATGCGGCAAGGCCGATCAGCCGTCGCCGTCGGATGCCGTGATCACGCCCGCGGCGAAACCCGGGACGCCTCCCGCCGTCTCGCAGCCGCGCGTCGAGACGGCCGTGGTGGAGTTCAGTCCCTCGCTTCAGGCGCTGGTGTTGTCGGGGAAGGTGGCGTACGGGGAAGACCGCTATTCCAAGATCTCCTCTCCGTTGCAGGGCCGGGTCGTTGAAGTGCGGGCGCATCTCGGTGATCGCGTGAAGACGGGGGATGTTCTCCTCATCGTCGACAGCCCGGATATCGCCCAGGCCTATTCGGAGTATGTGAAGGAAGACTCCGATCTCCAGTACGCCACGCGCGCCCACGATCTGGCGAAAGACCTGTACGAGAACAAGGCGATGCCGCTCAAGGATTTGAAACAAGCGGAGAATGAACTGGTGAAGGCGCGCGCGGAGTTCCGGCGGGCGAAAGAGCGTCTCTTGTCTCTCCGTGTGCCGGCCGATGAGCTGACGAAGCCGCTCGATAAACAGAAAATCACCTCGCGGTTCGAGATGAAGAGTCCCTTGACCGGGATCGTGGTCGAGCGGGCGGTGACGCCGGGCCAGTCGGTCGGCGGCGATCCGTCGCAGGTGCTGTTTACGGTGGCGGATCTGGATATGCTGCAAGTGCTGGCCGATTTGTACGAGCGCGATCTGGCGCTGGTCAGAGAAGGGCAGTTTGCAATGGTGACGGTGGAGGCCTACCCCGGCGTCGAATTTCCCGCGACGGTCGCCGCGATCGGCGACGTCGTCGATCCGGTCACCCGCACGATCAAGGTTCGGGCCTGGGTGAACAACGATCCGCACAAGCTGAAGCCGGAGATGTTTGCCCGCCTCCATCTGGCTGTGGGCGACGCCACCCAGTTTATTGCCGTTCCCCGGGAGGCCGTGCTGGAAGCCGACGGAAAACAATTCGTCTATGTCGTGGAAGAGCCGAATCGCTACGTGAAACGCGAGGTCAAGGTGTCCAATATCTCCACGGATCAGGTTCGTGTGCTTGAGGGGCTGACCCGGGGGCAGCGGATCGTCATCAAGGGCGCCGTCTTGATCAAGGGGCAGGAAGTCAAAGGAACATAACCGCGTGCAAGTCTTTCCTGCAGGTGCCTGTCAGGGCTATGCCTTCCGATGATCGCACGGCTGGTTGAAATTTCGCTGGTTCAACGGTTTCTGTTGTGCGCGCTGGGCTTCATGATGCTCTTCGGGGGGCTCTACGCCTTCCACCTCCTCGACATCGTCGCCTATCCCGATCCCTCGCCGCCGATGATCGAGCTGATCACCCAGTATCCCGGGTGGTCGGCCGAGGAAATGGAGCGGCAGATCACCATCCCCATCGAAGTCGCGCTCAACGGGATGACCGGCCTGACCGATATCCGGTCGCTCTCGATTTTCGGCCTCAGCGACATCAAAGTCTATTTCGATTTCGGCACGGACATTTTCCGGGACCGGCAGGAAGTGCTGAACCGTCTCGGGACGGTGCAATTGCCCAAAGGCGCCGATCCGACCCTGTCGCCCTGGTGGGCCATCGCGGAAATCTATCGCTACGAACTCACCGGTGAAAAATCCGATCTGACCACGCTCAAGACGATTCAGGACTGGCAGGTGCGCCGGGAGTTCAGGCGCGTGCCGGGCGTGATCGATGTGACGGCGTTCGGAGGGACGACGAAAGAGTTTCACGTCGACATCGATCCGGGAAAGCTCATCAGTTACGGCGTGAGCCTGTCCCAGGTCATGACGGCTCTGACCAACAGCAATGCCAACGTCGGCGGGAATTACCTGACGATCGGGGCGCAGAACTACAATATCCGCGGACTGGGCCTCATCAACCGGATCGAGGACATCGAGAATGTGGTCGTGGCGGAAAAAGACGGGACGCCGATCTATGTGCGGACGCTGGGCAAGGTCCTGGTCGGCCATCAGGTGCGGCTGGGGAAAGTCGGGATCGACGACCGCGACGATGTGGTCGAAGGGGTGGTGCTGCTGCAGCGCGGCTACAAGGCCTTGCCGGTGCTGGACATGGTGCGCGCGAAAGTCGAGGAGCTGAACGGCTGGAAGCTGCCCGAAGGGGTCAAGATCAAGACCTTCTACGACCGGACGAAACTGATCCACACGACCGTGGAAACGGTGCTGGATATTCTGATCAGCGGCATGGTGCTGGTCTTCGTCATTCTCGTGGTGTTTCTCGGGCACTTCCGCGCCGCGCTGATCGTGGCGCTCACGATTCCGCTGTCGCTCCTGTTTACCTTTACGATGATGATCCTGATCGGCCAGTCGGCGAATCTGATTTCGCTCGGCTCCATCGATTTCGGCATCATCGTCGACGCGACGTTGATCATGGTGGAGAGTATTTTCTTTCATCTGGCTCACTCGAAGACGCCCGGTCTGACGGTGCATCAGCAGATCGTCCGCGCCGCCCGGCAGGTTGGCCAGCCGATTTTCTACTCCACGGCGATCATCGTTGTGGCCTTCATTCCGTTGTTTACGATGACCGGCGTGCCGGGAAAAATCTTCGCGCCGATGTCGATCACCTACGGGTTCGCGCTTGTGGGCGCGCTCCTCATGGCGTTCACGCTGGCGCCCGTGCTCTGTTCGTTCCTGCTGAGAGGGAGGATCAGCGAGGAGGATACGATCGTGGTGCGCGGCATCCGGCGGACGTATGCCGCGACGCTGGATTGGGCGTTGAATCATCGCGCCACGGTGCTCGGATTCGCCGCCGGCTCGCTGCTGGTGACGATGGTCGCTCTCCGGTTCCTCGGGGGGGAGTTTATGCCGGCTCTGGAGGAAGGGAATCTCTGGGTGCGGGCGACGATGCCGGTGGATATTTCGTTCGAGCAGGCGGCGCGGTTGACCGGTGACATTCGCCGCATGTTCCGGGATTCTCCGGAAGTCTCCACGATTGTCTCGCAACTCGGCCGGCCGGACGACGGCACCGATCCGACGAGCTTTTTCAATGCGGAGTTTCTCGCGAATCTGAAGCCCCAGTCGGAGTGGAGGCCCGGTTTAAGCAAAGACGGACTGATCGAGGAAATCGAGGGGCGGCTGAAAGATATTCCCGGCGTGATTTTCAACTTTTCGCAGGTGATTCAAGACAACGTCGAGGAAGCCATGTCCGGCGTCAAAGGGGAAAACTCGATCAAGCTGTTCGGGACGGACCTCAAGACTATGGAAGAGAAAGCCGGCGAGATCGAGCGCGTCATGCAGGGCGTGCCGGGGGTCAAGGATCTCGGGATCTTTCGATTGGTCGGCCAGCCGAATCTGCTGATTCAAGTGGATCGTGAAGCCAGCGCCCGCTACGGGTTGCAGGTGGCGGACGTGAACGCCGTGGTCCAGGCGGCCGTCGGCGGCCAGGCGGTGACGCAGGTCTACGAAGGCGAACGGCGGTTCGATCTCGTCGTGCGGTTCCTTCCCGAGTTCCGCCAGGATGTGGACGCCATCGGCAATATTTTAGTGAGCACGCCTGACGGGGCCCGAGTGCCGCTCAAACAGGTGGCGAGTATCACGACGCAGACGGGGGCCTTCATCATCTACCGGGAGAACAACGAACGTTATATTCCGATCAAGTTCAGCGTGCGGGACCGGGATCTGCAGAGTACGGTGGAAGAGGCGCAGGCCCTCATGGCCAAGCAGATCGTGCTGCCGGAGCGCTATCGGATGGAGTGGGCCGGACAATACGACCAGTTGAAAGACGAGCAGCATCGCCTGGCGAAGGTGGTGCCGGTCAGTCTGGTGATCATTCTGTTCCTCCTGTATACGACGTTCAATTCGCTCAAAAATGCGCTGCTGGTGCTGGCGACGGTTCCGTTTGCGTTGGTCGGCGGCGTTCTGTCGCTGGTGCTGACCGATACCCATTTCAGTATCTCGGCGGCGGTCGGCGTGATCTCGACGTTGGGCGTGGCGATTCTGGGCGGCGTGCTGCTGATTTCGCGGATCGAGGAATTCCGCCAGACGGGGGCCGGTCTGCGCGAAGCCGTCCGGAAAGGGGCGGACATGCAGATGCGGCCGATTCTCATGGCTACGTTGGGGGCGGCGATCGGCTTGCTGCCAGCCGCCCTGGCTACAGGTATCGGATCGCAGGCGCAAAAACCGCTGGCCCGGGTGGTCGTCGGCGGCATGTTGACGGCGGCGTTTTTGATTTTGGTCGTGTTGCCGGTATTATATGAGCTCGCACATCGTAGTGAAGAAAGTGACAGGCAGGGAAATTGATCATTGTCAGGGGAGGAGAGTCGTGAAGATGTTTGGACGTATGTTGATGGCGGTGGGTGGAATGGTGCTGGCGGTCAGCGGCGGAGTGGCGGGGAGTCTGTGGGCGGGGGAGAACAATCCGGTCGTCCTTGTTCAGATTCCCTACGAGGCGCCGCCGAAGCAGCAGGATGTGCCCGATGTCTCGGTGCCGCCGAATACGAGTCCGCTCAGTCCGGAGGAAATGACGCGGGCGGAAGCGCTCCTCCCGTTGCTGGAAGGCAAGCAGGAGTTCTGGGCCATGGGGGAGTTCGTCCATTTAGGTGAGCCCTCCGTTCCGGCATTGATCAAAGGGCTGGCGATGCCCAGCCCCCGGATCCGTTACAACACGATCGAGACGCTGTCGATGATGAAAGGGGTCTCGGCGGTACCGGCCTTGCTGGCGTCGGCGAAGGATGCCAACGAACTCCCGCGGGTCCGCGAGCACGCGTTGCGCGTGGCGATTCGACTGGATCAGTCTAAAACGCCCGAGGCCATCGAGGTCATGTCCAAGGATCCGAATCCCTCCATACGGAAAGCGGCGGCGTTCGAGTCCCGCTATGTCCGCCAGAAGGCCGTGATCCCCACGCTGATTCCGATGGTCACGGACGAGGAGCGGTTTGTAGCCTTATCGGCCCTGCATTCCCTGTGGATTCTGACCCGACATGAAACGGAGTTTCACGACTGGGATACCTCGACGAAGCAGGATCGCCAGAGCTGGGCGGCGGAGTGGGTCGAATGGTGGGCCGGAGTGAAAGATGCGTTTGAGATTCCCGAACCGCGCCGACCCGGCAAAAGCTCGTGATCGACGAGGCGCCGGCGAGCGGGTTGCGCGCCAAAAGCGGCCTGTGTTACCTATATTTATACGTGCAGTGACGTGACGTTCCGCAGCGGAAGAGTGAGACCGATATGGCGATTTTGAAAATAGCAAAGCTGGGCAATCCCATCCTTCGCCGGCAGGCCGATCCTATCGGTCCCCGTCAGATCAAGTCGGCGGAAATTCAGCGTCTGATCGACGATATGCTGGAGACGATGTACGACGAGCCGGGCATCGGGCTGGCCGCTCCCCAGGTGTCCCGATCGGTGCAGCTGGTGGTGATGGCCTGTGAGGGCGACTTTCCTGAAACCGTCCTGATCAATCCCGCGATCGCTTTCTACGGGCCGCAGCAGGTGGAAAACTGGGAAGGCTGCCTGAGTGTGGACGGGCTGCGGGGCAAGGTCACCAGGCCTTCCCTGATCCGCGTGACCGCGCTGGACCGGCAGGGCAAACCGCTGGACTTCGAGGCCACCGGACTCTTTGCCGTGTGCATTCAGCATGAGATGGACCATTTGATCGGGAAGTTGTTCCTGGACCGGATGACGAACATGTCGACGCTGACGCAGTTGGCCGAATTCGACCAGTACTGGAAGAAAGATCCTGCCGCCGTCATCTGACGAGCCGGGATACACCTGCCCCTGTGAAAACACTTCTTCGTGTGCTCCAGTATCTCAAGCCCTACCGGCTCATGGTCCTGGGGACCTTCCTCTTTGCCGGACTGACCACCGCGTTCGAGCTGGTTCCCGCCTGGCTGGTCAAAGTCCTCATCGACGAAGTGATCCAGGGCGAGCGGGTAAATCTGCTCGGCTGGGTGTTTGCCGGTCTGGTTTCCGCGTATGTGCTGAGAAATCTGTCCAGCTCGCTCCGTATCCGCCTCAACAACACCCTCGAACAGCAGGTGGTGCACGATCTGCACGTGCAGGTCTTCGGCGCGTTGCAGCGGCTGTCCATCAGTTTTTTTGAAAACCGGCCGACGGGGGAAATCATGTCGCGTGTGCTCAACGATACCGAGCACATGCAGCGGATCTTCGTCGACGGCCTGGAGGGCGTGATCACGGCCGGGCTGACGCTGGTCGGCATCATGGGCGTGCTCTTCTGGCTGAATTGGAAGCTCGCCTTGCTGGCGCTCGTGCCGATTCCGCTGCTCATTCTGGGCGCCATGGGCTTCACCAAGCGGGTGCACGGGTATTATCGGGACATCCGCAAGGGTTCGGCCGAACTCAATGCGCTCCTGCAGGATGCGCTCGCCGGAATCCGTGAGACGATGGGCTTCAACCGGCAGTCCTACGAACAGGGCCGGTTCGGACGCAAGAGCGACCGCTGCCGGCAGGATACGTTGAAGGCCATGTATCTCTGGTCCTTCTATTCTCCGGGGATGACGCTGCTCGGGAGTCTCGGCGGGGCGCTGGTGCTCTGGTTTGGAGTCGAGGAAGTTCTGGCGAAGCACCTGTCGGTCGGCGAACTGGTCATGTTCGTGTCGTACCTGGCGCTATTTTATGTGCCGATCAATCAGATTCATTCCGTCAACCACATGCTGCAGCATGCGCTGGCTGCCAGCGAGCGAGTCTTCGATATTCTCGATGCGGTGCCGGAGGTTCATGACCGGCCCGGTGCGGCGGCTCCCGCGCATCGGCTGAGCGGGGCGGTTGCCTTCCACGACGTCGGGTTTCATTACCGGCCGGATGTGCCGATTCTGCAGAACATCAGTTTGTCGGTCAGGGCCGGGGAGCGGGTGGCGCTGGTAGGTCCGAGCGGAGCCGGCAAGAGTACGACGCTCAAGTTGATCCCCCGGTTTTACGACGTGACGACCGGGGCGATTACGATCGACGGGTACGATCTTCGCGAGATGCCGCTCAGTTTTCTGCGCAGCCAGATCGGTCTGGTGCAGCAGGAGCCCTTCCTGTTCAACGGCACGGTGAGAGAGAATATTCTCTACGGCAATCTTTCGGCGGGGCAGGAGGCGATGGAGGCGGCCGCCAGGGCGGCTCGGGCGCACGAGTTTATTGCGGCCCTGCCGGACGGCTATGACACCTGGATCGGGGAGCGGGGCGTGAAGCTGTCGGTCGGTCAACGGCAGCGGATTTCCATCGCCCGGGTGCTGTTGAAGGATCCTCCCATTGTGTTGTTCGACGAAGCCACCTCGAACATCGACACGGAGACCGAGGTGAAAATCCGCGAAGCCTTGAACGAATTGACCAAAGGGCGGACCACGATCATCATCGCCCACCGGCTGTCCACCATTCAGGACGTGGACCGTATTGTCGTGGTCGCGCAGGGGCGGGTGGTCGAAGACGGCACGCATGACGTCCTGCTCGCCAAGGGCGGCGTGTATGCGGGACTGTACGAAGCGCAGTTTCAAGTCTGACGGCACGGGGCGGTTGCGGCCCGCGCGCGCAGACCGGTATACTTTTCCACCAATGACAGGACGGCAGACATATTATGGTGCTGATATACGAGAGTGATCCGCTGGACGATGAAGATGCCAGAGGGCGTTTTTATCATGTGTGTCGAGGCCGCATCATCCGCACGGAGGTCCGGCTGCCCGAAGGGCAGTCGGTGTATGAGTGCGAGACCTGCGGCATCGACCTGGAACCGGAAGACTTTTGGATCGCACGACAGAAGGGATCGGTATAGATATGGCGGGAAGCGCAGGCCGGAAAACCGTCTCCGTCTCACGGGGATTGATGATGTTGTGCGAGACCTGCTACGACCAGGTGTACGCGGAGAAGCTGCCTGATGCCAGGAACTTCGTGGCGGATCACGAAGCCCTGTTCGATACGATCTGCCTGGGCTGCACCGACATCAATCGTCCGCTGATCGACGATATGCTGGGCAGCTCGGAATAGTCCCCACTCGTTCTTCCTCGGTTTCGTGACACGATACGGCAGCGGCCTCCGCGGGAGTCTGTTCACGCGATCACCTGCGCTGGACTTCTCATCGTAACCCCCGCGTGGCGGACTGCGGCGTAGTCATCCGCTCTTCCATCCGTTTTCCATGAATGACACCGGTGGTATCCGCACTGTGCGGGCCGAGCGAAAACACTCATACAATGTGGATCTCCGCTCCACGATGAATGAGGAGTACGCGGTTGGCCTGCATTCGGTCGAGCGTCCTCGATCGCTCCAATCCATTGTGAAATGAGGTGTGCAGTTTGCAGAGAGGCGGTCATCATGGTTGTTGCCGGAACGGGACAACCGGTGAGGACTCGCGATTCTGTGCCGTGTATATTGTGTGGAGGAGAACGTATGAAGGTCTATGGGGTGCTGCTGACGGTCGCGATGCTTTTGTCGCCTTCGCTGAGTGACGCCCGCTGCCGGTCTCTGGCGGAGAGCGCCAGTTTGGGAAGTGAGTACGGGACTTTCCCGCTGTATCCGGCGGAACGTGTGGTCGAGGCAGGCCAGAAGCGCGGAAGCGTGGCGCTGCAATGGGTCGGATACGGGATCGGGGTCCCGCTCTTTATCGTGACGATTCCAGTCGCCATGGCCGGGGCCGGAGTCGGCGCCGCCCTGCATCCATGGACGGCCTGTGAGGAATTAGAAGGGCGACTGCCGATGCCGGAAACACAGTACTCTTCAGCCCGATCGCTCGCGCAACAGGAGTGATTCCCCCCTGCGCCTGCAATGGTCGTCTGGTATAGATGCCGGCGCCGGGATTTCCTTCCGAATGATACCGCTAGTCAATCGGTGAAGACTTACTTCGTGAACGGATTCCCGGACTTCTGCCATTCATCCAGGTTCATGACGACGGCGGTGGTATGTGTGAAACCCAGGTCGGACAGGGTCTGGGCTGCCAGTGAGGCGCGGTTGCCGCTTTGACATTGGAGGATGACGTGCCGGTTCACATCGAGACCGGCGGGAAAGCCGACCTGCTTCCAGATCTGAAATTCAAGGACCCCGCGGGGAATGTTGATGGCCCCCGGCACATGTCCGGCGGCGAATTCACCGGGCTCCCGCACATCCACGAGCAGCGCATCGCCTGGACTCTCCACGACTTTCCGGTACTCTTCCATGCCGATCGTCTTCACCTGCTTTTGCGCCGACTGAATCTTCTGCGTGACGACGGGCGGAAACGTTTGTGCCTGGGCCGGGAGAATCGCGCACAACAGCGCACCGGTCATGACGGCCATGGACGACGCGATCAGTCTAGTCATCGGAATGTTCTCGCTTTCTAAAAAAGGATAGCAGGGGCCGTTCAGCTCCGGTGCCGGCGGGACGGTTCATACTCTACGCTGTTCGGGTGAAGGGCTCAAGGCGGATGGCGCCGTGGGTGAGGGATTGCGGCGTCCGGTTGTGCCGCGAGCCGGTTTCGACCGGCTGCGGAAGCGGGCAGGTGGCAGGCCGAACTCCCGTTTGAACGCGCGGTTGAAAGAGGGCTCGGACTCGTAGCCGACGTCGCCCGCCACTTCGGCCACGCTCTTGGAGGTCGAGGTCAACAGCCGGGCGGCGAGTTGCAGCCTCCAGCGGGTGAGATAGCCGATCGGCGTATCCGACAAATAGTGCTGGAAGTGTTCGGCGAGCACGGAACGGGACACGCCGACCTCGCCGGCGAGGGTGGCGATGGTCCAGGGGCGGGCCGGTTGCCGATGCAGTAGCGCCAGCGCCTTTCCCACGTCCGGATCGCGCACCCCGGCCAGCCATCCGGTCTGGCTGTGCGGCAGCTGTGCGATGTAGCGCCGTAAGGTTTCCACGAACAGCGCCTCGGATAATTTGGCGACGACCGCGGCGGCGCCTGGGCCGCAGCCTTCCGCCTGATCGACGGAATAGCGGAGCGTATCTTCCAGCCACTGTCCAGACGGGCTGTCCCGGATATGAACTTTGATGATCGAAGGCAGCCCGGCCATGACGATCCGGCTGAGCTGCGGATCGCACGTCATATAGCCGCAGATCAACTTCGTCAGTTCGCCCCCTCCGCCGAATTGCGAGATCATCCGTCCTTCGGCGAGGACCTGCCGGAGTTGCGCGGCGCTGTCGATCGGGGCGACAGGAGGGCCGTTTCCCATGAGGTGCGCATCGCCGTGCGGCACGATGACGATGTCGCCGGCCACCAGAGGCACCGCGCTGCCGTCCTCTTCGACGCGGGCATAGGCCCGTCCCTCAAGAATGAGATGGAAGATGATGATGTGGCCGGCCCCGGTGGCCAGATACGACGCCATCGTACCGGCGTCCGGTTCCCGGGCACACCAGGGAGAAGAGAATTCACCGTTGAAGAAGACCGCCCCGTCGAGTTTGACGGCCTTGAGCACTTCGGAGAGGACATCCATAGGGACTCCGCCTGGCACAGCCGGACAGTCCGCAAAGAATTCCGGACGACCGGATAAACCGGATGCAGCTTAGCATGCTGCTGATAAGAGAGCCAGACGAGCGGATAAGACTCGAACTCGCCCGGTCCCTATAGTGTGAACAGGCACGACGCATCGGAACGCATCACACCATACATCATAAGCTGAAGGGAGGCAGACCATGGCGGGTAACACAACAGCGGCGGAACCGGACAGTCTGAAAGCGCGGCTCAAGACCATCTGGATGGCCGGCGACTACGATCGATTTTCGCGCTACATGGAGAGCGGCGCGCGGGAGTTTTACGAGCGGCTGCCAGTCGCACCGGGCTGCCGGTTGCTGGACGTGGGCTGCGGCTCCGGCCAGCTCGCGCTGATGGCCGCAAAGGACGGCCTGGAGGTGACCGGCGTCGATATCGCAGGAAACTGGGTGGAACGGGCTCGGGCTCGCGCGCAGGCGGAGGGGCTGCGTGCCCGCTTTGAGGAAGCCGACGCAGAGGTGCTGCCTTTCGAGGATGCGAGCTTCGATGTCGTCGCGAGCCTGATCGGCGCGATGTTCGCCCCGCGGCCCGACCTGGTGGCGAAGGAGTTGTTGCGGGTGTGCGTGCCGGGAGGGACCATTGCCATGGCCAATTGGACGCCACAGGGTTTCGTCGGTCAGATGTTCAAGACCGTCGCGAAATTCATTGCGCCCTCCGGCATGCCCTCGCCGGTCTTATGGGGCGACGAAGCCACGGTTCGTGAACGGCTCGGGAACGGGCTGTCGGAACTCAGCCTGACCAGGAGGCAGTACACGTTCACGTACCCCTTTCCTCCTTCCGAAGTCGTCGAGCTCTTTCGTCTCTACTACGGACCGACCAATCAGGCTTTCGCGGTGCTGGATGGGGCCGGTCAGGAACGCCTTCGCGAGGAACTGGAGGTCCTCTGGTCCGCCCACAACCGGGGAGGATCGGACTGCACGACGGTCTTGGCGGAATATCTGGAAGTGATCGGTGTGCGAGCCTGATTTGACCGGAGAGGAAACAGCATCGCAATTCTTATGCAGCATCACCAGGAGGTAGATATGTACGACATGAAGAATCTTACTGCGCTGAAGGAATTGGCAACCCATGCGCCGGACGCGACGCAAGCTTTTTGGGCTTTCGATAAGGCGGCCTGGGCTGAGGGCGCGATTCCGAAAAAGTATAAAGAGCTGATGGCGATTGCCGTCGCTCTGACCATCCAGTGCCCGTATTGCATCAAGCTCCATGCAACCAGGGCACGAGAGGCCGGCGCCTCGGACCCGGAGATCGCCGAAACCGTGTTGGCGGCGGCCGCATTGCGAGCGGGCGGGGCGGTCACGCACGGTACGCATGCGATGAAAGCCGGTTGAATCGCCAGGCAGGATGATGTCCGTTCTGGTTCATACATAAGGAGGCTGCCATGAAAATATTTCGACTGCTCATGTTCACCCTGGGCCTGCTGTTCTCCGGCGGGGCTCTCGCGTCGGCGGAAATTCTCGCGTTGATCAACTATGAGAGCAAGCCGGACCAGCCGGTGAGACGGGAGGGCATAGCCATCATGGACATCGATCCGGAGTCTGCGGGCTTCGGAAAGATCCTGATGGAAATTCCATTGCCATCCGATCTCGTCGCCCACCACATCTTCTTCAATCGAGATAGAAGCAAGGCCTATGTCACATCTCTGGGGAAGAGTCTGCTGCACGTACTCGACCTCACAACATTCCCCTACCGGCTGCGCGCGATTGATGTGCCGGATTGCCTGGTCGGCGAGGATCTTGCGGTGTCGGAAGACAACAAGACCTGGTACCTCACCTGCATGGGGTCGAATAACGTGATCATGGGCGACGCGATCATGGATACGCCGGTCAAAACGGTCAGTGCCGATGACCCGGCCCCGGCGACGATTCGATATCCGCACGGAATCGCGATTCACAACGGGATCGATCGCGTCCTGGTCACCAGTACGATGAAGCCGGACATGTCCGATGCGGGCGACTCGGTGACGGTGCTGGAAGCCGGAAGCGGGAGAGTGCTGTCGACGCATACGGTGGCATCGAAGCCGGCTCCTGCCAAATCGGCTCCGGTTGAAATCGTGTTCAGTCCGAATGCTGATCCCCCAGTGGTGCATATCACCAACATGATGGAAGGCACGTTGTGGGCCGGAGTCTGGGATCCGAAGAGCCGGGCCTTCTCCTTCCATGAGATCGATGATTTCGGTCCCCGGCAGCAGGGTATGCCGTTGGAAATGCTCTATAACGCGAAGGGCGACCGTCTGTTCGTCACGACGGCGAAGCCGGGGTTCGTCAATCTGTACGACAACAGCGATCCGCGGCAGCCGAAATTCCTCAAAACCATCGCGGCTGCCGCCGGCGCTCATCATAGCGTGCTGTCGCCCGATGAACGGTACCTCTTCGTTCAGAACAGCCTGCTCAATCTTGAAGGACTGAGCGACGGGTCGATCACGGTGATCGATTTGAAACAGGATAGGGTGCTGGGGAGCATCGAGACGTTGAAAGCGCAGGGGTTCAACCCCAACTGCATCATGTTGCTGCCGGATCATGTCCAGCGTGGCGCCTTGCGTGCAAGTCTGGTCGTCGAGTAAGCCGGCGGTCCGGCCGATCGGAGTCGGTCGGCGTCAAGACTGTTTCGCTGGAGTGGCGAATGAGGGGCTAGTCCTGAGGGGGGAGGAATGCGGGCCGGTGGAGCCGGCCCGCCGCGTGCGGAGAATGGTTCCTGCCGCTGTGGACTCCCGTGTCAGGGTTCGATCTGTTTGTTCCAGTTCTTCAAGAACGGGGCAAGCGTATCGATGGGGATCGGGAAGATGGTGGTTGAGTTCTTTTCAGCGGCGATCTCGACCAGGGTTTGCAAATAACGGAGTTGCAAGGCCGCCGGATTCCGGCTGATCACGTCGGCGGCATCGGCGAGACGTTGCGAGGCTTCGAACTCGCCTTCGGCGTGGATGACCTTGGCGCGGCGCTCGCGTTCCGCTTCCGCCTGCCGCGCGATCGCTCGCTGCATTTCCTGCGGCAGATCCACGTTTTTCACTTCGACGGCGGTGACTTTGACGCCCCATGGTTCGGTCTGCTGGTCGATGATCCGTTGGAGATCCGCATTGATCTGCTCCCGCTTCGACAGCAGATCGTCGAGCTGGCTCTGTCCCAGCACGCTGCGGAGCGTCGTTTGCGACATCATGGAGGTGGCATAGAGATAGTCTTCGACCTGAATAATCGCGCGCTCCTGATCCACGACCCGGAAATAAATGACCGCATTCACTTTGACGCTGACGTTGTCCTTGGTGATGACGTCCTGGGGCGGCACATCCATGGCGACGGTTCGCAGGCTGACGCGAACCATCTTGTCGATGAACGGAATGATGATGACCACCCCGGGCCCGTTGCCGCCGACGAGTCCGCGGGCAAGTCGGCCCCAGCGGAAGATCACGGCCCGTTCGTACTCCCGCAGGACGTTGAAGCCCATCAGCATCAGGATGATGAGGAGGATGACCAGCGCGAACGGACTGAACATCATGTCAGGCCTCATGTTGTTGTGAGCAGGGTTTGACGTGCAAGCGTAAGCCTTCCACCCGGGTGACTTCGGCGGCTGTTCCCGCCTGGAGCGGGCACTCGCTGACGGCTTCCCACAGTTCTCCGTGGACCGCGAATTGGCCGCGCGGAGCCAGCGCCGTCGTGGCGACCCCCACGAGCCCGACCATTTCTTCCCGGCCCGTCATCGGCCTCCGGCGCATCGCCCGGACGCCCATGCCGACCATGAAGAGGGAGAACGCCGCGGTGAGGGCAATCACCGGCAGGATGACCGACCAGGAGATCTGAAGGAATTCGGCGTCGGTTTTGATCAGCATCACGGAGCCGAGGAGCATCGAGACGGCTCCGCCGATGCCCAGCAAACCGTAGCTGGTGATGCTGGCTTCCAGAATAAAGAACACGATCCCGAGCAGAAACAGCAGGACACCCGCATAGTTGATCGGCAGCGACTGGAACGAGTAAAAGGCCAGGATCAAGCTGATCGCGCCGACGACTCCCGGCAGGATCGCGCCCGGGTTGTACAGTTCGGCGATGAGGCCGATGGTGCCGATGGTCATGAGCAGATAGGCGATATTGGGATCGCTGAGCGTCTTGAGGAACTCAAGGCGGAGCCCCATCGGGAAATCCCGGACCGCTGCGTTCGCCGTGTGCAGCACCGTCGGGCCGTTTTGCAGTGCGATGGTGCGGCCGTCCAGTTGCTTCAACAACGCCGGAATATTCTCCGCGACCAGATCGACGACCTTTAGCTTGAGCGCTTCGCCTTCGGTCACGGAGAGGCTCTTCCGGACGGCGTCCTCGGCCCAGGCCACGTTCCGCCCCCGCTGTTCGGCGATCGATTTGAGGTAGGCGGCCGAATCGTTTTCCATCTTTTCCTTCATCGTCTTATCCGGCTCGCCGCCGCCGAGGGCGACCGGATGGGCCGCGCCGATGTTGGTGCCGGGCGCCATGGCTGCGACATGCCCCGCCATGGTGATAAAGACTCCGGCCGACGCGGCGCGTCCGCTCGACGGCGAGACATAGACGATGACCGGAATCGCGGAGCCGGTGATGTCTTGAATGATGAGCCGCATCGAAGAATCGAGACCGCCCGGCGTATTCAAACGGACGATCAAGGCTTGTGCGTTGGTCGCCTCCGCCGCGGCGAGCGCATCGTGGACATATTCGGCGGCAACCGGGTTGATGACCCCGTCATAGGTGGCGACCAGTAGATGAGACTCGGCCTGCACGCCGGACGTTCCCATGAACAGGGCGGTGCACAGTGCGATGGCGGCGATCATGCGCGGGAACTGCGGCGGATCGAAGCATCGGCTCGGAGCATCCATCGAGGTGTCCCTCCAGGAAGACCGAGATAATGGAAAAGACCAGACAAAGGCAGCATACGAGCCGCGGTATACCCTGTCAAGGAATGGGGGGCGTGAAGCTCCCGTGCTCCTTGAACAAGAGCTGCAGTCTGTAGGGTAACGCCGACAGCACTACACCTACGAAAGTGGGGGTTGCGATGAGAACGACGGATCTTAAACAATCGAACGGCCGATTGTGCCTGGGGTTATGCGCAATGCTTCGATCTGTTGAAGTCTGCGAACAGTATTTGCACGGGTACGATATGCTTTCAGCCCGGTCGTTGCAGATCGACGCAGCGACCGTGCAGGTGGTCTCATCTATTTCAATTTTCACAAGGCGGACATCATGATTACATCTACCGGTTATTCGAAAGCATTCGTGTGGATGGCGGCGGTGCTTCTGAGCGGGCTCGTGGCCGGTTGCGGAGGGGACGGAGGGGGCGGAAGCACCACCGGCTCGCAAACCGGCGTGCTGGGAGTGTCGTTGACTGATGCTCCCGCATGTGGCTTCGATGAAGTGAATGTCACCGTCAGCAGAGTTCGCGTGCATCAGAGTGATTCGGCCGGAGAGAACGCCGCCGGCTGGAGTGACATCACCTTAAACCCGCCGCGCACGATCAATCTCCTCAACCTCAACGATCCCACGCAGCTGAATTTCGCTCTGGACAATCTCGGCGAGACCTCGCTGGCGGCGGGACAGTACACGCAAGTGCGGCTGGTGCTGGCGGATAATAACGGCAATCAGCCCACGGCCAACTGGGTGGTGCTTTCGAGCACAAAAACGGTAGAGCCGCTCGAAACGCCCGCTGCCATCCGGTCCGGCATCAAGCTGATCAACCAGTTCAGCGTCGCAGGCGGGCAGCGGGTCGATCTGTTGCTCGACTTCGACGCCTGTAAATCCATCGTGCAGCGCGGGAACGGCACCTACGCGCTCAAGCCGGTCATCAACGTCATTCCTTATGTGTTGAACGGCATCGACGGTTTCGTCGATACGGGGCTCCTGGGCAGCAATGTCGTCGTGACGGCCCAGGTCAACGGCCGGATCGTCCGTGCGACGAGGGCGAACACCAACCTCGCTCCGAATCCCAATCGGGGGAAGTTCTTTCTGGCCCGTCTTCCCGAAGGCGTCAGCTATGATGTGGTCATCACTGCTGATGGCCATGCGGCGGCTGTCATCGCCGGAGTCCCGGTTGCCAGCAGCACAAGCATTACGACGATCAGCAACCGGACCACGCCGTTCACGCTGCAGGCATCTCCGGTGCAAAATATCACCGGAACGGTGACGCTCACTCCGGCCACCGATGAAGAAGCCGTCTTCGTCGCGGCGAAGCAAGTGCTGAGCAACGGTCCGACTGTGACGGTCAAAACGCTGCTCGCCTTGCCGTTGCCCTCCGTGCAACCTGGCGATTTCTCCTACACGCTGGCACTTCCCACCGACGCGCCGGCTCTGGCCTCGTATGGTCCTCTCCCCATCATCCCGACAGCAGCGGGGCAGGCGGGGGTTGCGGATCTCTATACCGTTCAGACGTCGGCGGCCGGATATACGTCCCAGTCGGTTACCGATGTTCATACGGGAACGACGCAGAATTTCAATGTGATCCCCTAACACCACGACTCCTGGATGGCAGGCCCTGACTGCTATCCAGAAAGTCACCGGTTACGAAATCTCAAGCGGATCTTTGATTGAGTGTTCTTCGGCTGCTTATCGCAGGGGAGGGAGTACGGCGATTATACGGAGCGGACCGCCGGTTCCGCCGGCAATCTTCATCGGCAGGGCGATCACCTCGAATCCCCGATCCGGCAGAGCGCGGAGGTCCGCCAGATTTTCGAACACCGGTATGTTCCGGGAGAGAAGCGCGACATGTGCCTCAAATGCGGTCGATCGGCCATAGTCGATCGAGGCGGTGTCGATCCCGACGGCTGTGATCCGCCGTTCGCGCGCCAGCCAGGCGGCGGCCTCAGGATGCAGACCGGGGAAATGGAGCGCGCGCACTCCTTCCGATCCTTTTAACTCCGTTCCCAGATACTCGTGCCGTGCCGGCCAGAACTTCGCAAATCCGGTATCGAGGAGCACGATTGTCCCGTCTGAAATGCGCCCATGTGCCGCTTCCCATCGCTCAATATCCTGAACCGTGATGCGGTAGTCCCGGTCGCGGGCGCATTGCGCCGAGACGTCGATGCGGACGCCTGCTCCCACAAGGTGTTCGACCGGAATCTGATCCAGCGTCTGCCCGTTCCTGGAAAAATGGATCGGCGCATCGATGTGGGTGCCGCCATGCTCGGCCAGCTCCAGGCGGTTAGATGCGTAGTAGTATCCGCCGGGTGTCTCTCCTGCCTGTTGCACGACCAGCCGGAAGTCCTTCTCCGTCGGCCACACAATCGTGTCGGATCCGAATGCATGGGTGAGATCGATGAGCCGCGAGTCTGCCAGGGAAGCGCGCGTGGCGTGAGTAAATTCTGCGAGACATCCGGTATTCGCCAGCAGTCCCAGCGCGACGAGCCCGGTCAGTATTGTGTGCATGATCGTGGGTGTCCTGTTCGTCCGGACGGCCTGAAGCCGTCTCTTCGATGCGATTTCAGGAAGTGTACTGTAAAGGCGCGCGAGTATCCATGACTGAGGAGGCGGGGAAGACCTGATGGAAGAGCTGGAATGGACAGCGGACTCTTGCGCCGGATTGACAGAACGTCGGCCGGAACGTAGCCTGTTTTGGCTCTGGTTATTCCGCCCACGCACGCGATCGATGGCTGTGACCGGTCGGGATGGAGGATTGGTGAAACGGGGAAGCTCTGCATTCGTAGGTCTGTGCTTCATCGTGATGCTGTCGCACCAGGGATGCGTCCACTCAGGTGTCACGACTCGAAGTGAACCGGTGGTTGTGCAGGCAGGAATCGCGCTTGTCACCTACTCTCCCACATTGAAAGCCGAGATTGCCGTGCCGGCCGCGCTCGGGGATGAGGTTGCCAGGACGGCCGCCGGCGAGGCGGTGAGTTATTTGAAAGGTATCGCGGGGCCGATCGCGCAACGGCATCTGGATGAAGCGGTTCAAAAAGGTCTGGCCGCCGGGCTCAATACAGGGGCGGAGACCGGCAGGCAGGTGACCGAGGCAGTTCGTCACGAGCTTGAGAGTTTTCTTCGGGAGGTTGTCGAGAAGATCTGAATTCCTTCCGGTATCCGCACGATTCGCCGGCCGTCTTACTCAATGAGGATGGTGTCTCCGGATCTGACAGAAATAAGATTGTCCTTGCCGGATGGGGCGGCTGATGGCACATCTAGAACATGAATCTTGTAGACCGCACCGTCCGGGGAAGCCTGACAGGCGCCCTGTTTCTGTCGATCACGCTGAGTGCGTGCGGCACAACGCCTGCCGCACCGGCGAAGCATCGAAGCGAGGCGTCTCCCGGTGAGCCAGCTCTCGTACAGTCCCTTCAACGCCAGTTACGCGATCGGGAGAAGCGTATCGAAGAGCTGGAGTCCCAGTTGAATGTCTTGAAGCTGATCGATCAGGACGTTGAGAAACAGAAGAAGCCCAACCGACCGCCGGCGACGTTGACCCCCCTCGAGTAGCCACACTCACAATATAGTTCTTGTGTGTGATCGGAGCCCGACAGCATAGCCCGGTCTCTAGAATGTCCGGAACGGGATCCGCTCGATCTTATAGCCCATCTTTTCAAGCAACTTCGGTACGGAATTGGAGCCGACCATGTGGAGGGCGCCGACGGCGGCAAACACGGTCCGTCCGCCACGCGTGAGCCCGTCGATGCCTGCTGCAAGGCGGGGATTGCGATCGTCGAGCAAGCCCTTCATATATTTCCGGTCGGCGTCGGTGTTCAGGCACTCGCACCATTGTTCATATCGCTGCAGTTCATCCAGATTATTCGTGGCCCATGCCTCGATCAGCCGATCGGTCTGGATTTGCTGTCTGCCGGTTTCTAAGAGCGTGAGGCCGTTTTCGACGAGTTGTACGAGACTCTGCTCGTCTCCGGCCAGCAGCGCGCGCAATTGTATGTCGGCTGTTTCCAGACTCTCGACCGGTTTCTTTGCCCCTCTCGCGAATCCCGCCAGGAACATCTCCGATCCATAGTCCGGTTCCAGCTCAGAAAATCGCGCCTGAAGCATCGTGAGCGTGATCAATTGCATCAGCGGATGCAGGGCTGCGAGCGCGCCGTCCGGAGCGCAGACCCGCTTGGCAACGCTCTTCATCCTGAGCTGTAGCGGCGGCGGTAACGTCATGCTCTCGATGCCGGCGCGGGACGGGTCGGACAGCTGCGCGCGAATCTGCGGATCGAGTATGTCCAGTTCAAGCGCAATCACTCCGCTGGATCGAAGTGCGGCCATTGTCTTCGGCCCCGGTACGATCCAGTCCCGTCGGCCCAGATGAATCGATCCATAGAGATAGCCCGTGTGTCCGTCTTTGTCATATTTCCAGAGAAAGCCCCGATCTGTTGCCGTCCTGATCATCGCCTGAATTTCATCCGTCGTCGGGATGGCAGGCGGGGGCGGGCAAGCCGGTGCGGCGGTTTGCGAAAACACGAGAGAGGGGATGAGCAGGACGGCGAGTAACAGCAGTGTAAGCGCCGCACGCATACCGGCCGCGGTACTGTTGCCGGCTCGGGGGCTGCTCCGTGGAGGCGCGGGGTGATCGATCATTGGAGACTCCGTAGCGGTGAAAGGCCGGAAAGACAAAGAGGCCGGATTCTACCTGTCTATGAACAGTACATCCATTGATCCGGCGGGAACGAGAAGCGGCGAATGGTGCCTGGACCGCGAATTGGCGGCTGACGGTTCACACATGGTCTGTGAGGCGCTGGGGTGGTCCCTGCTTCCGGTGTTTCTCGGCCTCTTCGCTTACAGCGAATGGATGAACGCAGCCAGGTCGCGATCCATCGACATGCTTGAGACGGATGCGGCGATGGCCTTCCCCAGTACTTCTTTCCAGACTTTCGGCGGAAGGTCCGGCCCGTTAGCGTAGTGATACCCGCGATACCGTTTCGTCAATATTTTTTTGCCTCCGGTCGCCGGACGGACCGTGATGGTCATCTCGACTTCGCCGGTAATGGTGGTCAGGGTGTTGATGATATCGCGGCGGAGCGACCACTGGGTGACGGTCCCTTCGATGAGAAAGTCCCCTTTCGATTGCTGGCCGTCCTGGATCGAACGATGGCCGGTCCGCTCGAACTCCTGTTGCACGGCGGCCGTCGTCATCGCCGCCGGAGACTCTTCCAGCGTCAACTTGTTGAAGGCAACCTGCAGCATCACCGGCGAGGTTCTGCTCTGCTGATCGGTGAACTGGTGCAGGACAAAGGACTGGGATCGAGGACTGTTGAGAGGGCTGGCTGTTTGCAGCGGCGGGACATCCTTGGCGTTCATCGTGACCGAGCATCCGGCCCACACAGCAAGTATTACGACAAGGCCGGCGGTCCGGCTGACGTGAACGAACGACGGCGTCATGCCACTCCTCCTTCGTAAATGAGACTGAATGTACTGGACCTAAGGTACCCTATGAACAGGTTGCCGTATAACAAAAACTGAAAAGAGAAGGAGGGCAGTGTGGAAGAGGGGGTAGGATTAACTAGGTAACGAATGGCGCATAACGGCCCGCAGACGAATCCTCCCTGGCTGCGGGCAATAACCGAATAGATGGTTCCGGTCCTTGCACGTTAGTAGTAGGCGGACATGAATATCACGATGGCGAATCCGGCGAGCAGGAAGGCTTCGCCGCGATAAAACCAGTTCAGGTGGGCCTGATGCGCTCCTCTGGAATGAAGCAACGCTCCCGCCGCGATCCAGGCGGAAGCGACGCCGGCGCAGATCGCCGAAAAGCCGCCCAAATAAGGAACCAGCTCACCGGAACCGGTGAGTGCCGCTGGGAAAATGCCGAAGGCGAAGATCAGATTTTTGGGGTTCATCAGCGTGGTGAGAAAGACCCGGCGGAAGGTGATCGGATGGGTATCCGGGGCTGCGTGCCCTCCCGAGCGCCACAGCCATAGGGCCAGATACGCCAGATAGATGCTGCACAGCACGCGGATTAGTTGGCTCACGGTCGAGTGAGTTCTCGTTGCGGGCTCCAGGATCAGGATCAGCAGCGAGATGGAAATAAGATAGGCCACGACTTCGGCGAGAGTGAGCCTCAGACTTGCCTGGAAGCCGCGTGAGACGCCCGATACGAAGAGTAGTGAGTTCGTCGGCCCCGGAATGGCCAGGACGCCGATGACTTCGAGAACGAAGAGCACCTGGTTTGTGTCGGTGATCATGAAGGGCACGTAGGTATCTGAAACCGGCTTTGGAGTCAAGAAGGCGCAAGCACATTGGCAGGATGGCTGTGTTTCGATTTAAGTGCATTACAGTGAGTTCGGTCTCGTCTTAGGGAGGGGTACGACTAGTATGCCGGACTGCTCTGCGCCGGGAAGCGGTTCGTGTCGAAACCTGATTTCTGATCCGGCACGGTGTTACGTCGCTCGAGAGCGCCTCAGGTACGCACCGATTTTCGCCGTCATGATTGACGGCACGGAAAGCACTCCGAACATCACGACGCCCAGCGGCAGGAGATTACCAGGCCCTTGTGTCAACAGCATCCATGAAAACTGGCCGGCAAGAGGAGCGACTCCCCATCGCCAAGGTCTGCTCGTCTCAAGAAATCCGAGTGCCGCAGAGACGACGCAGATCACCGGGACGCTGACGAGAAAATACCACTCGGAATCCCACGCCTCTCTCCTGCCCGAGAGCGAGGAGACGATAATCCACGTCGCAATGCCGATCCCGACGGCGACCACATACATCCAAGCGTCTTTCTTCATGGACAACCCCTCGGCACTGTTCCTCGCGTTCACAATGGGCCGGTAGTGAGTGTAACCCTCCATCAGGCGAACGGGAACAGTTATGAGAGTTTTACACCCTCCGGAGATCAGCGACGCTGCGTAGACCGCGCCGGACTGCCACAAACAGGGAAGTCCTGAATTTCCCAGGTTTCACGCTCGTTTCCGTGCCCTCAATAATGCTGAGGGCGGCCCTCCATTCATTCAATTGGACGCGTAGCCGGTTGGCCGGTATGGTGCCCATCACGAGCCCGCCATGACGGCGGGAGCCAACACGCTGGGCTTCCGGAATTCCCCGGCAGTTCCTGGTTCAAACGATTCGTAATCTGAGGAGGGGTGAAAGATGATTCCGAAAAAACATACGGCCTATGTCTTCTCGTTTTTTATGGCGCTGCTCATGTCGAGCATTATGTCGTCGATCATTTCGATCGTGAATGTGGGGCTGATCGACGGCATCGTGTCGGTCTGGTTAAAAGCCTGGTCGCTCGCGTTCATCGTCGCGTTCCCGACGTTGACGGTGATTACGCCGGTGGTTCGGAGGTTGGTCGCCATTGTCGTGGATGAGAGCAAGTGATCGTCAACGCGTGGTTGGTGCCGCCGCTCGTAGATACGGAGCCGGCACACAACGGAAGGAGGAACCGTCATGAATTTTGATCCGGGCTATATTGGTGGTGCTGTGATGGTCGGCATAGGGGCGGTCGTGATCATGGATCTGTGGAACCTCTTCTTGCAACGGGCCTTTCAGATCTCTTCGCTCAATTTCTGTCTGGTCGGACGGTGGTTGAGCCATATGTGGACCGGCACCTTCACCCATGCGAATATTGCCGCGGCTCCGAAACGGCCGGTAGAATGCGCGATCGGCTGGATCGCACACTACCTGATCGGTATCACTTTTGCCGTGCTGCTGGTCGTTGCGACATCCGGCAGCTGGCTTGAAAACCCGACTTTCTTGCCGGCGTTACTGATCGGAGTCGGGACCGTGCCCATCCCGTATTTCATCGTGCAGCCGGCTTTGGGATTCGGGATTGCGGCGGCCAAAACGCCGAATCCGGCGCAAGCGAGACTGAAAAGCCTGATCACCCATACGGTCTTCGGGGTGGGGTTGTACCTGGCGGCGTTTCCCGTGAAGTATGTCATGCACATGTGGGGCTAACGGCGGCAGTGCCGTAGCATGAACGATGTTTGCGAGGTGGAGGCCGGGCAATGGAGATCTATCAGCTGAAAACGTTTGTGACCGTCGCGAAGGAGGGCAGCATCACGCGGGCGTCGGACCTCCTGTTTCTCAGCCAGCCTGCCGTGAGCGCGCACATCAAGGCCCTGGAGGATGAACTGGGGCTGGCGTTGTTCGAGCGGACGCCCCGTGGCATGAGCCTGAGCGGTCATGGGACGAAACTGCTGGCGAGGGCGGAGCAGATGATTGCCATGCAGCGGGATTTCATCGACGAAGCGCGGCGTATCAAGGGCCGGGTGAGCGGAAAGATCCTGCTGGGATCGAACCGCAGTACCAGCGCGCAGGTGTTAGGCAAGCTGTTGACCAGGCTTGCCGAAACCTGTCCGGAGATCGAGGTGGCGTTGGAATACGGCCGTTCGGTTGAGATCCTGCGCGCGATCCGCAGCGGGGCGCTGGATGCGGGATTTTACAACGACGACGGCAATCCCGATGCGGAACTGGACACCATTGAGGTGGACCGGTTCGGCGTCTTCCTGGCCGCTCCGCGGGGGTGGATCGAGGCGCCGGCACGTCCCGACTGGCAGAAATTGTCACGCCTGCCGTGGGTCTGCCCGGCCTCGAACAGCTGCTGCGGACGGGTGGCGGAGGGGCTGTTCGAGCGGAACGGGTTCCGTCCGGAGAAGCTCGTCAGCGTCGACCAGGAGAGTGTGACGCGCACGCTGATTGCCGGCGGGGTCGGCGTCGGACTATTGCATGCCGAGACAGCCCGCGAGGCGGAGGCAAAAGGGGAAGTGGAGTTGATCGGCGGTGCGCAACAGGAGGTTCGGGTGCTCTTCGCCTATCTCCGCGGGCGGTCGCGGGACCCGCTCATAGGAGCTGTGTCGACCGCAGTGCGGGAAATCACCGGACCGTGACCGAGAGCAAGGGAACGCGATATCGGCGCAGGCTTGATACGTCGGTCGGCGGATGATATAAATCACAACACTGCGATCCTAGAGCAATATTTTGTGAAATGATGACAACCATTCGGCAGGACATCGGAATTAGCATGGCGGCGGCGATGATGATCGCCTGCTCCGCCTGAGCCTGCCTGCGACTGGAAACACGCGCGAGCATTGGCCCCTGGCGGATTCGGTTCCGCCAGGGGTTTTCTTTTGCTGAGGGCCGGAAGGCATAACGGGAAGGGAGATCGGGGCATGGTCAATCTTGAGTCGATCGAAGCAGCCGCCGCTCGTATCGGTGCATCCATCTATGAATCGCCGTTGATGCACTCGAAAATGCTCTCCCGGCTGACGGGAAATTCCGTCTTTCTCAAGCTGGAAAATCTGCAGATGACCGGCGCGTTCAAGGAGCGCGGCGCGCTGAACCGCATCCTGACCCTGACTGAGGAGGAGCGGCGGCAGGGCGTCATCGCGGCGTCGGCCGGGAACCACGGGCAGGGCGTGGCCTATCACGCGACCCAGCGGGGTATTCCGGCGCAAATCTGGATGCCCCGGTTGACGCCCTTGATCAAATTTTCCGCGACGCGCGCCTACGGGGCCGATGTCGTCCTGCATGGCGACAACTATGACGAGGCCTGCGCCGCCGCCATCGAACGGAGCCTGGAGCGGAAAGCGGCGTTCATCCATCCCTTCGACGACGATGCGGTGATCGCGGGGCAGGGCACCATCGGGTTGGAACTCTTGAAGCAGAACCCGGCGCTGGATGTGGTTGTCGTGCCGGTCGGAGGGGGCGGGCTGATCGGGGGCATCGGCTGCGCGGTCAAGGAACTCAAGCCAGGGGTCGAGATCGTCGGCGTGCAAACCGCGCGGCTACCGTCGATGCAAGCGGCGCTGCAGCAGCAGGGACCGGTCGATCTCCCGGCGAAATCGACATTGGCCGACGGTATCGCCGTTCGACGGGCGGGCCAGCGCACGCTGCCGCTTGTGAACCGCTATGTCGACCGGATCGTGACGGTGGATGAAGACGAAATCGCGGAGGCGATCCTGATGCTGCTGGAAGGCGAGAAAACGGTGGCGGAAGGGGCGGGCGCCGTGGCGTTGGCCGCCGTCCTGGAAAGCAAAACGGGCCATCACGGGAAAAACATCGCGGTGCTGGTCTCCGGCGGTAACCTCGATGTGAATCTGCTGGCGAGAATCATCGAACAGGGCATGGTGCGGGACGGGAGACGGTTGCGCCTGCGCATCCTGCTGCCGGACTATCCCGGCGCGCTGGAAGGCCTGACGGCGGTCATCTCCAAAGCACGCGCCAACATCGTGGAGACGTCCTATAACCGCGCGCACTACGGGGTCAGCCTGAACGAAGCCGCGATCGATATCACCATGGAAACCAGGGGGCGGGACCACGCGTCGGAGCTGCTGGCTGCGCTGACGAGCGCCCGGTATGAATTCAGTGTCGTCGAATAGGTGCCAGCGCCCTCATCCGGCCAGCCAGCGCATGCCGATGCGCAGCGGCGCGCCGAGATAACGCTTTTCCGTGATGCGGCGAATGGCCCGGCTCCGGCGCAGTTGCCAGTAGCGCCAGTCGGCCTTCTGGAAAAATGGCGCGAACAGTTCCTGCACTGAGGGATCCAGTTCCTTGTAGATCGCCTCGTCCATATTGAAGAGCGGATCGCCGTACTGGAAATAGTAATCCTTGCGAAAGTAGCCGATCGTCAGCATCGAGCGCGGCTCATCCGTCTGGCTGGGAGTCCCGCGGTGCCACATGCCGGGATCGCGGATCAGCAGATCGCCCGGCTGAAGCAGGAGCTTTTTGGAAGGAAGATGGCGCGTGAACGCCTCGACCGCCGGGTTGGCCTCGTCCTGAGTGAACGGGTGTACGTTGAACTTTAAAAACTTGTCGCTGCGCCAGAGGTGGCTCCCGCCCGGCCAGACTTCGGTCGGGCCGTTATGCAGTCCGCACGGCGTGAGGGCAATGTTTACGTAGCAGCCGCGCACCGTATCCTCGTCGTAGAAGTCGATGTCGCGATGAGGCGCCTGCTTGATCGCCCCTTTCACGCAGGTGTCGCTTGAGACGAACTTGCAGTAATACTCTGCACCCAGCGTTTCCGCGAGAATGGATTCTGCAAACGGATTCCGGACGACGTACGGGCTCGCAAAGGGACCCCGCAATTTCGGGAAGATCCTGAACCGGGACTTCTTTTCCCAGAACACGCTGTGCCCGCTTTCTCCTTCCCCGATGAATTGCGTGCGGTGCCCATCCGCACGAAGCCGCTGCGCATTGTCGTTGTAGATGGCTCTGAAATCCGAACATAACTCCGTCACCAGGGGGTCGGGCAACGCGCCTTTGAGCACGACATAGCCCCGGGCATGGACCAGCATCACCCCCAGCCGGGTGTTTTCGATGGAGAGTGTGCCGTTGCGCCGCTCTTCCTCGGAAACGATGATGTTCATGTCGAGCGGATCGTGAAGCATCGCCATAGACGTCCTTTAGAAAATATCCAGGGGTTTCACTCTAGCACCGCAGGCAGATCATGCAAATGTTTCCAGGGAATTCTGCGGGGAGAATAGAGAGTCGTATGGTTATGCTGTGGAATGGCTAACGTATGGGAAAACGAAAACGGGGATTCCAGTGACGCCGGGGTGAGAGGGGAGAATGCGCAGCGTGCGGCCCGGGTGCGGTCTTACATGGATTGAGCGTTCTGTGCGGATCAAGGTTGTTCGATAGTGCTCCACCCGGCTTGCTGTAAAACGATGCGGTAGCCATCGGGGTCTTCGAAGGTCCGCCCGCATCGATCCCAATAGGGATTGAACGACGCCACCTGTTTGAATCCCGCTTCGACCATGGCGGTGCACCGGGTGGTCCACCCGGCTTCCTCGGGGAAGTAAAATACCACCAGGTCTTCCGGCGTCGGCGACGGAGCGACGGGGTGTGTATGGCAGCGGGTGAACTCGAAGTGGTAGCCGGCATCCGCGTTCCCGAGCATGACCCCGTCGAAGCCGTCGTGGTTCTCGAAACTTCCCACGATACGAAGGTCGAGTCCGCGGCAGTACATGTCCCGAGATCGGGCAAGATCGCTGACTGGTCTGGCGATTCGAAGGTGAAGTGGCATAGCGGTTCGAAGGCTATGCCCGGATCCCTGAAAATGCAAGCCTGGCGGGAGTAGATAGGGAGAGTGGGTGAGAGAGGAGGGAGGCGGGACAAGCACTGAATCGTCGATTGAAATAAGGTCCGGCCCTCCTATAGACTGCGTGGCATGAGAAAACGGTACACGCCCACAGAATGGATGACGGCGCTTGAGCGGGATCCCGGTCTGCGGGGGCTTTCCCCTGCGGCGACGGCAAAACGTCTGAATATCAGCGAACAGGAACTCGAAGATCTGCTGTCCAATGGATCGCTCACGGTTGCGGATATCTACGAGGACGGCGAGGTCGTGAATATCATCATTCCGGAACGTGAGATACAGCGGTACGCGGCCAAGTCAGCGGAGCTCAAGCAATAATATCCGTGTCGCCGCCGTTCTCCTGACCCGCCGTGCTGGTTTCCTCTCCCTCAATATCGTGTATCCCCCTCCCGCCGTTTTGAGTAGACGGTTCACCGCATCTTGTCGCAGATCGGGGCAAAGTAGTCGAGGTCGATCACCGGTTGTCCGGCCAGGCGAGGATCGAGTCGCGCCGGCTCTTCGGTCGGGCCGTTGAGGAATCCGATCACCATCTGGTAGTGGCGGGGTTGCTCCTCGACCTTGGCGACATAGCGGAAAGAGCCGCGCTGCCTGGCCAGGTCACGAATACTGCACAGGAAGAAGAAGGACGATCCGACCGAAGACCCGATGGCCGTAATCTTCGCCTCCAGTATCGAGGTCCTGGGCTGACGGTCGATTTCAGTCAGGACGATGTCCATCTTCGCGTTGCCGAACCGTTTCGAGTCTGATCGGAACAGCTCCGTTCCAGCGGAATGGGTCGCCGGAAACAGCATGCCCCAGATCAGCAGCAGAGTAAGTGTCGGAAGCGACAGGCGAACCGGCATCAGGAAAGTCCTCGAACGCGCGCTGCCTCAACTCTATCAGCAATCGGCAAAATGGAAAGAGGGAGGCTATTGAGGCAGGTCAAATAAGCCACCCGGCTGGGCGAGAGACCAGAGTCTTTCAAAATGACGATTAATGGTTAGTCTGGAATGATGAGGCAGGACACATTGGACTGTCGAGCCGGGCGTGTGAAAAATCAGTTTGGCTTTGTCAAAAAGGGCAGGTCTATGGCGAAATCATAAGGCGGCGGCGAATTGGCCTAAAGACATCCACTTCTCAACCGATAAGGAACGGTATTGTATTGTCGGTGAGGATACGCGATGAAACAGAATGAGCAGACGGCGTTGCGGAAACTGACGGAAGATTCCGCCATGGAGATCCTGTCGGGGCTGACACTGCCGCCTCAACCGGGAACTTTGCTCGAGATCAATGGCGAGCGGGCCAAGGCCGAGCCAGATGTGGCGGCTGTGGCGCGCATCATCGAGCGGGATCTGAGTGTGGCGGCGGCGGTGTTGAAAACCATCAACTCGCCGTTGTTCGGGTTGCCGAAAAAGGTCGAGTCGGTGCGTCAGGCGGTGGTGTTGCTGGGGATGCCCAATGTCGTCAACGTCGTGATCGCCCTGGCGATGAAGAGTGAGCTTCAGGGAAACAATCAAGCGGGGATCGACCGTTTCTTCGACGAAGCGAACGACACGGCGCTGGTGCTGTCGAGCGTGATGCGTGACGTGCCCGTCATGTCGGCGGACAAAGCCTACTTGCTCGGCCTCTTCCGGGATTGCGGCATGCCGATTCTGCTGCAACGCCTTCCGCAGTATGCGGAGGTGCTGCAGGAGGCGGCGAAGAGGCCGGAGCAGTCGCTGACGGACATCGAGGATGCGCGCTTAAACACCGATCATGCGGTTGTGGGGGCGCTCATGAGCCGGCATTGGCATCTGCCGGAGGAAATCGGCACGATTATTCTCAATCATCACCGGACGAGAGAGCTGTTCGGCGATGCGGCGTGGAAGCCGACCCCGAGCGAAGACAATATCCGGACCGTGATCGCGGTTCTGGCGATGGTCGACTGTATCTGTCATCGCATACGGAAGGGCAAGGATTCTCCGGAGTGGGCGGCCATCGGCCAGGTCGTTCTGGCGCATCTCAAAATGGACCAGGCCGAGTTCGAGCATCTTGCCTGGGATCAAAAGGATCGGCTCGCGGCCTAGCCGCGGGCCATCTACTAGCCGGTCCAGTATCTTCTCCCATCTTGCTCGTAGCCACTCGCCGCGAGCCTCCTCGTCACCACCGGTAGTGAGGCTTGTTCTCACCACGTAGGAAGCGCAGGGCATCCCAGGTATCGATCGCCAACGAGACTGCGTTCGTGGCGATGAGGGTGACGAGCCATGCGTGGAAGGCGGGTTCTCCGTTCGGCAGCCTGTCGAGACGCAAGGCCATCCACGCCAGCATGGGTACCCAGATGACGTGGGTCACTCCGAGCAGCCGGATGAAACGCTTGCGCTGATAGATCAGCCCTTGAGCGAGCACCGCGAGACCCACAGCGGCGAGGGCAACCTGGGCTTCAATGTGAGTGATGAACAGCAGGCAGGCCGAGTTCACGGCGATGAGCCACGCGCCCCAAATCCTCTGCACGGGCCGAAACCGCACCAACACGATTCCGAACAGTTCAACGACCGCTCGCATGAGGCCGATTCCATTGGGTGAGGTGTTTAGCGTGGATGAGAAGACGGTAGTTCTCATATCGATCCTCCTCTGTGTGCATGACAGCACCTGGGTAGTGCGCAATGACGGTTCACACTATAAGGAGCATTGATGCGGCCGTCTTATCCGGGAGTCTGATTCTCTTAGCAGCGAGGCGAGAGAGCTGCGTTTACTCAGCCAGGCGTCCGGATTCGCTTGCCGATGCGCCGCATACGCTTCTCTGTGCGCGTTGACATCACTCGCAGAGCGCAGTAGCCTGCGCGCGTGATGTAGACTGTGTCCCCTGTTGTAGCGGCTGGATGGTTCTCTGCCATCCATATTCAGTCGAGGGAGGTTGCGATGAGCGCACGTGGGAAACTCGGTGCAAAAACGGTTGGGACGTTTCTGCTCATGGCGGTGGTGTGGCTGTTCAGCAGCTTGCCGGCTGATGCGCAGAGACTGGAGCCCATACCGGGATTTGCTGTGAAGGTGGAAATCCAGGGAATACCGGGGACGATTTTTATCTCGGAACTGACCGGCATCGGATCCGAATCAGAAGTCGTCGAACAGAGAAGCGCCGGTCCGAGCGGTCAGTCGGTCACGCATCATGTGCCCGGACGGCTCAAGTGGAATGACATCGTCATCAAGCGCGGTCTGACGGGGGACAAGAGTTTCTGGGCGTGGCGGGCGATGGTGGAGGCCGGCAATCTGCAAGGTGCGCTCCGGACATTCTCGATTACGTTTTTGAATACGGCAATGCAGCCGTTGGCGCGATGGGAGGGAGTAGGCGGCTGGCCCAGCAAGTTGGTCATTCCGACGCCTGCATCAGCTAGTTCAGCGACGATCATGGTAGAGGAATTGACGATCACGCATTCCGGGCTCACGCGAACACAGTAGTGGACATGGGGCGGGCGCGTTTGGCTTGTGGTCAGCCTGCCGTTGTCCGATTATGTGCTCACCGCCACAAATCCTTGAAAAAGCGATGCGCGACGGAACGAGATCGCAATGACGGCTACTTCAGAACAGGTTGTGGCGGGCCAGGCCGTCTATTCTAAATCGACGCTCGGGATCTATGACTGGTTCGTCGTCGGCTTCTCGAATCGGTTCATCTGGAAATGCCCCTCGGCGCACATACTCGCTCTGTATGACCGGCATGTGACGGCGAATCATCTCGATGTCGGGGTGGGTACCGGCTACTTTCTAGACCATTGCCGTTTCCCGAGCGAGCACCCGCGGCTGGGTTTGATGGATCTAAACCCGAACTGTCTGGAGGCGGCCGCCGGACGAGTGGCCCGATACCGCCCGGAGATCTATCGGGCGAATGTTTTGGATGCGAGTGACCGTGAGATCCACCGGTTCGATTCCATCAGCCTGACGTATCTGCTGCATTGCCTGCCCGGAACCATTCACACGAAAAGTGACGTCTTCCAACACCTCAAGCCCTTGCTCAATCCTGGCGGCACACTATTCGGCGCCACGCTGTTATCGGACGGGGTGGAGAGGAGTTGGGCGGCGAAGCAGCTCATGGCGTTGTATAACTCGAAGGGCATCTTCACCAACGATCGCGACGACCTCCAAGGGTTGCGCAGCCTGCTCGCGAAGCATTTCACCACGGTCCACATTGATGTTGTGGGATGCGCCGCGTTGTTTGTCTGTCGACAGTAATCGAGCGTGTCACGTTCGTGTCATTGCGTCGGCGGGTTTTCAACGAGCGCGGCCAGCTTCAGATATTCAATGCTTGGCCGGACGCCGTAGAGTTTCGTGACTCCCTCGATCATTTGCGGCGAGTAGAAGTTCCGGGCCGCGTCCTCTGATTCCCACACATAGAAGTTGAGTGCTTGGCGCCTGGTGGCATCAAGCGTAAAGGCCTTCGACCGTACACCCGGCATGCCTTGAAACTTGGAGCGAGCACTGTCCGCGATCTGCTGGAGACGCGCTTCGTTGAACTCGTTTTCGTACTGAAACCGCACCATGACAGCGATCATAAAGACCTCCCTGGTGTCGACGGTTGTTTAGCTATGGTAGGCGCCTGCGCTCCTGGCTGCAACTCTGCGAGAGAGCATCCCCGGTGGCGGATGAAATCGGCGATTGCGCCGGCCCGCCACGTGCCAAGAAATACAGAATGTCCCCGTGTTCTTTTCGCAGCGAACTGAAGCCACCAATGACCGTTCCGGAGAGGCGATCGGCAGGGTACTGCAGCCGCGCGTCTGGATGGTGCCAACGCTCGGTAGTTAACGGATCAATGTCCTCGCGTTGAGGGGCGGGGAGGGAATGACGTCGGTCTGTCCATCCGGGCGGTGAATGATGGCCCGGAGCACGCGGTCGTGCGGTCCTAACCCGAAACTCAAGTCAGGCGTTTGATCGGTCATCGTACCGACGCTTCCAACGACCGCGCGGGTATAGCTCCGGCCCTGTTCGGTCTCGATGCTGATGCGGGTGCCGACGTTGGCGACCGTGTCGGGCACGACCATCGTGATGTAGTTGCCCGTGGCCCTATTCAGGAACGCGCGCACGGGGCCGTCGATGTTGAGCCAGAGTACGTCTTGTTTGCCGTCGCCGTCGAGATCCACGATCACAGGAGCCTGGCCGAAGTAGCGGTTCTCGATGCCCAGCGATGGGGTGTGGTGAAACTGCCGGATGCCATTCTCCATACGTTGCAAGTAGGTGCGTCCGGACAGTTTGAACCATTTATGGACCGGCCATTTGATGTAGTTCTGTGCGACAAGGAGATCGAGTTGCCCGTCCAGATCGAGGTCTTCAAACACCGCGCCCCAGGCGAACCCTTCGCCGGCCAATCCGTACGCGTCGGTCACGTCGGTGAAGCGGAAGTCGCCGTCGTTCCGCCACAGCATCCAATCGTGGGTGTGGCTCTGGTTCTCCCGCAAGTCGCCGGAGGTCAGGAAGAGGGGAATCGATCGTCCGACGTTGGTGAACAGCAGATCCTGATCGCCGTCGTTATCGATGTCGCCGATCGCCACGCCCATCCAAAACCCGAAGTCCGAATTAGTAACGACAGGCTGAAACGTTCGATCCTTCATGTTGCGGAAGATCTCGACCGCGCCGGTATTATGGGACACCACCAGGTCCTGCCAGCCGTCGGAGTCCAGATCCACGAACAGGGACAAGAACGTGTTCTGTTTGCCGGCGGTCCCGGACGATGCGGTGATATCGGTGAAGGTGAGGTCCCCGTTATTCAGCAACATCCGGTTCGGTTTGGCATGCGTCGGATCATTAAAGGTCGCGCTCCTGAAGGTCTTCGCATTCACGAAGACACTGATGTACAAGTCCCCGTCGCCGTCATGGTCGATATCCGCGACCGCGACGCTGAACGGGACTGAGTTCACCGGCAGATCGACGGGGATGCGTCGTTCCTGAAACCGCCCTCCGTCATTGAGATAGAGGTAGACCCCGTCTTCGCGCGCCACGAGTAAGTCTGTGTCTCCGTCGGCATCCATGTCGATGGCCGTACTGCCGTAGGTCGCACTCCTATTCGAGAGGCCGGTCTCTTCAACGATGTTCACCAGCCGGCCGTCGCGGTAGCGCAACAAGGCATCGCGCTGTCCTTCCCCGCCGCCGACGAACACCTCGAACCGGCTGTCTCCATCGACATCGATCACCGCCGCTCCGGTGAAGGGATGGGTGCCTTTCGTCCACGTATGCGTAAAGTCCGCGGGAATCTGGGTGAACGGTTCCGGATCGGACAGGCCGGCGGATCGCGAGGCGCACCCGCCGAGCATGAACAGGCAGACAGCCAGACCGACGGTGAGACAGACTTTGGGATGGGTAGATCGTGCAGCGCCGTTCATGTTGTCACCTCTCGTGGGCGGCACACAGGGTCGTGTGTCGCTGAACGAAGTTATTGACGGGTGATCCAGTTCCAGAACTCGACATACCAGGGCGTTCCGCCGTCCTCCACGACGGTCTCAACCACAAACGGCATCCGGTGCCCTTCCGAATCGCCGACATCCACCCGCAGCAGGTTGCCTTGACGATCGGCCAGAATGAAATTGTCCTTGGTCAGCGTGGGCGCCACCATGGCGTACATCTCCCCGCTCGGAGCGATCAAAGCCTTGGGCGCCAGATGTTCGCTTTTCTGGATCTTCAGCAGGGCGCTCGCTTTCTTCTGCAGGTCTTCCGAGGAAATCACCGTCCCCCCGAGCTCGGCATGCAACGGCTCGGGATTGCCGGTCGTGGCCAAGGTCACCAGAGCGTCCGACGCCTTGCCCGCGACCGACGCCGGCAATTCCGTTGCGTGACCCGGCGCCGCGAGCGCCAGCAACAGCGTTGCTGCCAGAGAGCCGTTCAGCATGGACTGCGAGTGAGTGCTGATAGTTGTCTGTCTCATGGTCGATCTCCTTTGGTGAATGGGCCGTGAGTGGCCGTGCGTCGTGATCTGCATCCGATAGCCCGATGGTTCTGGGTCCGGCGGTCCCACGCCATGTGTGAGGGTGAATCCCGCGCTATCGACTATCTAGGCACTAGTCTGGGTTGGGAGAAAAACCTTACAGCGGAGGGGGGCGGATGAATCGGGCATGACCGCTAGAGGTCGAGAGTCGTCCTCGAGAAGAGTCGTCCGCTGCACTTGCACATTACGAGTTCGTGTTGGGCTGTGCGCCAGGGAACCACTCGACGTGATGATCGCCGTTCCGGCCGAAGTAGGTGACGCGCTTTCCGCGGAGGAAGGCATAGTAAGCCTGCACGCCGGCCTCCATGGCGCGGGCCGAGAAGCGCGGAAACTTCTGCCCATGTTGCTGGCTGTCCACGATGGCGGCTTTTAACGCCTCGA